>NZ_FNQT01000001.1:660397-1260397 GCF_900107665.1 Haloplanus vescus
TGCTGTAACGGTACGGTACTGTAGCAGTATGCTGTAACGGTACGGTACTGTAAGCCGCTGACCTTATCTCTCCCATTCCCGCCGTTATGGTTTTACATTAATGGGTCTCTTAGTAGTCGACTACGAGTTCCCATCTATACTGCTATAGCACCGTACAGCACCACTTCCCGCCGTTAATGGTCCTTTAGCGTTCTCTCAGTAGTCTACAATCAATTCGTATCTAATTTTATTCAAAGCCACAGTTAATTCTAAGGAACGTGAAGGGGTCTACAAGCGATAGTAAATCTGAACGATGTTGGCTGCGCTGACCCCCCACAAATGGAACCGGACCCCCTTGTTGGCTCTCAGAATGGCCAGAGATATGCCCCGGTGCTGGCCATCTCGAATTGACCTATGATTCTCACTATAGTCCTCCCGACTGTTCGCGTCGGTCGAGGTCTGGTGAGAGTCGGCTTACAGAGTGCGTGAGAGTGACTGAGACACGTATCTGAAGCATCCGATAGTTTGTAAGGGACATTCATCGTCTCAATCTCAAATTCACGCAGAGCAGGGTGGTCGTGCTTAGTAGAACTCTCGCGCACTAGTCAGAATTCACATATTAGTAAGAAAGTTGATAATTGAGAAGATGTAGTTGATGATTAGAGTGGATGTGGTTTGATTGGTCCGTGATACTAATTATCCCATTCCCGCCGTTAATGGACTATACAGCATACCAAAAGCAAAAGCGATTACCCCACAAATAATGAAGAAAAGTGACCGAATCCATTATTTATCCTCAGTCCCCATATTTCATTATCTCCAAATAAATTCAAGAGAAGTTTTCTTATTGGATATTTTGTGCCAACTCTATATCTCTCTCAGATATTCACTCCTTCGCTCTGCTTTTTCGTCGTAACTCCCGTGGTCGTAGTGCTTTTCGAGGACCTTCCCGCCCATATTGACTCGTTCTCCGGTCACGTCTTTGGGCTGGCCGGCGTTTCGAGCGGCTGTGACGTATCCCCGTCGAAGGGCGTGCGGGCTAACTGAACCGGGGCATTTGTTTGCTTGGTCGAATGCAAGGGCTTCACAGGAGTCTGTGTCTTCGCCGAATGGACACTTCCCGCCGTTATAGGTACACGGCCGGGTCGCAGTGTAGATATTCTTCTGGATGGTTGTCTCGGCTAGTCGGCCGTATCTTGACGCGAGAAGTGGTTCTCTCCCATTGTCGTCTTTCACGTTGGGCCGAGTGTCGTTGATGTAGTCTTCTATTACGTCGGAGGTCTCCCAATTGAGCAGGACGTCTCGTTGGCCTTTCTGTTTGCGTTTGAGGGGCGTTCCTGTTTCGGGCCGGTGTCTGATTTCCAGCGCCGGACGGCTTTTGTCGACGTCTTTGAGGTCGAGCGCCCGAAGGCCTCCGATTCTCATTCCGGTTTTCCAGAGGATGAGCGTGATGACGTGACGGTTGCTGGCGTATTCGTATTTCCCGAGGTGGGCCAGTATGTCATTGGCTTCCTGCTTGGTCAGAATGTCTTCGCAGATTTCCTCGTCTTCGGAGACCTTGGTGGGGACTACGAGTTCGTGTAGGCCGACTGGGACGGCTTGGATGGTTTCACAGAATTGGATGAAGTTGCTCACTGTTCGCATATCGTTTCGGCAGGTGATTGGTTTCACACTGTCCAGCCTCCACGATTCAAACCGAACGATTTCGTCGCTGTCCACGTTGTTCATATCTTTGATGCCGCGCTTGTCGAGGAATTCGAGGAACCGTTTGAGGGCGGTGTCGTAGTTGTAGATTGTCTTTTTGGAGACGTGTGATTTCTTTTTCTTGAGGTAACGCTTCTTGGCGTCTTGTGGGGGCGTGGGTTTGAGTTCCATAGTGGATTTCCACGCTCATACTGGCAGGAGATTATCTTCGGAGACGACCGACGGCGGGCGAGTCGTGCGTAATCGCCCGACGGCGTGGCCGAGGGTTCAAATCCCTCCTCCGGCTTCTTCTCCCGAAACGTCTCAAATGACCAGATAGCGGCGCTGCTTCTCTCGTTTTCGATAGAGGAATTCGACCCCGTTACGCCGATACCGAACGCCCGTCCAGCGACCCCCGCTACAGCGAAATCCGCTCACCGTCTTCGGGCACGAGTACGCCCTCCGTCTGCGCTTGCAGGTCCGCCCGCGAGAGCAGGCAGTGATTGATGGCTTCCATGTGGACGACGGCGACAGTCGCATCCGTGGCCGCACGGACGGCGCGGACGTCCTCGATGCCCATCGTAATCGGTTCGTCTTGGTCGAACTGCGCTGCCCCGCCGTTGAGGACGACCATCTCGGGGTCGAATCGGTCGAGCGTTTCCTTGACGGGGTCGTACCAGATTGTATCGCCGGCGACGTACAGCGTATCGTCGCCCTCGAAGACGAACCCGGAGACGGGGCCCATCCCCTCCGCTAACTCGCCGTGGCCGTGTCGGCCGGGCGTCCGGTGAATCGTGACGCCGTCGAAGGTGGTTTCGTCGTCGACGGGCCGCACGTCGGTGAACCCCTCGTCAGTCAAGGCGGCTTCGTCCGCTCGCTGACAGAAGAGGGGAACGTCGGCGTCGAGTTGCTCTCTGGCGGCCTCGTCCCAGTGGTCGGGGTGTCGGTGCGTGACGACGACGGCGTCGTGGTCGAAGTCGACGTCCGGGAGCGCCACGAGCGGATTCCGTTTCTGGTTCGCGGTGGTGAGAAAGTCAGGGACGCCCGGGCTATCCGTCACCGTCGGCATCTCGCCCTGTGGCGTGAACATCGGGTCAACGAGGAACGTCGTGTCGTCAACCGTCGCGAGGAGCGTCGCGTTTCGAACGAGTCGAACGCTGATATCGGAGTCGTCCGTCATGTACGACTACCTTGGCGAGGAGGCGGATTACGAGTTACGTTGGCCGATTCCGAGTGGGAACGCCTCACCGAGAGAGTTCCACGTCCTCGCCCCACGCCGTCCGTGTTCGGAGAGGAGTGAGCCCTCGCCGACGGACGCGGCAGAGACCCGTTCGTCGGCGATGGTCCGAAAGGCGGGGCGCGTCCTTCGGAGCGCAGGGCCCACCCTTAGTTCGTAAACATAATTAAAAATGATGTTGGATTCGTCAGTTTTCGCGAACGGGCTCACAGCGGTCGGTGACGGCGCCGACGGTCGACGCCGTCTCGCGTCGCATGCGGTGGCATGTCGCACGCTGCTCGGATGTGGGTCACACGAACCGGCGCTACACGCTGGCGTGGATAGCGATACGTGAAATCCGAGCGTGATAACATATATCACACAGAATAGTAAATCTTGGTGTCAATTTCACCGCGTGAAAGAGACGCTGGGTGTCAGCCAGTGAGGCGTGCGAATTCCTCGGCGACGACGTGGCGTTCGAGGAGGGCGACGCCGGCGACGACGACGCAGAAACCGACCGCCGTCGCCAGCGTGACCGATTCGCCGAGGAGGAGCCAGCCGGTGAGCGCAGCGACGATGGGGACGACGTACGCCACCAGATTCGTGCGGACGGGCCCGATGCGGCGGATGAGTGTGAAGTAGATGGGGTACGCGGCGGCCGTCGACGGGATGGCGACGGCGAGGATGGCGAGCAGAACCGTCGGCGTCAGCGCCGCCGTCGTGGCGTGTTCGCCCATGCCGACGCTCCAGACGTGGAGGAGAACGGCCCCGACTGCCATCGCCCACGCGGTCAGGGAGATGCTGGGAATCGTCGACTCGATGCGCCGGGTGAGCACGCTCCCGAGGGCGATGCCCGCCGCGGCGGCGAGGACGTACAACTGGCCAATCGTCGAACTCGACGTGAGCGTCTCGGGCGTGGGTTGGACGATGATGACGACGCCGAGGAGACCGAGGAGGATGCCCACCGCGCCCCGAAAGTCGAGTCGCGAATCGAGGACGAAGAGCGCGAAGACGGGCGAGAGAATGGGATTCAGGCCGTACATCACCGACGCCGCGGCGGGCGTAATCTGCTGCTGTCCAAGAAAGAGGAGGCCGTTGTTCGCGGCGATGATGGTCACGGCGCCCACGAGGAGCGCGACCACGTCGGCCCGGGTTCGAGGCAGCCACGAGTCGTATCGCCACGCGGCGTACGCGAGGAGGATGGGCGCCGCGATATCGAATCTGAGCGCGGCGAAAAACACCGGTGGCAACGCGTCGAGACCGGCCTTGATGGCGACGAAGGAACTGCCGAACAACACCCCCAAGAGGACAAACAGACCGAGATTTCGGTATCGAGTGGAGGACACAGCAGCCGTATCGCGTGGTCGCTGATGGGTGTGTCGATTGCGGATACTTAACCCGCCAGCGTTCCTCCCTGACCCCGTGACCGACGACCGCGACCGCTGGAACGAGAAGTACAACGACGACTCGTTTAGGCTGCCGGACGACCCGATTCCCGAACTGGCGCGTCGAATCGACACGCTCCCGTCGGGTCGCGCACTCGACGTGGCGACGGGGACCGGCCGCAACGCTCGCTTCCTCGCCGCCGAGGGGTACGACGTCGACGCCGTCGACGTCTCCGACGAAGCACTCGACCGAGCGCGGCGGGCCGCCGAGGAAGCCGGCGTCGACGTGAACTGGATTCGCGCCGACATCGACGACTTCGAGTTCGAACCGAACGCCTACGACGTGATTACGGTGAGTTTCTTCGCGATGCTGGAGCGCCTCCCCGACCTCACGACGGCGCTCGCGCCGGGTGGCGTCCTCGTCTACGAACACCACCTGCGGTCGAGCGACGACATCGACATCGGGCCGTCGAGCGACCGCTATCGCTACCCCACGAACCACCTTCTCCACGCCTGTCTCGACCTGACGATACTCCACTACGAGGAGCGGACGCGAGCGGACCACGAGGGACAGACCCAAGCGGTCGCGACGCTCGTCGCTCGAAATTCGACGGGCGGGAAGCAGTCGTATCCGCGATTGGACGAGTGAGGATTGCAGAGGCTACCCGGAAACGCCGTCCAGCATCGCCGTATCGAGTTTGACGCCGACGGTGAAGTAGTCGGGACGGATGAACTGATACGTCCGCACGGTGACGTTGGGATTGACGCTCATCTGGATGTACGCTTCCCGCTCGCTGAATCCGTGCTCCTCTATCAGTTCGGCCATCATCGCCTCGAAACAACCGTCGAGTGCTGCCGCGGGCGTGCCGGCATTTTTCGAGGAATCGACGTGGATAATCGAGTCCTCGGTTTCGATGCGGAAGACACCAGGCACGTCGTGATCGACGACTTCGACGCGGAGGGTGACCGTCGCCCGGGTTTCGACGGCGAAGCCAGTGTATTCGGAATCGCTCTGTGACGCGTGCACGTCGCCAAGGAATAGTTGGCCTCCCTCGGTGAACGATGTGAGACAGACGGTACTCCCTTGCTGGAGGTCGCGGACGTCCATGTTCCCACCCCACGGTCCCTGCGTCGTGAGTGGGTCTTGGACAGTCCGACCGGGTGCAGTGGCGATGGTTCCGATGTGGGGGTTGAGCTCCCACTCCCACTCGCGGCCGCCGAGTTCCATACGCGCGGTGCCGTCCGCCGTCGTGCCACTCGGTCCCGGTTCGAGCGTGACCTCGTGAGCGTAGTTCGTCTTGCACGAATCCCACCCCTCCTTGCCCGCGAGATTGCCGTGTCCCTCCAACGTGGTGGTGTACCCGCGTTCGGGCACGATTTCCTCGACGTGGACGGCGAGCGTGTCTCCGGGGTCGACGCCCTCGACGTACACAGGGCCACTCACAGGGTTGGCGTCGAATCCCGGTGGGGGGGCGTTCATCGTCGGCACGTCCGACGCGTCGAACTCCCCCATTCCGTGGTCGAACAGTTGGTCTTTGAACGAGTCCCACACTTCGACAGTGAAAGATTCGCCCGGTTCGACGCGAAGAGCCGGCTCCATGCCACTCCCGAATTCGTAGTGTCCAGATTCTTCGCGATTTAATTCTGTCATTCAAATCTATTTCGGATATATCAATACAAATAGTTTGTGTAGGCTAAATTTGGTTTAGAAACAGAATATATGCTCGGCACCACCGAACACAGGGAAGACGGCCGCCAGTGGCAGTTATTTGGGAATTAGATAATAAACTGGAAAGCGCATTTCAACTAAATTTATAACTATTTTCTAGAATTAACACTCTATTTGATGGCTATTTTTTCGAATGAGTGTTAGAATATCCAATTCTATCCCAAGATATATGTGGGGACATTCGCTCGTATGCAGTGGACATGACGGAACAACCAGACGACGATAGCTATCGACGCCGACGGATACTGCAAGCAGCGTCGGTCGCCGCGGGGTCGACAGTGCTGGCTGGCTGTACCGGTGGCGATTCGGGCGGGGACGGCAGTACGGAGACCGGAAGCGGGTCGGGCGACGGCAAGCACGGCGGCAGCATGACGTTCGCCCTCGGTGGGTCGCCGGCTAACCTCTCGTACTGGCAGTCCTACGACACGGTCACCAACAATCTCACGACACAGATCTGGGACAGTCTCTTGGAGTACAGCGAACCGGAGATGGAACTCAAGCCCGCGCTCGCGACCAGCTGGGAGTCCCCGGACGACACGACGTACGTGTACGAACTCCGGGAGGGTGTGACGTTCCACGACGGGAGTGAGATGACCGCGGGCGACGTCATCGCGAGCGCCGAACTGACCCTCCGCGACGAAGCGAAATCGCCGCTGGCGTGGATGTTCGGAGCCGTCGACGACTTCGAGAAAATCGACGACTACACCGTACAGGTGAACATGAGCGAGGTCGACGCCTCGTTCAAGTACGTCCCCGCCACAACGGCGTGGGGAGTCGCGCCAGCGTCACAGATAGAGGAGAAAGGGACCGACCTCGCACAGGAACCGGTCGGTGCCGGACCGTTCCAACTGGAGGAGTGGCAGAGCGGTAACCACGTCCGTCTCACTCGTCACGACGACTACTGGGACGGTGACCTCCCGTACCTCGACGAGGCGACGTTCCAGATCGTCCCCAACGGCACCTCGCGCATCACGGGGATGCGAAACGGCGAGTTCGGCGGGACGAGTGGTATTCCCATCGACCAGTTGTCGGTGCTCGACCAGCTCGACAACGTCGACCTCTACACCACGACGTCCTTCCAGACGAGCCATCTGGTGTTCAACTGTATGGAAGGGCCGTTTAGCGACGCGCAGGTTCGGCGCGCGGTGAGTTACGCCATCGATACGGAGGCCATCACCCAGAGTACGGTCGGTGACTACGGCTCCCACGCGCACAGCATGCTGCCCGAGGGGATGATGGGACACGTCACGCCCGAGGACCTGGAGTACGACGGGTTTCCGTACGACCCCGAGAAGGCGAAACAGCTCCTCGACGACGCCGGGCTGACGGGGAGTCCTCGGCTCGAGACGACGCTGATGACGACGCAGAATACCGTCACACAGAAGCCAGCAATCGCCATCCAGCAGTATCTCAGCGAGGTCGGCATCGACGTAAGCGTCAACAAAGTCTCCCAATCGACGTACGTCGACACCATCTGGGGAGAGGAGGACTTCTCCGAGCGGCCAGACATGCAGATGACGCTCTGGGCCTCCGACTACCCCTCGCCGGACGCCATCATCCGCCCGCTGTTCGACTCGGAGCAACTGCCGCCGAGTAACAACTGGTTCGGCTACCAGAACGAGGAAGTCGACCAACTCCTCCAGCAGTTCAAGACGACGACCGACCCCGAAGAACGGGCCCAGTACGCGAAGCAGGCCAATCAAATCGTCGTCGACGACGCGCCCGGCGTCTGGGTCTTCCACCCGGACACCACCAAGGCGTTCAACACGAAATTCGAGGGGTACGACGGACAGGTCCCGGCGTTCGTCACGTACTTCACCAGCTTCCTTCGTGACATGTACGTCTCGGAATAACAATGGTGTCGAGTCACGCGCTCAGGTATCTAGTCAAGCGACTCGGAGTCGGCGTGTTCATCGTATGGGCGGTGACGTTCCTCGTGTTCGGCCTGCTCCAGATCGCTCCCGGCTCGCCTGCCGACATCCTACTGGCAGGTGGCGTCGTCACCGAGGAGATGCGCCAGACCGTCATCCAGCAGTACAATCTCAACGAGCCGTGGCACGTCCAGTACCTTCTATGGCTGAAAGACGTCCTGACGGGCGACTTGGGCTACTCGTTCGCCCAGCAGCGCCCGGTTGCGGCGCTCATCGCCGAACGGTGGGCGATCACGGCCCAAATCGTGACGCTGAGCATGGTACTCGCGACGCTGCTGTCCATTCCGACGGGCATCGTTGCCGGCTACAAACACGGCTCGCGGCTGGACCGCGTGCTGACCGTCCTCGCCATCGTCGGCGTCAGCGTTCCGGTGTTCGTCAGCGGCGTGCTGGCGATTCTGGTCTTCTCGTTCCACCTGAACGTGCTCCCGTCGAGCGGTGCCGGCTCCGGCGTCGTCGGGCGCCTCACACATCTGTTCGTCCCTTCGCTGCTGTTGGGGGGGACAATCGGCGCCCTGATGTTTCGGATGATGCGGTCGGGAATGCGGGACGTACTCGAGAAAGACTACATGGAGACCTGCGTCGCGATGGGACTGCCGACCCGGAGGATAGTCCTGAAGCACGCGACCATCAACGCGCTCGCCCCGGTACTGACGGTGTCGGGGCTGTGGATCGGCTTTCTCATCGTCTACGCGATGGTCGTCGAGTACGTGTTCGGCATGGGTGGATTGGGCCGTCTCATCATCCATGCCGTCCAAGCACAGGACGCGCCAGTCGTGCTGGCGGGAACCATCATCACCGCGGTCGTGTTCGTCGTCTCGAACATCGTCGTCGACTTCCTCTATACGAAGATCGACCCGCGGATCACCATCGGAGGACAGACCTGACATGAGCCATCGGAGCACTCACTCGCAGGAGGAATCGACATGAGCCAGGAGTCAACAGACGTCGCTGTCACCGGCAGCGCACGCCGCTCTCGCGTCATCGGTGGCGTGACCAACGGGTGGCGCATGATCAGAGCCAACCCGCTCTCGACGGTCGGATTTTGCATCGTGCTCGGGCTGATATTCGTGGCCATCTTCGCCCCGGTGCTGGCCCCGTACTCACCGAGCGCGCAGGACCTCGACGACACGCTCGCGCCACCGAGTGCCGACCATCCCTTCGGCACCGACAATACGGGGCGCGATATCTTCTCGCGCATCGTCTTCGGGACGCGATACGCCATCGCAATCGCGGTGGTCGTCGTCACACTCGAAACGGTCGTCGGCGTCAGTCTCGGCCTCGTCGCCGGATATTACAGGGGACGCGTCGACGAGACGGTGATGCGCGGCCTCGACGTACTGGTGTCGATCCCGCCACTGTTGTTGGCGATGGTCATCGTCACCACGTTCGGCATCAACATCTGGAACGCGATGCTCGCCATCGGCATCGTCTACGTCCCGATGATGTCGCGAACGGTCAGGTCGTCGGCGCTGTCGATACGAGAGGAGACGTACGTCCGCGCCGCAGAGGGACTGGGCTACGACAGCAAGCGAGTCATGCTGAAACACATGCTCCCCAACGCGGTGCCGCCCATCGTCGTCCTCGGGACGACCGACGTGGCGTACGCCCTCATCGACGTGGCGACGCTGAGCTTCCTTGGCCTCGGCATCCAACCACCCAAACCCTCGTGGGGCGCGATGGCCAACGCCGCCCGCGAGTATATCCTCGTCACGCCGTGGCCAATCGTCTTCCCGACACTCGCTATCGCCATCGCGGTGCTGGGGTTCAACCTCCTCGGCATGGGACTGCGTGAAACGCTGTTGTACGGCGAGGACCGCGACGAGGTGGTCGAATGACGGCACCGTTGCTCGACGTCGACCGTCTCAGCACGCATTATCAGACGCCTACGGGGCCGGTCAAGGCTGTCGAGGACAACTCACTCACTCTCGAGGAGGGCGAAGTGCTCGGCGTCGTCGGCGAATCGGGGTCCGGAAAATCGACGTTGCTGCGCTCGGTGATGGGGCTGGTCGAAGACCCCGGCGAAATCGTCGAGGGAAGCGTCGAGTACCGCGGACGCGAGCTGACGACGATGTCGGACGCCGAGCTTCGGAAACTCCGGGGCAACGATATCAGCTTCATCTTCCAGGAACCGACGGCACACCTCAATCCAGCGTACACCGTCGGCGACCAGATTACGGACGTACTCGAGGCCCACACTGACCTCGATTCCGACGAACGGTGGGAGCGGGTCTACGACCTGCTCGGTCGGCTGGGCATTCCCTCGCCTCGTGAGCGCGCCGAGGCGTATCCGCACGAATTCAGCGGCGGGATGGCCCAGCGCGTCTGCATCGCGATGGCGCTGGCCTGTGACCCCGACCTGTTGCTCGCGGACGAACCGACATCGGCGCTCGACGTGACCATCCAGGCCCAGATTATCGACCTTCTGTCCGACCTGCAGGAGGACCTCGGCCTGTCGATTCTGTGGGTAACCCACGACATGGGCGTCGTAGCCGAAACCTGTGACACGATGGCTGTCATGTACGCGGGCAACGTCGTCGAGTACGGACCGGTCGAGTCGGTGTTCGCGGAGCCGAGCCACCCCTACACCGAGGCGTTGCTTCGGACGGTCCCGAGCCACCTCGACACCGAGCCCCGGTTCGACACCATCGAGGGCTCACCACCAGACCTCCAAAATCTTCCCGACGGCTGTGTCTTCAGGGAGCGCTGCCCGGACGAGATGGAGGCGTGCAGCGCGCGACGACCGCCGTACTACGAACTCAGCGAGGAACGCCTGTCGAAATGCTTCCTACACGAGGGCTGTTCGACCCGTCCGTCGTCGCCGAGTGCCCCCGACCCGACCGCCCTCGACGACGTCACTGCAGACGGTGGACAGCTGACGGACCCGGAGGGAGAACGATGACGCTGCTCGAAGTCCAAGGGCTCAAAAAGCACTTCCCCCTCGAAGAGGGGCTACTGAGCGGGTTGCTGGGCGACGACCGTGCGGTGAAGGCCGTCGACGGCGTCGACTTCAGCGTCGATGCCGGCGAAGCGCTCACCCTCGTCGGTGAATCTGGCTGCGGCAAGACCACGTCGGTCCTTTCGGCGCTTCGTCACCAGGACCCCACCGACGGACTGGTGCGGTTCAAGGGCAAAGACATCGCTACGTACAACAAGAAAGCGCTTCGCAGCGAGGCGCAACTCATCTATCAGGACCAGCAGGACACCCTCAACCCGACGATGTCCGTCGGTGAGGCTATCGCGGAGGCCATCCGCGTCCACGACATCGTTCCCGACGACGAGGTAGACGCGCGCGTCGACGAACTGCTCGAACGCGTGGGTATCGCGCCCAGCGACAAACACCAGCGTCCCTCGGCGTTCAGCGGCGGCCAGAAACAGCGTATCGCCATCGCGCGGGCGCTGGCGGTCGAGCCGTCGCTGCTCGTCGCCGACGAACCGGTATCTGGGTTGGACGTATCCGTCCAGGCCCAGATACTCAATCGGCTTATGGACCTGCAAGAGGAGTTCGGGCTCGGGCTCATCTACGTCACCCACAACCTCGGCATCGCTCGAAAGATCAGCGATACGATCGGGGTGATGTATCTCGGACAGATAGTCGAGTACGGCGACGTGGACGATATTTTCGAAGACCCACAGCACCCGTACACGCAGGCGTTGCTCTCCGCGAATCCGATTCCCGACCCCACTGCAGACCGGGAACGAATCGTCCTCCAAGGCGATATGCCAGACCCGATAGACGTGGACGAACACGGCTGTGCGTTCGCACCACGGTGTCCGGAGGCGACCGAGGAGTGCGAGACGGCCGAGATGGGTCTGGAACCGTTCGAGGACGACGAGGGTCATCTGGTGGACTGCATCCACCGGTAGTCGCTGTACAGAAAGAGCAGCGGCCGGATATTACGCCGGCTGTTCGACCGAGAGGGCATCCGCGGCCTGTTCGGCCTCGTGCTGGACGAGGTAGGCCCGGTCGTCGGTGTACTCGGCGGCGGCGTCGAGTGCGCGCTCGGTGCCGATCTGTCGGAGCGCCCACGCCGCGGCGGCGCGGGTCTCGTCGTCCTCGTCGTCGGCGAGCGTGTCGGCCAGCGGGTCGATGGCCCGCGTGTCGCCGATGAGGCCGAGTGCGCGCGCAGCGTGGGGCCGAATCTGCTCGTTCTCGGCGACGAGTTTGTTGGCGATGGGGCCGGTAGCCTCCTCGCTGCCGATTTCGCCGAGCGCCTTGAACGTCACCTTCTGGAGGCCGGGATCGGAGTCAGCGTCGACGTACTCGACGAGCGTGTCGACGGCGTCGGTCGCGGCCATCTTACCGAGCGCACGGATGCCGGGTTCGTCGCGCTTGCCCGCGCGCTGGTTCATCTCGTCGAAGGCCGCTTCGTCGTTCATCCGCGTGAGGGCTTCGAGGCAGTGGCGCTCCATGAAGTCGGACTGGAAACTGTCGAGCGCGAGCAGGACCATCTCGACGTTACCCTGCTGTTCCCACTCCTTGAGCGCGGCCCACTCGGGCGGGTAGTCCTTGTAGTGGCCGAGCACGTCGTAGAACCCCTCCGCGCGGAGCTGCTCGTGAGTCTCCAGGTCGTCCCACTCCTCGGCGTCCTCCAGTCCGCTGGCGAGTGCGTCGGTGTGGTCAAGCAGCGTCGCGATAGTGTCGGCGTCGTCGTCGGGGTCGAGTCCCGCCTCGGCGACGGCCTCGGCCGCAGCGTCGAGGGCGTCGGCGTCGTCGCCGGTGAGGTCGACGCCGAGCGTCTCGGCCACGTCCGCGACGAACGATTCGACGGCGGCGGCCGTCTCGCCTTCGCCGTCCTCGGTCCAGCGCGTGTCGGTGAGCGTCGCCGTCGCGTCCTCGATGGCGTCGACCACGTCGGTGTCGTAGGGCCCACGAGCCTCGTCGAGGTCGTCACGGAGGCCGTCGAGGCGGTCCTGTAACTCCTCGGCGGGGTCGTCCTCGTCGTCGTCCTCGGGGCTGGGGAGGTTGGCGTCCTCCAGGTCGGCGGCGATGTCGTCCAGCTGTGCCTCGACGTCGTCGAGGTCGGCTTCGGTCTCGGCGGCGTCGAGGGCCTCGGCCGCCTCGTCGAGGCGCGAGTCGAGGGTCTCGGCTGGGAGGTCGGTCTCGTCGTCCCCGTCAGTCATACGCGTACACTCGGTGTGACTGTCCAAAGAGCGTTTCCATTACTCCCGACAGACAACAACCATTACCGCTCACCGCGTAGGGAGGGTGATGCGACTTTCGTCCCTCCCGACTCGATCGCTCGCCGTCACCGCCGTGGTCCTCGCGCTCGTCGTGAGTGCGGCGGGCGTCGGGGTCGCCCTCGACGACTCGCGCGACGCCCCGTCAGACACCAGCTCACCCGTTCGCGTGTACGTGAGCGAATCACTCGACATCTCCGACGCCCAGCTCTCCGGCGGCGGCACGGTCGGCACTGAGCAGACGACGTTCGTCTCGGCGTCCGGCGACGACGTGTTCACCGTCGACCCGGAGGATGCCGACTTCGACGGTATCTCTCCGGGGTCGTACGACGCCGAGAGCGACAACGACAGTCGGGCCGACCTGCGCGTCATCCAGCCACGAATCAGTGACTTCGACGTGCGCAACGAACGCGGCGTCGACATCGCTGGCGACACCGTCAGCGCCACCGACTTCGAAGAGGTCCGCCTTACCGTGGAGTATAACTTCGCCGACGCGGACTACCTCGAAGTGACCGTCGAGACACCCGGCGGCGTCGACCTCGCCGGCAATCGCCGAATCACCTCCAGCGGTGGGAGTGTCACCATCGACACGAGCGGTGCCGAAGCCGGCACCTACCGCATCAGCGTCGAAGGCGGCGACATCGAGGCCGGCGCGGCGTCGACGACGGTGACCGTCGCCGGCGGGGCAGAGTCGACGGCGACACCGAAGCCGACGGCGACGCCGAGACCGACCGCCACCGCGACCGAACGCCCGACGCCGGAACCGACCGCGACGGCGACCGCCACGTCGACAGCGACTCCGACCCCCACACCCGAGCCGACCGCGACGGCGACGGTGACCCCCACCGCGACGGCGACAGCCACCCCGACCACGACCACCAGTGATGGTCCCGGCTTCGGCCCCGTCGTCGCGGTGGTAGCACTCGTCGGCGCGGCGCTCGCGGCAATCCGCCGCCGCGACTGACTGCCCGGCAGTCTAATCCGAAGCCAGACCGTACGGCCGTCCATGCCGAACCGTGACGACGAGGACCTGGCAGACCTACTCGCCGAACTGGAGCGGACGCTGACCGACCTCCGGGCCGCCGTCGACGACGACGTCCGGCGGCAGCGCCGTCCGCCGACGCCCCGCGAGATGCTCCGTCTCACCGAGGAGTACACGCTCCCGACGATAATCGCGCTCCTCGAAGCCACGGTGCAGTCGCTCGAACTCCTTCGGGCCGTGTTGCGCCTCTCCGACCCGGAACGGACGGGCGAGCGACTCCGCGACCAACTGTCGACGCGAGAGCGTGGCCCGACCGATGCGACGCTCAGGGCGGCAGTCACGGACTTGCGTGACGCACTGACGGGGGCAGACCTCCCAGAGGATTCGGCGGCGTCGTCGGTCGTCGCCGACGCTCGGGAGTTGACCGCGACCATCGAGGAACGACTGCGTGAGATGGAGGACGAACGCGCCGCGGACGACGCGACAGAAGCCGAGTCACGGGGTGTCGACATCGACGTCGACAGCGATATCGACGATATCGACGACAGCGAGGCCGACGACAGCGATATCGACGCGGAACTCGAATCGATACGGGAGTCGGTCGAAGACGAAAACGACCAGTAGCCTACGAGGCCGACGCGGGGACGTACTCGCCGTCGACGTGGTCGACCAGTCCGCGCTCCGACAGCGTCTCCAGCACGGGGAACAGGGTGAGCTTCGACATGTCGAGGCTCGCGTGTAGGTCGTCGACGGTCGCGCCGTCCGAGACGGCGACGAACAGGTACACGAGTTTGGACTCGCTAGCGGTCAGCTCGTTCGGAACGTCGAAGGAAGTGGGGGGTCGACCGCGTATCGTCTGTGTCTCGGGCATCTCGTCTGAATTGTCAATCGCATATGCAATAAACGCTTTCAATATATAACCTATACTATCGAAATACCTAGTATGTGCTAGAATGCCTCATACAGATACTGCGTATGTTCGAAGGCCACGCCTGCGAGCACCGAAAAGAGCGCGACGGCTATGACGTTCGCTCGGTCGCGGCCTCGATCCAGCGGCGGATGCGACCCTCGTCGATACCGGCTTCCTGTGAGAGGACGGCAGGTTCGGCGTCGGCGAGGTCCTCGACGGAGACGATGCCAGCGCCTTCGAGTCGCGAGGCGTAGGCGGGACCGACCCCGTCGAGTTCCTGTAGGTTCGTGACCGAAACGTCCTCGGCCGTCGTCTCTACGTCTTCGGTGACGGCGGCGTCGGGCGTCGCTTCCCCCGTGTCGACGGCGGACGGCTCCTCGGCGGCCACATCACCCGAGCGCTCGGCGAACCACTCGGCCACGGCGGGCCAGAGGTTCTCGTGGCTCGACCCCGATACCGAGAGGCCGATGTGGCCCGTGGAGAACTCCATGATTTCGGTGTCGTCGCTGGCGACCTGTTCGTTGAACGGCTTGCTCGCCTCCGGCGGGATGAGGTGGTCGTACTCGCCGATGACCTGAATCACGGGCATGGTGATGGCATCGAGGTCGACCCGTTCCCCGTTCAGTTCGAGTTCGTTCCGGTAGAGCTTGTTTTCCTGGTAGATGTCTTCGAGGAACTCGCAGTAGGCGGCGCCCGCGACGTCGATGGGGTCGTTGAGCCACTTCTCCATGCGCGCGAAGTTCTCGACGAACTCGTCGTCGTCGATGTTGTCGTAGAGATTGCCGTACTTCGTGACGTAGTTGTGGACGGGGTCCATCAGCGCGAAGCCCACGTCGAGGAACTCGGCGGGGACGTTGCCGAACGTCTCCGCGATTGCGCGGGGATTGAACACGTCCTCGTCGCCCCACAGTTCGAGGATGCCGCCGGTGTCGTCGAAACACAGCCCCGCGGCCATCAAGCCGAGGTTCCGGACCTTCTCCGGATTGAGTGCAGCGTACATCACGCTCATCGTGCCGCCCATGCAGTAGCCGAGGAGGTTGATGGCGTCCTGTCCCGAGCGCTCGCGAACCTCGTCGACGCAGTTGTCGATGTAGCGGTTCACGTAGTCGTGCAGGGAGAGCGAGGTGTCGAGTTGGGACGGCTCCCCCCAGTCAATGAGATAGACGTCGAAGCCGGCTTCGAGCAAGCGGCGGACGACGCTCCGGTCTGGTTGGAGGTCGAGGATGTACGGCCGGTTGATGAGCGCGTAGACGAACAGAATCGGCACGTCGTGGCGCTCCTCCTCGGGCACGAGCGGTTCGTAGTGGAGGAGTTCGAGCTTGTTCTCGCGGTAGACCACGTCGCTGGGCGTCTCACCGACCTCCACGTCGGCCATGGTCTCAAGTCCGTCGGGGATGGCACCGACGGAGGCCGTGTCGTCCGCGGCGCGCTCCCAGAGTTCGCGCTGGGCGTCCAGCGGGAAGGTGAAGGGGTTCATAGCTCGTCGAGCACCTGGTCGAGCTTCTGCTCGATGGCGTGTTGGCGACGCTCGAGTTCGACCAGTCGCTCACCGACTTCGCGCACGTCGCCGACGGTGGCGAAGTTGAGTGCGTGGAGCGTCTCCTCGGAGGCTTCGTCTATCTGCTGGCGCATGTTCATCGCCTCCTCGATGCTCTGACCCGTCGCCGCTGCGAAGGCCGTCGTCGTCATCATCTCCTTGAACGCCTCGTTGGCGGCCGAGAGCCAGATATCCTGAAACTCGTCGGGGTCGACGTCTTCGCCCTGGAACGCACTCCCCATGCGTTCGAACGACGTCTCGGCGGCGTCCATCCACGCCTCGTAGGCGTGCATCGACCCCTCGTACCCCTCCTGGATGCGTTCCTCCGACAGGTTGTCCTCCATCGAATCCATCCACGATTCGAGGAAGGCCGACTGTGCGTCGAGATTTCTGTCGAGTGCGTTCATGTACGTCTCAGTCATGCGCTCCAAGAACGCGTCCATCTCGCCGTCGAACGTGCCGCTAGCGTCGTTTGTCATGGTATGCAAATAATGGGCGGGTGGCGTGAAAACGCTCCGGTCAGGCCGACTCCGCCAGTTCTTCGGCGGACTCGGCGACCTCTTCGGCGGACGATTCGGCGTCAGCCTGAATCTGTTCGACGGCGTCGAAGCTCTCGGCGAGTAGTTCGCGCTGGGTCTCGGTCAGCTCGTCGTAGGCCGCGTCGGCCTCTTCGACGCTCTCGAGGAAGGACTCCCACGCTTCCGCGTGAATCTCGTCGACGGCTTCGAACTGCTCGTCCACGGCGGCTTCGAGCTCGTCGACGGACTCCTCGGGAAGCACCGAGCTCAGACCGTCGAGGTAGGCCTGAATGGCCGTCTTCGAGAGGGAGACGCCACTCTCCTGGAAGGACTTGGTCGACTCGGCGGCGTCGAACCACGTCTCGACGGCGGTTCGCTGGGCGTCGAGGGTCGTCTCTGCCGCGCGGCGGCTCTGGTCAATCATCGTACGTTGCAGCTCGAAAGCCGAACTGAAGGGGTTGTTAGCGCTCATTGTGAATCGTTTGAGTTTCGTTTGACGGGGATGACGATAGTCTGGACGATGTCGCCGTCCTCGATGTCGAGCGTCTCGCGCTCGGCGTCGGGGATGCTGATGCGTCCGCCGCTCTGCACGCGCGTCTTGAACATCGCGGTGCCCATGCTCATCGCACCGAGTTGCGAGAAGCCGTCGAAACCGCCACCGGAACCGGCAGACATGAACTGCTTGAACAGTTGCATCTGCTGTTCGACGGCGTCTTCGCTCGCGTCCTGAAACTGCTGGGCGAACGGCATCGGGGGCCACGTCGGCGACCCGTCATCCTCGTCTTGCGTCATCCGTATCTCTCCAGAGGGGCGCGAGAGGCATAAGGTTTACTTCTCTTACCATTCTATACCACTCAAAGACATTCAATGGTCACATCGGGTCGGGGCCCGGTTCAGCAGACGACCAGTCTTTACGCGCGCACCCCGAATGCGCACCCATCACCATGTCGGAACGCACACACTCATCGACGGACGACAACGCGTGGCGCGAGTCACAGAAACACCTCTCGAACAGCGCCGGACACCTCTATAGCAGCGTCCTGGCCGCTAACCGGGCAATGATTCCCGGTCTGAACGCCGGCGACGACGCAGACGCGGACGACCGACAACCGGCCCCGTCGCTGGAAATCACCTACACCAAGCCCGACTGGACGTTCGAAAGCTCCGACGACGGCGACGGCGTCAGCGTCGGCGACCGGGTTCGGTTCACGAAGCGCCTGACCGACGCGGAGGTCCAGACCTTCGCGGACGCCAGCGGCGACACGAATCGGCTCCACCTCGACAGCGAGTTCGCCGAAAAGACGCGCTTCGGACGCCGAATCGCCCACGGGACGCTCGTCTCGGGCGTCATCAGCGCCGCACTCGCGCGCCTGCCCGGCCTGACCATCTATCTCTCACAGGAGCTCGAGTTCCGCGGCCCGGTCCACATCGGCGAGGAAGTCACCGCCATCTGCGAAGTCGTCGAGGACCTCGGCGACGACCGCTACCGCGTGACGACCGTCGTCGAGGACGAGGACGGCGAGACGGTCATCGACGGCGAGGCCGTCGTCCTCATCGACGACGTGCCCGAGGACGAAGCGTAATCAGTCCGTTTCGACGGCGAGGCCCACAGCCCGGAACGCGTCTTTCGCGCGGTCGAACTCCTCGTCACCGTACGAGAGCCACCGGGACGGCATCATGACGTACCGCTTTTTCGTCGCCCCGTCTCGCTCGTAGACGACGAACCGCGGGCGGGTGAGCCCGGAGGTCCCCGGCACGGCCGTGACGTGGCTAATCGCCTCGAGCGGAATCTCCTCGTCGTCGGTGAATCCGCGAACGACGTTGCTCACTCGGCCGACCCCCCACAGGATGAGAAAGGCGCCGCCGCCGATCAGGAGCGGTCGCCAGTTCCCCGACAGAACTTGGACGACGACAGTGACGACAGCGCCGATCATCCCGCCGGCCATCAGGAGCGCGGGCCACCGTCCACCTTCGCGATACCGACGCCACTGACCGCGGAGACTCGACTGCAGGCTGAGCGTGTCGTCGTCAAGGACACAGCGACCGCGCTTGGTTCGAAAGGAGGGCATCGGGCGAACCGAGGCGCCCGAATTGTAAAAATATCATACGGTTATTGTAACTGTTTTCCGGTGGTTCACCGGCCTGTCTCGGCGAACCGCCGGCAATGACTTACAATAAACCGTATCAGACCGGTTCGAACCGATAGCCGTCCCACTCCTGACTGTCCGGTTCGCGGATGCCCGCGCCCGGTTCGCGGAGTTCCTCGACGTAGACGGGGCGCACCTCGTCGCCGATTTCGACGTCTTCGGTCGTCACGCCACCGATTGCGCGGACGGGTTCGCCGTCCACGTCGAACTCAACGATGGCCAGCGTGTTCGGTTCGCGAACGCCCGGTGGCGTCGCGGTACTCGTCGTCCACGTGATGACCTCTGCGGTGTACTCGCTGAGGTCGACCGTGTCGACCGGTTCTTCGCCGCCCGGACCGATTGGGTGGCCGGGGTACGTGATGCTGCCGTCGGGGTAGCGATGTGCTTCCATCATTAGTTTGCCTCCATGAGCGTGGTGATGACGCAGTTGCCGAACCCGCCGACGTTACAGGCCAGTCCCGTGTCAGCGTCGACCTGTCGCTTCCCGGCGTCGCCCATCAGTTGCTGGTAGATTTCGTACACCTGCGCGACGCCGCTGGCGCCGAGAGGATGGCCCTTCGACTTCAGGCCACCCGAGGTGTTGATGGGCAGGTCGCCGCCGCGTTCCGTGCGCCCCTCTTCGACCGCTTTCCACCCTTTGCCCTTCTCGAAGAAGCCGAGGTCCTCGCTCTGGAGGAACTCGAGGATGGTGAACATGTCGTGGAGTTCGGCCACGTCGACGTCTTCGGGACCCATGTCGGCCATGTCGTACGCGATTCGACTCGATTCGACGACGCCGCGCATCGTCGTCGGGTCGGCGCGTTCGTGGACGACGTGCGTGTCCGTCGCGCCGCCGATGCCCGGGATGACGACGTAGTCGTCGGTGTACTCCCGCGCCACCGACTCGGGGCAGAACATGAGCGCCGCGCTCCCGTCGGTGATGGGACAGAAGTCGTACAGCCGGAGGGGGTCGGCGACGATGGGCGACTCCAAGACAGTCTCCAAGTCCACCTCCTTCTGGAACTGTGCGTGGGGGTTGTCGACGCCGTGGCGGTGGTTCTTGACCGCCACCTTGCCCAGACTCTCGCGGGGCGCGTCGTAGGTGTCGAGGTAGAGCCGCGCCGTCAGCCCGGCGAAACTCGGGAGGGTGACGCCGTGTTTGTACTCGACGGGGTGGGTGAGCGAGGCGATGACGTCCGTCGCCTCCGCCGTCGTCCGGTGAGTCATCTTCTCGCCGCCGACGAGGAGCGTCATGTCGCTGGCGCCGCTGGCGACCGACTGCCACGCGTGTTTGACGCCCGCGCCACCGCTCGAACTCGTCTGGTCGATGCGGGCGGTGTACGCCGGCATCGCGGCGAGGTCGTGGACCAGCGCGTTCACCACACCCGTCTGCCCCTCGAACTCGCCGCTCGCCATGTTCGAGACGTAGAGGTGGTCGACCGCGTCGGGCGAGACGCCGGCGTCGTCGAGACACGCCGTCCCGGCCTCGGCAAGCAAGTCGCGAACCCAGCCGTCCCGCTGACCGAACTGGGTCATCGAGGCGCCGATTATCGCTACGTTCTCCATACACCCGTTCGCGTGAGCCACCGGCTTACCGTTTACTCTTGTCGCGATTTCCGACGCCAGCTCAGAACGCCAGCGCGTCGACGACGACGGCGAGCAACAGCGCACCGAGGTAGGCGTTCGAGGCGTGGAACGCCCGGAACGCCGCGGATTCGGTGCGGTCGACGTGGAGGCGGACGACCGCCCACAGGAACACCGCCCCGAGGACCACCGCCGTCGCCACGTAGAGCCAGCCGAGCGAACTCCACGTCGCGAGCACGCCGGCACCGACGAACGTCGCGCCGAGCCACCAGAGGATGTGCTTTCGCGTCTCCGTCTCGCCGCGCACGACGGGCATCATCGGGAACCCGCCGCGGGCGTAGTCGTCCTTGTACGCGAGCGCGAGATTGTAGAAGTGAGCCGGCGTCCAGAGGAAGATGACACCGGCGAGGACGAGGCCGCCGAGGCCGATTTCGCCCGTCGCGGCCGCCCACCCGATGAGCGCCGGGAGCGCGCCCGCCGCGCCCCCGATGACCGTATTCTGGACCGTGTTCGGCTTCAGAATCAGCGTGTAGATGACGCTGTAGAAGACGATGGCGGCGAGGCCGAGGACGGCGACGAGGTAGTTGACGGCGGCGAAGGCCGCGAGCGAGGCGAGCGTCAACAGGCCGCCGAACGCGAGGGCGTTGCGAACCGACACCACGTCCGTCGCGATGGGTCGGTCGTTCGTGCGGGACATCCGCCGGTCCACGTCGCGTTCGAGGACGTGATTGAACGTTCCGCTGGCGCCGATGGAGAGGACGCCACCGAGGAGCGTCAGGACGACGGTTCGGGGGGCGAGATTCGTCCCCACGGCGAGCGCCATGCCCGCGGAGGCGACGAGACAGAGCAGCCACATCAGCCGCGGTTTCATCAGCCGGAAGTACGCTGAGAGCAGCGTCCGGACCCTGGCGACGGGGGCGTCGGGAAGCGACGGCCGTTCGACCGGGTCGGACGGCGCCTCGGGCGGCGAGAGTGCGTCCGGGTCGGTCACGGGACCGTCGTCCGGGTCGCCGGTCTCGATTTCGAGCGTCCACGCGAGCGCGGCGACGAGGCCGCCGAAGATGAGCATGCCGACGAACAGGTGGATGGCGGGCAGCGACCCCGCCGCGCCGGACGTGGCGACGACGGCACCGAGGCCGGCCTGGACGGGATAACAGACGAGCGAGACGCCGAGCGCGACTTCGACCCGGCGGGGCAGGTCGGCGCGCCACGCCGCAAGCCCCGCGGTGAGGACGAGGAATCCGACGGCGACGGCGGCGACCCGGTGGCCGACGACGAGTGCGCCGGCGGTGGTGGTCGGCACCGTCGCGCCGTTCCCACACAGCGGCCACGCGGAACAGGTTTCGACCGCGTCGGTCACGGCGACGGTGGTCCCCACGAGCAAGAGGAGGTACACACCCATCGCACTCGCGGCGAGCAAGCCGGGAACACGGTCGATCACGTCTCGCACGAATCGATCACTGGCGGCGTTTGGAAACCCGCCTATTTATGTGCCCCGCTTCTTCCCACCGACTGACGAGGCGGCGGTACGAGTGCCATCCCCGACCCTATCAGTAGTTATTTACGGAGGTGATTCTAACGGCCGATAGACTATGAAACGGTCGCGCCTCGTGCTGGCGTCGCTGCTCTCGGCAGTGGTTTTCTCACTCGCTGCCGACCCCGTGGCGGCCCAGACGTCAGTGTCCGCAGGGCTCATCAACAACCTCAACGAGAAGTTGCTTCTCGTCGCCGTCCCCATCACCCTCCTCGTCGAGGGGATTCTCATCTACACCGTGTACCGGTTCAAGGACGCCGACGATGCCAAGCCGACCCGAGAGAACCGACGGCTCGAAATCACGTGGACCGTCGCCACGGCTGTCATCCTGCTGTTCGTCGGCGTCGCCTCCTACGGCGTGCTGGCGAACGAGAACGTCAGCTTCGAACAGGACGAGCAGAAAGTTGCGCCGGACGGTGACGACGTGGTCGTCCACATGGATGCCTTCCAGTGGGGCTGGCAAGCGAGTTACCCCCAGGAAGACGTTCAGATTTCGAGTACGGAGCCAACGGTGGTGATACCGAAAGACCAAGACATCTACTTCAACATCACGTCGAGTGACGTGTTGCACGCGTTCCACGTGCCCCAACTCGGCCTGAAGCAGGACGCCATGCCCGGTCAGTCGAACGTCATCAAGACCGAGGCGCTCGAAGAGGGCACCTACCAAGGCTACTGCGCGGAGTTCTGTGGCGTGGCCCACTCCCAGATGTACTTCGAAATCAAGGTCGTCTCGCAATCGGAGTACGAGCAGTACATCGAGGAACAGCAGAGTGGCGGAAGCGAATCGTCGAGTGACCTCGAACCGGACACCGAACTCGTCACCGCACACGACGAAACGCTGTCGGCCGGCGCGTAAGGTTCGTTTTCGACCGTTTCGTTAACTGCGCCGTTCCAGAATTCGTTCGACTATCCGTCCGGTCGAGCAGAGTTCCTCGGCCTCGCTTTCTCGCGCTGAGGCCCGCCGCACCTCACAGTCGATGTCGCGTGCATCGAGCGCTCGCTCCAGTTTCTCCTCGTCGTGGTGCTGGTCGTAGCCGAGGGCGATGATGTCCGGGTCGATGCGCTCTATCGGAACGAAGATGTCGTCGGGGTGGCCGAGGTGGGCCTCGTCGACGACGGCGAGGGCGCCGACCATCTCTCGACGCTGTCGGTCGGGCAGGATTGGCTGGGGTTTGTGGGTGACGTTCTGTCCGCGAGCGACGATGACGTGCAGTTCGTCGCCCATGGCCGCGGCGTCGGAGAGGTAGTGGACGTGGCCGGGGTGGAGGAGGTCGAAGGTCCCCTGTGCGACGACCGTCGTCATCGGTCGGCCCCCAGACGCAGTCGTTCGACGGTGCCGACAGAGCGTGTCGACCGGCGGAGCCGCATGGCTCCGAGTCGGTCGCGTCGCCTTCTAAGGGTTCCGGATACGCGCTGGCGAGCGTGGACAGACACGGATTCTGCAAGGCTTAACTTCGGGCGCCCGTCACACAGAGGTATGACCGCAGGGACTGCCGGGGATTCCGGCATCGACGCGGACGAGGATTCCCGTCCCGTCGTTTACGATCTCGCGCCCGATTGCACGGCCGACGACGTCGAGGTCGGCGAGTATTACCACGCCGTCGTCAACGGCGTCGTCGCCTACGGCGTCTTCGTCGACCTCTCCGACGAGGTGTCCGGCCTCGTCCACGAGTCGAATCTGTCCGGCGAGTACGACGTCGGCGACCGCTTGCTCGTCCGCCTCGACGAGATTCGAGACAACGGCGATATGGCCTTCGAAGAGGCAACGCTCGACGACTACCGCACGGTAGCAGTCGACCACCAGCCGAGCATTACGCCCATCGAAGAACTCGAAATCGGCGAGACAGCCACCATCGAGGCGACCGTGAGCCAGATCAAACAGACCGCCGGCCCGACCGTGTTCCGGTGCTGTGACGAGACGGGCATCGTCGCCTGTACTGCCTTCGAAGACGCGGGCGTCCGCGCCTACCCCGACGTGGAACTCGACGACCCCGTCCGAATCTCGGGGACCGTCGAGGAACACGAAGGAAGTCCGCAGATAGAAGTGTCGTCGCTCACCCCGCTCGACGGCGAGACGGCCGACGAGGTGCGCGAGCGAATCGATGCCGGACTGGCCGAGCGAGCCACCCCCCACGAGGTCGACCCCATCGTCGAGTGGGAGGCCTTCGACAAGCTCCGGCCGGACCTCCGTGAGGTGGCCCGACAGCTCCGCCGGACCGTCCTCGAAGGGCGCCCGATTCGTGTCCGTCACCACGCCGACGGCGACGGCATGTGTGCCTCGCTGCCGGTCCAGGTCGCACTCGAGCGCTTCATCCGCTCGGTCCACGACGACGAGGACGCCCCCCGTCACCTCATCAAGCGCCTGCCGAGCAAGGCGCCGTACTACGAGATGGAGGACGTGACTCGCGACCTTAACTTCGCGCTCGAAGGCCGCGAGCGACACGGGCAGAAGCTTCCCCTCCTGCTCATGCTCGACAACGGCAGCACGGAGGAGGACGTGCCCGCCTACGAGAACCTCGCTCACTACGACGTGCCCATCGTCGTCGTCGACCACCACCACCCCGACCCGGATGCGGTCGACCACCTCCTCGACGCCCACGTCAACCCCTACCTCCGCGACGAGGACTACCGCATCACGACGGGCATGATGTGTGTCGAACTCGCGCGGATGATCGACCCCGAGATGACCGACGAACTGCGGCACGTCCCCGCCGTCGCGGGACTGGCCGACCGGTCGAAAGCCGAGGCGATGTCCGAGTTCGTCGACCTAGCGAACGAGGCCGGCTACGACCGCTCGGCGCTCGTCCGCATCGGCGAGGCCCTCGACTACGCCGCTCACTGGCTCCGCTACAGCGAGGGCAAGACGCTCGTGAGCGACGTGCTCAACGTCGACTGCGACGAGGCGGGGCGCCACGAGGAACTCGTCGACTTCCTCGCCGACCGCGCGGAGCGTGACATCGACCGCCAGCTCGCCGCACTCGACCCCCACGTCGAACACGAGCGACTGTCGAACGACGCCCACCTCTACCGGGTCGACCTCGACGATTTCGCACACCGATTCACCTACCCCGCGCCGGGCAAGACGACGGGCAACCTCCACGACCGGAAGGTCGAGGAGACGGGCGACCCCGTCATCACCATCGGCTACGGGCCTGACTTCGCCGTCCTTCGCTCCGACGGCGTGCGCCTCGACATCCCGGAGATGGTCGCCGAACTCGACGAGGAAGTCGTCGGCGGCGGCGTCTCCGGCGGCGGCCACCTCGTCGTCGGCTCCATCAAGTTCGTGAAGGGGATGCGAAGCGAGGTCATCGACCGCCTCGTGGAGAAGATGGCCGACGCGGAACTCGACGAAGCCCTGTCGAGTGCCTCGGCGCTCGACGCGCACGGCTCCGACTGAGACGGGTTGTAGTCATCACCGTCAGTCGAATCGAATCGTTTTGCGGGCGACGACGACGGCGAGCACCAGCGCCGCGAGTGCGCCCGCGACCACCAGCCAGACCGAGCGGCCGCCACCGCCGCCGCGCCAGTCCGCGACGAACGTCTCGCGGAAGTACGTCGCCAGCGTCTCGCTCCGAATCGCGAGTGCGACTTCGCGGTTCTCCGTGCGCGCGTTCGCGTTCCAGTTGAGGCTCCCCACGACCACCACGTCGTCGGCGACGACGCCTTTCGCGTGAATCTTCTCGAAGCGACCGTCTGGCTCGGCGACGCGGGCCGTGAGCGGGAGGCCGCGACGCTCGGCGAGGTCGTTCAACCACTCGACGAGTGCGGCGTTCTCCTCGGCGGCGTACCACGCCCCCGAGAGGAGGACACGCACGTCGACGCCGCGTTCGGCCGCACGAATCGTCGCGCGCAAGAGTGGTTCCTGTCGTCCGCCGACGGTGGGCTGAATCACGTCCACCCGTTCGTCGGCGCTGTCGATGACACCGACGAGGGCCGACCCGGCGTTGCCGGGCGCAGTCAGGACGCGAACCTCGCTGGCCGTCGCAGTCGTCGGGTCGAACCGCGAGGGGTAGGACCCCTGGGCGGCCGCGCCGGATTCGAAGGTCCGGCCCTGTCGGTACTGGCGCCACGGCACGGCGTCGACCCACCCGGAATCGCCGCGGAACAGGCCGGCGAGGTCGGTGGCGACGGTGGGCGAGTCGACGAGCGCGCCCCACCCGCGACTACTCTGCCCGCCCACGCCGGCGGGTTTCCAGTTTTCCGTCAAGACGAGCGCCCGGTCGTCGACGACGGCGTACTTCGGGTGGTGGTAATCGAAGCGGGCGCGCGGCCCGCCAAGCACCGCCACGTCGACGCCGGCGGCGGCGAGGCGGTCGAGTGCCTTGGCGCCGCGGGCCGTCCGGCCACCGACAGGGTCGGCGTCCACGAGGACGCGAACGTCGACGCCGCGTCGCTCCGCGGCGACGAGGGCGTCGGTGGCCCGCTCGCTGGAGAACGTGTAGCCGGCGAGATAGAGGCGACGCTCGGCGTCGCGGAGCGTCTGTAGGGGAACGTCCGGGGAGTCCGGCAGGACGAAGCCGGTGACACATGCGGGGCCGTGACGAGTCACGTCGCGTGGCTGGTAGCCGGCGGGGCGCCACCGAGTCCCGTCGTCGGTGCGGACGAGTCGCTCGCCGTCGGGGGCGTCCCGGTAGTCAAGCGACGCGACGACGGTCCCGTTACGCCGGAGGCGGAGACGCTCGCCACCGTTCGCCAGTGCGAGGTGGGGGACGGCGACGACCGGCTCGTCGGTGAGTCGCCGTGTCGCGTTCGGGTCGGCGGTGACGGCGACTCTGGTCGCTGGGCGGTCGGCGGGCAGGGAGACGATGCGTTCGCCGTCGCCGAGCGTCCAGTTGCCTCCCGTCTTCGGCACGTCGAGGACGACGAATTCGCCGGCGTCGCCGTCGGCGACGGGGTTGGGGACGGCGGCGACGATGGCGGGGTCTGTCTGGGACGCTGCGCCCCCGACGCCGCTCGCGACGGGGACGACGAGCAACAGCACGCAGACGAACGCGGCGAGTGAGCGCGCTCGGGACACGGGCGTGGTGGCCGCGTCACCACGGATAAACGTCGGTGGGTTTTTGCCGTCACTCGGCCCGCCCTACGAGTATGGTCGCAGTCGCGAACACGCTTCGACTGCTCGGAACCGCGCTCGGAACCCTCGGCGGTGCGCTCGTCTTCGTCGAGTTCTTCCAGTATCCGAGCTACGTGCAGTACAGTCCGGAGTTTCAGGACTACCGCCTCGACGCGAGCGACGCCGGAATCCGCGAACACACGTGGCTCGGACGCATCGGCGGTCTCTGCGTCTCGCTGGGGTTCGCGCTCCTGTTCGTCGCGACGTTTCTGGGTCGATAGGCACGACGAAAGCCGGCGGAGAGATTTTGTCGCCGCCGCGTGTCGGTGACGTATGGAGACCCGACGGTTCCTCTTCGTTTCGCTGGACGCGGCCCTGATAACCGACCTCGCGTGGCAAGTCCACCGCGAGGGCCACGAGGTGCGATACTACATCGAAGCCGACACCGACCAGGAAATCGGCGACGGGTTCGTACCCAAGACGGACGACTGGCGCGCGGAGGTGGAGTGGGCCGACGTGATAATCTTCGACGACATCTGGGTCGGGTCAGATATCGGCACGGGAGCCATCGCCGACGAGCTCCGGGAGCGAGGGAAGGCCGTGGTCGGTGGCACGCCGAACACCGACCGCCTCGAAGAGGACCGCGGCTACGCGATGGACGTGCTCGAAGAACACGGCGTCAACACCGTCGAACATCACGTCTTCCACGACTTCGAGGCGGGAATCCAGCACGTTCGGGAGCACCCGGCACCGTACGTCATCAAACCGCTCGGTGAGGTCCAGAACGTGAAGCGCCTGCTCTACGTCGGCAACGAGGACGACGGGAGCGACGTGGTGGACGTCCTTCGCGCGTACGAGAAAGCGTGGGGCCACCGGATGAAGGGTTTCCAACTCCAGCGGAAAGTCGAGGGCGTCGAAGTCGCGGTCTGTGGCTTCTTCGACGGCGAGCGATTCGTCGATCAGGTCAACTTCAACTTCGAGCACAAGAAGCTGTTCCCGGGCAACATCGGACCCTCGACGGGCGAGATGGGCACCTCGATGTTCTGGGCGGGCCGGAACGACCTGTTCGAGGAGACACTCGGGGAGTTGGAGGGATGGCTGGCCGAGGAGGGCTACGTCGGCAGCATCGACCTCAACTGCATCGTCAACGAGAGCGGTATCTATCCGCTGGAGTTCACGCCACGCTTTGGCTATCCGACCATCGCGCTCCAAGAGGAGTCCTTCGAGTCCTCGACGGCCGAGTTCTTCCACGATCTCGCCCACGGCAACGACCCTGAGTTGGAGACCCACGACGGCTACCAGATCGGGGTCCGTGTCGTGCTCCCGCCGTTCCCGTTCGACGACGAGAAGACGTACGACGAGAACTCTCGCAACGCAGCCGTCGTGTTCCAGACAGAGAGCCGCGAGGGAATCCACCTCGAAGACGCGAAGCGAGTCGACGACCAGTGGCGCGTCGCCGGCGAGAACGGGATGCCAGTCGTCGTGACCGGGAAGGGCGAGACGATGCAGGCCGCCCGAGAGCAGGCGTACGGCCGACTCGACGACATCGTGATGCCGAACCTGTACTACCGCGACGACATCGGCGAGCGATGGATCGACGGCGACGGCGACCGCTTGCTCGCGTGGGGGTATCTGGGTCCCTGAAGCCACCACGGCGTCAGCGCGATGGCGGCCGGCGGAACTCCACGACGACTTCCGTGCCCCGCGGGTCGTTGTCGCGAGCGCGGACGTCGCCGCCGTAGTGGTTCATCACCGTCTTCACGAGTGCGATGCCCCGGCCCTCGCCGGATTCGATGGCCGAGTCGAAGAGGGTCGCCTTCACCTCGTCGCGCATGCCAGGGCCGTCGTCGACGATGTGGACCGACACCGTCCGCGGGTGGCGGTCGGCGCGGATGGTGACGGACGGCGACTCGGCGTCGTTGTGTTCGACGGCGTTCTGGATGAGGTTCGCGAAGACGGCAGAGACGGCGCCGGTCGCCTGCACGTACAGTTCCGGAGGGATATCCACGTCGAACGTCGCCGACTCGTGGGTTTCGCGGGCGTGTTCGACTTCGCGGAGGATGACGGTCGAGATGTCGAGCGCCGTCGGCGTGTGCTCGCCCGAGAAGAGGTCGGCCAGTTCTTTCATGTCGTCGATGAGCGACGCGATGGCGGCGCTCCGGCGTTCGATGGGGTCGAGATACCTCGACTCGTCAGTGCGGTCGGCAAGCAGGTCCGTGTAGCCCTGAATCACCTGCGCAGCGTTCAACACGTTGTGTCGGAGGTGGCTGTTCAGGAAGACGAGGGCGTCGCGGCGGTGGTCGGCTTCTCGTGCCGCGAGTGTCGCTCGAGCGTAGTAAATCCCGGCGACGCCGCCGCCGATGCCCCCACCCGACGCCATGACGACGAGGGTCAGCGCCGCGCCGTCGACGACCTGTCCCTCGGCGAGGCGGATACCTATCGTCAGCGCGGCGAGCGCGCCGAATCCGGCCATCCCGCCGAGACACCAGCGGGCGACGGTCCACGTGTCGGCAACGGGGAGGTCGCTGTTTGCGAGCCAGCGACCCAGTCCGAACAGGCCGGCCGAGAGCGAGAGACAGAGGCCGAGAGCGACGACGGGGAAGACGCCGACGCCCAACGTTTCGATATCGCGAAGGAACTGCGCGACGGCGACGACGGCCACCAACCCACCGAGGACGGCAATCAGCGACGGTGCGTGACCGGCGAGTCGTCGTTCCCACGCCGGTACGTCCATGCCCCGAAATCGGTAAGCTCCTACAAAACGGTTGGCCATATCGTTTCTATTCGGTGACGGGAGGGCGAGTCGAGAGCCGAGAGTATACCTGTCTGGGGGCCGACTCGCGACTATGACCGCGCCGACGCCGACGGACCGCAATCGCCTCAACGAGGAGGCCAGCCCCTATCTCGAACAGCACGCCGACAACCCCGTCAACTGGCAGCCGTGGGACGAGACAGCGCTCCAGGCCGCGCGCGAACACGACGTGCCCATCTTCCTCTCTGTCGGCTACGCCGCCTGTCACTGGTGTCACGTCATGGAGTCCGAGAGCTTCCAAGACGAGGAGGTGGCGACCGTTCTCAACGAGCAGTTCGTCCCCATCAAGGTCGACCGCGAGGAGCGACCGGACGTCGACAGCGTCTACCAGACCATCTGCCAACTCGTCTCCGGCGGCGGCGGGTGGCCCCTCTCCGTCTTCCTCACGCCCGAGGGCAAACCCTTCTACGTCGGGACGTACTTCCCGCGAGAGCCACAGCGTGGCCGCCCCGGCTTCCTGCAGTTGCTGAAAGACATCACGAAGTCGTGGCAGACGGACCGCGAGGAGATAGAGACTCGGGCGGACGAGTGGACCAAGGCCATCACGGACGAACTCGAATCGACGCCGGAGTCGGTGGGCGAGCCACCCGAGTCCGACCTCTTGGAGTCGGCGACGGCGGCGGTGGTGCGGAGCGCCGACCGCACGCACGGCGGGTTCGGCACCGGCGGCGGCCCGAAGTTCCCCCAGCCCCGACGCCTCGACCTCTTGCTTCGGGCGGCGACGCTCGACGGCGACGACACGTCCGCGACGGTGGCGGGCGAGACGTTAGACGCCATGGCCACCGGCGGCCTCTACGACCACGTCGGCGGCGGCTTCCATCGCTACGCCACTGACCAGGAATGGACGGTCCCGCACTTCGAGAAGATGCTCTACGACAACGCGGAGATTCCGCGCGTCTACTTCGAGGCGGCCCAAATGATGGACGCGGACCGCTACGCCCGCGTCGCCACGGAGACGGTGGCCTTCCTCGAACGCGAACTCCAGCACCCAGAGGGTGGCTTCTACAGCACGCTCGACGCCCAGAGCGAGACGCCGCCGTCCCGCCTCAACGAGGGCGACGACCCCGAAGACGAGGAGGGCGCGTTCTACGTCTGGACGCCCGAGGAGGTGCGCGAGGCGATGGGCGAGGAGCCAATCGACGGCGTCGACGCCGAGACGGCGGCGGACCTGTTCTGTGACCGCTACGGCGTCGAGACCGGCGGCAACTTCGAGGGGGGCACGACGGTCCTCACCGTCGCGATGGGGTACGACGAACTCGCCGAGGCGCACGACTTGTCGGTCGAGACGGTCGAACGCACGCTGATGACCGCCCGGACGCGAGCGTTCGACGCCCGGTCGTCGCGCCCGCGCCCCGCCCGCGACGAGAAGATACTCGCGGGGTGGAACGGCCTCGCCATCTCCGCCATCGCCACGGGGGCGCGCACGCTCGACCCGGCGCTCGTCGACACCGCGACGGACGCACTCTCCTTCGTCCGCGACACCCTCTGGGACGCGGAGGATGAACGGCTGTTCCGACGGTTCAAGGGCGGCGACGTGCAGGTGGACGGCTACCTCGACGACTACGCCTTCCTCGCGCGAGGCGCCTTCGACTGCTATCAGGTGACGGGCGAGGTGAGCCATCTCGCGTTCGCGCTCGACTTGGCGCGGGTGATTCGGGAGGAGTTCTGGGACGCGGAGGCGGGGACGCTCTACTACACGCCAGCGAGCGGCGAGGGACTGGTGACGCGACCACAGGAGTTGACCGACCAGTCGACGCCGTCGAGTCTCGGCGCCGCCGCGGAACTGTTCGACGAACTCGCGCTCTTCGCCCCGGACGAGGGATTCGACGAGATAGCCGAGGACCTACTGGCGACCCACGCCGACCGGATTCGGAGCGGCCCGCTCGAACACGCGTCGCTCGTCCTCGCGGCCGACGCCCACACTCGCGGCCCGGTCGAACTGACGCTCGCCGCCGACGAGATTCCGGCGTCGTGGCGAGAGACGCTGGCCGATACACCGCTCCCGACGGGCGTCGTCGCACCTCGTCCGGCGAGTGACGACGACCTGACGGCGTGGCTGGACGAACTCGGACTGGACGAGGCGCCGCCCATCTGGGCGAATCGCGACGCAGAAGACGGACAGCCGACGGCCTACGTCTGCCGTGACTTCACGTGTTCGCCGCCCCAGACGGACCTGGACGCGGCGCTCGACTGGTTTAATTAGGCCGTCGACTCGGCGGCAATCTTGTCGGCGAGGTGGGCGGCGATGCCCTCCGGTTCCTCCTCGACGAATCGGGCAATCTCCTCGCCGTCTCGCTCGACAACGACGGTGGGGATGAACTCGATGCCGTACGCCTCGACGCCCTCGCCCTGTTTGTCCTCGTCGAGCGCGAATTCCTCGATTCGGTCGTCGGGGACGCCCGCGGCGTCGAGAGCGGCCGCGAACGTCGGGAGCTGGTCTTGGCAGTCACCGCACCAGTCGCCACCCCAGACGAGGTAGGTCAGGCCCTCGCGCCCGAGGGCGTCGAGAACGTCGTCGCTGCCGCTCCACTCGCCAGTCGGCTCCATCGTTTCCAGAGACATGCGCGTCACTACCACGCCCGGGGGTTTAACCCTCGCGTTCGCGCGGCTACCGAGTCGCTGGCTATTCCTACCCGGCGCCCCCTCTCCCGACAGCGAGATGGTCGAGGAACCAGCGGACAACCCGTACGTACACGCCCCGGACACGTCATTCACGCCGGTCGAGGAACTGGACGCGTCGGCGGCCCGCGAGCAGGTGTCGCAGTTGCGCGCGGCGGTCGAGTATCACGACTACCGCTACTACGTCGAGAACGACCCCGTCGTCTCGGACGCCGCCTACGACGCGCTGTTCGCGCGGTTGGACCGCCTCGAAGACGCCTTCGACCTGCACGACGAGAACTCGCCGACCCAGCGTGTGGGCGGCGAACCGCTGGACGAACTGGAGACGGTCGACCACGTCGCGCCCCTCCTGAGCCTACAGTCGTCGGGCGAGCGCGAGGAGATTCGAGAGTTCGACCGTCGCATCCGCGAGGCGGTGGGCGACGTGGACTACTCCGCGGAGCCGAAGTTCGACGGGTTCTCCGTCGAGGTGGTGTACGAAGACGGCGCCTTCGAGCGAGCGGTCACCCGCGGCGACGGCCAGCAAGGTGAAGACGTCTCCGCGAACGTCCGGACCATCGGGAGCGTCCCACTCCACCTGCCGGCGTCGGCGCCGGACTCCCTCGCCGTCCGGGGCGAGGTGTACATGCCCCGGACGGGCTTTCAGGAACTGAACGAGCGCCGTGTCCAACGCGGCGACGACCCCTTCGCCAACCCCCGCAACGCGGCGGCGGGGACGGTCCGCCTGCTCGATCCCGAGACGGTCGCCGACCGACCGCTCGACGCCTTCTTCTACGACGTCATCGACACGTCCGCCGACCTCGGCTCGCAGACGGAAGCGTTCGACTTACTCCGTGACTTGGGCTTTCGCGTCAACGACGAGACGACCGTCGTCGACGACGTGGACGCCGTCCTCGACTACCGCGACCGCCTCATGGCCGAGCGCGACGACTTGGAGTACGAAATCGACGGCATCGTCGCCAAGGTGGTCGACTTCGACGCGCGCGAGCAGTTGGGGTCGACCGCCCGCCACCCCCGGTGGGCGTTCGCGTACAAGTTCCCCGCGCGGACGGGACGAACGACCGTGGAGCGAATCGTCGTCCAAGTCGGGCGAACGGGGAAGCTGACGCCGGTCGTCCTCCTCGAACCCGTGGACGTACAGGGCGTGACCATCAGTCGGGCGACGCTCCACAACGCCGGCCAAGCCCGCGAACTGGGCGTCACCGAGGGTGCGAGCGTCGAAATCGAGCGAGCGGGCGACGTGATTCCCGAAGTCGTCGAGGTGGTCGAGGGCGGCGAGGTTGGCGCTTTCGAGATGCCCGACACCTGCCCCGTCTGTGACAGCGAGGTGGTGCAAGAGGGCGAACACCACTTCTGTACGAACGCGTCGTGTCCCGCGCAGTTGCGGCGCTCGCTCGAACACTTCTGCTCGCGCGACGCGATGGATATCGAGGGACTCGGGGCGGAGGCCGCCGACCAGTTGGTCGACGCCGGACTGGTCGAGTCGCCCGCGGACCTCTACGACCTCAACCGTGACGAGTTGGTCGCGCTTGAGGGGTGGGGCGAACGCTCCGCGGGGAACCTCCTCGATGAACTCGACGCGAGCACGGACGTGGCGCTGGCGACGTTCGTCTACGCCCTCGGCATTCGGCACGTCGGCACCGAGCGAGCGCGGGCGCTCGCGGGCGCGTTCTCGCTCGACGCGTTGCTGGACGCGAGCGTCGAGGACCTGCAGGCCGTCGAGGACGTTGGCCCCGAGGTGGCCGAGGCCGTCGTCTCCTTCTTCGACATCGAGTCGAACGTCGAGATGGTCGAGCGACTCCTCGATGCGGGCGTCACCCCCGAGCGCCGCGACAGGGGGGAGGAACTGGAGGGACTGACGCTCGTGTTCACGGGGAGCGTCCCCGGCTACACCCGCGCCGAGTTGACAGAGCTCCTCGAAACCCACGGCGCGAACGTCACGTCGTCGGTCAGCGGCGAGACGGACTACCTCGTCGTCGGCGAGAATCCGGGGGCACGAAAGCAGTCGCAGGCGGCCGAGGAGGGCGTGGCGACGCTCGACCCCGACGCGTTCGAGGAGCGGATTCTCTCGCAGCTGTAGCTCCAAACATTCACCACCGATTTAGGCGCCCGCCGCGAATCAGGTTCCATGTACGACAGCGTTCTCGACGCCATCGGCTCGCCGCTGGTGCAAATCGAGTCGCCGGCGGGCGCGACCGTCGCAGCGAAAATCGAGTCGAAGAATCCGGGCGGGTCCGCGAAGGACCGCCCGGCGCTGGCGATGGTCGAAGCCGCCGAGGAAGCGGGCGAACTCGAACCCGGCGACACCATCGTCGAACCCACGAGCGGGAACACGGGCATCGGGTTGGCCGTCGTCGGCGCCGCCAAGGGCTACGACGTGCGAATCGTGATGCCGGCCTCGAAGTCGCCGGAGCGCCGACAGATTATGAAAGCGTACGGCGCCGAACTCGAACTCGTCGACGGCGAGATGAATGAGGCGAAGGCGCGAGCGGACGAATTCGAAGCGGAGGGGATGGTCCAGATGCACCAGTTCGAGAACCCCGCGAACCCGCAGGCTCACTACGAGACGACGGGCGCCGAGATTATAGAGCAGACCGACCGCCCCGTCGACGCGCTGGTCTGTGGCGTCGGCACCGGCGGTACCATCTCGGGGACGGGGCGACGGCTGACAGAGGAATATCCCGACCTCTCGGTCGTCGGCGTCCAGCCCGAATCCAACCAGTTCCTGACCGGGAATCCGGGCGAGAACGACTTCCAGGGGATGGGTCCGGAGTTCATCGCTGACAACGTCGACATGGACCTGCTCGACGACGTGGAGAACGTCACGCTCGCCGACGCCGAAGCGGAGTGTCGGCGCCTCGCTCGCGAGGAGGGCATCCTCGTCGGGCAGTCGAGCGGCGCGTCGAGTCTCGGCGCGAAACGCGTCGCGGAGCGCCTGACCGAGACGCTCGACGACCCGCTTGTCGTGACCGTCTTCTGGGACAGCGGCGAGCGCTACATGTCGACGGGGCTGTTCGACGACGAGTAGTTACGCGCCGCCGAATTCGGCTTCCGTCACGCGGACGACGAGCGTGTCGTCCACGTCGCGGAGGTCGTACTCCGGGATGGTGCCCTCGACGCGCGTGGCGTACATCGGCTCGACGAGGTCGTCGCCGTCGATGCCGTGGATGCGGAGATAGGCGTCGGTCGCCTCGGGGTCGCAGTCGCCGTCGCGAATCCGCTCCGCGAGGTCACGGGAGAGCCACTCCTCGGTCGAGACGCTCGGCTCGCGGACGAGCGCGTAGTCGGCGAAGCGGACCAGATACCAGTTCAGGTCGTTCAGGAGGGAGACGGCCGCGCCGAGGCTGACGGTGTCGACGGCCACAGAATTGGCGAACGGCTCGTGGAGGTCGTAGGTGGCGAGCGCCGCCCGCGCCGTCTCCCGCGAGAGGAGTTCGTACCGGAGGTCGACGGCGTCGTCACCGACGAGACACACCTGCGTCACGGGTACACAGTCGGCGCGGGGGCCTAAAGCGATTCGGGGTCGACGAGTCGCCGGTCGTCGACGGCGGCGGCCGCACGGTCGAGGAAGTCGTCCGGTTCGGCTGCTTCGACGGCCTCCAGCGTCGCGCCCGTCTCGGGGAAGGGCGGGTCGAGGCGTTCACAGCCGACGGGGACCGACGAGTCCTCGTGGGTCCCGATGGCCCGCGCCCGTTCGAGAACGTCGGGCTTGTCCCACGCGATTAGCGGGCGATGCACGGGCAGGTCGACCGCCGCGTCGGTCGCGGCGAGGTTGGCGGCCGTCTGACTCGACTTCTGTCCCAGCGCCTCACCCGTGACGATGCCGACGGCGCCCTCGCGTTCGGCGACGGTTTCGGCGATGCGGAGGAGCGCCCGCCGCCACGAGAGCATCCGCGTGTCGTTGACTGACTCGACCAGCGTCTCGGCGAGGGGGCCGCCGGGGACGACGTGTACCCGGAAGTCGAAGTTCGGCGCGTACGCGGCGAGGCGACCGACGGTGGCGACGGCCCGCGCCTCGTGGTCGGGGCCGCCGTAAACGCCGAGGTCGACGTACACGGGGACGATTGGCGCCCCGCGGCGCATCATCTCGTAGGCGGCGACGGGGGAGTCGTGCCCGCCGCTGACGAGGGCGACAAGGGGGTCCTGCGTGCCGAGGGGGAGGCCGCCCGGCCCCTCGTAGCTCGTCGCCGCGAGGTAGGCGTCGCCGTCGCGCACCTCGGCGTAGTAGGTTCGGTCGGGGGCGTCCAAATCGACGGTCGCGTCGGTGGCGTCGCCGACAGCGCTGCCCGCCTCGCGTTCGACATCGCGACTGGAGAAGTCGTGTTCGTCGGCTTCGCCGGCGCGGGTGGCGCGGACGGCGTAGGTGTCGACGGGTGAGGCGTCCCGGGCGAGAGCGGCGAGCGTCTCGCGGATGGCGTCGAGACGCGCGGGGCGGTGGACGACGGGGCGGGCCCAGACGACGCCCATCGCGTCGGCGGTGACCCGGGCGGCGCGGTCGGTGTCGGCGGGGTCGGCGGGGTGGACGACGATGCGGGCCCACTCTCGCTCGACCGTCGCGTCGACGCCGCGGGCGTCGAGGAGGGCGGCCACGTTGTCCCGGAGGCGGCGCGTCATCTTCCCGCGGACCTCGCGGCTCTTCGTGGCGAGTTCGCCGAAACTGGCGAGGACGGTCGTCGGGTGGGTGTCGGCCACGGTCACGAACCGTGTAGACCGCGGGCGTACTAGACTGGTTCGATTAGAAGGTGCGGATGTCGCCCTCGATGACGTCGCGGGTCACGTCCGTCACGGCGGCGAGTTCGCGGTCGACGATGGCCTCGACGTCGGCTTCGATGTCGGCGAGGGTGACGCTGTCGTCGGTGACGACGAAGCCGTCGGCGACGTGCGGGCGGTCGATAGGGCGGCCGATTTGGCTGAGGAGGCGCACGCGGAAATCGCGGATGCCGTCCACCTCTTCGACGACGGCCTCGGCGATGCGCGTGCTGAGCAGGTTGTAGATTTTGCCGATGTGGTTGACGGGGTTCTTACCGCTCGTGGCCTCCATGCTCATCGGTCGATTGGGGGTGATGAGGCCGTTCGCGCGGTTGCCGCGGCCGACGGAGCCGTCGTCGCCCTGTTCGGCGCTGGTGCCGGTCGTCGTCAGGTAGAGGCCGTCTTTCCCCTTGTCGGGATTGTCGGCGGTGTTGACCTCGACGCCGACCGTGCGGTCGGTCGAGGCTTCCGCGAGGTCCGTGACCGCTTCGCGGACGGACGCCACCGCGTCGTGGTAGTCGTCGGCGTCGTCGAGGTAGCGGTCGACCATCGCTGCCGCGACGGTGAGGTCGATGTGGTCGCCCTCGCGCTTGCCCATAATCTTCACGTCGGGGCCGAGTTCGGGGTGGTCCTCGGCGTAGGGGCCGTTGAGGTGTTCCTCGGCTTCGAGGACTATCTGTTCCGTCTCGGTCAGGGGGGCGTGTCCGACGCCGAAACTCGTGTCGTTGGCCATCGGGACGGCGGCGCCCTCCTCGCCGAAGACGGTCTGGAGGTCGCCGCTCCCCTCGCCGAGTCGGACGTCGACCACCACGTCGGTGCCGAAGTCCAGTTCCGGGACGGTTTCGGCGAGGTAGTCACGGGCGGCCGAGAGGGCCACCGAGTCGACGGGCAGGGTGTGTTCCGTGCCGTCCTCGTCCACGTAGTGTCGGGTCGCGCGCCCGACGATGAGGACGTGAATCGGTTCGACGACTTCGCCGCCACCGAAGGCGGGCGTGGCGCTCCCCGCAGCCAACTGCGTCTCGTCCGTGTTGTAGTGCAGTACCTTGTCGACACGGTCGAGATAGAGTTTCGAAAGGGCACGCGAGACGTTCTCAGCGATGCCGTCACAGAGAGAGTCGGGATGTCCGATTCCCTTCCGCTCGACGATTTCCACCTCTTGGTCCTCGACCGCACGGCGGTCGACGGACTCGATACGAATGTTCCGATCGCTCATCGACGGTACTTCGCGCCACCGGGTGCTATAACTTGCGGAAACCTTTCGACGCAGAAGTATTACTCAGAGGAATTTAATAGTAGTCCGAGGTACGACGTGCGAATCTGGTCGTCGGGGTCGAGATTCAGGTCACGGAGGCGGTCGATGGCCTCGTTGCGGACGGTCTCGACCGCGTCTTCGGGCACTTCGCGTTCGATTTCGACGAACTCACCGAGGTCGTCGATAGTGTCGAGCGTGACCGTGAACTCGTCGAGCGCGTAGCGCTCCCGCTCCTTTTCGACCACCGCGGCGGGCGAGAAGCCGAGCGCTTCGAAGATGTCGTCGAGTCGGTCGGCGTCGTCGACGCCCGTCTCTATCTCGCGGCGCGTCTTCGAAGCTTCCTCGACGAGCGGTCCCTTGTACGTGACGCGGGTCGTCGACTCGTCGTCGTGGGTCTCGCGGCGGATGCGGAGCGCCTCGTCTGTCGCCGCGAAGTTGCGGTGGGGGGCGTCGTAGTAGGTGTCGACTTGGACGACGGTTTCGACGGCGTCGGCTCCGAGCGCCGCGAGTCGGTCGCGGACCGCGTCGTGACTCGCTCGGACCTTCAACTCGACTTCGTACATACCCGGGGGTCGTTGGCGGGCGACAAAAGCCCCGCGACGAGCGCCCGACAGGAAACGTGATTCTTAAGGGTCGCACGGGAGTTGTAGCCAGTATGAGTGACGAACAGGCCGAATCGGTCGATTCCGACGCGGCCGATGACCCCGAGGAGACAGCGACGGAGACCGAACCCGAGGCCGCGGAGTCCGGCCTTCAGGACGGCGATTTCGTCCGTATCGACTACACCGTCCGCACGGTCGACGACGACACCGTGGTCGACACGACCTACGAGGACGTCGCGGAAGAAGCCGGTATCGACGACGAGGACCACGAGTTCAGTCCGCGCATCATCGTCGTCGGCGCCGGCCACGTCTTCGAAGACGTCAACGAGGACCTCATCGGGAAGGACGTCGGTGACACCGGCTCCGTCCACATCGACGCCGTCGACGCCTTCGGCGAGTTCGACCCCGACGACGTGCGCACCGTCAGCGCCAACAAGATCGACGAGGACGACCGTTACCCCGGCGCCCACGTCAACGTCGACGGCCAGCAGGGCCACGTCGAGACCATCATCGGCGGGCGCGCCCGCGTCGACTTCAACCACCCCCTCGCCGGCGAGGACCTCGAATACGAGTACGAAATCGTCGACGTCGTCGACGACCCCGAGGAACAGGCGCAGGGCCTGCTCGGCATGCACCTCGACCACGCGCCCGAGGTCTGGATCGAGACCGACGAGGTCGAAGAGGAGGTTCAGGTCGAAGTCGAGAGCGACGACGAGGACGCAGAGCCCGAGTACGAGACCGAGACCCAGACGGTCGAGAAAGAGACGCTGTACATCGAAGCCACGCCGCAGATGACGATGAACCAGCAGTGGCTCTTCCAGAAACAGCAGATCGCCCAACAGGTCATGGACCGACTCGGCCTCGACCGCGTCATCGTCCAGGAGACCATCGACGGCACGGGCGGCATGATGGGCGGCATGGGCGGTATGATGGGCGGTATGGGCGGCGCCGGCGGCGCTGACGTCGAGGAAGCCCTCGAAGACGTCGATGTCGACGCCGACGAAATCGTCGACGAACTCGAAGAAGACCTCGACGAGTAGTCGACATCAGCGCGTTCTTGTATCGGCCGACCGACGGTCGACCATGAATATCTCAGCGGACGTGGCGGCGGACCTCCGCGTCGCGGCGGTCGCGGCGGGCTGTACCGTCGCGCTCTCCCTCGTGCTTCGGTACGGACTCGGTATCGCCGCTAGCCCCCTCCTTCGTCTCTCGCCCATCGCCGTCTACTTCGGCTACCTGTTTCTGGGCAAGGGGTCGACCGGAAGCGCGTTCGAGAACCCGCGGCTCTGGATGGTGCTGACCGCCGTCGTGACGGTTGCGACCGGTGCCTACCTCGCGACGTAATCAGGCGATGTCGCGGCTGGTGTCGATGGTGACGCCGTCGGTGAGTTTGAGCTTGATCGTCTCTTCGAGCGAGCCACCGCCACGGAACTTCGGGACAGCCAGTCGGTTGACGATTTGAGACCCGTCGGTGTCGGTCTTGAGGTCGAACACCACGTCGGCCATGTGCTCGGTGAGCGCCCGATTCTCCGGTGCGTCGCGATGCATCGCGTGCAACACCGCTATCGACCCCGTGTTGACCATGTGGGTCTGGAGTTCGTTGAGGAACGCCCGGTATCGGGTGGGGTCGGCCTCTTCGAGGGGGTCGACCACGTCGACGAGCAAGTTCGAACTCTCGGGGAGGTCCTTGACGAGACGGGTGGCGTTGTCGATGGGCGGGTAGTCGCCCGCGTCGCGAATCGTCAGGCGGTCGAGGCCGCCGCTGTAGCGGTCGACGGCGTCGCGGACCGCCTGCTCGGAGCGGACCGTCGTCACGTACAGCGTCCCGCGCGTGGCGGCGATTTCATAGAGCAGGGATTCGGATTGGCTGGCCGGGTCGGCAGTCAGAAGCAAGATGCTCCCCGGCGGGATGCCGCCGTCGAGCTGCCGGTCGAGAACGGAGATACCCGTCGGAAGACGGTCAGCCATCATTCCTCATACGGACGGCATCATAATATGTCTTCGCCAAAGGAGGTTGCGAGCTGCCGATACGCCGCCCGAGCGGCCTCGTCGTCGAGAATCGGCGGTTCGGCGGACGGAACGGACGCCACGACCGGACAGCCGAGCAACTCGGTGACGGCCTCGGGCGACGCCCGCGTGCGCGTCAACACCACCCCGACTGGTGGCGCGTCGAGCGTGCGGGCCATGGCCGCCGTCTTCGCGGCGTCGCGAAGCGCGGGCGCACAGAGCGTGCTGACGAGAAGCGTCGCGTCGGCCCGGCGAAGCGGTGCCGCGGCGTCCGGGCCGGCGCCCGCCGGACAGTCGACGATGGCCCGCCGGTCGCTCCGGGCCAACCGGTCGAGCGACTGGTCGACTGCGTCGGCATCGCCGAGTCGCGGCGCCGGCAGGAGCGTGACGGCCGAGTCGTCGGGGTGTGGCTGGGCGACGGTCGGAACGTCGTGCTCGCGGACGGCGGCGAGCGTCGGCGTGCGGTCGACGCCCGCGAGCGCGTGCAGATCCGGCATGTCGGGATCGGCGTCCGCGGCGACGACCGGCGCGTCAAGCGCCGTCGACAGGCCGAGTACCGTCGTCGTCTTCCCCACGCCGCCCTTGCCACCGGCGATAGCGAGCATGGGGCGGGTGGCCGCCCGACCGGATAAGAAGCTAGTCGTGACAGCAGCCGCCGGCCTCGCCGCCGAAGTCGACCGCCAGCGGCTCGGAGATGGCGCGGTTGACGGCTTCGAGCTGGTTCTGGAGCGCCTCCTGTGCGTTCAGGTACTCCTCCATCACAGGCATGGTGTGGAGTTCGTTCTGGGCCTGCTGGAGTTTGCCGATGTCGGATTGGGTCGCCTCGCCCGTCTCGCGGGCGGCGACGAATTCGTCGCGGAGTCGCTCGACCTCTGCAATCTTCTCTTGGGCTTCGTCGTCGTTCTCGACGGCTGCCTTCGCCTCCTCGAATCGCTGGTACGCGGGCGTGTCGGCGATTTCCTCGCCGAGTTCGTGACCGAGGTCCTCGAGCTTCGAGACGTTCGTGCTCATGTCTCTCTCTCGTCGCGCCAGTCGCTTCAATTTGCCGCCTCGCTGGCCGGGGAAGCCGGATTTATCAGCCCCACTGCCGTGGCCCCTCGATATGGAAGCCGACACTCGAATCGGGGTCGACGTCGGCGGGACGTTCACGGACGTCGTCGTCGCCACCGAGTCGGGCCTCTCGATGCTGAAGGTGCCGTCGACGCCGGCCGCCCCGGACCGCGGCGTCCTCGACGGCCTCGACGCCGCGCGCGACACCACCGGCGTCGACCCGTCGGACGTGACCTTCTTCGGTCACGGAACCACCGTCGCCACCAACGCGCTCTTGGAACGCGAGTGGGCCGAGACGGCGCTCGTGACGACCGAGGGCTTTCGCGACGCGGTCGAAATCGGCCGCCAGACTCGACCGAGTCTCTACGACCTCAACGCGGAGAAACCGGCGCCAATCGTCGAACGCCACCGCCGACACGAGGTGCCAGAACGCCTCGACCGACGGGGCGAAGTCGTCACGCCATTCGACGAGTCGGCGGCCCGCGAGGTAGCGGAGCGGATTGCCGAGGGCGACGCCGAAAGCGTCGCCGTCGCCTTCCTCTTCGCGTTCGAGGACGACGCCCACGAGCGACGGATGCGCGACCTGCTGGTCGAGGCGGGCGTCGAGGGCGAGATATCGCTGTCGAGTGAGGTGCTCCCCGAGATTCGGGAGTACGAACGCACGCTCGCGACGGCCATCAACGCGGCGCTCAAGCCGGTGATGAACCGCTATCTCGGCCGACTGGAGGAGGGCGTCGCCGACGCTGGCGTGCCCGCGCCGGTGAAGGTGATGCAGTCGAACGGCGGCGTCGCTTCGGCGGCGGCCACGCGAGATCGCCCGGTGAACACGTTGCTCTCGGGGCCGGCAGCGGGCGTCCGGGGCGCCGCCCACGTCGCCGGCGCGGCGGGGTTCGACGACGTACTCACGATGGACATGGGCGGCACCTCGTGTGACGTGTCGCTGGTTCGGGACGGCGACCCCGTCGTCACGACGGAGGGGCAGGTGGGCGACTACCCCGTCACCGTCCCAATGGTCGACGTGCACACCATCGGTGCGGGCGGTGGCTCGGTCGCGTGGGTCGACGAAGGCGGGAGCCTCCGCGTCGGGCCGAAGTCCGCGGGCGCCGACCCCGGCCCGGTCTGTTACGGTCGGGGCGGGACGGAGCCGACAGTCACGGACGCCCACTGCCTCCTCGGGCGCATCGACCCCGACGCCTTCTTCGAGGGGAGCGCCGACGAGGCGGCGGTCCGCGACGCAGTGGCGGCGCAGGTGGCCGACCCCCTCGGCCTGAGCGTCGCGGAGGCGGCCCAGGGTATCGTCGACATCGCCAACGCGAACATGGAACGCGCTCTGCGGGTGGTGTCGGTCGAACGCGGCCACGACCCGCGGGACCTCTCCCTCGTCGCCTACGGCGGCGCGGGCCCGCTTCACGCCGCAGAACTCGCGGCCGAACTCGACGTGCCGCGGGTCGTCGTTCCGCAGACGGCGGGCGTCCTCTCCGCGCACGGCCTCCTCATCAGCGACGCCGTCTACGAGGAGGGCGTCTCCGCGGTCCGCCCGTGGAGTGAGGTCGACCCTGCCGACCTGACGGAACGCTTCGAGTCGATGGCAGCGGAAGGACGGGAGCGTCTGGCTGCGGAGGGGTATCCGCCCGACCGGCGGCGCTTCGAGCGCGCGGTCGACCTTCGGTACCGCGGCCAGTCCTTCGACCTTCGGGTGCCGGTGCCCGAGGGCCGACTCGACGCCGACGCGCTCTCGACCGTCGCCGACCGCTTCCACGAGCGCCACGAGCGACGGTACGGGCACGCCTCGCCGGACGAACCCGTCGAACTCGTGACGGTCCGCCTGCGCTCGCGGGGCGTCGTCGACCCCCCGGAGTTGGCGGTGACGGGAGACGGTGAGACAGAGCCCGACCCGGGGACGACGCGGACGGCGAGGTTCGACGGCGACGCAATCGAGACGCCGGTGTACGACCGCGGGACGCTCGCACCCGGTGCGACCCTCGACGGGCCGGCAGTCGTCGAGGGCGGCGAGACGACCGTCGTCGTGCCGCCAGCGGCGAGCGCACACGTCGACGACTGGGGGAACGTGGTGGTGGAGCCATGACGGCCGTCGACCCCGTGACGCTGGAGGTACTTCGCAACGCCTGCGTCGCCGTCGCCGAGGAGATGAACGCGACGCTCGTGCGGACGAGTTACTCGCCGAACATCAAGGACCGCAAGGACTGCTCGTGTGCGCTGTTCGACGTGGTGGACGACGGCGACGGGCCGGCCGCCGAGATGATAAGCCAGGCCGAGAACATCCCGGTCCACCTCGGGGCGATGCCCTACTCCGTCGCCGCGGCCATCGAGGCGTTCCCGCCGGAAGAACTGCACGCCGGCGACGCCATCCTCCTGAACGATCCCTTCCACGGCGGCGCCCACCTGCCAGACATGACGCTCGTGACGCCAGTCTTCGTCGACGGCGAGCTGGTCGCCGTCGCGGCCAACCGCGCCCACCACGCGGACGTGGGCGGGGGGCGCGCCGGCAGCGTCGCCGCCGACTCGACCGAAATCTATCAGGAGGGGCTTCGCGTGCCGCCCGTGAAACTGTACGAGGGCGGCGACCCCGTCGAGGACGTGTTCGACCTCCTCCTGACGAACGTGCGGACGCCCGACGAGCGCCGGGGCGACTTCCGCGCCCAGCGAGCGGCCAACCAGACGGCGGTCCGTCGCATCCGGGATATCGTCTCACGTCACGGCCTCGAGACGGTCCGCGCGGCGACGGACGAAATCAAAGAGTACGGCGAGCGACGGATGCGCGCCGAAATCGACGCGCTCCCCGACGGCACCGTCACCTTCGAGGACTGCCTCGACGACGACGGGCAGGGGACCGAGAACGTGCGCATCGCCGTCGCGGTGACCGTCGATGGCGACGAGCTCGTCGTGGATTTCGAGGGGACGAGCGAGCAGGTTCGGGGCGCCGTCAACGCGCCACTGGCCGTCACGGCGAGTGCGACGTACTACGCGGTGCGCTGTGTGACCGACCCCGACGTGCCGCCGAACGCGGGGACGTATCGCCCCGTCGAGATTCGGGCGCCGGCGGGCACCGTCGTCAACGCGACGCCGCCCGCTGCCGTCGTCGGCGGCAACCTCGAAGTCTCTCAGCGCGTGACGGACGCGTTACTGGGCGCGTTCGGCGAGGAGGCCCCGGAGCGCTCCGTCGCCGCCGCGCAGGGGACGATGAACAGCGTCACCTTCGGCGGGACGGACCGCGACGGCGAGACGTTCGCCTTCTACGAGACCATCGGCGGCGGCTACGGCGGCCGAGCAAGTGGGGACGGGATGGACGGCGTCCACGCTCACATGAGCAACACGCTCAACACGCCCGCGGAGGTGCTCGAAACCACCTATCCCGTCCGGGTCCGAGCGTACGCGTTCCGCGAGGACTCCGGCGGCGATGGCGAGTTCCGGGGCGGCCTCGGCCTGCGTCGAGATATCGAGGCCCTCGTCGACGACGTGGCGTTCAGCCTCCTCGCCGACCGGCGGCGCCACTCGCCGTACGGCCTCGCGGGTGGGGGCGACGGCGCTCCGGGCGAGGACTACCTGCAGAAGGCTTCTGGCGAGACCGAGCGCATCCTGGCCAAATCGACACACGACCTCGACGCCGGGGACGTGGTGAGCGTGCGGACGCCCGGCGGCGGCGGGTACGGCGACCCGGCGGACCGCGACCCCGAGGCGGTGGCGCGAGACTATCGGCTGGGCGTCGTGTCCGCGGAAACGGTTCGAACGGCGTACGGGCTGGACCCGGCGGAGTTCGACGCCGCAGGGTCGGAGTGAACTCAGTGCGGGAAGTCGGTCCAACTGGTGTCGACGCCCGGTAGCCCGCGGACGCGGAGTTCGCGGTCGCCGTCGGTCTCTCGAAGCTCGATAACGACATCGAAAATCGAGGTGACGACGTTGACGAACTGTTCGTCGTGTGTGCTGGGGTCGAGCGTGAAGACGCCGAGATAGCCGGCCGCGCTCGTCCGACGAGAGAGGACGTGCATGAACGAGAACGTGCGCTCGCTATCGACGTACTGGAGGAGCGTCGAGATGGAGAGAAACCCCAGTCGAAGGCGGTCCGGCGTCCCCATCTGCTCGACCGCTTGGGTGAACGCGACGCCCATGCCGGTGAGGTCGGCGGGCGAGTTGACGCGGTGAATCGCGGGGTCGTCGTCGCCCGGCGCGCCCGTGGCGTCGACGACGCGGACGGCGTCGGGGGCGAACGAGACTCCGCGGTCGCCGAGCTGCGTCTGGATGCGCTGGGCGGGGTCGTCCGTCGTCATCACGACGACAGGGTCCATCGCGTCGGAGTCGGGGGCGAGCAAGTCGAAGACGAGCTGTCGCTTCCCGGACATTGACGGGCCGGACACCAGCACGTTCAAGCCAGGGTCGAGTTCGTCGACGCCGGCCGGGAGGGCGTCGGAAACCGGGTAGGGACCGGGCTGGGCGTCGCCGTCAGCCATCGCGCGGCCCCCGTAGCGCCGCCGCTGATACCTGCCGGTCGTCAGCCCCCCGAACAGTCCCACCCTCTGTCCAATTCATGTTCGGCACCTACCACTCTAGGCGGGACGCGCACAATTAAACCCTCTTGCCACCAGGGAGGTCGGAACGGGCATGCGGTGGCGTCAGCCGAGCTCCTCCGTAACGAGTTCGGCCGCACGGCTGACAGCACCGATAGAGGAGAGGTGGCCGGCGCCAACGGAGGCTTTCATCGCGCGCGCCGCCGCGCCAGTGAACACCTTCGGGCCGACGGTGGCCACGGCGTCGTCGCCGACGGACGCAATCCATCCCGGCGCGTCGAACCGGAAGGGGTCGAGTCGTGGCTCGAAGCCGTCGGCGTCGGCCAGCGACGCGCGCACGAGACGGTCGATGTTCGTCGCAGCGACGCGTGCCTCGCGGATGGCGGCGGCGGCGCTCGCGGGGACGGCCTCGCCGTCGGCGTCGACGACGCGGGCTGCGTCGCCGACGGCAAAGGTGTGGTCGTCGAGACGGAGGTCACGCCGGACGACCGGCCGGTCGCCGTCGGTGGCGTCCGGGCCGCGGATGCCGCCGGTCCACACGAAGACGTCGTAGGGTATCGTCTCGTCGCCGAGTTCGACGGCCTCTGCCGTGGCGCCGCTGACGCTCGTGCCCGTGCGGACGGTGACCCCGGCGGCGTCGAGAGCGTCGCGGACGGCCGTCTGGAACGCCTCGGGGAAGGCCGGCGCGACCGTCGGTTGCTGTTCGAGCAACGTCACGTCGAGGGCGGCGTCCTCGTCGTCGGCAAGGGCCGCGAGTTCGCCGGCGACCTGGACGCCCGAGAGGCCGGCGCCACCGACGACTGCCCGGCCGTCGGCGTCACAGGCGTCGAGGGCCGCGTCGCGGACGGCGCGAGCGTGGTCGAGGCGCTTGAGCGGCAGTCCGTGTTCGGCGACGCCCGGCAGGTCGTAGAAGGCGGTTTCGGCGCCGAGACAGACCGCGGCGTAGTCGTAGTCGATGGCGTCTCCACCGGCGAGGTGGACCCGTCGTTCGTCGCGGTCCAGTCGCTCGACGCGAGCGGTTCGAATCGTCGCGCGGTCCAGTACTTCGTCGAGGGGGACGGTGATGGCGTCGGCGACGGACGGGTATCGGACGACGCGGTGGAGTTCGTGCTGGACGAGGTGGCTGTCGGATTCGTCGACAATGACGATGTCGGCCGTCTCGGGGAGGCGGCGTTCGAGGCGACGAGCGAGCGTGAGGCCGGCATATCCGGCACCGAGGACGACAACGCGCATACTGGACGCTTGGACCGCAGGGCAAAGAAGGGTCGGAGCGGGGTTTATGTGCGGCCGGCGTCAGGACCGAACTAATGGCTATCGACGGCTTCGTCTGCTGGACGGCGCACGCAGTCGACGACTCGGCGGAGTTGCGGCGCGTCCTTGACGCCCAGTTGCCGGCGGGGAGCCGCGCCGTCGCCGACGCACAGAGCGCGGGACTGCTGGAGGGGACGCGACTCCGCGCGCCGGGACTGGCTGCGGCCCACGAGTTCGCCGAACAGAGCGGCCTCCCGATGTCGGGACCGACCGACGCCATCGCCGACTTCACGGCGCTGCTCGACGGACTCGACACGGCGGCCGAAGAGGGACGACGGTTCGAACCCGACGCCATTCCCGAGGGGTTCGAGTCGATTACGCCCTCGATAGACCGCTACGACCGCTCGTATCACACGGTCAACGTCGCCAAGGAGTACCCCTCGGGGGCAACGGTCGAACTCAACTACCGCTCGCGGGACCCGAGTCACGGCGAGGAGCGAAAGCCGAACGTCTCCAACGGCATCCTGTGGCTCCGCGGGACGGACGCCGCCTACGAACACCACACCGAGTGGGAAGAGCGTTAGAAGAGCGCGTCGCTCTCGGGGCGCACCTCGGCGGGGCCGCCGACCTCCCACACCTCGGTTTCGACGCCGCAGTCGGCGACGGCGGATTCGACGCGGTCGACGTACTCCTCGGTCGTGTTGACGTAGACGCTGGCGCCGGTGTCGGTCGAGAAGTAGACGGGCACGTCCTCCTTGCGGAGCGCGCGGACGGCGTTGAACACGGCGAGCGTGCGTGGCTGCCAGTACACCCAGCCCGCGGGCCCGGTCATCGTCGTCGCGGCGAGGGAGAGCGAGTCGTGTTCGGCGAGTTCGAACGTCCGCTGGAAGTCGCCCGCGCGGAGCGCGTCACGCATCTCGGCAATCTGTTCGTGGATGTGGGCGAGGCGTGCCTGGAACATGTGGCTGTCCGCGGCCTCCTCGTGGGCCTGTTCCGTCTCCTTGTAGGACGGGACGAGGCCGGCAACGATGCGCAGGTCGTCTTCGAGGTCCGTCTCGATGCGCTCGGAGCGACAGTCCTCGTCGTTGAGGCCGGTGTAGAGCTGCGAGAACGCGCCGGTGACGGCGCGGGCGGCCGAGGAGGAGCCACGGCGAGCGACGGTCGAGATTTCGGGGCGCGTCATGTCGAGGTCGGCGGCGGCACAGAGCGCCATCGCCGCGGCGGCGAAGCCAGACGACGAGGAGCCGAAGCCAACGTTCGACTGGAAGGAGTTCTCACTCTCCAGGCGGACGGGGTCGTCGATGTCGGCGAGGGTTCGGACGTGGTCGACGACGGCGTCGATTCGCTCGGCGCCGCGCCCCTCGACGGAGTCGCCGTCGACGACGTAGACGTCCTCGTCGGTCGCGCCGAACTCGACGGTGGTGGTCGTGCGACTGGGTGCCGTACAGACGCTGATGCTGTCGTGATACGGGAGCCGAAGCTCCGGGTCGCGCATCCCGTGGTACTTCACCAACCCCTGAATTGGGTGGGCCGTCGCGGTCGCTTTCATGCCTGAACGGGCGTCGGACGGGCGGATAAACGTCCCGGAACGGGCGAGCGGGCAGCCGAGATTATAAATCGCCCCAGTCCCAGCGAGAGGTATGTCACACGTCTCGCGCCGGCAGTTGCTCGCGGCGATGGGCGCCGTCGGCGGTGCCGCGCTCGCGGGCTGTTCGACCGACGGCGAGACGACGGCGACGCAAATGGGAACGACGACAGCGACGCCGACAGCCACGGCGACAGCGACGCCACGGGCCGCCCCCGACGAGACGATTGGATTCGCCGCGATGCTGGAGCGAACCCCGACACATCCCGAGATGGCAGACGAGTCGTACGTCTGGGCGCGCTACCTGAACTCCGCGGGCGTGTTCGCGAGCGTCGAGGACGAGAACATCGAGAGCCGCCTCCGCAACGGATGGCTCGGCGCGGGGCCGCCGAAGTACGCCGACAGCGACGCCTTCGAACTCGTCCACGTCCAACCGGGCGGCCTCTCGAACGTGACGTTCGGGCGCGGGGACTACGACGCAACCGCGGCGGTCGAGGGGATGGTCGGCGACGGGTGGGGACAGGAGGGCACTGTGGACGGGTACGACCTACTCACGGGCGGTGGCTACGGGGCGGCAGTCGGCGACCGGCAGTGGATTATCGTGAGCGACCCGGCGCTGACGCTGGTCGAGCAACTGGTGGCGGCGACCGAGACCGACCCGCTCGTCGACCACCTCGACGCCGTCGACCGGGAGGCGGTGTCCCGAGCTGCACAGGAGTCGGGGAACTACCGCGTCGTCCAGCGGTCGGTGCCGGGCGACTACGCGGCGGGCATCGCGGTCGATTACGGCGCGTATCGCTACCCGGTCGGCGTGTTGCAGTACGGGACGAACCGCGAGTCGCCGTCGTGGGAGCGTGTCGAGCGTCGCTTCCGGACGCAGATTGCGGGCGAGCTCCGCGCGACGGATTTCGGCGAGGACTTCGGCTGACGGCGTCGCGACGCGGGCCGGCCGACCGTTTAAATATCCCGTCGCCGTACACGTGTAGTATGACGACCTCCGAGAGCGGAGAGGCCAGCGACGACCAGGGCGTCGACGCCGCGGAGGAAGCAGAGCGGACCTACGCGGTCGTACTCGACCACCTGCCCCACGGGCGGCCGGGCGACGACCGCCCCCAGTACAAGAAGTCGCCGCTGGCGTACGCACTCGGGGAGTCGGAGTTCCGACTGCTCGAACTCACCCTCGACGACGACGCAGACGTGAGCATCGGTGACCGAATCGTCCTCGCGCCCGACTCGGAGCGCGAGGCGGTCACGCGCATCCGCGAAGTCGAGTACGACGACCTCTCGAACGCCGCCAACTCGGAACTCGAATACGGCGTCGAGGAGATCGTCGACCGCCACGAACGGCGGTTCGTGGACTACTACAACGACGCACAGCCCATCACCCTCCGACTCCACCAGCTCAACCTCCTGCCGGGCATCGGGAAGAAACTCCGCAACGACGTGCTGGACGAACGCAAGCGCCAGCCCTTCGAGAGTTTCGAGGAACTCGAGGAGCGCATCGCGGGGCTCCACGACCCGAAGGGCGTCCTCGTCGAGCGGATTCTCGAAGAACTGCGGGACGAGGACCTGAAGTACCGGACGTTCGTCGAGTGACGGCACGCGCCGCGCGGCCCCGGAAAACGGGAAATTTACCCCGACTCGCTCGCTATCGAGGACGATGACAGGGACGCGTTCACCGGAAGGGTTACTCGAACGGGCGGGGGTCCGCGGCAACCCCGACCGCGATCAGCACTTTCTGATCGACGAGCGCGTTCTCGACCGAGTCCCGGGGTACCTCCCCGAGGACGCAGACCGGAGCCACGTCCTCGAAATCGGCGGGGGGACGGGCGCACTCACCGACCGACTGCTGGCTGCGAGCGAGCGAGTGACGGTCATCGAACGCGACCCCGACCTCGCCGCGTTCCTCCGCGAGGAGTTCGCAGCCGAAATCGACGCCGACCGGTTGACGGTCGTCCACGGCGACGCACTCGAAGTCGATTTGCCCGACGACGCGACGGCGAGTGTCTCGAACCTCCCGTATGGCGTCTCCAGCGAGATTACGTTCCGACTTCTGCCGCTCGGGATTCCGACCGTCCTGATGTTTCAGAAGGAGTTCGCGGAGCGCATGGCCGCCGAGTCGGGCACGAGCGAGTACGGACGGCTGTCGGTGAGCGCCCAGCATTACGCGGCGGTCGAGGTAGTCGAACCCGTGCCGCCGACGGCGTTCTCGCCGCCGCCGGCCGTCGACAGCGCCGTCGTCCGCACGACGCCGCGCGACCCCGATTACGAAGTCGACGACGAGGACTTCTTCCTGCGGTTCGTGAAGGCCGTCTTCACCCAGCGCCGGAAGACGGTCCGTAACGCGATTCGAAACACGGCCCACATCTCGGGACTGGACACCCCGGACGCCGTCGTCGACGCGGCGCCGGAGGCCCTCCTCTCGAAGCGAGCGGGCGATTTGGCGCCCGACGACTTCGCCGAACTGGCGAGTCTCGCGGCCGAACACGGCGTGGAGGGCGGGAATGGCTGACCCGCTGGCGGTCGCGGACGCGACGACGCTGACACGGCTGGTCGCGACACTCGTCGTCGTGGGCGTCGTCGTCGGGATTCGGATCGCCGCACGGCGCTGGCGGCGTCGCCACGAATCGGGCGCCGGGCGCTCGATAGCGAACCTTGCCGTGTCGGGCGGCGTGACGCTGACGACCGCGGCGGGCATCGTCGGCATCGTCCTCCTGTGGGACCTGGTCGGCCCGCTCCAGCGGTCGTATCAGAGTCTCGGACTCCAGGACATGGCGGGACGGGTGTTGCTCGCGGTGGTCATCCTCGCGACGACCTACGCCCTGACGGGATTCGTGGGGCACATCATCGGCGAGTTCACGGGCAAGCGCTCCAGCATCAGCGAACACCAGCGAGAGATTATCTATCGGCTCACGCAGGTCGGCCTCTACACGCTCGCCTTGCTGGTCGTTATCGGCCTGTTCACGCGTGACCTGGGCAGCCTGCTCGTCGGGGCGGGCTTTCTCGGAATCGTCGTCGGGATGGCGGCACGCCAGACGCTTGGCGCCATCCTCGCGGGCTTCGTCCTCATGTTCTCGCGTCCCTTCGAAATCGGTGACTGGGTGGAAATCGGTGAGCGGGAGGGCATCGTCACCGATATCACCATCTTCACCACACGAATCCAGACCTTCGACGGCGAGTACGTGATGCTCCCGAACGACGAGGTGAGCGGGCAGCCGATAATCAACCGGACGCGCAAGGGCCGCCTCCGCATCGAAGTCGAGGTCGGCATCGACTACGACGACGACCCCGAGGAGGCGGCGGCACTCGCACGCGAGACGGTCAAGGAGTTGGACGAGGTGTTGCAGGTGCCGACGCCGCAGGTCGTCGGCAAGCGCTTCGGCGACTCCGCCATCGTCCTCGGGGTTCGGGTCTGGATAGACAACCCCAGCGCCCGCCGGATGTGGCGCGCGCGGACGGCGGTCATCGAGGCCGTCACCGACGCCTACGACGAGGCCGGCATCAAGATTCCGTTCCCCCAGCGCGAACTCATGGGCCGGACGGAGGAGGGCGGCTTCGCCGTCGCCGACGGCAGGCGGGACGCACCCGCCGGAGGCGACGGTGACTGACGAGGATACCCGCGAGGACCTCGCGGACCGCCGCGGACTGGAGCGAGACGTGTACCAACCGGCCGAGGACTCGCGCCTCCTCGCCGAAGCGGCGGTCGAACACGCCCGCGGGCGGACGCTGGAGGTGGGGACTGGCTCGGGGTGGGTCGCGGAACAGATTTCCCGAGAGACGGACGCGACGGTGGTCGCGAGCGACTACAACCTCGAAGCCTGCCGACAGGCCCGCGAGCGCGGCCTGGCGGTCGTTCGCGCCGACCTCGTGGCGCCGTTTCGCGATGCGGCGCTCGACACTGTCGCGTTCAACCCACCCTATCTCCCCACCGACCCCGACAACGAGTGGGACGACCGGATGGAGCGCGCACTGTCTGGCGGCGAGTCTGGGCGCGCAGTCATCAATCCCTTCCTCGATACAGTCGGCCGCGTCCTCAGCGCGGACGGCATCGTCCTCTTACTGGTGAGTAGCCTCACCGGCTTCGACGACGTGGTCGCCCGCGCGGAGTCGAACGGCTTCGCCGTTTCGACGGTCCGACAGGAGTCATATCCCTTCGAGACGCTGTCGATTCTGTGTCTCGAATAACTGTAGGGAATAATTTGGTTTAGCAAATATTAAGCGACGGCATTACGAACGCTGACGTGATGACCGATTTAATCGCCACGACGCCGGGGCTCTATCCGCTTCCCGACTGGGCGAAAGACGAACTTTCGGAGCTGAAAGGGCATCAGAAGGGCGACCTCATCAGCGGCGACGAGGGGCCGGAAATCGTCGACGCGTACCAGCGCGCTCGGAACGACGTCGTCGACGCACAGACCGACGCCGGACTCGACCGCGTCGTCGAGGGGCAGCTCCGCTGGGACGACATGCTCGCCCATCCGCTGACGGTTCACGACAACGTCGAGACGGGCGGCATCGTCCGGTATTACGACAACAACAACTTCTATCGCGACCCGCAGGTGCAGGACGAACTCACGGCGTCCGGCGACGTGGCGGCCGAACTCGAATCGGTCGACGCCGGCCCGCAACAAGCGGTCCTGCCGGGTCCGTACTCGCTTTCCGACCTCGCGACCGACGAGCACTACGGCGACGAGGCGGAATTCCTCGACGCCATCGCCGACTACCTCGCCGGCGAAATCGACGCGTTCCCGAGCCACGAGACGCTCTTCCTGCTCGAACCGTCGCTCGTCGAGAACGCGCCGGACGACGACACGCAGGAGCTCGCGAGCGAGGCCATCGACCGCGTGGCCGACGCCACCGACGCCGACGTGGTCGTCCACACCTACTGGGGCGCCATCCCGGAGAAGACGTACGCGTACCTGATGGACGCGGACGTCGATGCCATCGGCTTCGACTTCGTGACTGACGCCGACGAGTCGCTCTACAACATCAACGAGTACGGCACCAAGAATCAAATCGCAATGGGCGTCGTCGACGGCCAGAACACGCTGGTCGAGTCGCCGGAGACGATTCGTGACCGTGCCGACTGGGTCCTGGAGAACGCCCACGAGGAGTTCGACCAGGCCTACCTCACCGCCAACACCGAACTGTTCTATCTGCCGGTGAACAAGTTCGAGGACAAACTGCAGGCACTCGGTGACGCCGCTACGCTCGCGGAGGTGGACGCATGAACACCCGCGAGCAGTTCCGGCCCGAGGACCACGCTAACGACCACTTCCTGCTCACCTCCATCGTCGGCTCCTACCCCAAGCCCAAGTGGCTCAACCGGGTGTCCGACCTCGCAGAGGACGACGACTCGAAGTTCACCGAGGAGCAGCTCCACGAGGCCCACGACGACGCCTGTCGCGTCATCGTGGACGAACACGAACGCATGGGACTGGACACCGTCTGCGACGGCGAGATGCGCCGCAACGAGATGGTCGAGTTCTTCGCCGACCGCATCGGCGGCTACGAGTTCAACGGCCCCGTGAAGGTCTGGGGACACAACTACTTCGACAAGCCCTCCGTCGTCAACGACGTGCAGTACGACGAGTCGTGGCTCGTCGACGAGTTCGAGTTCACGCGCGACGCCGCGAGCAAGCCGGTCAAGGTGCCCATCACCGGCCCCTACACGCTCGCCTCGTGGTCGTTCAACGAAGCCTACGAGGACGACGCCGAACTCTCCTACGCGCTCGCCGACCTCGTCAACGAGGAAATCGAGGCGCTGGTCGACGCCGGCGCCCGGTACATCCAAATCGACGAACCCGCCCTCGCGACGACGCCCGACGACCACGCCATCGTCGGCGAATGTCTGGAGCGCATCGTCGCCGACATCCCCGACGAGGTCCGCATCGGCCTCCACGTCTGTTACGGCGACTACTCCCGCATCTACCCCGAACTCCTCGAATACCCCATCGACGAGTTCGACCTCGAACTCTGTAACGGCGACTACGAACAGATCGACGTGTTCACCGACCCCGAGTTCACGACCGACCTCGCTCTCGGCGTCGTCGACGTGCACACCACGGAAGTCGAATCCGTCGAGGAGATCAAGGCAAACATCAAGCAGGGCTTCAAGGTCGTGCCCCCGGAGAACCTGACTGTCAGCCCGGACTGCGGCGTGAAACTCCTGCCCCGCGAAGTCGCGTACCAGAAGATAGAGAACATGGTCACGGCGACCCGCGAAATCGAAGCCGAACTCGACGCCGGCGAAATCGACATCGACCCCGAGATTCGCGCGGACTGACCGCGCCGGCGGCTCTCGACGGTATTTTTTCGACAATCGAATGCGACAGTCGCGACTCAGCGTCGCGGCGGGTCAATAAAAGAAACGGGCGGCGTTACTCGTAGAGCCAGGTTTCGTCGACCGTCTCGTAGTCGACGAGTTCGTCCTCGTCGAAGAAGAGGTCGATCTCTCGCTCGTTCGCGCCGTCGTCGGCGTGGTCGGAGCCGTGGATGACGTTCCGACCGAGGTCGAGTCCGAAGTCACCGCGGATGGTGCCGGGGTCGGACTCGGCGGGGTCGGTCTCGCCCATCATGCGGCGGACCTGCCGCGTCGCGTCCTGTCCCTCCCAGACCATCGCCATGACGGGCCCGGAGGTGATGAAGTCGACGAGCCCCTCGAAGAAGGGTTTGCCCTCGTGCTCACCGTAGTGTTCGTGTGCGAGGTCCTCGGAAATCTGCATGAACTTCGCGCCGACGAGCTTCAGGCCGCGGTCCTCGAAGCGAGAGATAATCTCCCCGATGAGGCCGCGCTGAACGCCGTCGGGCTTGACCATCACGAAGGTGCGCTCGGTGTCGCTCATTCCTCGCTCTGGCCGCCGGAGGCCTGCCCTTCCTGAGTCCACTCGAGGTCGCGGGGCTCGCGACCGAGGAAGTAGTTCTTCTCGGCCTTCGAGTCCTTGAAGTGGAGGATGGAGCCGTCTTTCTTGACGTACATCGTTCCCGTTCCCGGTTCGATCTCTTCACCCGAGTAGTCGCAGGTGCGTGTGTCGACCATTACTGTCCTCCGATGGAGTCGGCGTCTCGCTGTGTCTCGCGCAGCTGGAGCACGTCGCCCTCGCGGACGGGGCCCAGTACGTTGCGCGTGATGATTCGCCCCTGATTCGAGCCCTCCTGAATTCGGCATTTGACCTGCATGGCCTCACCATGCATGCCGGTTTTGCCGACGATCTCGATGACCTCTGCCGGCATCGAGTCGCTGGCACTCTCTTCGGCGCTCATAGTGGCTTACCGGAGGTCCTCGACCTTGGTGGCGATGTCTTCGACCTGTTCGTCCGCGTCGCCCGCGTCGACGATGGCTGCCGCGGCACTCCCGACTTCGAGGCCGGCGGCGTGACCAACGTCATCCTGCGTCTCGACGAAGACGTAGGGGATGCCCTTCTCGTCTGCGAGTTCGGGAAGGTGCATCACGATTTCTTCGGGCTGGACGTCTTCCGCGATGACGACGAGGTCGGCGTTACCGCGCTCGACCGCCTTGGTCGTCTCGTTGGTTCCTTTCTTGACGCTGCCTGTGTCTCGCGCTACTTCGAGCGCCTCGATAGCGCTCTCGGCGAGATCCGCCGGGACATCGAAATTGACGTAAACTGACATGATTGTACCCCCCGCCCGTGGGCTCGCACACCTCACCAGAGTGCGAGCGAGCGTCGGCCGGTCCGACGCCACTCAGAGTCCCTGATGGCGAGGCGCATCATCAACCCCGGGCAGGCTGTACGCATCATTAGCCAGGGCCACCATAAAAGCGCTTTCAAAGCCGCCACAGCGTGTGAGCAGGACACACGCCGCGCGGAGGGCAAGGCCCTTGGTCGCCGCCTGGGTACGCCGAGTATGGACCGTGCCGAACTCGTCGATGCGCTCGTGGCCGAGGCCGAGCGTGCGAACGAGCGACGACTGCTCGTGCTCGCCGGCGACCGAGACAGCGGGTTCGACGCCGCTCGCGACGCCCTCGCCGCGCTGGACGACCCCGACGCGACGACGGTCAGCACGCGCGAGGACGCCGACTACCACCCCGAACACGTCGCGGAGCTCCTCGGCACGACCCGGGACGCCGTCGTCCTCGACTGCCACGAAGACTTCTCGGCCAACCGTCTGGGGCGCGTCGTCGGCGCCGTCGACGGCGGCGGCCTACTCATTCTCTTGACACCGACGCTCGACGACTGGCCCGACTGCCCCGGCGACGAGCGACTCGCCGTCCCGCCGTTCACCGTCGACGAGGTGACCGGCCACTTCCGGCGCCGACTGGTCGAGACGCTGCGGACGCATCCCGGCGTCGCCGTTGTCGACGTGGACACAGGGGCCGTCGAGCGCGACGGCCTGACCGACCCGATACCGCCCCAGACCTGCGCGGTGGCGCGAACGCCGCCCGACGGAGCGGCGTTCCCCGACGCGGCCTACGCCGCCTGCCGCACCGGCGACCAAGTCGACGCCGTGGGTGCGTTGGAACGGCTCGGCGAGGCGGGCAACGCCGTCGTCGTCGAGGCCGACCGCGGCCGGGGGAAATCCGCCGCCGCCGGCCTCGCCGCCGGCAGTCTCGCCGCCGACGGAAAGGATATCCTCGTCACCGCGCCCACCTACCGCAACGCCGCCGAGGTGTTCGACCGGGCCGCGGCCCTCCTCTCGACGCTCGACGCACTCGACGCGCGCGACGACCACACACTCACCGCGACCGGTGGCGGGCGAGTCCGATATCTCGACCCCGCGGCCGCGATAGACCTACCCGATGACCCGGACGCCGTCGTCGTCGACGAAGCCGCCGCGTTGCCCGTGCGTCGGCTGACCTCCTTCCTCGACGCGCCGGCCGTCGCCTTCGTCACCACCGTCCACGGCTACGAGGGCACGGGCCGCGGCTTCGACGTGCGCTTTCGGGAGCGCCTCGCCGAACACGGCCACGACGTGACCGAGGTTCTCCTCGACGAACCCATCCGCTACGCCGGGGGCGACCCCGTGGAGGTGTGGGCGTTCCGCGCGCTCTTGCTCGACGCCCGCCCCGCCGTCGACCAACTCGTCGCGGACGCGACGCCCGACGACGCGACGTATCGGGTGCTCGACGCGGCCGACCTCACCGCCGACGAACACCTGCTTCGCGAGGCGTTCGGCCTCCTCGTCCTCGCACACTACCGGACCGAACCCGACGACCTGCACCGCCTGCTCGACGCGCCGAATCTGGACTGTCGGGCGCTCTCGGTCGACGGCCACGTGGTCTCCGTCGCCCTCCTCGCCCGCGAGGGCGGCCTCTCGCCCTCGCTCCGGGAGTCGATGTACGAGGGCCAACGCGTCCGGGGCAACATGCTCCCGGACGTGCTGACGAGCCAGTTGCGCGACCTACACGCCGGCGCCCCCGTCGGCTACCGCGTGCTCCGCATCGCCACCCATCACGCGGTCCGGTCGTCTGGCTTCGGCTCTCGACTCCTCGCCAACTGCCACAAGGAGTTCGCCAGCGAGGTGGACTGGTTCGGCGTCGGCTTCGGCGCGACGCCGCAGCTCGTCCGCTTCTGGGAGCGGAACGACTACCACACCGTCCACTGTTCGACGACGCGCAACGCCACGAGCGGCGAGTATTCGGCGGTCATGCTCCGCCCGACGAGCCCCGACGGCCAGTCGCTCCACGACCGGCACGCCCGCCGGTTCTGCGCCCGGATGCGCGACGGTCTCTCGGACGCGCTCGACGACCTCGTGCCCGACGTGGCGCGGGCGGTGTTGCGAGCGACCGCGCACGAACCGATTCCAGACCTGACCGCACACGAGTGGCGCGTCGTCGCCGCCGCGGCGTACGGCCCCGGCCTCTACGACGCCGCGCCCGGCGCGTTCCGGGAGTTGGCGCTCGCGAGCCTCGTCGACCCACTCGACGCCCACAGCCCCGACGAGGCGCGCCTCCTCGTCGCCAAAGCGCTGCAAGCCCACGACTGGGAGACGGTGGCCGATGACCTCGACTACGTCTCGACGCGCCAGTGCATGCGGGCGTTCGGCGAGGCGAGCAAGCCGGCCATCGAGCGGTACGGTAGCGGTGCCGCAGAAGAAGAGCGTCGCCGATACGACTGATTCATACGGATTAGTGTAACTGTTTGCCGGTGGGTCGCCGAGACGGGCGGGCGACCCACCGGCCTTACAATAAAGCGTATCAGACGCGGTTCTCGCGGCTGCCGTCGACGTCGATGGCGTCGACGGGACAGACGTCGACACAGAGCATGCAGTCGATACACTGGTCCTCGTGAGTCGGGTGGGCCTTGATGTCGCTCTCGGGGTGGCCCGGCGTGTCGACCCACTCGAAGACGTCGACAGGGCAGTCTTCGAGGCAGGCGCCGTCAGCGAGACAGATGTCGAAATCGACCGCGACGTGGGTGCCGTGGATGCCGCGCTTCTCCGGGGGTTCGACGGGCCCCCAAACGGCGACGCCGTCGTTCTCGTCGACTTTCTCTCGGGTTCGTTCGAAGTTCGGGTCGATGGCCATACACGTCGCTCGGGGGTCGAGACGGATAACAGTAGTTGATGGCCGCGTGCCGCGAGCGTCGATACCCGCCAAACCCGGGCTATAACTACTCGCGGGGAGAGTCACCGTGCCGATGGCGCTTGGCTCCATCGCCGATTGGCTCGTCACGCTCGGCCGGACGCTCGCTCTCTGGGGTGGAGCGCTGCTACTCCTCGCCAGTACGCTCTCGTTCTATCAGGGGTGGGGACGATGGAGGCGCTCATCGGTGGTTGACGAGACGCCTCAGAGCGACATCGGCGCCCTCGACGCACCCGGCGTCGTTCACGTGCGGGGAGAAATCGTCACCCAGACACCACACGATACCTTCCACTCCCCCATCGGGGACGACGAACGTACCGTCCTGTCGGCGTGGGAAATCGAAGAGCGATACGACAAGATCGGCAACGAGAGTTGGGAGAAATCCGCGTGGGGTGTCCGCTCGACCCCGTTTTCCCTGTCCGACGGCACAGGTCGAATACGCGTCGACCTCGACGATATCGTCGTCGGCAACGAGACGGACGACGTGTTCACCCCGGAGACACTCCTCACGTCGACGGGCGTGTCGGTCGACGGCCTGCGCTGTGAGTTCGAGTCGTTCGACGTTCGTGTCCGAACCGGATACGACGAGTCGCCGCCGCCACGGATCGCCGACTTCCTGGAGCGAACCGATGGCATCTCCGTCGGACCGATGACGACGGCCCTCGGACGCATCAATGTAGACGACAGCGAGCGACGGTATCGCGAACAGACGCTCCAGCTGGGCGACGAAGTGAGTATCGTCGGCCGTGCGATCCCCCACGGTACGGACTCGCCAGCGAGACACGCAGACGACGTGGTGCTCACACAGACGGATGAAACCACGGTCTATCTCTCTGTCCCGCCGCTCGACGAGGCCACCGACATCGGGGGCCCTCTACTTTTCGGCGTGTTCACCGGGCTTGTCGGAATCGCGTTACTAGCGATACGAGCCGTCATCTGATCGCCGCCCCGTCGCTACTCGTGGGCGAAGTAGGCGACCGACTCGTCGCCGTGGGCGTCGACGCGCGCGAAGCCGACGCGTTCGAACTGCACCACGTCGTCGACGGCGGTGTCGGCGAAGCCCGGTTCGGCGACGCCTGTCACGTCACCGTCCATCGTCCGCAGGCGAACGGACACGCCGTCGGTGGGCGTCCAGTGAACCACGGGCACGCCCTCCTCGCGGACGGCATCGATGTCGTCGCCGACGTACTCGAACGCGCCGTCGACGTGGCGGACACAGCCGAAGCCCTTCAGCCAGACGCGTTCGCCCTCGGCAGGCACGTCGTCGGGTTCGACGAGGACGGCGTCGTCGGCGGGCACGTCGCGCCGGCCTCGGTCCTCGTGTTCGGGGTGGACGGGCGGATGGCCCGCGTCGGGGCCGCCTTCGACGGCCTTCTCGACACCGTCGCGGACGAAGAAGTAGCGGTTCGCGTCGTCGTCTATCAGGTCGCGGTTGGTGGCGTAGACGGCGCTCATCGACAGTTCGACGTTGCTCGTCGAGGTGCCGAGTTCTATCATCGCGTCCACGATGGCTTGGCCGCGAATCCCGCGACGGCGCAGGCTGGCGAGGGTCGGGGCACGCGGGTCGTCCCAGCCGTCGAGTTCGCCCGCGTCGACGAGTTCCTTGATGCTCGACGTGGAGAGTTGCAGGTCGTACTCGTCGACCTGGACGTGGCCCCAGTGGACGACTTCGGGGTACTCCCAGTCGAAGTAGTCATAGACGAACTGCTGGCGCTTGGCGGAGTCCTGGAGGTCGATGCCGCGGATGATGTGGGTGACGCCCGTGAGGTGGTCGTCGACGCCCGACTGGAAGTCGAGCATGGGCCAACAGCGGTAGTCGGCGGCCTCGGGTCGCGGGTGCGCGCGGTCGATCATCCGGAAGGCGACCCAGTCACGGAGCGCGGGGTTCTTGTGCGTGATGTCGGTGCGAACGCGGAGGACCATCTCGCCCGCGGAGTAGTCGCCGTCGATCATCGCCTCGAACTCCTCGCGTGTCGTCTCGGCGTCCTTCTCGCGGTGGGGACAGGCCTCGCCCGCGTTCTTCAGGTCGGAGAACTCGCCCTGCGGACAGGAGCAGGTGTACGCGCCGCCGATGTCGATGAGTTCGCGCGCGTGGTCGTAGTAGGTTTCGAGGCGGTCGCTCGCGCGAATCACCTCGTCGGGTTCGAAGCCGAGATACTCGATGGCGTCGAGGATGGCGTCGTAGGCGTCGAGGTCCGGCCGCTTCGTCTCGGGGTCGGTGTCGTCGAACCGGCAGATGAAGCGCCCGTCGTAGCGGTCCTTGTACGTCCCGATGACTGCGGGCATCCGGGCGTGGCCGAGGTGCCACGGGCCGTTGGGGTTCGGCGCCGCCCGCATCACCACGCCGTCGTCGACGTTCGACAGGTCGGGGAGGGTGTGTTCGTCTTCCTCGTCCTCGGCTTCGATTTCGGCCAGTTCCTCGGGCGCGAGTTCTTCGAGTTCTGCTCGGCGCTCGTCGGCCGAGAGGCCGTTCACCTCGCTCACGACGCCCCCGACGATGCCGGGAATATCGTCGCTATGCTCTCGGAACTCGGGGTTGTCGCCCATCAGCGGTCCCATGACCGCACCGACCTCGGCGTCGCTGTCGTACTTCACCGCGTTGAGGAGCGCGTGCGTTCGCGCCGCACGCTCGACGCGCTCGCGCAGTTCGGAATCCATTACGCGTCCGTATCCGCCCGCGGGTAAAAACTGGCGTGGGTCGGGGTCAGGGGTAGGGGTACGGTTCGTGTTAGCATTCAACATACAAGAGCGTTTCGCGCCGGTCGATTCTGGCTTGGTCGGGGGCTTATGTGTGGCCGGGGAGACATACATGTCGGACTATGGACACAGGATACGGTTCGGGCGGTGACGAGAACGCCAATCGCACGGGCGAGGCGCCCGCGACGGTTATCGACCCGTCCGCAGAGGCGGACGAAGCGTCGGTGACGGAGTCGGGCACGGAACTGGAGCGGTCGATTGGCTTGGTCGGCGGCCTGTCGGTCGGCGTCGGGACGATGATTGGCGCTGGTATCTTCGTGTTCCCGGGGCTGGCCGCGGGTCAGGCGGGGCCGGCGGCCGCAGGGTCGTTCGCCATCGGGGCGGTCATCGCGCTCCTGGTCGCGCTGCCCGCCTCGGAACTCGCGACAGCGATGCCGCGGTCGGGCGGTGGCTACTACTTCATCTCGCGGGCGCTCGGCGCGCTCCCCGGCGCGGTGGTGGGCATCAGCATCTGGCTGGGCCTCGTCTTCGCGACGGCGTTCTACCTCGTCGGCTTCGGCAACTACGCCGCGGCCGTCCTCGCCGAGGCGGGCGTCTCCCTCGGGGGGAGCGGCGTCGTCGTCCCACTCGCGTTGGTGTTCGGCGTCCTCCTCACCGGACTCAACCTCTTCGGGACGGAGAACGCCGCGACGCTCCAGAACTACGTCGTCGGCCTCCTGCTGACGATTCTCGTCATCTTCCTCGGCTACGGCAGTCTCGACGCCCTCGGCGTGTTCGGGAGCGCCAGCACGCCCGAGCAGTTCATGCCCTTCGGTCCGGTTCCGATGTTCACCACCGCCGCGCTGGTGTTCACGTCGTATCTCGGCTTCGCGCAGGTGGCGACTATCGCCGGCGACATCAAGAACCCGGGCCGGAACCTGCCGGTAGCGATGGTCGGGTCGGTGCTCATCGTCGGCGTGCTCTACGTCACGACCATCTTCATCGCGACGAGCGCGTTCGGGAGCGCCGCGCTGTCGTCGTTCGGCGAGACGGCCATCGTCGAGGTGGCGCGGGCCTTCGCCGGTCGCTTCGGTGCTATCGCCATCCTGCTGGCCGGCCTGCTGGCGACAGTCTCCAGCGCGAACGCCTCGATTCTCTCCACGTCGCGGGCCGTCTTCGCGGTGAGCAAGGACGCCCTGTTGCCGACGGTGGCCAGCCGAATGAACCTGAAGTACGGCACGCCACACGTCGCGCTGGCGATGGGCGGCGGGCCGACGCTAGTCCTCGTCGCCCTCGGCGAGGTGGAGGTGCTCGCGGAAGTCGCCTCCTTCCTCCACCTCGTGATGTACGGCCTCATCTGTGTCGCGCTGGTGGTTATGCGACGCGACGAACCCGAGTGGTACGACCCGGACTTCCGGGTGCCGGCCTACCCGCTGATCGCCATCCCCGGCGCGCTCGCCAGTTTCGGCCTCATCGCCTTCATGCAGCGCGCCTCCCAGATAATCGGGGTCGCCATCATGCTCGCGGCCGCCGGATGGTACAAGTACTACGCGAGCGACGTGTCGCTCAAGGGGGTGCTGTAGATGACTGACGACCTCACCATCCGAGAACCGCCGAAGCTCCTCGTGCCCGTCAGAGTGCTGGAGGGAGAGACGCTGCCGGAGACGCTGGTCGACTTCCTCGCGCCCGCGGAGATAGTGGTCCTCGGCTACCACGTCCTCCCGGAACAGACGCCGACCGAACAGGCCAGCATGCAGTTCGAGGAGCGCGCACAGGCCGCCGTCGACGACGTTGCCCACGCGTTCGAGACGGCGGGGCGAACGGTCGAGACCCGCGTCGCGTTCACGCACGACCGGGACCAGACCGTCGCTCGCGTCGCGGCCGAGGTAGACGCCACGGCGACGCTGCTGCCGAATCCCGCGGGCGAAATCGAGGACGTACTGGTGGCCATCCGCGGTGCCATCGACACGGACCGCCTCGCAGACCTGGTCGCGACGCTCGTCGGCGGGAGCGACCGCCGCGTGACCGTGTGGGGCGTGGCGCCCGACGACGGCGACTTCGACATCGAGGCCGCCGTCGCCGACGCCCGCGAGACGCTCCGAGAGCGAGGCGTCGAGGCCGACGTACTCACGACGGAGGTGTCCGCGTCGGACCGCCCCGTCGCCGACATCGTCGAGCGCTCGAACGAGTTCGACGTCATCGTCATGGGCGAGGGCGACGCCGGCCTCTCGTCGCTGCTCTTCGGCGACGAATCCGAGCGAGTCGCCGAGGGCGCCATCGCGCCGGTGCTCATCGTTCGGGAGCGACACGACGAAGCGTAGCCGAATCCACAAGCGGTTTGTCGGTCGGGCGGGACGGGCGCGTATGAAACGCGCACGCATCGAGGTCGATGGCGAGGTGTACGCCGGCGAGTACCGCGACGGCGTCGTCGAGACTGAGGCCGGCGACTTCGTCGTCGGCGAGGACGGGTCGCTCGCGCCGCCGTGTGAACCGTCGGCGCTCTACTGTGTCGGTCGGAACTTCGCGGAGACGCTCGACCAGATGGAGTACGACGTGCCGGACCAGCCGGCCTTCTTCATCAAGCCGCCCGCGTCCATCGTCCCCCACGAAGAACCGATTCCGTACCCGACGTTCTCCGACGAGGTGACCTACGCCGGCGAACTCTGTGCCGTCATCGACGAGCGGTGTCACGACATCGAGGCGTCCGAGGCGCCCGACGTGATTCGCGGGTACACCATCATGAACGACGTGGACGCGCTGGACCAACCGGGGCGCACGGCCCGCAAGGCCTTCGACGGGTCCGGCCCGCTTGGCCCGTGGATCGAGACTGACCTCGACCCCCACGGCATCGACATGCACACCGAGATTAGCGGCGAGCGTCGACAGGAAGCCAACACGGAGCTCATGCTTTTCGATCCGTACGAAATCGTCTCGTTCCTCTCGGAGCGGTTCACCTTCCGCCCGGGCGACGTCATCGCCTTCGGGAGCCCGGCGAATCCGGGCGTCATCGAACCCGGCGACACCGTCGAAATCACCTACGAGGGCGTCGGCACGCTTCGAAACGAAGTCGCGCCACCGGAGCAGTAAGGGCCCGGTTCAGACGACCTGATTTTCGAGTTCGTCCGCGTCGCCGGCCTCGATGCGACGGAGGTTCGCTGCGAGGATGTCGGCGAGGCGGGCGTAGTACTTCGGCGTCTTCCCCGAGTTGTGGGGCGTAATCTGGACGTTCTCGAACGCCCAGAGCGGATGGTCATCGGGGAGCGGTTCGGGGTCGGTCACGTCCAGCGTCGCCCCGCGGATGTCGTCGTCGCGAAGCGCCGTCACGAGTGCGTCGGTGTCGACGACGGGCCCGCGCGCGATGTTGACGAGGAGGGCGTTGGCCCGCATCGAGGCCAGCACGTCGGCGTCGATGAGGCCGCGGGTGGTGTCGGTGAGTGGGCAGGCCAGAATTACGTACTCCGAGCGCGCGACGGCCTCGTGAATCGAGTCGAAGCCGACCACCTCGTCGGTCGGGCCGCCCTTCGAGGGCGTGTAGCGGACGCCGATGGTGTCGACGCCGAACGCGTCGAGTCGCTCGACCAGCGCCGACCCGATGGCACCGAGGCCGACGACGGCGGCGGTGCTGTCGTAGAGTTCGCCGGCGGAGTAGGACTGCCAGTGGGCGCGTTGCTGTTGCTCCCACGCCCGGCGGAAGCGTCGCTCGTGGGCGATGAGCGACCCGATGACGTATTCGGAGATGTTGGGGCCGTGGACGCCCGCGGCGTTCGTGACGGCGACGCCCGCGTCGGCGATGGCGTCCACGTCGAGGTGGCCCGTGCCGGCGTAGGCGCAGGCGAACATCTCGAGGTCCTCGGCCGCGGCGAGGAGTTCGCTGTCGAAGTGAACGCCCGTGGCGACGCGGGCGTGTCGAATCAACTCTCGCTCTTGGCTCGGCGTCTTGGCGACGGCGATGTCGTGGTCGGGGAGGCGGTCACGGAGACAGTCGGCGTACTGCTCCGGCGAGACACCGTGGACTTTCTGTCGCAAAACGAGTACGTCGGGGTCGGACATGCGTGTGGATGCAGCCGCCTCCATTAAAGAGGCAACGAGGTCGGCCGGTCCGTTCCGGGCGATTAATACCCCCGCCCGTTCGGACGTAGAGTATGGAACACGTGGACGTAGCCGTGGTCGGTGGCGGCCCCGCCGGGTCGGCGGCGGCCCACGCGGCCGCCGAAGCGGGCGCGTCCGCCCTCGTCTTCGAGAAGGGCGTCCCCCGAGCGGACCGCGACGGCCTCGGCCCGGACTCCACCGACGCCGCGGGCATCCTCGACTACTGGGTCGACATCATGGGCATCCACCCCGACGAGTTCCCCGACGGAATCCTGCTGTCGGAACTCGACCGAGCGACGTTCGTCGGCCCGACCGAATCCTGTGTCCTCCGGAGTACGGGCATCGACTCCTCCTACGACACGTTCGGCTACACCTTCGACCGCGCGGCGTTCGACGATTGGCTCCGCGAACGCGCCGAAGGCGTCGGCGCCGACTACCACCTCGGCGTGACGGTGAAAGACGTCGAGACCGACCTCGGGAGCGACCCGCGTCACACCCTTCGCTTCGCGGACCGCGACCCCGTCGGCGCCGACTTCCTCGTCCTCGCCGACGGCCCGCAGCGAACTGTGACCAACCGCGTGCTGGACCGATATCTCGCTTCGCCCGTCACCGACCACCTCGGCACGACGACGGCGAACCACATCGCCTACCAAGAGCACCGCCGACTGCCCGCCGAACTCGCCGAGGAACTCCGCGGGTCGATTACCTTCTGGTGGGGACACATCCCCGGCCACACCGCCTACCCGTGGATTTTCCCGAACGACGACAACGTGGCCCGAATCGGGTTGACGATGCCCATCGGTCTCGACCTGTCGTCGGTCGACGACCGGGAGTCCTACGCGCTTCTCCGGCCCGACGACGACACCGTTCCGAGCGGTGGCGAGTATCTCCGCCGACTGCTCGAACACGAGTACGGCGACGAGTACGACGTGCCCGAGGACTTCCCCCTCGTCGAGGAGCGCGGGAAATCCAGCGGGACGGAGACGTACCCCATCTCCTCGACGCGCCCGGTCGACTCCCCGGTCGACGCCGGCATCGCGGTCACCGGCGGCGCGATGGGCACCACGTCGGCGTTCCACGAGGGCGGCGACCACGTCGCCGTCCGCACCGGTGCCATCGCTGGCGAACTCGCCGCGCGGGGCGACCTCTCGACGTACAACGACCGCTGGAAAGACGCCATCGGCGACGAAATCCTGCGCAACGTCACCATGGCCGACATGGTGCAGGACTACGGCCCGGACGACTGGGACGACATCTTCCGAACCGGGCGAAAGATGCTCGCCGACGAAGGCGGGTATCAGATGTTCGAACAGAAGTTCAGCGCCGGACTCGACGCCGCCAAACTCCTCCTCAGATATCGGTGGGGTAAGTACCGCAACCGCGAGTTCGTGAGCATCCACGAGTCGGACTACGTCTACTGACGCCGTCACGCAGGCGACCCGCAAGGCGTTAACCCCTCCGTGTCGTAGCACGGCTGCGTGCCTTTAGTCCCCGCCCGAGTACGCCCGTCAGGGCGCGATGACAGCGCGGAGAACCCGGGCACGCGACATGGGTGAATCCGGGACTCACTGACTCCGGAATAGCCAGCGGGGAGGTCTACCGACCTCCAGAACGTGACGCCGTCTCACGCATCCGACGGTCGCCCGGCACGAGGGTTAGCTAGCCGACCACGGCACGCCGCCAGGGATGAGGCTAGACGTTAGTGTTCCGGGCGTACATCGACCTTTTACGCTGCGCGCTGGCGAAGCCAGCGCTCGGTAAACGCTCGACCAAAAGCACCCCTCGTTCCGGATGGTCACGCGTCGGCCTCGCGCTGACGTTCGTTCGCGCGAGTGAATCGACGGCGAGTCAGGAGTTTCGGACTACTCGGCGTCGACCGTTCGGCCCCGACGTGTCCACCGACCGTGAATCCTCCACCGTCCCGAGCGGACATTACGGCCAGTTTCGACGCTTCTACGCTCGCGTCGCGGCGTAGCGGACGGTGACGAGCGGACAGCCACAGAGGCGAATACGCTGGTCCGCGAACACGGCGGCGTCCGCAATCCCATCGGCGTCGGGCGGGGCTGGTGCATCGGGGTCGCCCGCGGGTGCGACGCCGAAGCGTTGGCTCGCCGGAAGCCGAACCGCGCCGGCGTCGGTGTGAAGATACAGCCCGCCGTCGGGACAGTCCGTCGTGAGCGCCACGCCAGTACCGTGGTTCTCCATCCGGAGGACGGTGGCGAGGCTGGCGCCGGGAAGTGGGACGGCGACGTTGACGACGCGTTCCCCGTCGGCGACGTGACTGGCGTAGACGGCGACGAAGACTCCCTCGCCGTCCTCGGTGGTGCGTATCCAGAGTCGCGGGTCGTCGCGCGGGTCGGCGGCCGCCCCCACCGGCGAGAGCGCGAACAGGTCGCTCGTGACGCGTTTCGGGTCGCCGCCCGGTTCCGGGAGATTCAGCTGTTCGACCCGACTGGTCCAGCAACTCGCGAGGCGCGCACCGAGACGGAAGGGTCGGTGCCACGCCGCAGTAAGGGTCATCTCGAAGTCACTCGTTCGCTCGTAGAGCGCCCGCACGTCGGGATGGACGGCCTCGGGGTCGAATCCGGGACGCTCGTAGGCGTCGAGTGACGCCATCTCGCCGGCGACGCGCTCGCCGCGGAGTCCGTGTCGGTCGGGCCAGTCCGGGCCGACGCGAGCGTTGCCGTGATGGGGCGAGAGGGGCACGTCGCGCGCCCCCGCGACGGCCCATCCGAGGGCGGCGGCGCAAGTGACGATACCGACGAGTCGAGCGTTCGAACCGCGGAGCACGGTCGGCGTAGGGCGCGCGTGACCGTAAGCGTCCGGCCGCGTCACCGGAGTTCGAGCAGGTCGGCGCCGCTCGTGACGAGGATCCGATCACCGACGAGTGCCAACCCACCGGCTTCCGTCTCGAGTTCTCGCGTCCACAGTCGGTCGCCGGAGCCGGTGTCGTAGGCACGAACAACGCCGCCGACTGACTCGCCGTCGCGGCGTCGCTCGCCGGCGACGACGAGGGTATCGCCGCCGACGGCGGGTGCGTACGGGTACCAATCCGTCTCGTCGGACCACGCTGTCTCGCCCGTCGTCAGGTCGAGAGCGACGACACGCCCGCGAGTCCGGTCGCCGAGTCCGACAGCGGTGAATCCCCGGTCGCCGACGAGGGCGGGCGTCGCCACGTCGGCGCCAAGCGAGCGCGGCTCCCAGAGGAACGCCCCAGTCTCAGTGTCGACGGCGGTGACTGCACCGCCACGGACGGCGTAGGACCCGTGGATGAGGCGGCCGTCGGCGACCGCAGGCGGGTGATAGAAACCGGGGATTCCCTCGGTGCCGGTGTGCCAGCGACGCGCCGGGCCGGGGTGGAGGTAGCGGTCCATCCCCGTCCGCGGCGCGTAGGCGACTGTGCCGTCGAGGGGGGCGCTCGCACCGTACAGTCGGCCGTCGGTGAGCACGGGTTTCGCTCCCTCGGCGCGCCAGCGCAGTCCCGTTTCGACGTCGATGCCGACGAGGTCGCCGCTCTCGACGCCGACGTACACCTCACGCGTGCCGACGGTGAGACCGCTCGGGTCGTCGTCCGGCAACGAGTGCCGATAGATGCGGTTCCCGTCGGGCGCGTATCCGACGAGCGTCGCGGGCGAGTCCCGATTCAGTTGCGCGGCGTGGAGCGTGCCGTCAGGGCTGAGGCCCGCGAAGGGCGTGGTCGCGTCGTGGGCGTCTCGCAGTTCGCCGTCGAGGGCGTGCGTCTCCAGCCGGGAGCCGTGCAAAACGAGCGTGTCGTCGCCGACGAGTGGGTGAAATCGCGGCTTCTTCGCCGTCGTCGACGCTGTAGTGAGGCGTCGGCTCGTCGGCGCGTCGTTCGGTGGCGTCGCCGACGGGTTGTGAGCGGTGTTCGCGGGGTCGAAGCGGCGAAGCGGCCACGTACCGTCGGCCGGCGTCCACGACGCAAACGTCGCGTTGGCTCTCCCGCGATAGAGGCGGTGACCACCGTAGGCGGCCGCGGCAGCGACGGCACCGCCGACGAGACGGCGGCGAGTGATGGAGGGCATCGGGCAGGGATTGCTCCCGCTCCGTCAAAAAGGAACCCGGTTAGCCGAGACGTGAGAGGGTGACGCCGAATCGCTCGCCCCTCTCGACTTCGTCCGTCAGTCGTCGGCTTCGGCGGTGTCGGCGCCCGGCACCGTCACGTCGGGCAGACCGGCCTCGATTTCCTCGCGGCGGTCCTCGAAGGAACCGGGGAGGACGAGGCGGCCGCCGAGGTCGTCGAGCGGTTCGTCGCTCGTGTAGCCGGGGTCTTTCGTCGCGAGCTCGAAGAGGACGCCCCCGTGTTCGCGGACGTAGACCGACCGGAACCAGTGGCGGTCTATCTGTTGGGTGGGGTTCAGGCCCTCGCCGCGGATGGCCTCGCGCATCGCCTCTTGGTCCTCGTCGGTCGGCGTCTGGAAGGCGACGTGGTGGACCGTCCCGTGGCCCTGTCGGCCGCCCTCGATGGTCGGGAGGATGTCGACGTACTGCCCGACTGTCCCGGTGGCGGCGAAGCGAGTTCGCTCGTCACCGGGCGTGTCGCCCTGTGCTTCTTCGGTACCGACTTCCTCGAAGCCCATCGTGCGGAGCAAGCCCATCGTCGGATGGGGGTCGGCGAGCCAAAGCGTGACCGAGTGGAAGCCACGGATGGCCACGTCTTCGGAGACGAACTCCGTCCACGGGACGGTCGGGTCATCCTCCGGAATCTCGACTTCGACGAGTTCGACGGGCAGTCCGTCCGGGTCGCGGAAGGGGAGGACCGTCTCGCCGAAGCGCTCGACTCGGTCGTCGTAGTCGACGCCGTGGTCGTCGAATCGTGCTTCCCAGAAGTCGAGGCTGCCCTCGGGGACGCGGAAGGCGGTTCGCGACACTTGGCCGCTCCCGACTTTCCCCTGCGGGAGGTCGCTCCACGGGAAGAACGTCATGCTCGTCCCGGGCGTCCCCTCCGCGTCGGCGAAGAAGAAGTGGTAGGTGCTCGGGTCGTCCTGATTTATCGACCGCTTCACGAGGCGAAGTCCCAGCGTCTCGACCCAGAAATCGAGGTTCTGCTGGGGGTCGCCGGCGATACACGTGACGTGGTGGATGCCCGGCGTCGGTGTCGGTTCTGTCATACTCCGTTCTAGGTGTCGCACCGACTTGAATCCGCGCTGACACGCGTGTTACCTGGTCACATCAGCGTCAGGTGCTCACCGTGATTGGACGCGGAACTCGGTGCCGGGAGCCATCCGCGCCGTCATTCCCGCGAGGAGTGGCGGGTCGTCCGGCTCCGTGCCCGGCCACGCGAGGTGGTACTCGCGCCCGATGGTCGCGAGGGCGAGTTTCGCCTCCATCAGCGCGAACCGCCGCCCGATACAGCGGCGCGGCCCGCCGCCGAAGGGGACGTACGCGAAGTCGGGAATCCGCTCGCGGAGCGACCCGTCCCAGCGCGCGGGGCGGAAGGTTTCGGGGTCGTCGTAGAACCGGGAGTCGGTGTGGACTTGGTCGACGGTGAGCCAGACGGGCTCTCCCGCCGGAATCCGGTAGCCGTCCATCGTCACGTCCGTCGTCGTCTCGCGCGGGATGGTGTACACCGGCGGGTAGCACCGAAGCGCCTCGGTGACGATTCGCTCCGTCACCGAGAGGTCGTCCAAGTCGTCAAGCGTCGGCGGGCCGTCGAGGGTGTCGACTTCGGCGTGGAATCGGTCGCGGACCTCGGGATGGTGGGCCAGCGCGTAGCAGGCGAAGGAGATGGCGGTGGCGGTGGTGTCGTGGCCGGCGAAGATCATCGTCACCACCTGGTCGCGGAGGCGGTCGTCGGACAGCGCCTCGCTCTCGACGCCCGACTCCCGGAGCGCGACGAGCAGAGAGAGGAGGTCGTCGGCCTCGGATGGGTCGGCGGGCGGGTCGTCGGCCTTCTCTTCGAGGAGGTCGGTCGCAACATCCTGGAGGCGGCGCTTCCCACGCTTGAACCGCAGTCGCGCGGGCGTCGGAATCCACGTCGGCAGCGGGTAGGAGGTGGGTGCGAACCAGTGATGCAGGTGAGAGGCGGCGGTTCGAATCTCCTCGTCGCCGTCGACGGCGAGTTCGCGGCCGAACAGCGTCGCGAAGAGCACGTCGAGCGTCAGGTCGCTCGACTCCGCCGCGAGGTCGATTCGCTCGCCCGGCGTCCAGCGCCGACACCGACGCCGAATCTGCTCGACCATGCCGTCGGCGTAGTCGACGAGGCGGTCACGCGCGAACAGGGGTTGGAGCACGTCGCGCTGGCGCTGCCACGTCTCTCCCTCGACGGCGACGAGGCCGCCCTCGAACGCCAGCTGGAAGTCGTCGGATTTCCGGAACCTGTCGCGGTCGTTCAGGAGGACGCGCTCGAAGTGGTCGGGGTGGCCGAGGTGGTAGACGTCGCCGGGGCCGAGGAGGTGGATGCGGACGAGGTCACGCTCCGCCATCGCCCGCGAGCGAAAGCCCAACACGTCCCGCATCGCACCGACGGTGTGGGTGAGGTGGTGGCCGACGGTCGATGGATACGGCGGGAGCGACTGCGTGACTGCTCGGTCCGCCTCGTCGCCGTCGTCGGCACGGTCCGCGCCCATGGTCGGGCATACGGAGTCTGCGGTTTATCTCTTCGGGGGACCCAAAAACAAATGTCTTTGAATCGAGACGTGAGTGGCGAAGGATGGAGTACAACGAGACGTCGCTCTGGGTGAGTCGAATCGTCGAGTGGGGGCGCGGCTACGTCGACCATCCCGCGGCCGCCGCGCTGTGTACGCTCGGCTGGATTCCGGTCGTGACGACGGCGATTGCCCTCGACCCGTCCGAGGCGTCGAATGGGTTTCTCGTCGGGCAAATCCTCGCTTGCCTGATGGTGGTTTCGGCCCCCTACGACGTGTGGTATTACGACGAACGGCTCCTCCCGAAGTTCTTCGACGACGTGGAGCTCATCACCGCCGAATCGGACCACGACACGCTGCAGGAACTGGCGACGCGGTACGACCGCCTCTACTCCTCGTACTGGTGGGCGAGCACGCTCGTGTGGGCCGGACTCGTGCTGACGGTGTTCGTCGTCGGGCAGAGTTACTTCCAGTCACAGGGCATCACCGGCCCCGTCGAGCAGGGGGCGTATCTCGGCTTCTTCTGTTACTGGCTGCTGTTCGCGGGGCTTCGCTCGCACGGCGCGGTGCTCACCGTCTTCGTCATCCGGTCGTTCGCGGAGCGAGTCCAACTCGACGTTGACCCCCTCCACCCCGACGGCCTCGGCGGCCTCAGTACCGTCGGGACGTTCGCCATCCGGATGACGGTCATCACGTCGCTGGGGTCGTTCGCGCTCCCACTCGCCTTCCAAATCGCGTCCAACATCCAGTACGAATCCGTCGTCTACGTGGGCGTGGGGCTGTTCGTCCTGCTGGTCGGCCTCAACTTCCTCTATCCGACCTACAAGGTGAACCGGCGGGCTCAGGACCTGCGCGAGCGAATGCTCGACGCACACCGCGAGCGCATCCGCACGCTCGAAGACCGACTGGCGTTGCTGGCGGAGGGAGACGGCGACTTACCGGACGACCACCTCGCAGACACGGACGACGAACTGCTGGAGATGGAGATTCGCCGTGCCCGCCGGGAGTTCGAGGACTACCAGAGCGTCCAACTCTACCCACTCTCTATCGGCATCATCACCCGACTGGTCAGTTCGATACTGCTCCCGATTTTCTTCATCGTGTTCGAGCTGTTCATCACCGGGTCGCTGTAAGCCACCCCCCGGTGAGTCTCGAAACGGGCGCGGCGTCGTCGGGGGGCACCGACGCAGTTACACGGACCATATAAGTTCGCGGGGCGTGAGCCGTCGACCGTGTCTGATCGGTGGCTGTACGGCTGGGGACTCGCGTCCATCGGCCTCGGTGGAGCGTCGCTCATCGTACCGCTGTACGTCGTTTCGCTGGGTGGCGGCCCGGCGGTGCTCGGCGTCCTCGCCGCCGTCGCCGCCGTCGCGGGCGCGCCGGGAGCGCTGGTCGTCGGCCGCCTCGCGGACCGGACCGGCCACCGGCGGGGGTACATCCTCGGCGCTATCGGCGTCGTCGCGGCGGGGTTGGCCGGCGTCGCCGCCGTCGAGTCGATACCGCTGGTCATCGTCGCCAACGCCGCCATCTGGTTCGCGTTCGCGGCGGCGACGCCCGTCCTCACGCTCCTCGTCGTCGTCGACGCGCCCGAATCCGAGTGGAGCGACCGCATCGCCCGCCTCAACGAGTGGCAGGGGGTCGGGTGGGCGCTCGGCCTGCTGGTCGGGTTCGTGGTCGTCCTCGTCGGGGAGCGAGTGGTGGGGCTGGCGCCGGTCACCGTCCAGCGACTCGTCTGTCTGGTCTGTGCGGTGAGTACGGGCGTTGGCGGCCTCGTCACCGCGAGCGCGCTCCCGAAAGAGAGAGAGTCGATGCCCGCCCCCCGGCGTCTTCAGCGGGCAATCACCGCCGCGACGCGCTTCGGCGTCCGCGGCGCCAGTTTCCCCTTCACGCCGGTCCGGATGGACGTGCGCGGCTTCCACCCGCGTCGCTTCGTCCGGCGGTTCACGCCGGGGCTCGCGCTCTACTTCGTCGCTGTCACGCTCGCGTTCGCGGGCTTCGGCGCCTTCTTCGCCCCCCTGCCGGCGTATCTGGGCGAGGCTGGCTTCGGCTCCGACGCCGTCTTCGGCCTCTACTTCGCGCTGAACGCCGGGGCCGCGGTCTTTTTCGGCGTCGCAGCGACGCTCGTGGCGCGCTACGAGGTGGCACTGGTCCACGTCGGGAGCCTCGCCGTCCGCGGCGTCGCCCTCCCACTCGTCGTCGTCGCCGGCGGGTCGCTCGCGGCGGCCGTACCGATTTTCGTCGTCGTCGGGTTCACGTGGGCGGTCATCGCCGTCTCGGCGGCGACGCTCGTGACGCGACTCGCGCCGCCCATCGTCCGCGGCGAAGCGCTCGGCGTCTACAGCGCGCTCTCCGCCGTCGCCGGCGGGATTGGGAGCGTCCTCGGTGGCTGGGTCGCGGCGACCAGCTACGGCTACGCCTTCGGGCTCGCGGGGGCGCTGGTCTTTGCCGGCGTGGCTATCGTGTTGGTGCTCAGAACGCGTGTGGGTCCGGACGCCCGCCCGGAGCAGACGGTTTATTCCGCCGACGCCACAGAGTGAGGTATGGACACGTGGCAGCGCCGGACGCTCGTGTACGTCGTCGGGTTGGTAGCCGTGATGCTGGCGTACGCCACCGTGTACGATACGGGGATGAGCGTCTTCGAGGGGTCGCCGATAACCTTCCTCCACGCGCTCCAGGTGGTCGTCGAGACGTTCACGACGACGGGCTTTGGCTCCGACGCCCCGTGGCAGAGTGCGGAGATGAACGTCCTCGTCATCGTGATGGACCTGACTGGCGTGGTGCTCATCTTCCTCGCGCTGCCGGTGCTGGTCTTCCCGCTGTTCGAGGAGGCCATCTCGACGACGGTGCCGACAGTGGCGCCGGAGGGCCTCGAAAACCACGTCGTCATCTGCACGCTGACCCCGCGCGGTGAGACGCTGGTCGACGAACTCGACTCGTGGGGCGTCGACCACCTCGTGCTCGAACCCGACCGCGACCGGGCGAAAGACCACTACGAAGCGGGGTACGACGTGATTCACGCCGACCCGCAGTCCGTCGACGGCCTGGAGGCGGCCCGCCTCCCCGAGGCGCGGTGTCTCGTCGCCGACGACTCCGACCCCGTCAACACGAGTATCGTCCTCACGGCGAAGGAAGTCGCCGACGACGTGCGAACGGTGAGCGTCGTCGACGACCCCGAACGCGAGCAGTACCACCAACTCGCGGGCGCCGACGCCGTGCTCTCGCCGCGTGCGCTCCTCGGCGAAGGCCTCGCTTCGAAGGTGACGACAGGCATCTCGGCGGAGTTGGGCGAGGCAATCGAGGTCGGCGAGGACTTCGAGGTGGCCGAACTCCCGATTCAGCGGGGGAGCGACCTCGTCGGCCGGACCATCGCCGAGAGCGGCGTCCGCGAACGCGCCGGCGTCAACATCATCGGCGCGTGGTTCCGGGGCGAGTTCGAGAGTCCGCCGTCGCCCGATGCGACCCTCGACGGCGGGACGGTCCTCCTCGTCACGGGACACGAGGCCCAACTCGAACGACTGAAGCAGATGACCACGTCCGACATCCGTCGGTTCCGGCGGGGGCAGACGCTCGTCGTCGGCCACGGCGAGGTGGGGACGACGGTCACGAACGCGCTCTCGCGCGCGGACGTCTCACACGTCGCGATGGACCTGACGGACGGGCCGGGCGTCGACGTGGTCGGCGACGCGACCGACCCCGACGCCCTCTCGCAGGCGGGCGTCGAGGAGGCGCGCTCGGTCATCCTCGCGATTCCGGACGACACGCTCACCGAGTTCGCCATCCTCGTGCTTCGGGACCTGAACCCCTCCATCGAGATTATCGCTCGCGCCGAGGAGACGGAGAACGTCCAGAAGATGTACCGCGCGGGCGCAGACTACGTCCTCTCGCTCGCGACGGTCAGCGGTCGGATGCTCGCTTCGACGATTCTGGAAGACGAGGAGGTCATTTCGCTGGACAAGCAGGTGGAGGTGATTCGCACCTCTGCGCCGGGACTGGTGGGGCGAACGCTCGGCGAGGCGGACGTCCGCGCCCGAACGGGATGTACCATCGTCGGCGTCGAACGCGACGGCGAGGTAGTCACGGACTTGGGGCCGGAATTCCGCGTCCGCGAGGGCGACGAACTCATCGTCGCCGGCACCGACGAGGGGACGAACCACTTCACCGAGACGATGGGGAAGAGCTAGTCCATCGTCACGACGAGTTTGCCGAGCGACTCTCGGTCTTTCATCGTGGCGAAGGCCTCGTCCGTCGCCGCCAGCGGGAACGTCTGGTCGACGACGGGGTCGAGGTCGCCGGCGGCGACGAGGTCGACCAACCGCTCTAGGTCGGCCTGGGTTCCCATCGTGCTCCCGACGACGTGCTTGTGGCCGAGGAACAGGTCGGGGATGTCGATTTCTGAGGTGCCGCCGGCAGTCCGCCCGCAGATGACCATCCGCCCGCCGCGGCGCATGAGGTTGAGTCCGAGGTCGGTGTAGGGGCCGCCGAGGTGGTTGACGACCGCGTCGGGGGTGCCGATGTCGGCGACGGCGGGCCGGAGAGCGTCGGGGTCGGTCCCGCGGACGGTGTGGTCGGCGCCGAGTTCGGCCAGTCGGTCGAGCTTCGACGCCGACGAGGAGGTGCCGACGGTTCGGACGCCGAGTACGTCCGCGAGTTGGACGGTGGCGACGCCGACGCCGCCGGTCGCGCCGGGGACGAAGAGGAGGTCGCCGGCCTCGACATCGGCCCGGCGGAGCATGTGATACGCGGTCAGATAGGCGGTCGGCAGCGTCGCCGCCGTCGTCGCGTCCACGTCGTCGGGGAGCGGAATCAGGCGGTCGGCATCGACGCGGGCCGATTCCGCGAGGCCGCCGTGGTACAGCGAGAAGGACTCACAGAGGTTCTCGGGGCCCTCGCGACAGAACCGACAGGTGCCACACGTCTGGTTGGGACAGAGGAGGACACGGTCGCCGGGTTCGAGGTCGGTGACGCCGTCGCCGACGGCAGAGACGACGCCCGCGACGTCGAGACCGGTGACGAAGGGAAGGTCACTGGGGTCGACCATGGCGGAGTCGCCGTCGAGAATCCAGAGGTCGTGGCGGTTGATTGAGCACGCCTCAACGTCGACGACGGCCTCGCCCGGGTCGGGTTCAGGCGTCGGTCGTTCGACGATGTTCACGCCGTCCGGTCCGGTCAGTTCGGTGAAAGCTGCGGCACGCATCACCGGCCATTCGATCCGCGGCGGCAAAGGTTCGGGGGCGCTCGAGTCGTGTGAATCGCTAACGCTCGACTCCAACGACTTAACCGTGCGGGTCACCTACTAGAGGTATGAGCCAAAACGAAGACGGCGGGCGTCGGAATCTCCGAATGCCCGACGACGACGAGCTGTTCGCGGTCGTGACCGAACACAACGGTGGGAATCACGTCCGTGTACGCTGTGAAGACGGCGAGAACCGGATGGGCCGCATCCCCGGTCGGATGAAATACCGGACGTGGATCAGCGAGGGCGACGTGGTCCTCGTGGAACCGTGGGACTGGCAGGACGAGAAGGCGAACATCGAGTGGCGCTACGACGGGCAGGACGCGGACCAGCTCCGCCGCGAAGGCCACATCGACTAGTTCGTCCCGACCGATGGGGGAGACGAACTTGCCGTCTCTCCCCGAATATCCATTATATATTCATTTATTCAGATTTACTAGCTCCGGCTCCCCTATTCGGGCACAGATGCGCGGTGTTAGTGACCGTTTAGTCGGATAGATTGGCCCGATACCCAACGATTTTGTACCGGTGCGAGGTTGTGACTGGCATGGACGGTAATCCGGACCTCGACCGGTTCGACTCGCGGCGGTCCACGGCCTACGCACAGAACGGCATGGTGGCGACGAGTCAGCCACTCGCCGCGCAGGCGGGTGTCGAAGCCCTCCGTGATGGCGGCAACGCCTTCGACGCCGCGGTGACGACGGCGGCCGCGTTGAACGTCGTCGAACCGATGAGCACCGGTATCGGCGGCGACGCGTTCGCCCTCTATCGCACCGCCGACGGCGACGTGGGGGCGTTTCGAAGCTGTGGCGGCGCGCCCGCCGACGCGACGCGCGACGCGGTCCGGCGGCGAGTCTCGGAGCAGTCGGGCGTCGACCCCGCGGATGCGACGATGCCCGGCGCCGGACCGCTCACGGTGACGGTGCCCGGGACGGTCCGTGGCTGGGACCGACTGCTCGACGACCACGGCGAGCGGTCGCTCGCCGCGGCGCTCGAACCCGCCATCGAGTACGCCACGGAGGGGTTCCCGGTGAGCGAAGTCATCGCCGACATGTGGACCGTCGCCGAGACGCTGTTCACCGAATCGCACGCCCGCGAGGAGTATCTGCTCGGTGGGCGAGCGCCCGACACCGGCGACGTGATGCGCCTCCCGGATTTGGGCGGGACGCTCTCGACCATCGCCACGGAGGGTGCCGACGCCTTCTACGAGGGACCGCTGGCCGACCACATCGCCGAGGCGGTCCGGGAGCGCGGCGGTCTGCTCTCGGCCGACGACCTCGCGGACTTCGAACCGGAGTACGTCAACCCCGTCTCGACCACCTACCGTGGTGCCGAAATTTACGAACTCCCGCCGAACAACCAGGGACTGGTGGCGCTGGAGGCACTCAACATCGCGGAAGAGCTCGACGCCGGAAGCTACGACTACGACTCGGCCAAGCGCGTCCACTACTTCGCCGAATCGCTGAAGCGTGCCTTCCACGACGGCCACCACTACATCACGGACCCCGAGTTCGAGGACGTGCCCGCACTCGGCTCGAAGGCCTACGCCGCGAAGCGCGCGACGACGGTCGGTGAGCGGGCGGGGAACGTCTCCATCGGCGGGCCGGGCGCACCGCCGGAGGACGGCGACACCGTCCTCCTGACCGTCGCCGACGACGAGGGGAACGTCGTCTCCTTCATCAACTCCATCTTCGGTCACTTCGGAAGCGGCGTGGTGGTGCCCGAGACGGGCATCACGCTCCAGAACCGCGGGAGTTCGTTCACGCTGGACCCGGAGCATCCCAACCGCCTCGAACCGGGGAAGCGGCCCTTCCACACGCTCATCCCGGGACTGGCGCGGTTCGACGACAACGATTGGGCCGCCTTCGGCGTGATGGGCGGGTACATGCAACCGCAGGGGCACCTGCAGGTGCTCTCGAACCTCCTCGATTACGATATGCCGCTCCAAGCGGCGCTGGACGCGCCGCGGTGGCGCTACCTCGAAAACGGTTCGCTCGCCGTCGAGGACCGCTTCCCGGACGGCGTCGTCCCGAAGCTCGTGCGTCGCGGGCACGACGTGGTCGTCAGGCCGCCCTCGGCGTTCGGCGGCGGCGAGATTACGCGACTCGCCGATAGCGTCATGTCGGGCGCGACGGAACCGCGAAAGGACGGGACGGCCGCGGGCTTCTAAGCCGGGTCGCCGTCGCCATCGCGTACTCGGGCGAGGAGATACGACCCGAGGAGGCCGACGCCGAAGGCGACGCCGACGTTGACGAGGAGGGCGACGACGCCGACGACACCGGTCAGTAGGGGGTCGTTCGTGTCCACGCCCGAGCGTCCAAGTTCGATGGCGACGAGGACGAGGACGACGCCGAGGACGGCCATCGGGAACGCGGCGACGACATCGACGGCGACGACAGCCAGGAGGAGGTAGAGGCCCCCGAGAATCAGGTTCGAAGTGGCGGTCCGGGCACCGAAAGCGTACTTGCCGGCGACGCCGCCGCTCCCGTGGCACATGGGCATCGCGCCGAGTGGGACAGCAAGCAGGTTCATGACGCCCATGCTGGTCGAGAGGTCGTCGGGCGACGCCTCGGCGTCGAAGTACTCGTCGACGAGCAGCGAGGTTGCGACGGCGGCGTTGCCGACGGTCATGGCCAGTTGTCCGGCCGTCGCGCCGATGGCGTTTCGCGTGAGCGAGAGAGCACCGGGGTCGAGAAGCGCCAGTTGCGGGAGGCGTGGCGTGAGCGTCCCCACGTCGGCGAAGGCCAGCACCGACCCGAGGCCGAGGACGGCGAGAGCCGCCACCTCGCGGTGTCCGGTCACGACGGCGCCGAGGGCGACGAGGACGGCGAGGCCGGCGAGCGCCGGGGCGTCGAGACTGGTCGTCAACCCGGTGCGGAGGAGGATGAGCGCGACGCCGATCTGGATGCCGCGCACGACGGGTTCGCCGACGTAGGGTGCGAGGCGCGCGAGCGCCCCCGTCTTGCCGATGACCAGCAACGCGACGCCGGCGACGAGGCCGGCAGCGACGTACTCGCCCGTGGAGAGACCGCCGGCGATGACCAGCGCGGCGAGCGCCTTCATCGGTTCGACGGACATGGGATGGCCGTACCAGAGCCCCCAGACGACCTGAAAGGCGGCGAAGCCGAGGAGAATGTGGCCGAGCGACAGGTCGGTGAGTGCGGCGACGGCGACGACGATGGGTAAGACCGTCACGGTGTCGCCAACCGCACCCGTGACTTCGCCCCACGCCACGCCGAACCGCGACGCCGTCCCACCGTCCAACGTTCGCATCGATGCCGACTATCCGCTCACCCCGTATACAATTATCGAGAAACTGATATATGTATCGCTGGGGACGAGATGTAACCTGTTACGATTACGGGACGGGACAGACGGCCGTGAACCCCTGATATCGGTGTTTGTCGGTTCTAAAGCCTGTATAAAATCTCTAAGAGAATTTGAAACGGTCGTAAAACGACACAAATACTGGATTACTCGGACTCACGGAGTCAAATTGGCCTGAATCCAGTGCAACGATTTGCCCCCTATATGATGGTGTGGCTACATGGTACAGGTGGAGCCAGTCACCATGTCCGTTCGCTCATCGTCCCTCGCACGCACCGCGTCGCAATCGCTTCCGGCCCTCCAAGCCCTCGCCGAACTCGCAGCACGGCCCGTCCGCTTCGTCGCCTTCTGGGTGGCGACGCTCCTCCCGCTGACGTACCTCCCGATGCTCGCGACGGGGATGGTGATGTCCCACAGTACGGCCTTTGCGGGACTCGTCTGTCTGAACGCCGTGGCGTTCGTCGCCGGACACGGGCACAACCGCCCCGAATAGCCCGGCGGCGACTGGCCCCACGACGGTCGGACCGGAATCCCTTTTCGCCCGCCCATGCAAACGCGGGTATGGACGTACGTGACATCGACGCGCTCGGGCCGGGCGACCGGCAGTCGCTGTTCGAGCGCGACGCCGGCGTCGAGGCCGTCCGCGAGGACGTGCGCGACATCGTCGGCCGGGTTCGCGACGAGGGGGACGTAGCGATTCGAGAGTTCTGCCGCGAGTTCGACGGCGTCGAAGTCGGCAACTTGGACGTGACCGACGCCGCCGAACGCGCCCACGAGGAGGTAGACGACGACCTGCTCGATGCAATTCGGACCGCCGCGGACAACGTCCGCGAGTTCCACGAGCGACAGCTGCCCGAGGACTGGCGCGACGACTTCGGCGACCGGGAACTCGGTCGGCGCTTCCGCCCGCTCTCCAGCGTCGGCGTCTACGTGCCCGGCGGCGCCGCGGCCTACCCCTCCAGCGCGCTGATGGGAATCATCCCGGCGAAGGTTGCGGGCGTCGACCACGTCGTGGTGACGACGCCGCCCGCGGAGGAGCTGAACCCCGCGACGCTGGCGGCGATTCACGAGGCGGGCGCGGACGCCGTCTACAGCATCGGCGGCGCGCAGGCGGTCGGCGCCATGGCCTACGGTACGGAGACGGTCACGCCGGTCGAGAAGATAGTCGGCCCGGGCAACCGCTGGGTCACGGCGGCGAAAGCCGAAGTGCGCGGCGACGTGGAAATCGACTTCCTCGCCGGCCCGAGCGAGGTGCTCGTTCTCGCCGACGAGACGGCCGACCCCGCCTTCGTCGCGGCGGACCTCCTCGCACAGGCCGAACACGACGACCACGCGTCAGTGGTCGCGGTGACCGCCGACGCCGACCTGGCCGACGCTATCGTCGACGAAGTCGACGCGCAACTCGTCGAGCGTGAGCGACAGGAGACCATCGCGGCCGCCCTCGCCAACGACGCGAGCGGCGTCTTCCTCGCGCGCTCGATGTCCGAAGCGGTGCTCTTCGCGGAGGAGTACGCTGCCGAACACCTCTCGATTCAGGCCGAGGACGACGAGGCGCTCCTCGACCGCATCGACAGCGCCGGGAGCGTCTTCCTCGGCCCGTACACGCCCGTCGCAGCGGGCGATTACGCCTCGGGGACGAACCACGTCCTGCCGACGGGCGGCGGCGCCAAGCGCTTCGGCGGCCTGTCCGTCGAGACGTTCCTCCGGTCGACGACCGTCCAGCGACTCGACCGCGATGCGCTCGACGGCCTCGCCGACACGATTACGACGCTCGCGGACGCCGAGGGACTCACCGGCCACGCCGAGAGCGTGCGACGCCGCTTCGACTGAGCCCCGTCAGGGTTAACAGGCTTCGCGGAGTAACTGCGACCATGAGTACCGAAAGCGCGGAGCGGGCGAGCGACCGAGTGGTGGAGGTCACGCCCGAGGCCGCGGAGGAAGCCCGCTCGCTGATGGACCGCGAGGGGATGGACGCGGACATGGGTGGCTTGCGACTGTTCGTCCAGCAGGGCGGCTGTGCCGGACTCTCCTACGGGATGCGCTTCGACGACGAACCCGAACCGGACGACACCATCGTGGAGCGCCACGGCCTGCGCGTGTTCGTCGACCCCGCGAGCGTCGACTACATCGGCGGGTCGGTGCTCGATTACGAATCGGGCCTCCAAGCCGAGGGCTTCCACGTCGAGAACCCGAACGTCGTCTCCGAATGTGGCTGCGGCGAGTCGTTCCGAACCTAATCCCCGCGCACGGGGTATCAGCCGTGATATTTGGTGGGATGCGGTTTTAACGGCCCACTGAGTATCAGCGGAGGATGGCGGATATTACAGCTGATTCCGGGTCTGCACTCTTCCAGCCGGGCCGCTGGGGAGCCGTGCTTCGAGAGTTCGTCCGGTACATTCCGGACGGACACTCGATTCCGGAGTCGACGTGGCGGAGTCGACACCGAAACGTTACCATCCTCGTGCTGGCGCAGCTGCCCTTCCTCTTCGCACTGGGACTGTACGACGGAACCGAATCGCTCGTGACGGGCGCAACGATTCCGGAAATCCCGCTGACGACCGTGCTGGTCGAAATCGGCATCGTCGCCGCCCTCCTCGCCGCAGCGCATGTTCCGGGCCTCCCCCGGCGCGTCCGGACGGGACTCGGGACGCTCGGCGTGCTTTCGGTGTCCGTCCTGCTCGTTCACTTCTCGGGCGGATTCATCGAGGCACACTTCTACTTCTTCGTCGGGATGGCCGTCGTCGCGGTGTACGAGGACTGGGCGCCGTTCGCACTCGGCATCGGCTACGTCGTGCTCACCCACGGCGTCTTCGGGATGATAAATCCGAGTCGCGTCTACAACCACACGGCGGCCATCAACAACCCGTGGGTCTGGGGGCTGATTCACGGCGTGTTCGTCCTGATGCTCGCGGCGGCGCTGATGGCACACTGGTACTCCACGGAGCGCTCCCGAGAGGAGGCACAGATCCAACTCGAAGAGGCACGCGCCAAAAGCGAGGAAGTCGAGAATCTGGAGGCCAAGCAGGCCGAAATCGAACGCGCGAAAGCCGAAGCCGAGGAGGCGAAAGCCGAGGCAGAGGCCCGACAGCAGGCGGTCGAAGAGATGAACGACCACCTCGAAGCGCGGGCGGACGCGTACAGCGACGCGATGGCGCGAGCGGCGAGCGGCGACCTCACCGTCCGGGTCGACACCGAGAGCGAGAGCGAGGCGATGGCACAGATCGGCGAGGCGTTCAACGAGATGATGGTCGAGACGGAGACGGCGATGCGAGAGATTCAGGCATTCGCCGACGAAGTCGCCGCCGCGAGCGAGGAAGCGAGCGACGGCACCGAGGAGACGAAAGCCGCCAGCGAAGACGTGAGCGAGTCGATTCGCGAGATTTCGGAGGGGGCAAACGAGCAACGAGAGATGCTCGAAACCGTCTCGGGCGAGATGACGAACCTCTCGGCGACGGTCGAGGAGGTGGCGGCCTCCGCGAACACGGTCGCGGAACGCTCCCGCGAGACGGCCGACATCGCCGAGTCGGGCGAAGCGACGGCCAAGCAGGCCATCGGCGACGCCCGCGACGTGCAGGACGCCATCGACACGACGGTGTCGAACGTCGAGACGCTGGACGAGCGGATGGCGGAAATCGAGGAGATAATCGGCCTCATCAGCGACATCGCCGAGCAGACGAACCTCCTCGCGTTGAACGCGAACATCGAGGCCGCCCGCGCCAGTAGCGGGGACGGCACGGGTGACGGCTTCGCCGTCGTCGCGGACGAAGTCAAGCAGTTGGCCGAGGAGACGCAGGAATCGGCGACGGAAATCGAGCAGTTGATCGAGCAGACGCAGGCACAGACGGAGACAACGGTCGAGGAGGCGCGGGTGGCAGAGCGTGACATGCAAGCCGGCGTCGAAGCGTTCCAAGAAGTCGTCGACGCGTTCACGCAGGTGGCCGAGAACGCCGACGAGACCGACAGCGGCATCCAAGAGATTAGCAACACGACCGACGACCAAGCCGCGAGCACCGAGGAGGCGGTGGCGATGGTCGAGGAAGTGGCCGACATCAGCGCCGCGACGGCCGAGGAGACGGACGCCGCGTCCACCGCCGCGTCCGCGCAGGCGACGGCCACGTCGCAGGTGAACGCCAGCGTCACGACGCTCACGGAGCGAGCCGAACGCCTCCAGTCGCTCCTGTCGTCGTTCGCAGTCCAATCGACCGACGACCACCCGACGGGGACGCCGAATCGCTCCGTCGCGATGGAAGACGGCGGGCGACCCGAGTAGCCCGCTCGGGCCACAGGTTATCGTGGTAACACTTATCACCCGTTCTACCGTATAGAGAGTCACATGGCCCCTGTTACCATGCCACCTGTCGAGGCGGCCCAAGACGTCTTTCGCCGCCTCGGATACTCCGTCGAGCGCGACGGGGTCGACCTCAGGGCCGAACGGAAGTGGCGGACCGTCCACGTGACCGCACTCGACGCCGACGAGGCATCGTCGCCCGACAAACTCCGGGCAGACGGCGGAACGACGGAGTATCGTCTCCGCTGTTTCGTCACGTGGATGGAGGCGGCAGGGGACCTCCGTGACCGACTCGCGCGCACCAATCCCGACTACGAGTGGGCGGTCATCGGCGTCGAGGACGACGACTACGAAGTCGTCGACCACGCCGTCGGCGCGTAGGTTTTAGTGTCGGGCGGTCCCAGACCGCCCATGACCGTCGCGTTGCAGTCGACGCTCGTCGAGCGTGCATTCCTCGACTTCTTCCAACGACTCGTCGACGCTATCCCGACGATTCTGACCGGCCTCGTCTTCATCGTCCTCGCGGCGATTCTCGTCAAGGGCGTCCTCACCGTGCTAAAGGCCGTCCTCAAGCGGACGATGCCCGGCGAGTCGCCCGTCTATCGGCAGTTCCTCACGACCATCGTCGCCGTCTTCCTCTGGTTCGGCGTCGGCCTGTCGGCGCTCTCCGTGGTGGGACTGGAGGGCATCGCGGCGTCGCTGGGCACCGCCGCTGGCTTCGTCGCCCTCGGCGTCTCCTACGCGACTGGCGACATGATAGCCGACGCCGTCGCCGGCGTGTATCTCCTCCGCGACCCAGACTTCGAGGCGGGCGACACCGTCCGCGTCGGCGATATGGAGGGCGTCGTCCAGACCATCGAACTCCGCAAGACGCGCTTTGCCGTCGGCGCCGACACCGTCGTGCGCGGCAACTCGGACATCGAATCCCGGTGGACGAAGGTCAACGACGGCGATTGAGAACTGTTCGCACGCGCCCCGCGCGGTTTATGCCTCCGGGCCGAGAATAGAGGGCATGTTCGTCGGCCACGCCGCACTCGCGTTCGCCATCGTGGGGAGCGTCGCGGTCGCTCGCGGGTGGTCGACACGGACCGCGCTCAGCGCCGCCCTCCTCGCGGGCGCCTTCGCCACCGTCCCCGACGTGGACATGGTGTACGCGCTCGTCGGCATCGCGGGCGCCGCCGGCGGCGACGCCCTCGCCATCGCGGGCGCGTTCTGGTCGACCGGGAACGTCGTCCACCGCGCCGTCACGCACTCGCTCGTCATCGCGCCGCCAGTCGCGCTGCTCGCGGCGTTACAGGTGTCGCCCACGCGTCGCCGGCAGCTGCTGTCGCTCGGCCTCGGCGCCGCGCTCGTGACGGTCATCACCGTCGACGGGGGCGCGCTCGCGACGTTGGTCACCGGCCTGTTTCTCGTCGCCGCCGTCGCCGTCGCGACGGTGGCCGACCGCTACACCGACCTCACCGCGCCGCAGGTGTTCGGCGCCGCCCTCCTCGGCCTCGTCAGTCACCCCTTCGGCGACCTGTTCACCGGCGAACCGCCGGCGATGCTCTACCCCCTCGATTCGGCGCTGGTGACCGAACGGGTCGCCCTCGCTACCGACCCCACACTCCACCTGCTCGGCGCGTTCGGCATCGAACTCGCGACGGTGTGGGCCGCCGTCTGCGTGGCCTGTCTCGCGACGGGTCTGCGCCCCACGACGGCCGTCAGCCCGCGCGCGACCCTCGGCGCCGGCTACGCCGCGAGCATCCTCCTCATCCCGGCGCCGACGCTCGAACTCTCCTATCCGTTCGTGTTCTCGGTGCTCGGCGTCGGCCTCGTCGGCGCACTCCCGCGCGTTCGACTCGTCGCCAGGACCATCGAGTCACCCGACTGGCTGGGCGCGGGGCTAACGGGATTGAGTACGATAACGGTAGCGTGGGCGGCGTACGCCGTCGCGTACGTCGTTATCAGCTAGTAGCCGCGAGAGATAAGGTATTCGGCGATGTCTTCGAGCAGGTTACGCGCCTCGTTGTCCGGGAGGACTTCGAGGTCGGCCTTGCTCTGTTCGACGAGCGACCGCGCTTTCTCGCGGGCGTACTCGATACTCCCCGCCTCGTTCAGCGTCTCGACGGCCGCCTCAACGGCGTCGTCGGTGAGGGTCTCGGCCGTCTCGGCGTCGACCAGATTGTCGACATCGACGCCCTGCTGGCGGGCGTGGAGCGTTATCAGCGTCTCCTTGTTCTCGACGAGGTCGGACCCGCGCTGCTTGCCGAGTTGCTCCGAGGGCACCGTCAGGTCGAGCACGTCGTCCTGAATCTGGAACGCCGACCCGGCGGCGATGCCGTAGTTGTAGAGGGCGTCGACCGCCTCGTCGTCGGCGCCGAGTAACACGGCGGGCGTCGCCGCCGCGTCGCCATACAGCACGGCCGTCTTCGATTCGACCATCTCGAGGTACTCCTCGGGGAGGACTTCGGTCCGGTGTTCGAACTCGACGTCCATCGCCTGCCCCTCGCAGATGCGGGTGCAGGTATCCGCGAGCATCCGCATCGCTTCGAGACCGTTCGCGGGCGCGGCGCCCGTCTCGGCCATGATTTCGAACGCCGTCGAGTAGAGCGTGTCGCCGGCGAGGATGGCGGTATCCACGTCGTAGGCCTTGTGGACGGCGGGCACGCCGCGACGGAGGGCGTCGTCGTCCATGATGTCGTCGTGGATGAGGGTAAACGACTGGATGACTTCGAGGCTCACGGCCCCGGCCATCACGTCCACGGTTTCGCCGTCGAGTGCGGGGAACTGGCGGTAGTCGACGGAGAGCGGCGGCACGTCCGCGAGGGCTTCGGCGGCGAGCAGGGAGACGGTGGGGCGAAGTCGCTTGCCCCCCGCCTTCAGCAGGTAGCGCGAGGCCTCCCAGAGCCGCTCTGGCTCCGTCAGCGGGAGGTCCTCGTCGATGGCTGCGTTGACCTGTTCGCGACGCTCGCGGACCGCCGCGAGCACCCGCTCTTCCGTCGATTCGGTCGTCATTCCACCAGCTGGATCATGTTGCCGTTGCGCGTGATATGCAGGTCCCGACCCACCGCGTACCCCTCGCTCTCGGCCAGGTCGACGTAGGGGGAGAACCCTTCGAGACTCTGGTGAGCGGGGATGACGTGCTGGGGCTGGAGCGCCTGCAGCATCTCATAGTGGCCCTCCTGACGGAGGTGACCGGAGACGTGGATATCGTCGTAGATGCGGGCGCCCTGCATGCGGAGGAGGCGCTCGGACTGGTAGCGCTGTCCCTCGTTGGTCGGCTCGGGGATGACGCGTGCCGAGAAGATGACCTTGTCGCCGTCCTCCAGTTCGTACGGCGTCTCGCCGCGGCCCATTCGGGTGAGCATCGCTCGCGGCTCGCCCTGGTGGCCTGTGACGATGGGCAGGTAGTTCTCCTTGCCCTCCTTCATGATTCGCTTGAAGGTGCGGTCGACGGACTTGCGGTGGCCGTACATCCCCAGGTCGTCGGGGAAGTCGACGAAGTCGAGTCGCTCTGCGGTGCCGGAGTACTTCTCCATCGAGCGCCCGAGGAGGACTGGCTGGCGCCCGATGTCCTTCGCGAACTCGACGAGACTGGTCACGCGAGCGATGTGCGAACTGAACGTGGTAGCGACGATGCCGCCGTCGTAGTCCTCGATGGAGTACATCACGTCGCGGAGGTGCTTGCGCGCGACGGACTCGCTGGGGGTGCGGCCCTTCCGGCCCGCGTTGGTACAGTCCTCGATGTACGCGAGGACGCCCTCGCCTTCACGACCGATTTCGCGGAAGCGCTCCATGTCGATGGGGTCGCCGACGACCGGCGTGTGGTCCATCCGCTTGTCGAGGCCGTAGACGACGGCCCCTTCCGGCGTGTGGAGGACGGGGTTGATGGCGTCGATAATCGAGTGCGTCACGTTGACGAACTCGAGGTCGACTTTCCCGGAGTCGCCGATGGACATCGTCTCGCCCGCGTCCATCTTGACCAGGTCGTTGTTCACGTTGAACTTGTTCTCGCCTTCCACCTGCTGTTTGACCAGTTCGATGGTGAACGGCGTCGCGACGATGGGTGCGTCGTAGCGGTGGGCCAGTTTCGAGATGGCGCCGATGTGGTCGAGGTGGCCGTGCGTGGGGACGATGGCCTTCACGTCGCCCTCGAGGTCACTCATCACCCGGTCGTCGGGGATGGCGCCCATGTCTATCAGGTCGAGACTGTGCATCTGTTCGGTTTCGACGTTGTCGTGGATCAGCACCTGCGACAGGTTCAGACCCATGTCGAAGACGACGACGTCGTCACCGGCGCGGACAGCAGTCATCTGCCGTCCAACTTCTTCGTAGCCGCCGATTGTTGCGATTTCTACTTCCATGATTTCACCGAGCATTGAAATGCCACAACTGTGGCAGGGGTGCTCACGCAAATCCCGCTAAGGGGGCCACCGGCCCCGGCGTCTTGCAGCACGTCGGTCGCTGGTCCCCGCCATGTGGCCGCTGCCACATTTGCCCGCGGGTCTCTGGTATGCGGGACTACACGCCGGGGTAATAAAAAGCACGTGGGTCGGCGTCGGCTACGGCGCCGGCGCCTCGTCGACCCACTCGAAGGCGACGCCCGCCCGCGCCGCCGTGCGTTCGTCGCGCTCCGTGTCGCCGACGAACAGCGCCGTAGACGGGTCGGCACCGAGGCGGTCGATGGCCGTCAGCAGGGGTTCGGGGTCGGGTTTGTGCGTCGCGACCGAATCGCGGCCCACTACGGTGTCGACGTGGTCCAGCAGGTCGTGGCGGTCGAGTGCCACCCGACAGGCCGAGGACGCGTTGAGCGAGCAGACGCCGACCGGAACCTCCCAGTCGGCGACGCGGTCGGCGTGTGAGAGCCGGATGGACCGCTCGGCACCCCGACGCTCGTGGTCGGCGAGAATCCCCTCCAGGTCGTCGGCCAACCCGTGTTCGGGGGCGCGCTCGAACAGCGACCAGAGGTCCGCGCCCGCGACGTCGACGCCCGCCGCGTCGAAGGCGTCGACGGCGTCGGCCGCGGCGGCGTTCCAGTTGACCGCGAGGCGGACGAGCGTCCCGTCGAGGTCGTAGACGACGGCGCCGTAGTCGCTGGTGTTCACACGTATCGTGTAGCGACGCCGAGCAATGAGCCTTCGGACAATCGGCCGTCTCGACCGCCGACAGAACGCTTTTGTTTCCGTGTAAGGTACGTTTGAATATGCTGACGACCGTCGGCACTTCAGGCGACCGGATAGCACTCGAGCGCCCGCCGTCGCGCACGAGGTGCTGTCGTCCGTGTCTCGGCACGCCGACGGCGTCGTCCGCGCACTTCTCGGCCCACGTGGCAACGCGTCCGTCGGTCGCCCCCGTATCGGGCGACCGTGGGCGGTCCCTGGCTCATGTTCGAGCGCAGTAGACGCCTGCTCGGGGCGGCCCGCGAACGCGTCCGCGAGGACCTCGACGCCATCCGCGAACGCGACCCCGCCGCCGGGAGCCTCCTCGTCCTCCTCACCTGTTACCCCGGCCTGCACGCGCTCTGGGCCTACCGGGTCGCACACCTCCTTTGGGAGCGCGACAATCACACGACTGCGCGCCTCCTCTCGCAGTTCGCGCGCTTCGTGACTGGCGTCGAAATCCACCCCGCGGCCGATATCGGACGACGCTGCGTCATCGACCACGGCACCGGCGTCGTCGTCGGCTCGACCGCCGAAATCGGCGACGACGTGCTCCTCTACCACGGCGTCACGCTCGGCAACCGCCGCCCGGTCGAAGGCAAGCGACACCCGACCGTCGGCGACGACGTCTTGCTCGGCGCCAACGCCACCGTCCTCGGACCCATCGAAATCGGCGACGGCGCGACCGTCGGCGGTGCCGCCGTCGTCGTCCAACCCGTCGAGGCGGGCACGACTGTCGTCGGCAACCCCGCCAAGCCGGTCGACCGAGTGCCGGAACTGAACGACACCCAAGAGGCGGCCGAGGGCGCGCAACTCGACCGCATCGTCTGCGACGGTGGAGACCACCCCGACGACACGCCGACCGACGACTGAGCCACACCCGCCACGAGCATTTTACCATCCGCTGACATACACCAGTCCATGAGACTGGTCCCCGAAGTGATGTGTATCGCCCTCGTCCTGTCGCTCGTCGTCGCGACCGGCGGCGTCGGCGCACAGTCGGCCGACCGCGTCACCGTCACGGTCACGGTTCACGACCAAGCGGGCAACCCCGTCTCCGACGCGCGCCTCGACGTGACGTGGGACGGCGGGTCGACGACGGCCACGACGGCGGCGAACGGCAAGGCGTTCGTCGACGTGCCCGAGGGCGCTCGCGCGACGGTCCAAGTGACCCACTCGCGGTACGTCCGCGACGGCGGCTACGTCATCACCGACGCGTCGGAACGCGACGTCGAGGTCCGCGTGTATCGGAAGAGTTCGGTCCAGCTCGAAGTCAGAGACGACGACGGCCCGGTCGCCGACGCGTCGGTACTCGTCGAGCGCGGTGGGCTCGACGTGGCGACGGGAACGACCGATTCGGACGGCGTGTTCGAGTCGGGCACGCTCCAAGCGGGCAACTACCAGATAACCGTCAGCAAGCCCGGCTACTACACGCGCCAGAAGCCCCTCGAAATCGACGGCGACATCACGAACCGAGTGGCGCTCACCCGCGGGTCGACGAGCGTGAATGTGACCGTCACCGACCCGTACTTCGATTCGCCACGTCCCGTCAACAGGGCGACGGTCGAACTCGGCGACGCGACCGGACAGACCAACCGGAGCGGCGCGGTCAGTCTCGACCAGCCAGTCAACACGCAACCGACGCTTCGCGTGACGAAATCCGGCTACAGGACCGTCACGCGGGAGGCGTCCGTCGGGGCGGAGAGGAGTAACGTGTCTGTCGGCCTCTCGCGCAACCGGACGATAACGCTCGAATCGGCCAACGAGCGCATCGTCGCGGGCGAGCGAGTCGTCCTCACGGCGACGAACGCGTACGGCGACCCGGTTCCCGCCGCCACCGTCACGCTCGACGGCGAACGCGTCGGCACCACCGACGGCGAGGGCGAGGTGGCCGTCCGCGTCGCGGACCCCGGCACGCACACCCTCTCCGTGGCCGACGACGGCGTCCAGTCCAACGAGGTGACGGTCGAGGCTATCAGCGCCGACACCGACACGCCGGACGCGACGCCCACCGCGACGACGACGGCACCCGGTGAAACGACCACGACGGAGTCCGGGCCGGGCTTCTCGGCGCTCGTCGCTCTCGTCTCCACTCTCGCCGGCGTCGCCGCGGTCCGAGTCGTGCGCCGCTAGCGGAGCTCCTCGACGACTGCTTCGGGGTCGGCGTCCAGACCGCCGCCCTGCGCGAACGTCGGCCCGCCGCCCCCGCCGCCGCCGAAGGCGTCGGTCAAGTCGTCGACCACGTCGCCGGCGTCCACCTCGCCAGTCGTCGCAACCACCACGTACGGAGACGGCCCCTCGCCGACGGCAGCGATGACGTCGGCGTCGTCGCCGACGCGGTCCTGTGCGGCCTCGCCGACTTCGTTCGGGCCGAACTCCGCGACGGTTCCCACGCGCCAGCGCCGCCCGTCTCGCTCCGTCGCGGGGAGGGCGTCGAGTCGAGCGGCGAGCACCTCGGACTTGTACGCACGGGCCTCGGCCTCCGCGTCCTCGCGCGCCGCTTGGAGGTCGGCGACGGCGTCGTCGAGCGCGTCGGGGCTCGCGTCCAGCGCCCGTGCCGCCTCGCGGGTTGCTCGGTTGACGGACGCGCGGTGGTCGATGGCCGGCGGTCCGACGGCGAACTCGACGCGCGTCAGTCCCTCGCCGGGGTTCGAGCGCTCCAGCACCTCGACCGGCCCGATTTCCGCGGTGTTCGTGACGTGCGTGCCACCGCAGGCGGCCACGTCCCAGTCCTCGATGTCGACGAGGCGGACCGTGTCGGCGTCGGCCATCACGCCGTCCTCGGTCTTGGTGTTGAAGGCCACGTCATCGCGGGCGCGTGCGTCCTCGACGGGCACCCGATCCCACGAGACGGAGCGGGCGTCCCAGACGGCGCGGTTCGTCAGGCGTTCGAGTTCGACCAGCGCCTCGTCGTCGATGGGCGTCGAGGTGGCGAAGTCGACGCGGACCTTCTCGGCGTCGATGCCGAAGCCACCGTAACCCAACTCGTCGAACAGGCGTCGCCCGGCGCCGTAGAGGAGGTGGCTCGCGGTGTGGGCGCGGGTGCAGTACGTTCGGAAGTCGTCGTCGACGACGCCGACGACCGTCTCGCCGGGTTCGACCCCGGCGTCCTCGTCGAGATAGTGGACGACGGCGCCGTCTTCGGCCTGCACGTCAGTCACGGGGACGCCGGCGAGCGTTCCGCGGTCGGCGGGTTGGCCGCCGCTCTCGGCGTAGAAGTACGTCTCGTCGAGGACGAGCGCATCGGTATCGACGCGTTCGACAGTCGCCTCGAACTCCCGGACCTCGGGATTGTCGGGGGCGAGCGTCTGCATGCCCGCCACTCACGCACCGGTCAGTAAAAGCATCCCTACTCGTCGACGAGGTCGATGCCCAATCGCTCCGCGGCGGCGCGCACGAGCGACCCACCCACGCCCGCGCGGGTGGCTCGGCCCTGTTCGAGGGCGAGGACGTCGTCCTCGTCGGCGTCGAGTTCCGCGGCGAGTTCCTCGACGGTTAGACCGGCGTCCTGTCGCGCGGCCTCGACGCGGTCACCGTAGTCCGAGACGAGGTATGGGAGGCGGTCCTCCTCGTAGTCGGTCCCCTCCTCTTCCCAGTGTTTCGTGTTCGCGCTGGCGGCGTCCATGACGCGGGCCGTGTTCTGGGCGGCGCGCTTCTTGCGATTCGGTTCGTCCGCGTCGGTCCGCGAGGTGTCGTCGTCGCTGCCGCCTCGGTCCCGGCCGCTGGAGTCGCCGTGGGGCGCACACTCCGAGCAGACGAGGAGGTCCGCGCCCGCGACGTTGGCCTCTTGAAGATTCGAGGTTTCGCGCCCGCAGAGTTCGCAGGCGTCGCCGTCGCCGCCGCCACCACCCGACCCCGTCGAGTATTTGGTCATACCTTCGTGTATCCGGTCGTGCTATTTTAACTCCCGGTACGGGCCGCCGCGAGCGGAAGGCATCTCCGTCGCGACGCCGAAGGAGACGCATGCGCGATTCGAACCGAACGTGGCACTTCGCGGCGCGTCCCGACGGCGAACCGACGATGGACACCTTCGACCTCCGGGAGGGCGACGTGCCCGACCCGCAGTTCGGCCAACTGCTCGTGCGCGTCCGCTATCTCTCCGTCGACCCCTACATGCGGGGCCGGATGCGAGACAGCGAGTCCTACGCCGAACCGTGGGCCGTCGGCGACCCGTTGCAGGGCGGCGTCGTCGGCGAAGTCGTCGCCAGCGAGAGCGACGAGTACGAGGCGGGTGACCTCGTCACCGGTCGCGGGACGTGGAGCGACTACACCGTCCTCGACGCCGACGACGCGGCGCCCGTTGACCCCGACGTGGCCGACCTCCCGGCGTATCTCGGCATCCTCGGCATGCCGGGGCGGACGGCCTACTTCGGCTTGCTCAACGTGGGCGACCCCCGACCGGGCGACACCGTTGTCGTCTCGGGCGCGGCGGGTGCGGTCGGCTCGACAGTCGGGCAGATAGCCGGACTGAACGGCTGTCGCGTCGTCGGCTTCGCCGGCAGCGACGAGAAGACCGCGTGGCTCACCGACGACCTGGGCTTCGACGCGGCAATCAACTACAAGACGACCGACGACTACGGGGCCGCCCTCGACGACGCCGCGCCCGAGGGCATCGACGTCTACTTCGACAACGTCGGCGGCCCGATTACGGACGCGGTGTTCCCGAAGCTGAACGTCGACGCGCGGGTCGCGGTCTGCGGACAGATTGCCCACTACAACGACGAGTCGGTGCCGACGGGGCCACGGAAGCTCCCGCAACTCATCGCGCCGCGAGCGAAGGTACAGGGCCTCCTCGTCAGCGACTACGCGACGCGCTTCGGCGCCGCGAAGGCGCAGCTCGAATCGTGGGTGGCGTCGGGAGACCTACAGCACCGAGAGACGGTGGTCGAGGGACTGGAACACGCCCCCGACGCGTTCCTCGGTCTCTTCTCCGGGGAGAACATCGGCAAGCAGGTCGTTCGCGTCTCCGAGTAATTACTCGGGGAACAGCGGCGGTTCGGGACTGTCGCGTTCGAGGAGTTCGATTTCGTGGCCGTCCTGGTCCTTGGTGAACGCGTACATGTCGTCACAGGAGGCGGGGTCGCGGTAGTCGGGCGCCTCCCGAGTCAGGAGCTGGTCCCAATCGTCGTGTAGGTCGTCGACTCGGACACAGAGGTGGCCCCACGCGTCGCCCATGTCGTAGGTCCGGCCGTCGTAGTTGTAGGTGAGTTCGACCGCCATCGCCTCGGGGGCGGCGTCGCGGGGTTTCGTGAAGTAGTTCGCGAAGGTGTCCGACTCCCAGCGGCCGGTGGGGACGTGTTCGAACTTCCGAACCCAGTAGCCGAGGGCGGCGTCGGCGTCCTCGACGCGAATCATCGTGTGGTCGAGACTCCAGCGGGCGCCATGGTCGCGTTCGACGAGTTCGACTTCGTGCCCGTCGGGGTCTTTCACGAAGGCGTAGCTGCCGCCACAGGAGTCGGGGTCGCGGTAGTCGTCGACGCCGGCGTCCATCAGTTCCTCGTAGGCCTCGTAGACGTCCTCCACGCGGACGGCGATGTGGCCCCACGCGTCGCCGGTCTCGTAGTCGGACTCTCCGTGGTTGTACGTGAGTTCGAGCATCGCGCCCTCCTCGTGCATGTCCTCGGGGCCGAGGTAGACGATGGTGAAGTCCTCGGCCGCCCAGCGGTCTTTCTCCTCGTAGTCGAGATGCGACCGATACCAGTCGAGCGAGTCGTCGAGGTCGGCGACTCGCATCATGACGTGATCGAGCGTCCCGGACATGGGAAAATCGTGGGGTGGCGCGCCGAAAAGCGTACCGCTCGGCGAAGGTTGCGGGGCGTTATCGGCGGGCGACGACGCGCATCACGTCCTCGTCTTGGAGTTCGTGGTCACGGCCAACCTGCTGTTCGTCGTGTTGGGCGCTCGGACCGGTGACGCGCGCGAAGCGGAAGCGCTCGTCGAGGGTGCCGCCGAGCTTGTTGAGGGCGTCGTCGACGGTGTGTTCGCCCTCGCGCAACACCAGCGGTTCGTCGTAGTCGACGCCGCGACTCGGTTTGTCCATATAGACGCGGATGAGACCGAGCGCGTTCCAGATTTCCTCTTTGAGCGCGTCAAGGCCCTTCTCCTCCTCGGCGCTGATGAAGATTACCTCGTCGGGGTCGAGGCCGTATTCGCGGAGCTCCGACTCGACCGTGGGGAGGTAGTCTTGGTCTATCAGGTCGGCCTTGTTGACGGCGACGATGGAAGGAAGGTACTCCCGATTGTCCTGGATGCCGTCGATGAGTTCGTCGATACTGCAGTCACCGCGAATCGTCACGTCGGCGTTGGCGTAGCCGTGTTCGCGCAGGACGCTCTTGATCGTCTCCTCGTCGAGGCTGACGCCGTCGCCGGTCGTCACACGGAGTCCGCCCTTCCCCGTTTTGGAGATGGAGAGGTTCGGCGGCGACGTGTCGAGACGGACCTTGTTGTGGTAGAGTTCCTCGCTGAGGCGGGCGTAATGTTGAATCTCGAAGACCGAGAGGACGAACACCACGAGGTCGGTGGTGCGGACGACCGACAGCACCTCTTGTCCGCCGCCGCGCCCCCCGGCAGCGCCCTCGATCAGGCCGGGCACGTCGAGTATCTGGATGTTCGCACCGTTGTATTTGAGCATCCCCGGATTGACGTCGAGGGTGGTGAATTCGTACTCACCGACTTCGCTCTCGGCGTTGGTGAAGGCGTTGAGCAGCGTCGACTTACCGACGCTAGGGAAGCCGACGAGACCGACGGTAGCATCACCCGTCTTCTCGACGGCGTACCCCTGCCCGCCGCCCGAGGAGGCTTGCCGCTCGAGTTTCTCCTTTTTCTCCGCGAGTTTCGCCTTCAGCCGGCCGATGTGCTGTTCGGTCGACTTGTTGTACGGCGTGTTGGAAATCTCCTCGCGGAGGTCCTCTATCTCCTCCTCCAAACCCATTACCCGACTCTCCGCCGTCGGCGTCGAAAAATCTGTTCCTTCCGACCGACGGCGACCAAGTGATAGACTTTCGACACGGTTATATCGCGGTGCGAAGACAGTTGGGGCAACCGATGCCCGCTCCCGAGCGGTTGCGAGACAGCACCCAGATCGTCGTCCCGTGTGAGTCGCTGACAGGGCTCCGGGACGACCTCGAATCCGACTACGCCGTGAGCGTGTTCGCCGACGGTGACTCGACCTGTCGAATCATCGGGAGCCCGGTCGAAATCAAGGCTGTCGGCCAGTTTCTGGCCCGCCACGGTGTCAACGTGGCCTGAGACGGTACTGTGAGTCAGTACCGACCCGTCTCGGCGAACCACCGGAAAACAGTTACAGTAATCCGTACCCGGCGGTCGAAGCGTTTTCTACGGTCCGGTAACTACGGCAGGTATGAGCGACCAAGCCGGACTGAGCGACCAGTATCGGATGGCGAGTCCCTGGCCCCTGTTCGTGGCACTCGGAATTCCCATCGCAGAACTCGGCATCCTGTTCGGCGTGTTCGTCGTCGCCGTCGGCGGCCTGCTACTCTTCTGTGGGAGCGTGACCGGGATGCTCCGCGAAGCCGACTACGTCGAGACGGTGTGGCGGCCGCTCCTCGTCTTCGCCGTCTTCCTCTTCGCCATCGGTAGCGTCCTCGCGTTCACTGAGGTGAGTCTGGTGGCGCGTGGCTACGCCATCATCACCACGGGCGCGGTGCTCGCCGCCGCGGGCATCGGCGGCGAACTGTTCGTCCCGAAACGCGAGCCAGTCTGAGACTGTCGACTGTAGTCCTCGAATCAGTTACAACGACCCGGGACGATAGAAACCTATTTGTCTGGGGTGTGTTATGGCTTGGACATGGCGACGAAAGTGTTCGATCGGGACACCCTCCTCGATCTGACGGTGAACTTCGTTCCGCTGTTCATCCTCCTCTTTTTCATCGTCGGATACGCGGTGTACGACCCGTTCGGGATCGACTCGATGGCGCGCAACCTCCAGTACGTGCTGCTGACCGCGCCGTTCGTGCTACTGTCCATCCTGACGTATCTGTCGGGGAAGGCCATCTCGACGGCAGAGAAGTCTGACCCGGTGTACATGCCTGGTGGGGCGACCGTCGACGACGCGGAACCGATCGAAGAACACGAAGAGTAAGTCCCGTCAGAGCACGGGACAGTCCGACCCCGAGAGCGTCGCGTATCGTCTTCAAACGGAGCGAATCATACCCGAATATTTCTTAACCCTGGGTTCCTGAGCAACGTCCATGCAGATCACCGGACAGCTAGCATTGACGGTGGTCATGGGGCTCTTCCTCGTGATCATCGCCGCGTGGCTCGCGCGGATCGAAGACTGGCGGTCGTACACACCCTTGGGAAGCGGTGGCGCGGCCGGCGAGTCAGGGTACGTTTCCAAAGAGAAGCCGGCCGGACTCAGTCGGTGGCTGACGACGGTCGACCACAAAGACATCGGGATGCTGTACGGCGCCTATGGCGTCCTCGCCTTCGTCGTCGGCGGCCTGATGGTCATGGTAATGCGCATCGAACTGATCGACCCGGGCATGACGCTGCTCTCGAACTCGTTTTACAACTCCCTGTTAACGAGTCACGGGATCACCATGCTCTTCCTGTTCGGGACGCCCATCATCGCGGCGTTCTCGAACTACCTCATCCCCCTGCTCATCGGGGCCGACGACATGGCCTTCCCCCGGATCAACGCTATCGCGTTCTGGCTGCTGCCGCCGGGCGCACTGCTGATCTGGGCGGGCTTCTTCCCGCTCGGTGACATCGTGCCCGCGCAGACGGCCTGGACGCTCTACACCCCGCTTTCGGCGGGTGTCGGCGGTGGCAGTCAGGGCAACGCAGGCGTCGACCTCATGATCCTCGGCCTCCACCTCACCGGCGTTTCGGCGACGATGGGGTCGATCAACTTCATCGCGACCATCCTCACCGAGCGCGCGGAGGAGGTTACGTGGGCCAACCTCGACATCTTCTCGTGGACCATCCTGACCCAGTCGGGGCTGATCCTCTTTGCGTTCCCGCTGCTGGGGAGCGCGCTGATCATGCTCCTGCTCGACCGTAACCTCGGAACGACGTTCTTCGCCATCGAAGCGGGCGGCACGATGCTCTGGCAACACCTGTTCTGGTTCTTCGGCCATCCCGAAGTGTACATCCTCGTGTTGCCGCCGATGGGCATCGTCAGCTACGTCCTCCCGCGGTTCTCTGGACGGCAGTTGTTCGGCTTCAAATTCGTCGTGTACTCCACACTCGCCATCGGCGTGCTCTCGTACGGCGTCTGGGCACACCACATGTTCGCGACGGGCATGGACCCGCGCCTACGCGCGTCGTTCATGGCGGTGTCGCTCGCAATCGCCATCCCCTCGGCGGTGAAGACGTTCAACTGGATCACGACGATGTGGAACGGAAAACTCACGCTGACGACGCCGATGCTCTTCTGTATCGGCTTCGTCTCGAACTTCATCCTCGGCGGTGTGACGGGCGTCTTCCTCGCGTCCATCCCCGTCGACCTGGTGCTTCACGACACCTACTACGTCGTCGGTCACTTCCACTACGTCGTCATGGGCGCCATCGCCTTCGCTGGCTTCGCCGGCCTCTACTACTGGTTCCCCCTGTACACCGGCCGAATGTACCAGCGTAGCCTGGGCAAGGCCCACTTCTGGCTCTGGATGATCGGCACCAACATCACGTTCATCGCCATGATCGTCCTCGGCTACGGCGGGATGCCGCGCCGGTACGCGACGTACCTGCCCAAGTTCGCCACCTTCCATCAGGTGGCGACACTCGGCGCCGTCCTGATGTTCATCGGCGGCCTCATCTGGACGTACAACTTCGTCGTCTCGTGGCTCGAAGGCCCGAAGGTTCAGGGTGGCGACCCGTGGAACCTCCGCGAGACCGGCATGTACACCAACGAGTGGCAGTGGTTCGAACACCAGCAGGAACAGGCGCTCGCCGACGGCGGCGACGAGACTGCCGAGCCGTCTGACGACTAACTCCCGTCGCGTCTCTTTTCCGCGTTCGCCGTTCGACCGCTACGTCGCGAGCAAGATGCCGGTGACGAACATCAACAGCGCGACGCTCCCCAGGATGATTCCGAGGATGTCCTTGTTGCTCATACTGGAACGACGGCTGGCGTGGGCAAAGGCCCATCGGTCCGAAGGGAAAGCGCTAATCCGAGCGCCCCCTAACGCCGCGACGTGAGCACCACGCGTCGCAACGGTCGGCGGTTCGTCCTCGCACTCTACACGGTCATCGTCGGCATCGCGGGCGTCCTCGGCCTCATCCTCGGGGAGTACGTCTTCGCCGGCAGCAGCCCGGAGCTGTTCTTCGTAATCGACCTCCCGGCCACGGCAGTGGGGTTCGCGACGTTCGGCATCGTGACCGTCGGCGTGGGTCTCGGGCTACCGCTCGTGCTCGTCGGCTTCGTCTCCCGCCGCGTGGACGATAAAGACACTTAGCCCTGGCTGGTTGACAGGGTAGTATGTACCACGTCGTGATCGGTGTCGACGACAACGAGGAACGAGCGATGACGTGTGCGCGTGCCGTCGCGGACCTGCCCGGCGACGCCGCCGAGAAACGCGTGACGGTCATTCACAGCTTCACCGACAACCCGAGCGGTGCCTCGGCGTCCCAACTCGCCTCCGTGCGCGACGCGACGGAGTATCTCGAAGAACAGGGCCTCGAAGTCGAGGTGAACGAATCGAGTGGCGACCCCGCCGAACAGTTGCTCGACGCCGCCCGCGACGCGGACGCAGACCTTATCGTCGTCGGCGGACGGAAGCGCTCACCGACGGGGAAGGCGCTGTTCGGTAGCGTCACGCAGACGGTGATTCTGAACGCGGATCGCCCGGTGATGGTCGCGGGCGAACTGGACTAGTACAGCGCGTCGAACTCCTCGCGGTAAGTGGCGGGCGAACGCCGCCCCGTCACCACCGTTTCGAGGTTGCCGTCACGGAAACAGCAGACGGCCGGCGCGCTGTCGACGTCGGTCGCCCGTCGGAAGGTGGGCGCCGACTCGCCGTCGATGCCCGCGACGGCCACGCCGTCCGGGAGCGTCGACAGTATGTCGTCGAGGTCTTCTTTCAACCCCGCACAGGGCGCACAGTCGTGGCGCCACACCGTCACGACGGCGTCCGGATGCTCGTCGAGGAAGTTACGCCACGAGTCGTCGTCGACCTCCGTGAGCGACTGCGGGACGGGCGACCCCGGCGAGAGTTCGGCGACGAGCGTCGCCATCGTCGCCAGTCGCTCGTCGTCGACGCCGTCCAGCGTCGAATCGAGCGAGAGATACGCAATGAGGTCCGCGCGCGTGACCGAACCGGCGTCGATGCGCTCGGCCGCCGTCGACTCGTCGACGCCGAACGCTTCGGCCACCGTCGTCCGGAAGGTGGCATCGTCGATATCGGCGTAGGAGTCGCGATACACCCGCCGAGCGGATTCGAAGGTGTCGGTCGTCACGAGCGACCCGTCGTCGCGTTCGGCGACGAGACCGGCGTCGATGAGGTCGTCGAGGGCGTCCTCCAGCGCCGCGGTAGATGGGCCTGCCATCTCAGACACCCAAGTACCGCTCGCGGGTCTCCTCGTCGTCGCGGAGCTCGTCGGCGGAGCCGTCGAAGACGATTTGGCCCTGGTCGACGACGTACGCCCGGTCGGCGATTTTGATCGCCGCCGCGGCGTTCTGTTCGACGAGCAGGATGGTGACGCCCTGTTCGCTGATGCGCTCGATGGCCGCCTCCACGTCCTCGACGATTTTCGGGGCGAGGCCCTCGTAGGGTTCGTCGAGCAAGAGGAGGTCGGTGCTCTGTTTGAGCGCGCGGGCGATGGCGAGCATCTGCTGTTCGCCGCCCGAGAGCGTGCCGGCGTGCTGTGACTTGCGCTCGCGGAGGCGTGGGAAGTCCTCGTACACCTCTTCGGTGGTCATGGACTGCCCCGTCCCGGTGCGTGACCGGCGCCACGTGTTCGAGGCGTTGCGCGACACTTCCGCGATGCGGAGGTTCTCGGCGACGGTGAGGTTGGGGAAGACCCGTCGCTCCTCGGGAACGAGCGAGATGCCCTGCATGGCCACGTCGTCTGCGGGCATCCCGGTGATATCGCTTCCCATGAACGTGACAGAGCCGGACCGAACCTCGGGCGGTTTCGCGCCGGCAATCGAGCGAAGCGTCGTCGTCTTGCCCGCACCGTTGCGGCCGAGGAGCGCGCAGATTTCGCCCTCCTCGACGGTCAGGGAGAGGTCACGCAGGATGTGGCTCTCGCCGTAGTAGGCGTCGACGGAGTCGACATCAAGCAGGCTCACAGCTCGACACCTCCGAGATACGCCTCCTGAACGGCAGGATTGCCCCTGATTTCGTCGGGCGTCCCCTCGGCGATGATCTGCCCGCGGTTGAGGACGACGATGCGGTCGGAGATGCTGAAGACGATTTCCATGTCGTGTTCGATGAGGACGAAGGTCAAGCCGAGTTCGCGTTTGACCTCTTCGACGAGGTCGACGGTCGCCTCCGTCTCCTCCGGCGACATCCCCGCCGTCGGTTCGTCCATCAGGAGGAGGTCGGGTTCGGCGGCGAGCGCGATACCGATTTCCAGGCGTCGCTTGTCGCCGTAGGGGAGCTCGGAGGCCGTGCGGTCCGCTTGGCCCAGTAGGCCGACGGCGTCGAGCGTGTCGGCCGCCACCTCGTGGACCTCGTCGAGGCTGTCCCGATGCTGGAGGAATTTGAAGCCGAACGACCCGTGTTCGGATGCCAGCGCCGCGATTTCGGCGTTCTCGCGGACGGTGAGGTCCGAGAAGATGGAGGCCGTCTGGAAGGACTTGCTGACCCCCATCTGGACGACTTCGTGTGGGTCGCGGTTGACGATGGACTCACCCTTGAATCGGATGTCGCCCGACGTGGGGTCGAGGCGACGGGTGATGAGGTTGATGAGCGTCGACTTCCCGGCGCCGTTCGGGCCGATAATCGAGACGCGTTCACCCTCTTCGATGGAGAGATTCACGTCGTCGGTGGCGACGAGGCCACCGAACTCCTTGACGAGGTTCTCGGTTTCGAGCAGCGCCATCAGTCATCACCTCCCGTGACTCGGTCACGAACGTCGCGGACGAAGCCCCAGATACCACGGGGGAAGACCCAGATGGTGACGACGAAGACGACACCGAGGATGAGATGCCAGAACGGCCCGATAGTGTCGAAGCCACTGACGATGTTCTCGACGTAGAGGTAGATGCCGGCACCGATGAGGGGGCCGAACAGCGACCCCGTGCCGCCGAGGACGGTCATGATGACGACTTCACCGCTGGCGGTCCAGTACAGCGACGAGAGCGGGACGTAGGTGCCGTGGATGACGAAGAGGCTCCCCGCGACACCCGCGAAAAAGCCCGAGATGATGAACGACATCAGACGGTAGCGCCAGACGTTCAGGCCGACGAACTCCGCGCGCTGTTCGTTCTCGCGGATGGCGCGGAAGACCATGCCGTACGGCGAGTTGAGGATGCGGTAACCCAGCGCGATACAGAGGAGTGCGATGGCAGCGACGAACACGTAGAGCCACGTCCCCAGCAGCATCTCCAGTGGGAACAGCGGCAGTTCGCTTTCGAGCGCGAAGATGCCGAACAGTTCGGCGGTTTCGACGCCCGTAAAGCCGTTCTCACCGCCGGTGATGAACGCCAGTGGCGACGACGACATGTAGAACAGCATCTGTGCGAACGCGAGCGTAAGGATGGCGAAGTAGATGCCGCCGCGTCGAAGCGACAGGAAGCCGAGGAACCACGCCAGCAAGACGGCAAAGGTCGTGCCGGCGAGCACCATCAGAATCGGCGAGCCAGAGACGTACTGGCTGAACACGCCCGCCGCGTAGGCGGCCCCGCCCCAGAAGGCGGCGTGACCGAACGACAGCAGGCCGGTATAGCCGAGCAAGAGGTCGAAGCCGAGCGCGAAGATACCCCAGACGAGGATGAGTGTCGCGAGGCTCTGATACCCCTGCAGGAAGCCGCTCACGACGGGCATCCGGGAGAACACGAACGGGAAGAGAGCGAGGAGGATGGCCGTCCCGGCCATCACGCGCGCCTCGTTCCCACGGGGTTTCCAGATACCGGCGAGCCGAGCGAGCGCCCCGTCCGACGTGGCTGCCTCGTCGCTCATGGGGCCACCCCCTCTTCACCGAGCAGGCCCTGTGGCCGCACCAGCAAGACGACGGCCGCGATGGCGTAGAGGCCGACCTGTGCCCACGACGAGAACGTCGCCACGAGGATAGCGTACGTGAGTCCGAAGAGTACGCCGCCGAGCGTCGCGCCCGCGATTGACCCGACGCCGCCGATGACGACGGTCAGGAACGCGGGCACGAGGATGTCGTTCCCGATGGTCGGATTGACGGGATTGAGCGGGCCGCCGACGACGCCGGCGACGCCCGCGAGCGCCGCGCCGATACCGAAGACGATGATGTAGGGCCGGCTCAGCCGGATACCGAGCAGTTCGACCATCTCGGGGTCTCGCGTCCCGGCCCGGACGATGAGGCCGAAGTCCGTGTACTCAACGAGGAGATAGACGATGGCGACCAGCACCGCCGTGATGACGATGACGTAGTACCGCCACGACGAGATGGGAATCTGTGCGAGGAAGGGAACCTGCGGCGCACCTTCCGCCCACGAGGGCTGGGAGAAGGGCAGGCTACTCGACCCGAAGAAGGTTCGGAACACCTCTTGGACGACGATAGCCAGCCCGAAGGTGACCAGAATCTGGTCGGTGTCGGGGCGGTCCTTGAACGGTTCGACGACCCAGCGCTCCATCGCGAGGCCGACGACGAACACGACGAACGGGACGATTATCAGCGCCGGGATGTAGCCCAACCCGAGGCCGAGCTGTCCGTAGCCCCACTCTTGGAGGAGGCCGCTGGTCAGGTTGACTTCGAGCGCGATTAACAGACCGGCGTAGGTGCCGATCAGATACAGCGCGCCGTGTGCGAAGTTGACGAATTTTAGGGTGCCGAGGATAATCGACAGCCCCACCGCGAGCAGGATGTAGATAGCGCCCTGCTGAAGTCCGTTGAGAAGAACGGTAATCGCCTCGATGTGGAAACTCATCGTCTCACCCCACCGTGGCAATCCCGATACCCTGGGGGGCGTTGCCGAATAACAGTTGGTGTCATGTCTACGTGTAGGTTGCTCATAATTGACTATAGTTTTGCGCTATACGACGGCCCGGAGAGGAGGGTGTGTTACTCGTCCCCGTACTCGCCGAGTTCGCACTCCGCGGCCGGTCCTTCGTCACAGGCGTAGCCGAGATTGTCGCGGCTCGTGATGTTGACGATTTCGTAGAACTGGCCCTCGGACCGCTCGGATTCGGGGAGCCCGCGGACGACCGGAACGTCGCGCTGTGCCTGGTGGTCACACCCGCGCATCATCTCTTCACCCATGCCGATGTTGTTGTACTCGTAGTCCTCGAGTTGCCGGATAACCTCGGGCGGGTAGAACGTCCCCGCACGCTCGACGGCGGCCGCGTACTGGAGCGTCTGGGCGTAGGCGAGTTGGGCCACGCCCGAGGGGATGCGGTCGTACTCGTCCTGGAACGCCTGCGTGAACTCGTTGGACGGCGTGTTGTCGATTTGCGAGTCCCACGCGACGGTGCCGAAGATGCCCTCGATGGCGGAGCCGGCGGCCTGTGCCATCGGCCGGTTGTACAGCGGCACGATGATCTCCATGTCCTCGTCGAGACCGGCGTCGACAGCCTGCTGAACGGACGTCGCGCCGTCCAGACCGTAGTGGTTGAGGACGAGCACGTCCGCGCCGGAGTTGGACGCCTGCGAGAGGTACGAGGAGTAGTCGCTGGTGCCGAGTGGTGTGGCGACAGAGTCGACCTGCTCCCAGCCGGCCGTCTCGGTCAGGAACTTGTTCATCGATGCCTGCTGGGTCTGCCCCCAGCTGTAGTCGGCGTAGAGCTGGTAGAACTCCAGGTCCTCGCCGTACTCGTCGCGGACGACGGGCGCGAGTGCCTGCCCCGTCATGTACGCGTTGAACACTTCGCGGAAGCCGTAGCGCACGCAGTTCTTCCCTGTGGTGTCGTTGGAGTGGGTCAGACAGGCCATGAACATGACCTTCTCGCGCTGACACAGCTCCTGCACCGAGATGGCGACGGCGGAGGAGGACCCGCCGGTCACCATAATCACGTCGTCGCGCTGAATCATCCGGGAGGCGGACTGGCGCGCGGTGTCGGCGTCGGTCGCCGTGTCGCCGTTCACGGAGTCGATTTCGTAGTCGAGCACGCCGTCACCGGAAAGGTCGTCGAACTGCGAGTCGACCCACCCGCCACCGTTGTTGAGGTGCTGAACGGCGAGTTCGTAGGCTCGAAGCTCGTCTTCACCTTCCGAGGCGTACGGCCCGGACTGCGGGACGTTGAACCCGAGCGTCGCCGTGTCACCCTCGATGGGATAGTTACCGAGTTCGGGGTACTCCGAATCGCCACCCCCACCGCCGCCACCGCCAGAACAACCGGCGAGCCCTACGAGGCCGGCAGTCCCCGCGGCACCGGCGGCTTTGATAACGTCACGTCGGTCCAAACGACCATCATTGCTACCCATGCACAATGGGGGAGAGAGAAAGGTAATAATAGTTTCTGTTCTTGCAATAATTTTCGTCAGGAATTGGAGTGGAAAAACGGTCAGGCGAGGTCGTCGGCGACCTCGGGGAGCGTCCGAACCTCTCGGTCTGGACGTGCGCCGATGTGTTCGGGCGGGTCGCGGGTCCGGTTCACCCACGTCGTCGCCATTCCGGCGTTGCCCGCGCCGGCGATATCCCACGCGTTCGAGGAGATGAGTCGACAGTCGCCGATAGGGAGGCCGAGCGAGTCGGCGGCGTGTTCGTACACCGCGGGGTCGGGCTTGAACGTCCGCACGGCGTGGGCGCTCAGGATGCCGTCGAGATGCGGCGAGAGACCGGCGTCATCCGCGAGTCGCTTCAGCATCGCGGGATTGCCGTTCGAGAGCACGACCACCTCGTGGCCCGCGGCGGACAGTCGGTCCAGTGCCTCGGCGGCGCCGGGGAACGGGTCGAGGTTGTCGTACCCCGTCAGAATCCGCTCTCGGTCGTCCGCGCTGGGGTCGACATCGTACGCCGCGAGCGCGTAATCGAGGGCGTGAGCCGTGATGTCCCAGAACGGCTCGTAATCGTCCATCTGGGCGCTCTGATACGAGTACTGGAGCTGCTTTCGTCGCCACGTCTCGTCGATGGCGGCGACCAGTCGGTCGGGGACAGCGAGCGTCTCGCCGAGGCGCGTCCGCACGCTACTCGTGTCACACAGCGTTCCGTACATGTCGAAACAGAGGCCGGCCATGGTCTGGGCGACGAGTGGGAGGCCCTTGATTCGTTCCCTCGACGCACGCCCATCGCGACAATTTAAGGCTCGTCCTGTGCACACAGTACCATGGACATCCGCGAGGCCACGGCGGCGGACATCGACGGGATTCGGGCAGTCGCGCACGACTCCCTCGCCGCGTCGTACGGACACGCGCTGAAAGATGATATCATCGCACAGGCGGTCGAGCGCTGGTACGACGAGGCGACACTCACCGACGACCTCGACGACCCCAATACGGAGTTCCTCGTCGCCGACGACGAGGGGGCAATTGTCGGCTTCGCTCAGAGCTACGTTGTCGACCGTCGCGAGACGGTGGGTGAAATCGACTGGCTCCACGTCCAACCCGACAGCCGGGGAAGTGGCATCGGCGACGAACTGCTGGCGGCGCTCGAACGCCGCTTGCTCGACCACGGCGTCTCCCGCATCGAGGGGCGCGTCCTCGCCGCCAACGAGGCCGGAACGGGCTTTTTCGAACGCGAACAGTTCGAGGGCATCGGCGAGCGAACCGTCGAAATCGGCGGCGAACCCTTCGTCGAGAAACTCTACTCGAAGTTCCCGGAGACGGGCGGCCGGCAGGTCCTGACCGAAGCCGCGACACTCCCCGACGGCCGGCAGGTGTACGTCGCCCTCGACGAGAGCGTCCGTGGCTCCGACGGCCCGTTCTACTCCGTCTATCTCGACCGCGACCGCTCCGAACGCTACGGCTACTTCTGTGCCAACTGCGATAGCTTCGGCATCTCGATGGACACCATGGGTCGTGTCGTCTGCAACGACTGCGAGAACCGCCGGAAACCGACGCGGTGGGACGCCAGTTACCTCTGATTACCCAGTTATAACACAAACTATTACTCCGTCGACCGTCGACCGATGAGCATGCATCACCCAATCGGAGGGACGACGCCATGGTGACGGCGACGACGCTCGTCGCCGTCTCGGCCGTCGTCTTGCTCGCGTTCGCGGCGCTGGGCGCGTGGTACGCCCGGGGACGCATCGAGACGGTCGAAGACTACATCACCGCCCGCGATTCGACGGGCGGCGGCGCGTTGACGGCGACGCTCGTCGCCTCCAGCATGGGGGCGTGGATTCTGTTCAGCCCTGCGGAGGCGGGCGCGGCCTTCGGCGGCATCACCGCCGTCGCCGGCTACGCTGCGGGGTCGGCGCTCGCACTCGCCGGCTTCGCCGTCATCGGGCCGCGAATCCGTGACCGACTGCCCGAGGGACACAGCCTCACCGAGTACGCCCACGCCCGCTACGGGACAGCGATGTACACGTACGTCCTCGTCGTGAGCGTCGCGTACATGTTCGTCTTCCTCGCCGCGGAGTTCACGGGCATCGCGAGCGCGCTCTCGCTCATCGCGGGCGTGCCCGGGTGGCAGACGGCGGCGGCCGTCGGCGTGACCGTCCTCGCATACACCGGCTACGGCGGCCTTCGAGCGAGCATGGTCACCGACACCGTCCAGACGGTGCTCATCCTCCCCCTGCTCATCGTGAGCGTCGTCGTGACGCTCGTTGCACTCGGCGGCACCGACGCCGCCCACGCCACCGTCGTCGAGGCGTCGCCCGAACTCCTCGACCTCGGCTCCGCGACGGGGCTGGAGTTCGGCGCGTACGTCGTCGTCGCCGTCGTCGGCGCCGAGATGCTGAATCAGGCGTGGTGGCAGCGCGTGTACGCCGCCCGCGACGCCGCGACGCTCCGGCGCTCCTTCCTCGTCGCCGCCGTCGCCGTCGTGCCCATGGTCTTTCTCGCCGGTATCTTCGGCCCCATCGCCGTGGGCCTCGGCCTCGTCGAGGCGCCCGCCGACGCCAGCGTCTCCTTCTTCCTCGTCGTGAACGAGGTGCTGCCGGACCCGGCGGTCATCGCCGTCGCCGTCCTCGCCGTCCTCCTCGTCGTGTCGAGCGCCGACACGCTCTTCAACGCCATCGCGAGCATCGTCACCGTCGACCTGCCGCGACTGACCGGCCTCGCCGGTGACGACCTGACGACGGCCGCGCGGGCCGTGACCGTCGTCGTCGCCGCCGCCGCCACCGTCGTCGGCGCGCAGGGCTACTCCGTCCTCACCCTCTTTCTCCTCGCTGACCTCCTCGCCGCGGCCACGTTCATCCCCCTCCTCCACGGTCTCTACTCGACGCGGGCGTGGTCCGGCGGCGCCCTCTTCGCGAGCGCCGTCGCCCTCGCCGTCGGCCTCGCCTTCTTCCCGCCGGCCCGAGGCGTCCTCCCCCTCGGCGGACTGCCCACCGCTTCGTACTTCGTCTCCTTCCTCGGCGCGGCGGGCGTCTCGACCATCTTGGCGCTGCTGACCGCGCGGCTCGGCGGTCGGGAGTACGACCTCGACCGACTGGGAGACGGGGTTCGCCACCTCGACGACGGAGGTGAGCGGCGATGACGCTCTCGGCGCTCGGCTTCGCCGTCCTGATTTGGGGGGCGGTGGCGCTCGTTGCGCTGGTGTTCGTCTACGAACTGCTGGCGGTGTGGCGCGACCGAAAAGAAGCGGACCGCTGAACCGCGGTTAGTTGTCGCGAATCTTCCGCTGGATGTCCTCGACGATGTCGGGGTTGCGGAGCGTCGAGGTGTCGCCGAGTTCCGCTTCGTTGGCGATGTCTTCGAGCAGGCGACGCATGATTTTCCCGGAGCGGGTCTTGGGCAGGTCGGGCGAGAAGACGACGCGTTCGGGACGCGCGATAGGCCCGATGGCGTCTTCGACGCCCGCGATGATGCGGTCACGGAGTTCGTCGGTCTCCTCGTATCCGTCCTCGGTGATGACGTAGGCGTAGACGGCCTCGCCCTTGACGGGGTGGTCGCCGCCGACGACGGCGGCCTCTGCCACGCCCTCGACGCCGACGATGGCGGATTCGATTTCCATCGTCCCGAGGCGGTGCCCGGAGACGTTGAGGACGTCGTCGACGCGGCCGAGGACGGTGACGTACCCGTCCTCGTCGAGTTTGGCGCCGTCCTCCGGGAAGTAGACCCAGTCCTCGGGGTCGTCGGAGTCAGTGTCGGAGTATTCGGCCCAGTACTCCTCGATGTAGCGCTCGTCGTTCTTATACAGCGTCCGAAGCATGCCGGGCCACGGCTTGTTGACGGTGAGATAACCGGCGCGTCCGGCGCCGACCGCCTCGCCGTTGGTGTCGACCACGTCGGCGTCGATGCCGGGGAGCGGCGGACCGGCGGAGCCGGGTTTCATGTCCTTGACGCCGGGGAGCGTCGTCACCATCATACCGCCCGTCTCCGTCTGCCACCAGGTGTCGACGATGGGGCAGTCCTCGTTCCCGATGTGCTTGTAGTACCACTTCCACGCCCGCGGGTTGATGGGTTCGCCGACGGTGCCCAGCAGTCGCAGACTGGACAGGTCGTGCTGGTCGGGGTACTCCGCGCCCCACTTCATGAACGCTCGAATCGCGGTCGGAGCGGTGTACAGCTGGGTCGCCTCGTACTCCTCGACGATTTCCCAGAGGCGGTCGCGGTCGGGGTGGTCCGGCGTCCCCTCGTACATCATCGTCGTCGTCCCGAGCGTGAGCGGGCCGTAGACGATGTAGGTGTGGCCGGTAATCCAACCGATGTCGGCAGAACAGAAGTAGGTGTCATCGGGCTTGACGTCGAGGACGGCTTGGCTCGTCCACGCGGCCCAGGAGAGATAGCCACCCGTGGTGTGTTTGACGCCCTTGGGCTGGCCGGTGGTCCCCGAGGTGTACATCAGGAACAGCATGTCCTCGGCGTCGCGCTGGACCGGGTCGACCGTCGCGCCCTCGTGGTCGGCGATGAGGTCGTCGTAGGTGTGCTGGTTGTCGGCGTAGTCGTGACCGAAGCCGTCGCCGTCGCGGAGTCGCTCGGTGACGATGACGTCCTCGACCTCGTGTTCGACGCCGGATAGGCCCTCGTTGGCCTTCTCGAGGTGGTCGAGGGGGTCGCCGCGACGATAGTAGCCGTCACACGTGACCAGATACTCGGAGTCGGCGGAGTTCATCCGCGTCGCGAGGGCGTCCGCCGAGAAGCCCGCGAACACGACGCTGTGGGGTGCGCCGATGCGCGCACACGCAAGCATCGCGATGGGCAGCTCGGGAATCATCGGCATGTACATCGTCACGACGTCGCCCTCGCCGACGCCGAGGTCACGGAGCGCAGCGGCGCACTCGTTGACCTCGCGGTGGAGCTCCTCGTAAGTGAACGACCGGTCGTCCTCGTCGACGGGTTCGCCCACCCACTCGATGGCCGTCTCGTCACCGCGCTCGTCGAGGTGGCGGTCCAGACAGTTTGCCGACGCGTTCAGTTTGCCGTCGGTGAACCACTCGTAGAACGGCGGGTTCGAATCATCGAGCACCTGGTCGTACTCCTCGTCCCACTCGAGGAGGTCGGCCGCCGCTTCCCAGCAGTCGGGCCAGTTCTCCTCGAACTCCTCGTAGATGCCGGGGTCCGAGACGTTCGCCTGCTCGACGAACGAATCGGACGGCTCGAACACCGCCTGCTCAGCGAGGCGTGCCTCCAGTTCGATGTCGTCGTCGTCGGACATAACTCACGGTAGAGTTTCCAATCATTCGTGATAAACCTACGCCATCCGTTCTCGACGGCGTGTCAGCCGTCCTGTCTGTCGATTTGCCGAGGCCAAATCAGGCCGAATCGGCGAGCACAGCGGGCGGAGACCGTCGGTATTTGCGGGAACCCGAACCATACAGAAGGCTTTTGATTGGTCCGGCGATACTTCAACCCAGCATGCCTGCGGACTTCAACTGGGCAATCGGTGGTGAAGCCGGCGACGGCATCGATTCCACCGGGAAAATCTTCGCCCAGGCGTTATCGAGGGCCGGTCGGCACGTGTTCACGTCGAAGGACTTCGCGTCGCGTATCCGCGGTGGGTACACGGCGTACAAAGTCCGCACGTCAGTATCGCAGGTACAGAGTGTCGTCGACCGGTTGGACGTGCTCATCGCACTCACCCAACGGACCATCGACGAGAACCTCGACGAACTCCACGAGGGGAGCGTCATCATCTACGACGGGGACCGCACCACGATGGCGGACGTCGAAATTCCGGACGAGGTCATCGGCCTCGACGTCCCCCTCAAGGGCCTCGCGGAGGAGGCCGGTGGGGCCATCATGCGCAACGTCGTCGCCCTCGGCGCGGCGTGTGCGGTGAGCGACTTCCCCCTCGAGAACTTAGACAGCGCACTCGAGAAGCGCTTCGGCGACAAGGGGTCGGCCATCGTCGAGAACAACATGACGGCGGCTCAGAAGGGCCGTGACTACGTCCGGGAGAACTACGACCACGAGTACGGCTACGACCTGGAGTGTACCGACGAGAACTACGTCCTCCTGAACGGCGACGAGGCCATCGGCATGGGCGCCATCGCCGGTGGGTGTCGGTTCTACGCCGGCTACCCAATCACGCCCGCGACGAACGTGATGGAGTACCTCACCGGGCGAATCGAGCGCTACGGCGGCCACGTCGTGCAGGCCGAGGACGAACTGTCGGCCATCAACATGGCCCTCGGCGCGGCCCGCGCCGGCGCGCGGTCGATGACCGCCACTTCCGGCCCCGGCATCGACCTCATGACCGAGACGTTCGGCCTCGTCGCCACCAGCGAGACGCCGCTGGTCATCTGTAACGTGATGCGCTCGGGACCGTCGACGGGGATGCCGACCAAACAGGAGCAGGGCGACCTGAACGCCATGCTTTACGGCGGCCACGGCGAGGTGCCGCGGTTCGTCCTCGCGCCGACGACCATCGCCGAGTGTTTCCACAAGACCGTCGAGGCGTTCAACCTCGCGGAGAAATACCAGATTCCGGTGTATCTCACCGCCGACCTCTCGCTTGCGGTCACGGAACAGACCTATCCGCCCGAGGAGTTCGACATGGACGCCGTCGAAATCGAACGCGGGAAGGTCGTCGACGAGGAGACGGTCGGCGAGTGGCAGGACGAGGAGGGGCGGTTCAAACCCCACGCCATCACCGAGGACGGCATCAGTCCGCGGGCCTTCCCCGGCACCGAAGGCGGGGTTCACATGTCGACCGGCCTCGAACACGACGAACTCGGGCGCCGGACCGAGGAGACGGGGATGCGCGTCGACCAGGTCGACAAGCGCACCCGCAAGGTCGAGACGGCGAAAGAACGCGAACCCTTCGAGGCCCGCGAATTCGGCGACCCCGACGCGGAGACACTCGTCGTCTCGTGGGGGTCGAACGAGGGTGCGATGACCGAGGCGATAGAGTACCTCGACGAGGAAGGCATCGACGTTCGATTCCTCTCGGTGCCCTACATCTTCCCGCGGCCCGACCTGACCGAGGCCATCGAGGACGCTGAGACGGTCATCGTCGTGGAGTGTAACGCGACGGGGCAGTTCGCGGACCTGATCGAACACGACGCGCTGACGCGGGTGACGCGTGTCAACAAGTACGACGGCGTCCGCTTCAACGCGGACGAACTCGCGGAGCGAATCGGTGCGATTCTGGCCGACGACACGGAGGTGGCTGCATGAGTTCCAACGTTCGATTCACTGACTTCAAGTCCGACGCACAGCCGACGTGGTGTCCGGGATGCGGCGACTTCGGCACCATGAACGGGATGATGAAAGCCCTCGCCGAAACCGGCAACAGCCCCGACGAAACGTTCGTCGTCGCGGGCATCGGCTGTTCCGGGAAAATCGGGACCTACATGCGCTCCTACGCCCTCCACGGCGTCCACGGCCGCGCGCTCCCCGTCGGCGCGGGCGTCAAACTCGCCAACCCCGACATCGAGGTGATGGTCGCGGGCGGCGACGGCGACGGCTACTCCATCGGCGCCGGACACTTCGTCCACGCCGTCCGCCGCAACATCGACATGACCTACGTCGTCATGGACAACCGCATCTACGGCTTGACGAAGGGGCAGGCCTCGCCGACCAGTCGCGAGGACTTCGAGACGTCGACGACGCCGGAGGGGCCACAGCAGCCGCCGGTCAACCCCCTCGCCCTTGCGTTCGCCGCGAGCGGAACCTTCATCGCGCAGTCGTTCTCGACGGACGCCCAGCGCCACGCCGAAATCGTCAAGGAAGCGGTCGAACACGACGGCTTCGGCTTCGTCAACGTGTTCTCGCCCTGCGTGACGTTCAACGATGTGGACACGTACGACTACTTCCGTGACTCCATCGTCGACCTGGCGGAGACGGACCACGACCCGACCGACTATGAGGACGCCCGCTCGCGCATCCTCGACCCAGGCACGGAGTATCAGGGGATCCTCTACCGTGAGGAGGACTCGGTCCCCTACGAGGAGAGCCACGGCGTCGACGCCGATATGACCGACATCCCCGACGGTGCTCCCGAGGACGCGACCGACCTCGTCCGCGAGTTCTACTGATACTGTCGGCTGGACGTCGACAGGACGAGCGCTCGCACACCACCCTCTTCCTCCGCGGTTAGCAAGACTGATTACGCTCTCGGGGTATCGAGAGATATGTCCGACCGTTTCGACGTGATCGTCGCTGGCGCGGGGCCTGCCGGGGCCCAATGCGCCCGCGACATCGCGCAGCGGGGGTACGACGTCCTCGTTCTCGAAGCCGAGCCCGAAGACGACTTCCCGCGTCAGAGCAACAAGTCGACCGCCGGTACGTTCCCCTCCATGATGGCCTCGTTCGGCGTGCCGGACGAGGTGGTGATGAACTACACCGACGACGTGGTGCTGGAGTCGCCGAACCACCATTACGTCCAGCACCAACCGGGCGCTGTCCTCGAGTTCGCTGAGTTCAAACAGTGGCTCGTCGCGGAGGGGCGCGAGGAGGGCGCGACTTACCACTTCGACTCGCGCGTCAATGGCCCGATTATGGACGACGGAACGATTGCCGGCGTCCGCTACGCGGGTGGCGAGGAGGCCTACGCCGACATCGTCGTGGACGCGACGGGCCCGGCGGCACCGCTGGCGAAGGAACTCGGCGTCAGCGATTTGGACCGCAAGCATCAGGCCATCGGCATCGAGTGGGAGATGGACGGCGTCGAGGTCAACCACCCCGACTACGCCGACCTGACCGACACGATGATGCTCCGACTGGACCACAACTACGCCCCCGGTGGCTACGCGTGGATATTCCACACCGGCGGCGACACCGCGAAGGTCGGACTCTGTTACATTCAGAACGAGAGCCACGAGCAGTACGGCAAAGATGGCGCGGCCATCGACGACTACCTCCATAGCTGGCTCGACACCGACCCGCGCTTTGCAGACGCCGAGCGCATTTCAGGCAAGCAGCAACACCGCGGCTCGGCACACATTCAGATGCCCGGCAGTCTGTGTACGGATAGTTTCATGGCCATCGGCGACACCGTCCCGACCATCGACCCCCTGTGGGGCGAGGGAATCCACAAGGGGATGAAGTCGGGGCGGATGGCCGCCATCACCGCCGACCGCTGTTTCACGGAGGCAGACCCCGACACCTCCGCGGAGGCGATGTCGGTCTACAGCAAACTCTGGCACAGCGAGGTTGCACCCCGGATGCGCGAGCGCCTCCTGATGACAGAGTTGCTCTATCTCGCGCCCAACGAGCGCTACGACACGCTGCTGTCCGACCTCCGGGACGCCGACAGCGACATGCTGGCGAAGGCCAACGCCGGCAACGTCGGTGCAATGTTGCGCCTTCTCCACCTGCGCGACGTGCCCCTGCTCGGGAAGTTCGCGAAGGAGCGACTGACCGGCGGGTAGCACGTAGCGGCACGAACCTGCGGTTCCGCAACTCCTTTTGGCGCCTCGGCCTTCATTTTGGCTATGTCTCAGTCCCCGATAGACGAGATGCCGAGCCTCGGCCTCGGAACGTGGCAGAACACCGACCCGGCGGCGTGTGCAGACAGCGTCGCGACGGCGCTCGAGATGGGCTATCGCCACATCGACACCGCACAGGCGTACGACAACGAGGAGTCCGTCGGCGACGGCCTCGAACAGGCCGACGTGCCTCGCGAGGACATCTTCCTCGCGACGAAGGTGTGGATAGACAACCTCGCGGCCGACGACGTGGTCTCGTCGACCGAGGAGAGCCTCGACAAGCTCGGCGTCGACTACGCGGACCTGCTGTACGTCCACTGGCCGGCGGGCGAGTACGACGCCGAGGAGACGCTGGCGGCGTTCGACCAGCTCTACGACGACGGCCTCATCGAGCGAATCGGCATCAGTAACTTCCAGCCGGAGCAGGTGGCGACGGCCATCGACACGGCCGACGCGCCCATCTTCGCCAACCAAATCGAGTGTCACCCACTCCTGCCCCAGGAGGACCTTCGCGAAGCCTGTGCCGACCACGGTGTCGACGTGGTGGCGTATTCGCCGCTCGCCCGCGGCGAGGTGTTCGACGTGCCCGAGATTCAGGAGGTCGCCGAGAAACACGACGCCAGCGAGGCGCAGGTGTCGCTCGCGTGGCTCCACGAGAAGGACGTCACCCCGATTCCGAAGGCGACCGGCGAGGAACACATCCGCGACAACTGGGCGTCGCGGACGCTCGACCTCGACGCCGAGGACGTGGCGACCATCGACAACATCGACCAGCGCGACCGGAAGGTCGACCCCGACTTCTCGCCCTGGTAATCAGGAGCGGTCCGCCGGTTCGGTGTCGCTCTCGACCGCCTCGGGATGGTCCGACGCGACTTTTGCGGCCACGCGAACGCCGACCAGCGAGACGACGATGGCCGACACCACGAACACCGCGAGTCGCTGTGTCGGGTGAACGGTGAGTCCCGCCACCTGCAGATGCGAGAGAGCGTTCTCGCGTTCGAGGAAGTAGCCCGCGAAGCCGCGGACGACGAGACCGAGTGCGATGACGCCGAAGGGCACGTTGAGATATGGGCGGGGGATGTGGCCCGCCTCGATGAGTTCATCAAGGAGGCGCCCGGCGCTCGCGGTGAGTGCCGCCAGGGCCAGCCACGGGATACTGCTGTAGAAAAACTGCATGGCCGGAACGAGGACGACGCCGTCGCTGATTGGCGAGACGGCGAGGCCGCCGAGAAAGATGCCGACAAGGGCGAGACCGGCGGCGACGGCGTAGGTGACGACCGACACCTGTCCCGAGTAGAGGGCGTCCTGTATCTGGTCGGGGAGGCGAGCGAGATAGACGTCGATAGCGAGACCCTTGTAGAGCACCGCCGCGCCGAGTAGCGAGGCGAGACCGGCGAGGGCGACGCCGACGGAGAACCGCACGAGCAACGCTGGCAGGAGGAGGAGGCCCACGCCCAGGGGGACGAGCACCGTCGAGCGGAGTTGCTCGTCGGCGAGGAACTGCTTGAGGAGGTAGTACGTGGACTCGATGTCGCGGGCCTGCCGGACGACGACGCGGTCGACGGAGTCGACGGGGAGACGACTCTCCACGATGGGGACCAGTCGTTCGTCCTCGGCGCTGTCGGTGACGATGATGGCTGATTCGGGGTCGTGGCGGTCGATGAGCGTGTCTAACTGGGCGGCGACCGACCGGTCGGCACCGACGGCGGAGTCGCCGGACCCAGAGACCACGGCGATGACTGCCGACTCGCCGTCTGCGCGGAGGTCACGCGTGATTCGCAGGCCTTCGAGGAGGCAGTTGACCGTCGAATCCTCGGGGTCGGCGAGGCCGACTTCTGTCACCAACGAGCGTACCGCGTCCCACCCATCGACTGGCATCGACACGCCGACGGTCCGGCCGATATCGTCGGCGCGGTCGACACACAGCACCAGCGTGGTCACAGGTTCGAGAACTATCTACTGGAATAAATATTACTCGGCGAGCGGTCAGAATCGGAGGTCGAACTCGTCGTCGGTGAGGACGCTCGCCGCGCCGGCGCCCGCGGCGTACGCGACGGCCGTCGCCCCGCCGCGGAGTCGGGCGGCCAACCCCTGTTCCGGGGCGAACTCGCGGACCGACACCGACTCGTCGAGCAAGTCCTCGACGTGGTCTGTCACGTCGTCCCGGTCGCCGAGGGCGTCGACGAGGCCGTTGTCGCGGGCATCCTCGCCGAGGAACACGCGGGCCTCCGTCTCGCGCACCGTCTCGGGGTCCATGTCGCGCCCCTCGGCAACGCGTTCGACGAAGTCGTCGTAGAACCCATCGATGAGTCCCTGGAGGTACTCACGGTCGTCGTCGGAGAGCTCTTTCAGGGGCATCCCGGCGTCCTTGTACTTGCCCGCGGCGAAACGCTCGTAGGAGACGCCGAGGTCCTCGGCGAGTTCGGAGACGTTGACCCGAGAGCCGATGACGCCGATACTGCCGACGATGCTCGCGCGCCGCGCCCAGAGCTCGTCACACCCGCTGGCGATCCAGTACCCACCGCTCGCACAGGTGTCGGTCGCGAAGGCGACTGTCGGCCCATCGAACGCCATCGCGGCGTTTCGAATGTCGTCGCTCGGGACGACCTCTCCGCCAGGCGTGTTGAGTTTCACCAAGAGGGCGTCGACGGCGTCGTCCTCGTCGGCGCGTTCGATCTGTTCGACGATGTCGTCGGCGGGGGTGCCGATGGCGCCGCCCGGGAGGGGGCCGGGAGCGCCCCCGTCGCGAGTGATAGGGCCCTCGACAGGGACTTCGGCGACGTTGTACGTCGGGAACACCGAGTCGGCGAGGGTCGTCGCGATGCGGCCCGCGAGGACGACGAGGCCGAGGACGACGAGGACGCCGAGGAAGTCGGCGAGCGATTCCGGAACGGCGACGAAGAGCACGAAGCCGAGGACGGCGGCGAGGAGGGCCCCGCCGGCGACGACCACGAGGCGGCCGAGTTCGTCGACATCACTCACGCTGTCTCACCATAGGCACCGCTGGGGAGCGGATGCGTATAAAAACACGCACGTCGAGTGCGACGCGCGTCGTCGGTAAAGAGAGAGTTAGTCGGCGATTACAGCAGCCCCGTCTTCTGGAGCTTCATCAGGTCCTCGGTGTCGAGGGTTTCGCCTTCCTTGAACTTCTGGTAGATTTCTTCGGCCTCTTCCTTGGCGGCCTCGCGTTCGGCCTCGCGCTCGTCTTCCTGCTCTTCTTCCTCTTCCTTGTCGAGTTCGCGCAGGCGCTTCTGGACGCGGACGAAGTCCTCGTGGTGGCGGTCAGCCGCTTCCTGGGCCTCGACGAAGAGTTCGTGCATCTCGTCGGCCTTGTCACGAATCTCGTCGGCCTCGCGGTAGGCCTCGATCATCTGGTTGTGATGTTCCTGGGCCTTGTCCGCGAGCTCCGTCACTTCCTGGTGGTGCTGGGACGCTTCGGAGCGGACCTCCTCGGCCTCCTCAACGAGCTCTTCGAGCTCGCTCGCGTCGTCGAGTTTTTCCTTTCGCTGCTGATACTCTTCGCGCTTGTCCTCGATTTTCTCGATGAGTTCGCGCTCGTCCTCGGCGCTCAGCACTTCCGTCTGCTGTCGGAATTCGAGCTGTTCGATCTCCTCTTCGAGCTCTTCGAGGTCCTTGCCGTCGCCGAGCTCGAGGTCCTGTTTCAGCTCCTCGACCTCGTCGAAGAGTTCGTTGGCCTTCGCGTTCAGCTCGTTCCGGCTCTCCTTGTGCTCTTGAACCTGCTCGTTGAGGTCGTCGCGCTGTTCGCGGTGCTCCTGTGCTTCGTCGACCTTCTCTCGGGTCTCGGCGTTGAGGTCGTCGCGCTTGGACGCGCGCTCCGACGCCATCTGGTTGAGCTCGTTCCGTCGGTCACGGAGCTGGCCCGCGAGCTTGATGAGCTGGCCCTTGGAGTCGTTTTCGAGCTGGTCGTCGGTGAGGTTGACGTTGTTCTCCTCTTTGAGGGGGTCGATGTCGAATTCGTCGAGTACTTCTTCTGTTGTTACCATTGTTGAAACCTCGATACCATCGCTCCGGCGATACTGGCGGCTCTGCGTGCTTCGACCGGCCGTGTATAAGAATTTCCGATCATTCTGCGTGCGATGCCGCCAAGACGCCGAAGGCGCGTTGGTACTAACAGATACACGGGACATATGTATAAGTGCTTCGGTGGTCCGACCGCTGTGAAACGGTACCAAGACGCCCGAAAACGGGCGTGTGAATGATTCACACTAACTACCAATAGTATATAAATGAACGACGGCCGGTCAGACCACTTTCACTTTCACTCCGGGGTTGGCTCGGCTTCATGTCGGTGGGACAACTATCCCGAAGTATGCTCGAGAACCTCACCAGCACGTGCGAGGCGGCCGGCTGTGACCGGTCCCTGGACGACGACGCGCTCATCCTCCGGATGCAGACGGAGTCAGGAGAGCGCCGGGCTTACGAGTGTGCCTGCGGTGCGGTGACGGTGACGGTCGTTCGCGGGTGAGCGGCGGGACGAATCGGCACCGCTATCGGTAGGCGACGCCGTGAGTCGACCATGCGCGAAGTCATTCGAGCGCACGGCCACGAACACGTCGCCGCGACCCACGAAACCACGTTCGAACTGACGACCGACGACTGGTTGACGCCCGCGGGCGACTGCATCGTCGGCATCGAGGCCGACCGCGCGCCGTCGGACTTCGACGACGACTTCGTCGCCGCCTGTCGCGACCCCGACGCGACGATTACCCTCACGCTCGAGACGGAGACGGCGAGCCAGACGGTGCAGGCCCGCGGCCATCCCGACCTCACCTTCGAGAGCGACCGGAGCGCAGTCGTTCGCACCAGCACGTACGTCGACGACCGGACCATCGCCGTCGGCGCCGACGCCGCGGCGACGGACCTCGACCGTGACCTCATCGCCGACCTCGACGCCGACGGCACGCTCACCTGCACGCTGTCCGTGTGACGCCGCGTTTTTGACGCCGCCATCCCTACGCCCGCCATGGCTGACGAACCCGCAGCGAACGTCAGCGGCGGTTCGGACGGCGGCGGCATCGACACGCGCTTCGCGTCGGGCGACCCCGACACCCGGGCCGAAGCCGTCGTCGATGCCCTCGGCGACCGCTACTGGCAGAAGACCTACGGCGGCCGCGACGCCCTCCCCTGTCTCGTGCGGACGATTCTGAGTCAGAACACGACCGATACCGCCAGCCAACCGGCCTTCGACGCCCTCGTGGAGCGCTACGACGGCGACTTGGCGGCGACACTCGCGACGGCCGACCACGACGAACTCGCGGACACCATCGCCAGCGCCGGCCTCTACAACCAGAAGGCGCGAGCCATTATCGAGGCCGCCGAGGAAATCATCGCCGAGTTCGGCGACGCCGACGCGTTCGACGCGTTCGTCCGCGAAGGCGACCCGGCGACGGTCCGTGACCGCCTCCTCGACATGCGTGGCGTCGGCCCGAAGACCGCCGACTGCGTCCTGCTGTTCGCCGGCGGCCAGAACGGCGTCTTCCCCGTCGATACGCACGTCCACCGCATCGCCCGCCGGATGGGACTGGCGCCCCCCGACGCCGACCACGAGGGCGTTCGGGCGGCGCTGGAAGCGGCCGTTCCCGAAGCGAAGTGTGGCTTCGGGCACACGGCGATGATTCAGTTCGGTCGGGAGTTCTGCGCGGCCAGAAAACCGGCCTGTCTCGACGGCCTCGACGCCTGTCCGCTCGCCGACCAGTGTGACCGCGTCGGCGTCGACCCAGACGCGGGGACCAGCGTCGACCCCACGGAGACGACCTGACGCTACGCGGACGGACCCTGGTAGGAGTAGTCGCCGAACCCGAGGAGCGGCCAGAAGACAAACCCGAGGAACCAGAGCCCGAGTGCGAATCCGAGTCCCTGTCCGAAGGCCCGCGAGACGCCGGCAAACATCCGGTACAGGGCGTACAGGTTTACGATGGGGACGAAGAAGACGAGCAGCCACCACCAAGCGTTGTCGCCGATTTTGAGCATGATGTACGTGTTGTAGATGGGGATAATCGCCGCCCATCCAGGCTGGTCTGCCTTCACGAAGGCCTTCCACGTTCCGGCGATGTAGGCCACGACCAGTGCGAGATACACTATCGAGAGCAGGATTCCACCTGCACCACCGCCCCCCTGTTGGAGGGCAACTGCCATATCAGTAAGTGGCATACACGCGCGTTTCTACGCCAATCATATAAAATCAGACGTGTAACGTCGCGTACCAGAACGCATCCGAACCGTCGGACGGCGGCGGCTACTTGAACCGGAAGGTCTCGAGGTTCTTCGGCGCGAACGTCCGCATGTTGTAGTCGTGATAGAGCGCCGAGGAGAGGTCCTGCACGGAGCGTTCGTCGCCGTGGACACAGAGCACCTTCTCCGGGCGTGGGTTCATCGTCTTGACGAAGTTTTCGAGGCCCTGTCGGTCGGCGTGGCCGGAGAAGCCGTCGACCGTTTCGACGCCCATGTTGAGCGAGAGGGTGTTGCCGCGGCCGCCACGGCCGCCGCGCTCGTTCATCGGAATCTCGTCCCAGCCGTTCTGAATCCGGCGGCCGAGCGTCCCCTGTGCCTGATAGCCGACGAAGACGAGGTTCGAGTCCGGGTCGGGACCGATGTGGCGAAGCCAGGACATGATGGGCCCGCCGGTGACCATCCCCGACGTAGAGAGGATGATCGCCTGATCGCCGTCGGCGACTTCTTGCCGTTCGTCCTCGCCCGCGTCGATGTGGTTGAACTCCTCGGCGAGGAAGGGGTTCTCGTCCTCGTGGAAGATGCGGTCCCGAAGGTCGTCACGCAGGTACTCGGGGTAGGTGGAGTGGATGGCCGTCGCCTCCCAAATCATCCCGTCGAGGTGGACGGGCATCTTCGGAATCTTCCCGCTCCGCATCGCCTCCTCGAGGACGAGCATAATCTCCTGTGACCGCCCGACTGCGAACGCGGGAATAACGACTTTCCCCCCCTGCTCGTACGTCTCGTTGATGATTTCGAGCAGGTTACGTTCGGAGTCCGCTTGGTCGGTCTGGTAGTCGTTGCGCCCGCCGTAGGTGGATTCGAGGACGAGTGTCTCGACGCGAGGGAAGTCGTTGACGGCGCCGTTGAACAGACGCGTGTCCTCGTAGTGGATGTCGCCCGAAAACGCGACGTTGTAGAGGCCGTCGCCGATGTGGAAGTGAGAGACGGCAGAACCGAGGATGTGACCCGCGTTGTGGAACGTGAGTTTCACGTCGGGCGCGATGTCGGTCACGTCGCCGTACTCCAGCGGGATACAGTGTTTGATCGCCTCGCGGACCATCTCGCTGTCGTAGGGCGGGGTACGACCCTCCTTCGCGGCCACGTCGAGGTAGTCCAGCGTGAGCAGACCCATCAGGTCGCGCGTCGGTTCGGTACAGTAGATGGGGCCGTCGTAGCCGTACTTGAACAGGAGCGGAATGAGCGCGGAGTGGTCGAGGTGGGCGTGGGTCAGGACGACGGCGTCGATGGAGTTGAGCGGTGCCGCTTCGGGCACTTGGAGGTAGGGCACCTCGCCCTCGGCGCCGGGCTTGTCGCCGCAGTCGACGAGAACGCGCGTCTCCGCCGTCGAGATGATGAAGCTCGCGCGCCCGACTTCGCGACAGCAACCGAGCGTGGTGATGCGAACCCACTGGTCGTCGGACATCTCCTCGCGGTGAATCTGGCGCCCCACGCGTTCGAGGATGTCGCGTCGCTCCTCGCGTTCCTGCTTGAGGAAGTTGCGGACGTTCGAGACGGTGGAGGATTCGATGGGCGGCGTGCGGACGACTTCGGGCGTCCAGCCGATGGCCTGCGTAATCTCGCGGAGGGTCGACCCGTGCCGGCCGATGACCATCCCCGGCTTTTCGGCTTCGATGACGACTTCGCCGGTGTCGGCGTGGAAGTCGAGGTCGGTGACCCCGGCGTCGTCGGGGATGACGTCTCGGAGTTGCTCGCGGGCCGCGTCCACGTCCATCAACACGTCGGGGTCGGGACGGACCGTGATGCGCTTGCGGAGTTTGCTCGCGAGTTTCCGAATCAGGTCGCCGTCGCTGGCGAAGTCCTTCGGGTCGCGCGTGTACACGACCAGTTCCGGGCCCTCGTATTTGACATCAGAGACGGAGATGCCCGGCGGTAGTTCGTCCTCAATCGTTGCTTTCAGGTCCTCGAGTTGCTTGTCTACGGAGCTCATGGGTGCCGGTGGTAAGCCCTCCCGAGGGTCGTTCGTGGCCGATGGTCAGTCGTGACCGGCGACGAGTGTCGACGGTCGTTCGTCACTGTCGTACCGTGTGTAGGCATCGGTGAACGCCCTGTCTGGGAGGTGCTCGACTGCGGGAAGAGGCAGCGAAAACCCGCTTGAGTCACCCTATCAGTCCAGTATTATAAAAGCCTTCGCAAACTCGAAGGAATTGGCCCTCGCACTGCCGGTATGGAACTCACACCGGCGAGAGTTCGAGACGAGTACGACTGGGTTCACGGCCGGGCGCCCACCACGGTGACGCTCATCGACGACACGCGCACCCGCCTCGCCGACGCGTTCGGCGTCGAGGTGGGGTCGGTCACGGTCGAGGCGTATCGCGACGAGGTAGACGCCGTCTTCGCGGACGGCGACCGCGCGGTCAACGTCGCCGCCTACGTGGCCATCCTCCGCGACCTCGATGTCGAGGGCGACTACCCGGGCTTCGTCGTCGACGAAGTCCTCGGCCGAGAGCTGGCGGGGACCATCGCCGGAGGCGAGCCACTCGGCCTCCTCGCGCAGGCCACCTTCCACATCGCGGACGTGTTGATCCACAGCGACGGGGGTGCGGGAGTCGACGACCTGGACGCCGCCCTCGCGGCTGGGTTCCAGACTCGCCTGCCAGGGTGGGCGTGGACCGAACGTGACAGCCCGTTCGCCGTCGGGAACGATTAACTGCCGCCGGGCCGACGAGCGAGGTATGCAACCGAAGACCGTCCTCATAACGGGCTGTTCGTCCGGCATCGGTCGTGCGACTGCGGAGGCCTTCCTCGACGAGGACTGGGAGGTGTACGCCACGGCGCGCAACCCCGCGGACATCGAGACGCTCGGGGACCGTGGCTGCACCATCGCCACCCTCGACGTGACCGAACCCGACGACATAGAGCGCGTCGTCGACCGGATGCTCGACGAACAGGGACGGATAGATTGCCTCGTCAACAACGCCGGCTACGCGCAGTTCGGCCCGCTGGAGGACGTGCCGACCGACGCCGTCCACGACCAGTTCGACGTGAACGTCTACGGCCCGCATCGACTGATTCGGGCCGTCCTCCCCCACATGCGACGGCGGCGCGAGGGAACCATCGTCAACGTCTCCAGCGTCGCCGGGCGACTCTCCTTCCCCGGCGGCGGCGTCTACTGCGGGTCGAAGTTCGCACTCGAAGCCATGACCGATGCGCTCCGCTCAGAGGTGGCCGAGTACGGCATCGACGCCGTCCTCGTCGAACCGGGGCCGGTCGACACCGGCTTCACCGAACGCGCCGAGGAGGAACTCTCGGGCGTGGAGCGCTCGGGCGCCTACGAGTCCTTCTACGGCGTGTTCGAGGACACGCAGGCCATCGGCGGCGGCGGACTGGGCGCGGTGTCGCCGGAGCGCGTCGCCGAGGACATCCTGAACGCCGCGAGTTCGACCAAGCCCGCGAGCCGCGTCCCCGTCGGGACGCTCGCCCGCGTGACCGTCCTCGGGCGGTTCGTCCCCGACTCGCTCCGTGACCGCGCGTTCGGCCTGCTGGACCGCCTCCGCTAGGCCAGACACGCCGCGACGACGCGCAGGGCGCGTTCGCCCCGCACCTCGTCGGCGAGGAGGGGGACGCGCTTCACGTCGTGACCGCGGAAGAGGTCGGTCGCCCGTCGGAGCGCACGCTGTTGCACGTCCCAGCGTCGCTGGCAGAACTCGCAGTCCTCCAGGTTCGGCGAGACGACCCACTCGGGGTCGACCTCTGCTACGTCCGCGAGGTCCTCCATCACGCGGTTGACGACGATGGTGTTGACGGGGATGTCGAACTCGTCCAGCCGAGCCACGAGTCGTTCGGATTCGACGACGCTCATCTCCTCGGGCACCATCACCACCCGGAAGTCGGTGCGCGTGGGGTCCTGCAGGACGTCACGGAGGCGTTCGATGCGGTCGCTGAGTTCGTCGAGGTCCGGTCCCTCCTCGCCCTCGTCGCCGACGCCGAACATGCCCTTGAATCCCTCCATCATCCCCGAGAACTTCTCGCGCATCGAGAGCAGGCGCCCGACCATCGAGTCGAGCACCTCGGGGAGTTCCAGCAGTCGGAGGGTGTGACCCGTGGGCGCCGTGTCGATGACCACCCGGTCGAATCGGGGGTCGTCGAGATACTCCAGCAACTGTCGCATCGCGGCCGCCTCGTCGGCGCCGGGCATCGACCCGCCCATCAGCGGGTCGACCGCGTCCTCACCGAGGGCGTCGCCGATGTCACCCAAGCCGCCGAGTGGGGCGTCGTCGACGCCGATGCCGCCCTCGCCGAGCATCCCCTCCTCCATCGCCGCTTCGGGGTCGATTTCCGCCGCCCACAGCGGGCTGTCGTCACGGATTCGCGTCGGCCGCGGCGGGATGTCGACGTCGAGCGTGTCCGAGAGGGAGTGAGCGGGGTCCGTCGAGACGACGAGCGTCGCGGTGCCGTCCGCGGCGGAGGAGAGCGCCGTCGCCGCCGCCATCGTCGTCTTGCCGACGCCGCCCTTGCCGCCGTAGAGGACGTACTCCGGCGCGTCGACGCCCTCGGGGAGGTCGGTCGCTGCCTCGACATCGATGTCGGCGTCTTCGTGTTCGACCACCTCGCCCTCGGTCGCGTCGTCCTCGACTTCGTCGACTGCCTCGACGTCTATATCGCTCATATCGGGCGCAACAGGGCGAGATACCTGTACCCGTCGATACGGGGAAGACACTTACTCATGGGTGCGGGAGAGACGACCATGTCCCCCGCCCGCCAAGCAGTCGCCGCCCTCGTGGTCCTCGTCGCAGTGACTGGCTGTCTTGGGACTGGGTCGCCGGACGCGACGCCCACCCCCACGGCCACCGCCAACACGGACTGTCCGCCCGCGCTGACCGTCTACGAAGTCGGGGCGGAGCCAACCGACCCCGACAGCGCCGCCGACTACGCGAACCTCACCGCCGACCAGCAGGCCACCTTCCACGAGGCGCGCAACGGGAGCGTCGAATCGTTCGACCGAGAGTGGTACGACATCGACCTCGTGGCCTACGAGGGGACGTACTACCGCGCGGGGGTCGTGGTCTGTTAGAAGTCGTAGTCGGCCAGTCGCTCGGCCGCTTCCTCGGCCCGCGGGGTGACGAGCGCGAACCGGACCCATTCGTCGTGCGTGCCGAAGGTGTCGCCCGGCATGCAGGCCACGCCCGCCTCGTCCACGAGGCGTTCGACGTTCTCCAGCGTCCCGGGGAAGCCCTCGAAGCGCGCGAAGACGTAGAACGCGCCCTCGGGGACGATGTACTCCGCGCCCGCGGCGTCGAGGGCGTCGGTGAAGGCGTCGATTCGCTCCCGCAGGAGGTCACGCGACGCCTCGTAGTACGCTGCGTCGGTCTCTCGCAGGGCACGAAGCACCGCGACCTGTGACGGGCGAGCGCTGGTGACGTTCACGAGCATGTGCCGCGTGCGCGCGTCGTCGACGAGCCACGACGGGAAGACAGCGTAGCCGACGCGAAGCCCCGTCACGGCCATCGACTTCGAGAAGGAGTTGGTGACGACGACGTGGTCCGCATCGAAGGCGAGGGCGCTCTCGAACCGCCCGGAGTAGTCGTAGTGGTCGTACACCTCGTCCGAGAGGAGGAGGGCGTCGTTGTCGGCGGCGATGTCGACCATCGCCTCCATCGTCTCGGCGTCGTACACCGCGCCGGTGGGGTTGTTCGGCGAGTTGATGAGGATGGCCGCGGTGTCGTCGCTCGCGGCGTCGGCCATCGCGTCCACGTCGAGGTGACCGTCGTCGCCGACGGGGACGAGGCGTACGTCCGCGCCGAGCATCTTCGCCTTCCCGGGGTAGTAGGGGTAGACGGGGTCGGTCAGGAGAATCTCCTCGCCCGCATCGCGTTCCATCGCCGCCGCCATGCCGAGGTAGTTCGCCTCGCCCGCCCCGTTCGTGATGACGACGCGATTCACGTCGACGCCGCGTCGGGCCGCAATCTCCTCGCGGAGTTCGCGGAGGCCGTCGCTCGGGGGGTACTGAAACGCGTCCGGGTCGCTGTCGGCGTACTCGCGGAGGCCGTCACGGAGCGCGGTCGGTGGCTCCCAGTCCGGGCCGCCGCTCACCAGGTCAATGACGTCGCGGTCCGCGTCCGCCGCGTACTGCATGACGTGAAAGAAGAGTGGCGTCTCGTAGTCCATGGTCGGTCTGTGACCGGCCGGCAAATCCCTCTTTCGCTCCCGACAGCTTCGTGAAGGGTGGGGTCGAAGGCAGGCACAGATGAACAAAGAAGGACACGTACTCAACGCGGCGCTGTTGAGTATCGGCCTCGGGATCGTGCTCGTGTGGCCGACGACGCCCGGCGTCGACACGGCGCTCGAAACCGTCGAGATGATAGCCAAGCTCTCCGTCCCGGTCGTCCTCGGCGCACTCTTCCCGGACGTGGACACCGCCTTCGGCAAGCACCGCAAGACCCTCCACAACCTGTTCGTGTTGGGCATCGTCGCCGGCTACCCCATCGTGTTCGACAACCTCCAGTTCGTCTGGATCGGCATCGCGACCCACTACCTCCTCGACCTGGTGGGGAGTCGCCGCGGCCTCGCGCTGCTGTACCCGCTGACGAGTCAGGAGTGGGGCCTGCCCTTCGGCGTCACCACGAGTAGCGACTACGCCAACGCGGTCACGGTGCTCGTCACCGGCTTCGAACTCGCCCTCCTCGGCGTCTTTCACGTCTACGTGATGCCACTCGACAGCACCGCAGGGACGATGAGCGCCGTCTTCCTCGGCTAATCAGTACGCCCGTACGTCGTCGAACCGGCCGCCGTACGCGACGTTTCCGGGATGAGTGGGTTCGTCACCCGAGAGGAAGAGGCGGTCGACCTTCTCCCACGAGTTCTCGTAGCCGAGGTGAGCGAACTCCGCGAGACAGCGCAGGCGATGGCTCACGCCGCGCCTGTGAGCGACGCGGCGGGACACGCCGGAGCGAAGCGCCGTGACGAGGTCGGCTTCCGTCTCGACGGCCGTTTCGAGGACTGTCCACGCCTCACCGACCGTCCCGGCGAGGTGAGAGTAGGACGACCCGAAGCCGGGCAGTCCCGTCTCGCTGGCGACAGTGCGCGAGCGACGGTTTTGATAGGTCAGACACTTCGCGTTGTACGTCTCGACGGCGTCGACGACGTCGGCGTTGGTAGCCACATCCCCCCGCGAGCAACTGACGTTCAGCATCTCGGGATGCGGGACGAGGACGGCGGCGCCCTGTCGGTCGAACTCATCGAGTGCGCCGGAGAGCGAGATGAAATCGGGGACGGGGTCGGAGAGCCCGATGGCGAGGACGTGGCGTCGGTCGTGCCACGGCCCGGTGAACACCTCGCGGGCGGGGACGACGAGTAGGTCGTCGTCGGAGAAGCGCTCGGCTCGCGCGCGGATGTCCGGGAGCCGCGTGAAATGCGGCGCGTAGACGAGGACGTCGAGGCCGCGAGCCTTGGCCCGGGAGACGACACGCTCGTCGAGCGTTTTGACATGCATATCTACGCGGGTCGAATCGGCCGACGTCACGAGCGACAGTGGATGGACGGCGAAGTTATGGGTTGCTATTCGAGAAGACTATCGCTCGTCGGAGTCGAGGACGCGAATCTGGTCGCCGCGGACGGTGACCGGAATCGGGACCGTTGCCTCGTAGAGTTCGACCGTCACCTGGTCCTTGCCCTCGTCGATGCGCTGGACGCGGGCCTTCTCGCCCTTGAACGGCCCAGCGATGAGCTCGACGATGTCGCTCTCGGCGATGCCCTCCACGTCCGGCGTGGGCGAGAGGAAGTGCTCCACCTCGGTGAGCGAGGACTTGCCGGGGACGATGCTCCGAGCGTGGGGAATCTCGTCCATCACGCGTTCGAGGACGGCGCTGTTGTCCGCCTCAACCATGACGTAGCTGGTGAGGGAATCCGGCGCGAGGACGGCGTGTACCTCGTCTTCCTCACGGCTGGCGATCATGTCGGCGACGGTGCGTTCCTGACTGGCCGTGGTTTTGACAGCGAAAATGCCCATCTTAGATGCCTCCGGGGAGCACGGTCATGACGGCGAAGATGACGAACCCCATGAGACCGATGAGGAAGATACCCGCCCCCGCGACTTTGGCAATCTGCGAGAACTCGTTCCACGACGGCGTGCTCGCCATCTTGAGCACGCGGACGTAGCTTGCGAGGTCGTATTTGACGTCCATATCGTCGCTACGTGAGCCGGCTTTTTCTATCTATTGATAAACTGCGCCCGCGCATCGCCCTCGTTCGCGCGTCGACCCGGTGCACAGACCCGTCAGGAATCGGTCGCGTCGTCCCGCGGGAGGTCAACCGTGACGACTGTCCCCTCGGGGTCGTTATCCGCGATGGTCAGTCGGCCGCCGAATCGCGAGACCAGCGTGTCGGCCAGATACAGACCGAACCCCTGCCCGTCCCGTTCCTGCGGGTCGAAGATGCGCTCCCGTTCGGCCTCGTCGATGCCCGGGCCGTTGTCGGCAACGTGCGTCGAGACGGTGGTTTCCGTCGTCTCCACGCGGACGGTCACCGTCGGCGTCGCCTTGTCGTTGTGTTCGACGGCGTTCTGAAGCAAGTTCTCGAAGACGTTGCCCACCGCCCGGTTCGCCATCACGGGAGCCTCGTCCGGGATGTCGGCGGTCACCTCGGCGTTCGGGAAGCTCCGGCGGAGGTTCTCGACGCGTTCGGAGAGCATCGGCGACAGGTCGACCGGTTCGATGTCCGCTTCGCCGACGAAGGTGTTGGCGTACAAGCGGAAGTCCTGCACCATCTCGGAGGGGTCCTCGGACCGCGTTTCGATGGTTTCCGCCTGCGCCTGTAGCGATTCGTCGTCCAGTTCCGTCCGGACGAGTGTGGCGTGTCCCTGGACGATGTTCAACCCGTTGAGGAACTCGTGGCGTAACGTCCGGTTCAAGAACGCGAAGGCGTCTCGCGTCCGTCGAACGTGCGCGGCGTCGTACTGCGTCCGTTCGTACAGGTAGCCGAACAGCGACCCCACGAGGAGGCCGCTACTCATGCTCACCAAGAGTTCGAGTTGCCCCTCCGAAAACGAGCGGCCTTCGGCGAGACGGATGAGAATCGTCGTCGCCGTGATGAGCGTCAGGACGAGCAGTCCGCCGACCGCCCACCCGACGATGTGTTGCCCGGCCCGGTCGTCGACCCAATCCGTGCAGTGGAACCGTACGCCGGTGTACATCACTGTGAGACAGAGTCCCGTGCCGAGCAGGAAGGCGAAGAGAGGCGGAATGACGACGGGGAGCGTCCGCAGTTCGACGGCGAAATTCCAGAGGAATCCGAGCCAAACGAGCAGACCGAACGCGCTGATGACCAGCGGCCAACGTCCGTCGTCGCCGCCGAGTCGCCGACCGGTTCTCACTGTGGGAATAACGCCGCCGACCGGCATATAAGTTAAGACTGGTTCACCAGGGGTTACTGATTCGCACACGCCGCCCGCGCCCGACGGTGACGGCTGGTCGGTGAGTCGCGAGAAAGATGAAAGAACGCCGCCGGCCGCCGAGGATGCCGCGGACCGACTACTCTACGTAGTCGATACCGCCGCCGGTGTCTTCGGGGGTGGTGGCTTCCTCGTCGCCGCGGCCGTAGATCTGTGGCGACTCGACGCCGGTGACGACAATCATCGTCCGCATCGTGCCGTCGAGTTCCTCGTCGATGGAGGTCCCCCAGATGATGCGGGCGTCGGGGTCGATGCGGTCGTAAATCTCCTCGACGACGCCCTCGGCCTCCTCGATGGCCATGTCGGTGCCACCGGTGACGTTCACGAGCGCCGAGTTGGCGCCGGAGATGTCGACGTCGAGGAGGGGCGAGCGAAGCGCCGAGCGGACCGAGTCCTGTGCCTTCTGCTCGGAGTCGCTCTCGCCAAGTCCAATCATGGCGACGCCGCCTTTCTCCATCACCGTCTTCACGTCAGCGAAGTCGAGGTTGACGAGCCCTGGCTTGGTGATGAGTTCGGTGATGCCCTTGACCGAGCGCATCAGCACCTCGTCGGACACCTTGAACGCCTGCCGGACGGGGAGTTTACCCACGGAGTCCAGCAGGCGGTCGTTGGGCACGACGATGACGGTGTCGGCCACGTCGCGCAGGCGTTCGAGGCCCGCTTCGGCGTTGGTGCGCCGAACCTCGCCCTCGGCGGTAAAGGGCGTCGTCACGATGGCAATGGTGAGCGCGCCGGACTCGCGGGCCGCCTCGGCGACGACCGGTGCCGACCCGGTGCCGGTTCCCCCACCGAGACCGGCGGTGACGAACACCATGTCGGAGCCTTCGATGGCCGCGTAGATGTCGTCCTGACTCTCGATGGCGGCCTCTTCACCCACCTGCGGGAGCGACCCGGCGCCGCGCCCGCCGGTCTTCTCCTCGCCCATCAGAATCTTCGTGTCGGCTTGGACGTCGACGAGGTGCTGGACGTCCGTGTTGGCCGCGACGAGGTTGGCGCCCTTGATTCCCTCCTCGGCCATCCGGTTGACCGTGTTGCCGCCGGCGCCCCCACAGCCGACGACCGTGATGTCCGTCTGGAGGTCTTCCAGAACGTCCTGCAGTTCGTCGTCAGTCATCTTGCCGGTGCGATTCGATTCACCCTGTGACGCGTCGGTTACGGGAGTGGCGTCGGCATCGGCCGCGGTCCCATCCCCCGGCTCCTCGGCATCCTCTATTGCATCCTCCACGATGGAGTCCATATATGCACACGCGTTTCGAAGGCAACCACATTATCCTTCCGCCCGTTGTCACGCGCGCGTCTGACGCTCAGCGTGTGAACGCGGCGATATGACGAATTAGAGACGCGTCGCAGTCACTCGTCGGCGCGCACCGTCTCGAACGTCTCGACGCGTTCGGTCCGCACCGCCTCGGGTTCGATTCGCTCGCCGCCGACTTCGACGGCCTGTCCGTCCGCGAGGCGGCCGAACTCGGGGCCCTCTGGCACACCGAGCGTGCGGGCCGCCGCCGGGTCAAACGCCTCCGTCCGGGCGACCACCGACCCGTCCTCGCGGCGCACCTCGTCGTAGGACTCGCGCAGAATCCCGACCAGCGAATCGGTGAGTTCGTCGGCGGCCGCCGCGGGGTCGCTCGCGGGGAAGACGGCCCACCCCGTGGGTCGCGTCCCGCCCTCGGTCGTCTCGAAGGCGACGGTGGCGGCCGCGACGGCCGCGCGCGTCGCTTCGGCGTCGGCACCGTGGGCCGCATCCAGCAGGCCGGTCGGGAGGTCGGCGACGACGATGGCGTCCGCGGGGTCGTCGTCGGACTCGGGCACCACGTCGCCGAATCGAAGCCCCTCGCTCACGGGGGCGACGCGGGATTCGACCGCTTCGACGACGGGGAGGGGGTGCGTGCTCGTCTCCTGAAGCCACGTCTCGGAGACGACGCGACAGCCCAGGTCGTCGAGGACGGAGACGAGGCCCGGTCGGTCGCCCTCGACGAGGGCGTGGTCGGCCGCGCTCGCCTCGACGGCCCGGCGCAGAACGTCTCGGTTGGTGGCGGGGTTGCCCATCGCCTCCAGCCCCCAGTCGGCGCCGACGTGGCCGACGGCCCACGCCGTCTCGCGGACGATGCGACCGAACGTCGGGGCGTAGTGGCCGCCGCCGAAGCCGACGAGCTGTTTCGCCCGGTCGGCGTCGGCGTCGCGGAGGTCGAGGACCGCGCGGGCGACGGCGCGGGCGCCCTCGGGGTCCGACCACTGCGGTTCGTCGCTCCCGAGTTCCACGAACATCGAGGGAACGCCCACGTCGGTCGGGCCGTGATGGGTGCATTCGGTGCCGACCTCGTACTCCTCGGGCGCGTGGCGAGCGAGTGCCTGCACGACCCGCTTTGCGGCGTCGGGGCACGCCCGGGCGAAGTGACCCGGGTCGCCCCCGTACTCCGCGTCGCCGAAGTTGCCGGTGAAGTGCGCGGTCAGGAGCGCCCCCGTCTCGCCCGAGTGTCGGGAGACGACCACGAGGAGGTCCGGGTCGTCGAAGGCCGCGTCGGGGTCGTCGAGGTGGATGTGGAGGTCGTCGAACGTTCGGAGTTCGAAGCCGTCGGTTCGGTAGTAGGTGCCGCCGCCGTCGGCGTCCGGCCGAGCGTCGTCGCGGTGCTCGGTCCAGTCGCCGATATCGAGGAGCGCCTCGCCGATGTGTTCGGAGGCGCTGTCGGCGCGGCTGACGACGATTGCAATCACGACGGAAGTTCGCGGCCGCGGCGTCAAAACCGGCTCGGTCCGGCGGCGTCAGTGCGAGGTGACGACCAGCACCGGTCGCTCGGCCGTCCGGAGGACGCGACCCGCGACGGTGCCGACCTGTTGGCCGGCGAGGTTCGACTGTCCCTCGGAGGACATGACGATCATACCCACGTCGTTGTCGTCGGCGTAGTCGACGATGGTGTCCCCGGCGGCGCCGCGAACGACCGCCTCCCGCACGTCGAGGTCGGCTGTGTCGAGACCGTCGAGCATGTCACCGACCGCCTCTCGGGCGTCGGCTTCGAGCCGTTCGACGTACTCCTGAGTGACACCGCCGGCGTCGAACACGCCCGCCTCGGACTGTACGTCCACCACGTCGAGGACGTGTAGCGCGGCCTCGTACCGGCGAACGATATCGGCGGCGTAGGGACCGGCGGCCTCCGCGACGGCGCTCCCGTCGGTCGTGACGAGAACGTCGGCGTAGTCGGCGCCGGTGTCGCTGTCGAGGTCACCGTCGGGAACGGTCAGCACCGGCACTTCACTCCGGCGCAGGACGCGTTCCGCGACGCTCCCGAGCAAGCGTTCTTTGACGCCGGCGCGGCCGCTCCGACCGACGATGACGAGGTCGGCATCGCGCTCGCTCGCGCGAGCGGCGATGGTTCGACCGGGCTTGCCCGACAGCACCGCAGTATCGGCGCCGATACCGACGTCCGTCGCAAGGTCGGCGGCGGCGTCGAGGACCGCCTGCGCGCGCTCCATGTCGCCGCTGAACACGGAGACGACCTCTACGTCGGCGCCGTAGCGGGCGGCGAGTTCGAAGCCGTATTTGGCCGCCCGAGTCGAGCAGTCGCTGCCGTCGACGGCGATGAGGAGTCGGTCGAACATGGTCAGTCAGCCCCCTTTGGTCGGTCGTCGCTTCCGAAGAACGCCTCGTTCACCGTGCCCGCGGAATCGCGGAGGATACCACCCAGCGCCCGGCGGCGTGAGACGAACAGCGCCGTCCCGAGGACGACGTAGATGCCCGCGAACACGAGCAAGAGCTGGTAGTCGTTGATCGGGAGTTCGAGCACCCCGCGGATGAGGAGGAACTCCGAGAGCACCTGCGTGAGGAAGAGCACCAGCAGGACGATGGCCTCCCGCACCGAGATTTCGAAGTTTATCAGGAGCGAGATGGCGAAGAAGGACTGCGCCGCAGTCAGCCAGATTTCGCCCGACTGCTTCTGGTCGAACGGGAGCGCACCGTACTGCCCGAGCGCAATCGAGTAGACGACGACGAGCGTCCCGATGAGCAGCGTCCACTGATTCAGCTTCGAGGAGATGAGCGCGTTGAACCCCGCCGTCGACCGAGCCTTGTTCACCAGATAGACGACGACGATGAGTTCCGGCGATTCGGAGGCCAGCGGTGCAATCCACTGAATCATGAAGAAGGAGGGAATGCCGACGTTCTGGCCGAGCTGTTCGAGGCCGTGCGCGAACGGCTCGACCGCGGTGAATATCATGCCTCCCGAGTACGCGAAGAGGGTGATAACCGTCAGCGCTCGAAGCGGCTTCGAGAAGGTCTGGAGGTACGCCGGAACCCCGACGTGGGCCTCCTCGGCCTCCATGTCACCTTTCAACACGACGGCGATGTAGGCGACGTACAGGCCGACGAGGACGACCATATCGAGGATGTCAATGCCGTTGAACGGCACGACGAACGCCCAGAGCGTGGCGAGAAACAGGAAGACGATTTCGAGACCGATGTCGCGGTCGAGCGCCACGGCGTCAGCGAGGAAGCCCGGCCGGTTCACGACGGCAGCGTCCTCGTCCGAGCCGTTTCGGAAGACGGTGAACAGGGCGACCCCCGCCCAGCCGATACCGATGAGGATGCGGTTCGCGCCCGTCATGTTGGCGACGGCGAGGTTCCCCGCTTCGATACCGCGTTCGGTGCCGGCGTACGCCCCCGCGTTCCACGCGTAGAGGGCGTCGACGGCGTACTCCGGAGCGACGGCGAGCACCGCGAGGATAGCGATGGCGAACGCCCGGGGCACGTCCTTCTCCGCCGTCTCGGCCCCCCACGCGAGGAGGAACGAGGCACCGAGCACCGAGAGGCCACTTATCGCGACGGTAGCGACGGTCGAGAACCCGTGAGCGACGCCGCTCAGCCAACTGACGATCCACGGAATCGTCAGCGCGACGGCCCCGCCGAGTGCGAGAAGCGACTGTCGTCTCATCGTACCACTCCGAGCGCCACAGCCCCGCAGACGGTCACCGTGACAGGAGTCTGTATCTGTGTCATGAGCCAGTTCGTGTCTACCGATACCATCGCCCCACGTAATAAAATACAAGTTGTACCCGTTCTCCGCGATTTCGAGGTCTTGAGCCGGTTTCAGCGTCGAATCCCCAGAATAGCGCCATCTCGTCGAATACGCCGTTAGACGGGCTCTACAGCCACTCAAACTACAGATTCGGGGATAGAACGGACTCGTAGCGGGCACACGCAGTCTTTTACTCGCGTCGTGAGAACGGTCACGGGATGACGATGCACGTCTTCGGCCTCATCGGCAACCCGGTCGGGCACTCGCTGTCGCCGCCGATGCACGAGGCGGCGTACCGAGAGCTCGACATGGACGCCCGATACGTCACCTTCGAACCCGACCCCGACGACGCCGAAGCGGCGCTCGACGGGGCGGCAGCCCTCGGCATCGACGGCCTCAACGTCACTATCCCGTTCAAACAGGACGTCTTCGACTTGGTCGAACCGGACGACCTCGCGGCGCGAATCGGTGCGGTCAACACGGTCGACTTCTCTACCTCGCCGCCCCGCGGCTACAACACCGACGCCGCGGGCGTGCGCCGCGCCTTCGAACACCACGACGTGGTGCTGACGGGCAACGACGCCGTCGTCGTCGGCGCCGGGGGCGCGGGGCGGGCCGTGGCCTTCACGCTCGCGGACGCCTGCGACACCGTCCATATCGCCAACCGGACGGCGGAGCGGGCGACAGACCTCGCCGCGGAGGTCCGCGAGTCGGCGCCGGCGACGGTGACGGGTGGCGGCCTCGATACGCTCGCCGACCGCGTCCCCGCGGCGGATATCCTCGTCAACGCGACGAGCGTCGGGATGGAGGAAGACCAGACGCCGGTTCGGGCCGACCTGCTCCACGGCGACATGGCCGTCCTCGACGCGGTGTACACCCCTGTCGAGACGCGGCTCCTCCGAGAGGCTGCTCGAACCGGCGCCACGACCATCGACGGCGGCTGGATGCTCCTCTTCCAGGGCGCCGTCGCGTTCGAACACTGGACGGGACGGGACGCGCCGGTCGAGGCCATGAATGACGCGCTTCGGCGCCACCTCTGACCGCCTCGAAGGTTATTAAGTGCCGGGGTGCCCTAACGGGTAGTAATGGGTATCCTGAACACGCTCCTATCGGTGCTCGGATTGGATTCCTCATCTGCGGGCGACGAGGACCGCGAGACGACTGTCAGCGTGGAACGCGAGGCCAACACGGACACCGAAGCGGCGGTCAAGGGGACCGACGCGGCGGGCGAGAGCGAATCGCCGAGCGCCGCCGGCACGGACGCGACGGCGTCGACGGGGTCGCTCGTCGACAGCGACCCGGACGGCGGGGCCGCCGAACCCGCCGAAGCCGTCGATGCCGACGAGTCCGAGACGGAACTCGACACCGCCGAATCGGAGTCGGAAGGCGAGTCCACGGGCGAACACGAAGCGGAGGCCGACGACGAACCGACCCCAGCCGACGAACCCGTCGAGGTCATCAAGGGCATCGGCCCGGCCTACGCCGACCGCCTCGCGAATGCGGGCGTGAACTCGGTCGCCGACCTCGCGGCGGCGGACGCCGAGTCCCTCGCGGCCGACATCGACCTCTCGGAAACCCGCGTCGGGCGCTGGATAGAGCGCGCGAACGACCACCAATCCTAACTGTCCCGTCGAACCGTCGCGGCGAGCATTTGGTGTTTCCGCCAACCTACGACCACGCGCCGGAAGCGCGGCGTATATATTCGGACGACGGCTACGGCGGCCTATGCCCGACGCGGACCGACGAATCACGTCGCTCGATGCCGTCCCCACCGACACGACTCACCTCTTTACCGTTCGTGACGCGGACGGCGAGGAACGCGAGGCGATTCTCGTCCGCACCGACGACGGCGTTCGCGGCTGGCTGAACTACTGCCGACACCTCCTCAACGTGCGACTCGACAAGGGGTCCGGGGCGCCGATGCGCGACGGCGAAGTCGTCTGTGCGAACCACGGCGCGTACTTCGAGGCCGACACCGGCCACTGTACCTTCGGCCCGTGCGAGGGCGCGACGCTCGAAGCCGTCGCCGTCACCGTCACCGACGGCGACGTGTATCTGACCGACGACGACTACGCGTTCGTCGCGAACGGCCCACTCGAGGACGAGCGCGGCCCCTCGGCGTCGGAGACGTACGAGTTCTAATTTCCTCAGTCCCGCTGCCAGACGTACACCGCGAGTGCGAGGAGTCCACCGAGGCCCGTGAAGAGCGTGAGGACGCCGACAGCGAGCGCCCAGAACGCCGCGTACTCGTCGCCGCGTTTCTCTGCGTCCGTATAGACCCAGTAGGCCCCGACGAACGAGAGGACAAAAACGAGGAGCGTGACGACCAGCAACTCGATGCCACCGGGGAGGCCCATCTGGAGGGGAAGCATAGACTCGGATTCTCGCCGGCAGGCGGTAATCGTTGTGGGTGCGGAGCCGACAGCAGAAATAGCGGGGAGTAGATTCGAACTACGCGAACGGCTCGCTTCGCTCGCCGTTCTCTCGTTCAAATCTACGTGCGAGTGTTTTGGGTTCCCTCCTCGCGTTGCTCATCGGTCACAGTGGTCGCCAAAACATAGCGGGAAGTAGATTTGAACTACCGATCTCCGGGTTATGAGCCCGGCGGAATCTCCTGGCTATCCCATCCCGCTACCGGAATCGAATCCAGTCGCGGCATTAAGGGTTGTGATTCCCGGAGCCTGCAGGGTCACTGGTCGGCGCCGACACGCCACGTGAACAGCCCCTCGGTGAGGTAGTTGAGGAGCATCCCACACCCGATGCCGATGACGTTCGCCACCGTCGGCCAGAGGTCGGCCCCGGCGACGACGAGCGTTATATCGGTCCACGAGGTGAGCACGGTCAGGACGGCGAACCCGACCACCAACCCCCCGGCGCGGACGACGTGGGATTTGAGGTAACGCCGGATGCGTGCGAGCCACCCCATCGCGCCCGCGTTCGGGAACGTCCAGTGGTCGTTGATGAGGAACATGAGCGTGATAGACACCTCGGCGCCGACGGCCTTCGCGAGCTGCGGGAGGACGCCGTAGCCGGCGGTGAGGAAGGCGACGACGAGTGTCTCCGCAGTGGCGCCGACGGCGCCGACGGAGACGAACTTTCCGAACCGAATCCCCGAGTAGAGTTCCTCGAGTCTGCCGAGGCCGTCACTCATCGGTGATCACGGTCGACGAGAGCGGGCGGCGAGTCCCGCGAGCGGTCGAGAATGGTGTGCAGTCGGTCGTTGCGGATGAGCCGCGCCCGATGCCGGGAGGTGAGCAAGCCGCGTGCGAGCCGGAGCGTCGTCTCGACGGGCGAGACAGTCGATTCGGGGCGGTCCTCCCAGACGACCGGCACCTCGACGATGCGACAGTCGACGGCGTCGGCGACGGCGAGGAGTTCGATGTCCCACGCGAAGCCGGGTTCGCGGAGGTGTGGCCGGATTCGCGTCCAGGCGTCGGCCGTGAGCGCCTTCGCGCCGCACTGGTAGTCGTAGAGGTGGACGTCGAGCAAGCGACGGGCCAGCCACGCGAACCCGTCGCCGAGGTAGCGCCGGGCGACGGTCTGGTGGGACTGGATGGTGGCGTCGGGGTGGCGGCGCGACCCGGCGGCGAGGTCGGCGTCGCCGCCCACGACGGGCGCGACGACGTCGGCAATGGAGGACGCCGGCGTACTGCCGTCGGCGTCGGCGAAGGCCATCACGTCGGTCGACAGTGCCTCGAAGCCGGCGGTGATGGCGGCGCCCTTGCCGCGGCGGCTGGACGCCTCGTTGAGCGTGACTGGGAGGGCGGCTATCTGCGCTCGCACCTCGGGGGTGGCAGCGTCGAGTTCGACGCGAATCTCGTCGGGGTCGACGGCATCGCGGAGGGCGCGGACGTACGCGTCGAGGCGGTCGACGTCCGGGTGGTACGCGGGAATGACTATCCCCACGGAGCGAGTCATGCGACACCCTTTCGTGACCGACCTAAAAAACCGACCGACTTCGGGCGTTCGCGGCGGCGCGCGCCACATCACAAACGGTTTACCGCCGCTGGGCGGGCTTTCCATCGATGGAGTACGGCCTCGTCGTTCGCTGGCTGGTCGTCTACGGCGCCCTCGCCGCACTCGGGCGACCCGTCGCCGCGCGCTTGCTCTCGACGATTCCGGGCCGCGGCGTCGGCTTCGCGCTCCCGACGGCGCTCGTCGTCCTCGGAACCGTCGCGTACTGGGTCGGCCACCTCGCGTTCGGTCCCGTCGCTCTCGGGGCCGCCCTCCTGGTCCTCCTCGCACTCGCCCTCCTCACCGGCCTCGACCACGACGCCCTGCGTCAGCGACGCCTCGAACTCGCTCACGGCGTCCGTCCGGGCCGGGTCCACGTCGAGGCCGCCCTCGTCTTCGTCGCCGCCTTCTGTCTGCTCGTCGGCGTCCGCGCACTCGACCCCGCGGTCTACCCCGTCGGCGGCGAGAAGTTCCTCGATTTCGGCCTGTTGAAGACGCTCGAACGCGCCGAGACGCTCCCGCCGGAGGACATGTGGTTCGCGAACGAACCCGTCGTCTACTACTACGGCGGCCACCTCCTGACGGCGCTGCTCTCCGACCTCACCGGAACGGCGCCCCGCTACGCCTACAACCTCTCGCTCGCGGGCTTCTACGCCACGCTCGTGACGGCGGCGTACGGGTTCGCGGGGGCGATAGCGCAGGAGCGAGCGAACGCGCGCCGGCCCGCCGCCCTCGCGGCCGCCTTCTTCGTCGGCCTGGCGAGCAACCTCGTCACGGCCGGGCGTCTCGTCATATCTGCGCTGCCGCCCGCACTTCAAGAGCGCGTCGCGGCCACCGTCGCCTCGCGGTCGCGCTACTCGGCCGACGCCGTCCTCGGGGGCATCGACTCCTTCTCGTACTGGACGGCGAGTCGCGTCATCCCCGGGACCATCAACGAGTTCCCCCTGTTCGCGTGGCTGAACGGCGACCTCCACGCGCACATGATGGGAACGCCGTTCCTCCTCCTCGGCGCCGCCGTCGCCTTCGCGCTCTACCGGACCGCGCCCCGTGACCTGCGGCGGCGGCGCGTCCTCGCCTTCGTCGCCATCCCCCTCCTCGCGGGGTTCCAGACCGTCGTCGACACGTGGAGTGTCCCCTCGCTGTTCGGCCTCCTTTGTCTCGCACTCGCGCTCGGCCCCGACGACCCGTGGCCGATTCTCTCCCGGCGAGTCGCCGCGTGGCGGCGGGCGCGCGACGACGGACCGCTCGTCGAAGAGACCGGTCGCCTCGTCGGGGCGCTCTGTGTCGCCGGCGTCGCGGGCGTGCTCGGCGGCGCACTCGCGCTCCCCTTCCTACTCGGCACCGCCGGCGGACGCGAGGTGGCGGTGCTCGCCGCGGCCGAGCGGTCGAGTCTGGGCGGTCTCCTGTTGGTCCACGGCGCCTTCCTCGCGACGTTCTACGCCTACCTGCTCGACAGATTGGGCGTCGACCGCGTGCTGCCGCTCGTGGTCGGCCTCGGTGCGTTCGGCGTCGTCGCCGTGGCTACGGCCCTGCCCGTCGCCGTCACCGTCGGCCCGCTGCTCGTCTTCGGCTGGGCGGCCTGTCGGACGGACCGCCCGGTCGGCTTCGAGACGGTGCTCGTCGTCGCCGGCGCGGGACTGGTCGCACTCGTCGAACTCGTCTACGTCAAAGAGCAGGCTGGGCCGCTCCGCATGAACACGGTGTTCAAGACGTACATGCAGGTGTGGGTGCTCTGGAGCGTGGCCGCGGGCGTGGCGCTCCCGGCGTTCGTCCGCTGGGTCGGCACGCGGTCCCCGTCGGTGCCGGGGACGCGCTCGCGGTGGCTCCGGACGGGCCTCGCCGTCGCTGTCGTCCTCGCGACGATTCCCTACGCCGGGTTGGCGCTGTCGGCCCACGTCGAGCGGGGTGGCGACCCGACGCTCGACGCCACGGCGTTCGTCGAACGCGAGCATCCGACGGAGGCGCCGGCCATCGACTACATCGACGACCTGTCGGGACAGCCGACACTCCTGTCCGCGCCCGCGACCGGTCGATATCCGGGACCGGGCGGCGAGTCGGGGGCGCCGCCGGGCATGTACAGCTGGGAGTCGAGTCCGGCGGCGAGTCTCACCGGCGTGCCGACTGTCGCCGGCTGGCACCACGAAGTCGGCTATCGCGGCTCGGACGCGTACCTGAAGCGCGTGCGTGACGTGGACCGTGCGTACACCGGGACGCCGGCACAGACGGTCGCGGTGCTCGAACACTACGACGTGGCGTACGTGTGGGTGGGACCGGCAGAACGAGCGCGCTACGGGTCGGTGTCGTTCGGCGGTGTCGAGGGCGTCACACCGGTGTTCGACACCGAGACGGTGACTATCTACCGCGTCGACGAGGACGAACTGAGTGCGGCGTGAGACTCAGGGGCGCGCCGTCACTACGTCGAGGGAGTCGGCGTCGATGGAGTCGACGTCGAGCCAGTGGGGCACGAAGCGACGCTTCTCGAACGCCTCGCGTTCGTCGGGCGTCCCGATGGTACACCAGAGCTGTACTTCGTCGGGGCCGTGGTAGTCGCCCTGACGTTGGATGGAGAAACAGACGTGCTCCTCGCCGTCGTAGTCGATGACGGCGTCCTTTCGGATGCCGGGGTCCCCCCTGACGATGAGGTACTGCATGGACGGGCGTTCGGCCAGTCCGGGCTTAATCGCTTCGATGGCTAGTAGGGGGTCGCCGGCGCCGCCGAACCAAACGGGTTTTAACGCCCGACCCGAAATTGCCGACAAGGTAGATATCTATGCAGATGCCACGCCGATTCAACACGTACTGCCCGCACTGCAACGGGCACTTCGAGCACGAGGTCGAGAAAGTGCGTCGCGGTCGTGAGACGGGGATGAAGTGGATCGACCGTCAGCGCGAACGTAACACGTCCACCATCGGGAACGCCGGCAAGTTCTCGAAGGTGCCTGGTGGCGACAAACCGACGAAGAAAACCAACCTGAAGTACCGTTGCTCCGAGTGTGGGAAGGCCCACATGCGCGAGGGATGGCGGGCTGGTCGACTGGAGTTCCAGGAATGACGGGGAGCTTCTTCACCGTCGAGTGCGCCGACTGTGGTAACGAACAGACCGTCTTCGGCAAGGTGTCGACGACGGTGAACTGCGCCGTCTGTGGCAGCACGCTCGCTCGCCCGAGCGGCGGCCAGACGGCGTTCGAGGGCGACATCGTCGACACCGTCGAGGCACGCTAACTCCACCATGAAGTACAGTGGCTGGCCCGATCAGGGTGAACTCGTCGTCGGCAAAGTCGACGAGATAACCGATTTCGGCGTGTTCGTCGACCTCGAGGAGTACGAGGACAAACGCGGTCTCGCGCACATCAGCGAGGTCGCCAGCGGCTGGATTAAGAACGTTCGCGACCACGTCCGCGAGGGACAGACGGTCGTCGCGAAGGTGCTCGACGTCGACGAGGAGTCCCAGCAGATAGACCTCTCGATAAAGGACGTCAACGAGCACCAGCGCAAAGAGAAGATTCAGGAGTGGAAAAACGAGCAGAAGGCCGACAAGTGGATGGCAATCGCCTTCGGGGAGGACGTCGCTGACGAGCGCTACCAAGCGGTCGCAGACGCGCTCCTCGACGAGTTCGAGAGCCTCTACGACGCCTTCGAGTCCGCGGCCATCCACGGCGACGAGGCCCTCGAAGACGTCGACCTCGACGACGACGACGTCGACAGCATCGTCGAGACGGCCCGCGACAACGTCTCCGTGCCGTACGTCAACGTCACGGGCTACGTCGACCTCGAATGCCCGACCGGCGACGGCGTCGACCACATCAAGGAGGCGCTGAAGGCCGCCGAGGGCAACGGCGACGTGAGCGACGAAATCGAGCTCTCGGTCTCGTACGTTGGGTCGCCGGAGTACCGCATCAAGGTGCAGGCGCCCGACTACAAGACGGCGGAGTCGGAACTCGAAGCCAGCGCGGAGCGAGCGCGCGAGGCCATCGCCGCGGTCGGTGGCACGGGACGCTACCACCGCGAGCGCGAGACCGACGACGAATAACCGATGAAATCGGACATCCGAGTGTGTTCGGCGTGGGAGGCGCGTCACGACCGCCCCGTCTACACGCTCGGGGAGACCTGTCCGGACTGCGGCGCCGACGCCGTCAACAGCGCGCCGGCGCCGTTCGATCCTGCGGACCCGTACGGGGAGTACCGACGCGCTCTTAAGCGGCGCGAACGCGAATAGGCGGTATGGACGCCATCGAGATCGAGACGGTCGCGGAGCCGACGCTGTCGGACCCAGTACTCATCGAGGGACTGCCGGGCGTCGGACACGTCGGAAAACTCGCCGCGGAGTACCTTTTGGAGGAGTTCGACAGCGAGCTCGTCCGCCGCGTGTACGCCGACGAGTTCCCGCCACAGGTGAGCATCGACGAGGAGGGCGTCGCCGACCTCGTCTGCGCGGAGTTTCACGCCGTCGAGACCGACGGGCGCGACCTCCTCGTCCTCACCGGCGACCACCAAGCCGGGAGCAACGCGGGCCACTACCACCTCACGGAGTCGTTCCTCGACATCGCCGAGAGTTTCGGCGTCGAGTCGGTGTTCGCCCTCGGAGGCGTCCCGACGGGCGAGCTCATTGAGGAGTACCACGTCCTCGGCGCGGTGACGGACGCGGACCTGAAAGCCGACCTCGAAGCGGAGGACGTCGAGTTCCGTGAAGACGAACCCGCCGGCGGCATCGTCGGCGTCAGCGGTCTGTTGCTCGGCCTCGGCGGCCGTCGCGGCCTCGACGCCACCTGTCTCATGGGCGAGACCAGCGGTTACCTCGTCGACCCCAAGAGCGCCCGCGCCGTCCTCGAAGTGCTGGAGGAGGTCATCGGCTTCGACCTGAACTACGAGTCGCTCGAAGACCGGGCCGAGGAGATGGAAGAGGTCGTCGGCAAGATTCAGGAGATGCAGAATCAGGGCAACCAGATGCCCACCGACGACGACCTGCGCTACATCGGCTGAGGCCGTCGACCCGGCGAGACGTTCTTTACGGCTCGTTACCAACGGGTGCGCGTGCTTCCCGAGTGGGTCGGCCTCCTGCCGTCGTGGCTGCTCGTCGGGGTCGGCGGCGGACTCGCCGTCGCCGTGGTGGTGGCGGGCGTCTTCGTCGTCGCCAGCCGCCGCTTCCCGACGCCACCGCCGGAACGAGGGCCGCGAATCGACGGCTTGGACCGTCGGCGCGACGAGATACGGACCTACCTCGGCAGTCTCGGCGAACGGTACGTCGAGGATGCCGTCGTCAGCGACGAGACGGTCGCCTTCTACCTACCCGAGCGCGACGTAGCGATTACCTTCGACCCGCAGGCGTTCTTCCGGGTCGAACGCGCTGGCACCGACGCTGTCCTCTGTGAGTACGAGATGCCGGCGACCCAACTCGGCGACCGCCTGCCGTTCGAGACGCCGGGGCGCGGCGGCGCGGTGACCGAACCCGCGGACGCCCGGCGAGCGTTCGCCCAGCTCGGCCTCGCGCCGACTGCCGACGCCGAGGCGGTGCGGACGGCGTACCGACAGCGAGTGAAAGACGTCCACCCCGACCAGGGCGGCGACCGCGAGTCGTTCCGAGCGTTACAGGAGGCCTACGCGACGGCGACAGAGTACGCGGAGTGAGTCGCAGTCGACGGTGAGTCGTCGGCGGTCAGTCGGTCGATTCGTCCGTCTCGTCTTCGGGGGTCGCCGACTCGTCTGAGAGGTGTTGCTCGATGCGCTCGAACGCCTCACGGGTGGCGCGCACCTCTGCGATGAGTTCTTCGAGTTGGTCGGCGCTGGCGGGCGTGCGACTCGACTGCTCTCCGTCCGTCCCGCCCGACTGGCCGCGCTGGAGTTCGGTGATTCGGTCGCGGACGGTCGGCGCGTCCGGAATCCCGCTGAATGAGATTTCCGCGCCGCTGCTGCCGGCGGTGCTGATTGAGATGCTCCCGTAGCCGAACTGCTTGCCCCAGAAGCTCCGGTTGTACTCCGTGTTCTGGATGCGGTCGAGGTCGACTGTCTCGATGTTGGTCGAGAAGACACCCGACTTGACGTACAGCGACTCGGTGGTCACCACGTAGTCCGTGTTCTGGATGCGCAGGTAGGCGAAGGGGACGCCGACGAGAATCAGCACCCCAATCAGGACGACGGTCAGGAGCAGGCCGCTGACGATGGTGCCGTAGAGCGTCTCGAAGGCCGGCCGACCCATCCAGACCACCTCCTCGCCGGGGTCGAGCGACAGCCACTCGGGGACCGTCTCGTCGCCGTCGGTCGTCTCACTCATCGCTCACGCACCCCCGTTCGACGCGGGTGGCGGCGTCACGGAGCGCCCGGAACTCGTCGCGGAGCGTGTCGGCCGTCGCGGCGTCGACGAGCGTCGCCGCAGTGTCGCGGTCGGACTGGTCCGGGCCGATGCGTCGGCGAATCTCTTCGCGGACGGGCGCGGGGTCGTCCAAGTCGGTGAGTCGGAGGTCGACACCATCGGACCCGGCGGTGCTGAGTTCGATGGTGCCGTAGTCGAAGGCGTTGCCCCAGACGGATTTCGTCAGGCTGGTCTGCTGGACGGTCGAGAGTCCGATGCGGGAGACGTGCGTCGACAGCACGCCGGACTTGCGGTACAGGTTCCGGTCGGTCAGGACGTAGTCCACGTTCGTCGTGCGCAAGTACGCCCACGCGACGGCGGCGAGTGCCGGGAGTGCGAGCAAGACGATGCCGCCGACGAGGACTGCGGTTGGCAGGGCCCGAGTCGGGACGAATTGGGGCGCGAGCACGAGGGCGGCAATCCAGAGGACGGCCGCGGCGGCGGTTGGGAGGATGCGCCGGAGGCGTGGGCCACCCTGCCAGACGACTGTCTCGTCAGATTCGAGGGAGAGCCAATCGGGACGGGCCATACCGTCGTGTCTCCGTCGAGGGTGGAAAAAGTGTGGGCCCGACCGACATCCTCAACATCCCCAGACACGTCGGCGACAGTCATGCGCTACCCCCGCGACGACCCGGGTCACGACCGGGTGGCGACTGTCGACATCGAGACGACGGCGACCGACCCCGACGCGGGCGAACTCGTCTCCGTCGGCGTCGGTATCCACGACCGGGGCGACCCCCTGACCGACGCGACCTACGAGACCTTCCACCGTCGCGGCGACGGCGAAGCGGCGCTTGTCGCTCGCGCGATGTCGCGGCTCGACGACGCCGGCGTCGACCGCCTCGTCACCTACAACGGCGCGGAGTTCGACCTTCCCTTCCTGACGGACCGCCTCGACCGACTGGGCGCGACGGTCGACTGGCCGCCGGTGACCGAGCCACCGGCCCACCTCGACCTCTTTCTCGACCGGAAGGAGCGAGCGGAGCGCGAGGGGAGCAAGTGGCCGACGCTCGAAGCCTGTCTGGAGGCGTACGGCCACGCGCCGGCGACGACTCGCTGGCGCGGCGCACCGCTCACGAACGGGCGCTTCGGCGAGGAACTCGGCCCGGCGTATCTCCGGACGCTCGGCACCGAGACGGGCGGGCGCTTTCGCGAGCGTCTGACCGAGGTGATGGACCACTACCTGACCGGCGACCTGGAGGCGACGCTCGCACTCTTCTACGCCGACGTTGGCGTCGACGTGACCGGTCGGTATCTGGGGACCGAGACGAACTTCGATTAAGCCGCGTCGTCAAGGACGGCCTCGGCGGCCTCGCGACCGCTCCGCATCGCACCCTGAATCGACGACCACGCGGTGTAGTCGCCGGCGAGGTAGACGGCGCCAGCCGGGTCGCGGGCGTCGGGCAAGTCGTCGTGGACGCCCGGCGACTGGTCGAACTGCGCGAACTCGATGCGGTCGGTGTGGAGGTGTTCGACGTCGTCGAACAGTCGGTCGGGGTACCACGCGTCGAGGGCGTCGCGCGTCGCGGCGAACAGGTCGTCGTCGCTCGCATCGAGCGGTTTCGGTGCGTCCGGGCCGTCGAGGAACGTGGCGGCGAGGAGGTGACGGTCGTCGGGAGCGTACGACGGTGCGACGGCGGAGAGGGGCGCGACGACGTTCGGCCGCGGCCCGTCGACGTTCAGGTGGATTTTCTTGCCGTCGACGGGCGTCTCGGTGGCGCAGGAGAGCGTGACGGCGGAGCGAGCGGCGGTCGGAATCGACGCCACGCCGGTGAGTCGGCGGGCCGTCCGAGGGTCGGTGGCGACGACGACGGCGTCGTACTCGCCCGTCCGCGCCTCGCTCTCGACGGTCACCCGACCGTCGTCGGGCGTAACCGCCGCGACGGCCTCGTTGAGGCGGACTGTCGCGCCGGCCTCGCGGGCACGAGCGGCCAACTGGGCCGGGACGGCGCCCATCCCCTCTGCGGGGAGCGCGACTCGGCCCTCGCTCATCGCCTTGAACGTGTACTCGAAGACGCGTTTCGACGTGGCGAGCGAGCGGTCGAGCGTGATGCCACCGTAGAAGGGAGCGACGAAGTTGTCGATGTAGTCGTCGGAGAAGCCCCAGTCGCGGAGGTACTCGTCGATGGGGGCGTCCGGGCTGTCGAAAATCTCCGCTTCGGTCTGGCTGCCGACGTGTTGGCGGAGCGCGAGCGTCCGGAGTTTGTCGGTGGTCGTCACCTCGCGATTGAACAGCGTCTCGGTGAGCGCGAACGGGTCGCGCAGGGGGTCGGAGAGGACCGAGCGCTCGCCGGGGCGGGCGATGACCGCGCCGGGCGAGAACGAGTGCAGGTCCAGCGCGTCGAGGTCGAGTTCGCGCCTGACGGCGGGATAGGCGGTGAAGAGCACCTGAAACCCGCGGTCGAGGGTGAAGCCGTCGCGGTGGCGGGTACGGACGCGTCCGCCCACGTCGTCGCGACGCTCGAAGACGGTCACGTCGGCGCCCGCGCCGGCGAGGTGGCGAGCTGCGACGAGGCCGGCGAGTCCCGCGCCGACGACGGCGACCGATGATGAGTCGTCCATGCGCGTCGGTTACCCGGCCGAACCAAAGAACCCCCCGACAGGGACAGGGATTTGCCCCTCCGGGCGAAACCGCCGCGCATGCACACCTCCGACGCGTTCGTCGGCCTCGACTGTACGGCGACCGGCGACCGATACGACCCGGACCACGTCGGGCGGAGCGACGCCGGCGCACCGCTCGACCCCGTCTACGACCTCGACGCCGTCTCGACGCTGCCGACCGACCCCGACTCGATGTGGGCGTACGACGCGCTCTTGCCCGTGCCCGAATCGCAGGCCGTCTCCGCGGGCGAGGGCGCGACGCCGCTTCTCGACGCCGACGGCCTCGCCGCCGACCTCGGCGTCGACGGCGTGTTGCTCAAAGACGAGGGCCGAAATCCGACCGGGAGCGTCCTCGACCGGGGGCTGTCGGTCGCGGTGACGATGGCGCGCGCCCACGACGCCGACCTGTTGGCGCTCGCGGCGCCGGGCGACGCGGGGCAGTCCGCGGCCGCCTACGCGGGCCGAATCGACGCTGACTGTTACGCCTACCTGCCCTCGCGAGCGCCCTTCCCGAACAAGGCGATGGTGAACGTCCACGGCGCGGACATGCGGGTGATCGGTGGGCGCTTCCCGGACGCGCTGGACGCCCTCGAATCCGACCTCCAGCGGGAGTGGTACTCGCTCCAAGAGTTCACGACGCCGTTCCGCCACGACGGGGCGAAGACGCTGGCGTACGAGGTGGCCGCGGCCCGCGACTGGACCGCGCCCGATGCCGCCGTCGTCGCCGTGGGCACGGGCGAGACGCTCGCCGGCGTCGCGCAGGGGTTCCGTGACCTCGTCGCCCTCGGCCTGACCGACCGGGTACCGCGGTGTTACGCCGTCCAACCGGAGGGGTGTGCGCCCGTCGTCGAAGCCCACGACGCCGGCGCGGAGGCCGTCTCGGCGGTGGAGTACCCCGACACCATCTGTGGCGAACTCGAAATCCCGGCCCCCGCGGGCGGGGCGCTGGCTCTCGACGCCGTCGAGGAGACGGCGGGCGGTGCCGTCGCCGTGAGCGACGACGACATCCTCGAGAGCGCCGTCGCACTCACCCAGCGACTCGGGACGGAAGTCGGCGCGGTGGGCGGCGCGGCGGCGGCGGGCGCGTGGTCGCTCGCGGAACGCGGCGACCTGACCGACGACGACACCGTACTCCTCCTCAACGCGGACGCAGGCGTCAAGACGGCCGACGTCCTCCGAAGTCACCTGATGGGACAGGGCGTCTAAACAGAATATTGTCTGCGATAGACTTATTGTTTAGATGTATCTAATTCGGAGTACGTGATGCTAAGCGACGCCATGGAGGACTATCTCAAGGCCATCTACCGGCTACAGGCGGAGGGAGGCGTGCCGGTAGCCACCTCGGCCATCGCCGACGAGGTGGAGAAGACGGCGCCGACGGTGACGAGCATGGTCCAGAAACTCGCCGACCGGGGGCTCGTCGAGCGAGAGAAGTACAAGGGCGTCGAACTCACGCCGGAGGGCGAGACGGTGGCGCTGGAGGTGCTCCGCCACCACCGACTCCTCGAGGCGTATCTCACCGAGCATCTGGACTACTCGTGGACGAACGTCCACGACGAGGCCGACGCGCTCGAACACCACATCTCCGAGGAGTTCGAGCGTCGGCTGGCGGAGGCGCTCGGCGACCCCGAAGTCGACCCTCACGGCGACCCGATACCCTGTGCGGACCTCAAGCCGCTGGAGCACGACGACACGACGCCCCTGAGCGACCACGGGGCGGGCGAGCGCGTCGTCGTCAGTCGCGTCCGTGACCGGGACGAGGAGGAACTCGCCTACCTCGACGAGGCAGGCGTCCGACCGGGGACCGACCTCGAAATCGTCGACGTGGCGCCGTTCGGGATGGTCACCGTTCGTATCGGTGACTCGGAGCAGAGCCTTCCCGAGTCGGTGGCGCGGACGATTCGCGTCCGCGCCGTCGGCGCCGAGGACAGCGACCCCGAACCCGCGGAGGTGGGTGACGCATGACGGGGTGGATGGAGATTCTCACCGTCGCCTTCGTTTCGCAGCTCGTGGTGTTGCCGGGCGAGAAGGTGCAGTTCATCATCGCAGGGCTGGCGACGCGATACAATCCGCTCGTCGTCGTGAGCGCCGCGAGCGCCGCCTTTGCCGGGTGGACGGTGCTCGAAATCCTCTTCGGACAGGCGCTACAGAGCGCGCTCCCACCAGTCGTCCTCGACGCCCTGACCGCGGGCTTGTTTCTGCTCTTTGCCGTCCTCCTCTACCGCTCGGCGCCGTCGAGCGGCGACTGGGACCAGGTCGACCCGACGGCGACCGACGGCGGCATCACCTCGCTCGGCAGTGACTTCCAGCCGAAGGTGTTCGGCCGCGAACTCCCCGAGGTGTTCGGCGGCTTCTTCCCCATCTTCGCGATGATGGCCGCGGGCGAGTTCGGCGACAAGACCCAACTCGTCACCATCGGCCTCGCCGCCCAGTACGGCGCCCACCCGGCCATCTGGGCGGGCGAGATGCTCGCCATCGTCCCCGTGAGTCTCGCGAACGCCTACTTCAGCCACCGCTTCGCTCACCGCCTCAACATGCGAACGGTCCACTTCTTCTCGGCGGGCCTGTTCGCGTTCTTCGCGACCGACACCGTGTTGAGTATCGTCACCGGCTTCTCCGTCTGGGAGACGGTGATAGAGGTGGTGTCCACCGCCGTGCTGTCGCTGGTGTGATTCCGGACGGGACGGCTCCCGCCGAGCGACGAGCGCCCGGAACCGTTATTTTCCGTCACTGGTGACGGGCGTTCGTGAACCCCCTCCCGTCGCTCTTTGCCGGCGCGGTCTTCGGCCTCGCTCTCGCGGCGCCGCCGGGACCGATGAACGCCGTCATCGCAGAGGAATCGGTTACCAACGGCTGGCTGGCCGGCGTCCGGGCCGGCCTCGGTGCGATGACCGCCGACGCCGTCTTCCTCATCGGGTCGCTCCTCGGCGTCGTCGCCTTCGTGGACCGCTTTCCGACGGTCCGAGCGGCGATGGTCGGCGTTGGCGGCCTGCTGATGTGCTATTTCGCCTACGGAGCGGCGCTCGACGCCCTCGACGAGGCGTCGCTCGTCCCCAGCGGCGCCGCTGACGGCACCGCCGACCGGGCCGCGACCGGCTTCCGGAAAGCGTTCGTCCTCGCGCTCACCAACCCCTATCAAGTCCTGTTCTGGCTCACCATCGGCGTGGGCCTCCTGCGACCCGGCACCCTCGACGTGCTGTCGTACACGCCGTACGTGGGCGCCGACCTCGCCGGTCTGCTCGTCGTCCGCACCGGGAGCCCGGCGCTCATCGTCGGCTTCTTCGCCGGCATCGGCGTCTGGATAACGGGCTTCCCGGCGACGCTCCGGGCGGCCCAGCGCCGCGTCGCCGCCTTCGCACCGGTCGTCTCGGGCGTGAGTGCTCTCGTTCTCGCCGGGTTCGGCGTGCTCTTTCTCGTCGATGCCGTGCGGACGCTGCTCTGACGCGGACAAGGGTTTTGCCCTCGCATCACCGACGGCTACCCATGCAGCCGGATTTCTCGACGCTCGATGCGACACTCGGCGACCACGACGGCTATCTCCTCGACGCCGACGGCACCGACTCCACGCAGCGCTACCTGTCTGGCTTCGACGCCCCCGACCCGTTCGTCACCTGCTACACGCCCGAGGGGACGCATCTCCTCGTCTCCGGATTGGAGTACGGCCGCGCGAACGCAGACGCCCGCGCCGACACCGTCGACCGACTGTCGGCCTACGACTACCGCGACCGGGTGCAAGAACTCGGGCGCGAGACCGGTCGGGGCGCCGTCGTCGCGGACTTCCTCGCCGAACACGGCGTCGAGTCCGTGCTCGTGCCGGGACGCTTCCCGCTCGGCACCGCCGACGGCCTCCGCGGGTCGGGCGTGCGTGTCGAAGTCGACGAATCCGACGCCGTCGCGGAGATTCGCGCCGTCAAGACCGACGAGGAAATCGAGCACGTGCGCCGCACACAGCGCGCGAACGAACGCGCGATGGCGGCGGCGGAGACGCTCATCGATTCGGCGAGCGTCGTCGACGGCGTCCTGCACCACGAGGGCGACTCGCTGACCAGCGAAGCGGTGCGACGGGAAATCGAACTCACGCTCCTCGAATCGGGGTGTGCGCTCGACGAGACTATCGTCGCCTGCGGCGCCGACGCCGCGGACCCCCACGACCGAGGGTCGGGACCCCTTCGTGCAGGTGAGCCAATCGTCGTCGACATCTTCCCCCGCGACAAGGAGACGCGGTATCACGCGGACATGACGCGGACGTTCGTGCGGGGGGAGCCCAGCGAGACAGTCCGGGAGTGGTTCGAGTTGACCGACGAGGCGCGGCGGGCCGCCCTCGACGCCGTCGAACCGGGCGTGACGGGCGCGGCAGTTCACGACGCGGTCTGTGACGTCTACGAGGACGCCGGGCTCCCGACGCTCCGGGCCGACCCGGATGCTGAGACGGGCTTCATCCACAGCACGGGCCACGGCGTCGGCCTCGATGTGCACGAACTCCCGCGCATCGCACCGGACGGGGGCGAGCTCGAACCGGGGAACGTCGTGACCATCGAACCGGGGCTGTACGACCCCGACGTGGGCGGTGTCCGCATCGAGGACCTCGTGGTCGTCACCGAAGACGGCTACGAGAATCTGACGGAGTACCCCGTCGAACTGTAGGTGTGAAACCTGAGCACCAAAGTGTTCAGAGAAACAGATGAAACTGTGACTACCTCGAAAGCCCCCTTTCAGTCCCACCTGCGGCGCTTGATTGGCCAGCCGCTGTGGGCGGGGCTGAAAGAGGCGCCGCGCTGGAGGAAGGCGGGCGATGTAAGCACGCGACCGCAGGGAGCGCGCGCAGCGAGCCCCCCAACTCCAGCGCGGCGGGGCTTTCGAGGTGTCTCCAACAAAACCGCGCTAATCTGAACAGTAACCCGAGCATAGCCGGCAATCGCGACGACGACCGCAAGGCACTTCCTCGGCGTCGGCCGAGCGTCGATGTGCACTGGCGGTATCGGTACACGGTCCTCGGCCTCTGTACGCTCGCGTTCGCGTCCACGATGCTGGCGCGACTGGTCATCAGTCCAGTCGTCCCGGACGTGACGGCCGGCTTCGACGTGTCGACGGGGGCGGTCGGCCTCGCGCTCTCGGGGATGTGGGCCGCCTACGCGCTCTCGCAGTTTCCCTCGGGCATCCTCGGCGACCGCTTCGGCGAGCGACGAATCATCCTCACGGCGGTCGGAATCACCGGCGCGGCTAGCCTCGCCCTCTCCTTCGCGCCGACGTTCGCGGTGTTCGCCGTCCTGACCGTCACCCTCGGCGCGGGCGCGGGACTCCACTACAGCGTCGCCACCTCCCTGCTGACGAAGGAGTTCGACGACATCGGCCGCGCCATCGGCGTCCACGTCGCCGGCGGGCCGCTCGCGGGACTGATAGCGCCCATCGCCGCGACGGCGGTGGCGGCGCGCTACGACTGGCGGGCGGCCATTGCCGTCGGCGCCGCCGTCGCCATCCCCGTCTTCGGCCTGTTCGCGTGGCGAATCGATCCGACGCCGCCGGAGCGCCCCGACGAGTCGATGCGCGACCGCATGGCGGTCAAACCGCTCGTCGAGTTGCTCACCCGCCCCCAGATTGCGTTCACGGCGGCGGTGTCCGTCCTCGGCGCCTTCTCGTGGCAGGCGACGGCCTCGTTCCTCCCCGCCTTCCTCGTCGGCTTCCGCGGCCTGGCCGAGACGAGCGCCGGCCTCCTCTTCGCTGCCTACTTCGTCGTCAACGGTCTCGTCCAACCGTTGACCGGACTGGTGTCGGACAAGATTGGGCGGGACGGCGCCGCGGCGGGTGCGATGGGCCTCGGCGTCGTCGGCTACGGCCTCCTCGTGGTTGGACCGCGAGTCGCGTTGATCCCCGCCATCGTCTGTGTCGCCGCCGCGATGACGTGGGGCGCGCCCGTGCAGTCGCGCTTCTTCGACGTGTTCGAGGCCGACGAACGCGGCGCCGCGTTCGGCCTCGTCCGCACCGCGTACATGGTCCTCGGCGCGACGGGGAGCGTCGCCGTCGGGACGCTCTCCGACGTGGCGGGGTGGGGGGCGGCGTACGGCCTGCTCGTCGGCGTGACGGGACTTGCGTTCGCGCTCCTCGTCGGGAACCGCGTCCTCGGACTCGGCCTGTAGGACTGCCCGCATCGAACACCTTTTGAGCAGAGAGGCGGAAGCCACGCGCATGGATATGCTGGTGGTCGGCGCAGGCGAGATGGGCCGTTGGGTCGCCCGCACCGCCGACCGACCGGTCGCGGTCACCGACGTCGACGCGGCAGTCGCCGAGCGGACCGCAACGGCACTCGACGGCGTGCGGGCGGTGCCGGCGGACACGGCGGAGACGTTCGACATCGTCTGTCTCGCGGTGCCGATTTCGGTCGTCGAGGAGGCCGTCTCGCGCTACGCCGACAACGCCGAGCGAGCGATGTGTGACGTGTCGGGCGTGATGCGCGCGCCCGTCGCGGCGATGCGCGCAGCGCTGCCGGAGCGCGAACGCGTCTCGCTGCATCCGCTGTTCGCGGCAGCGAACGCCCCCGGCAACGTCGCCGTCGTCGCCGACGCCGCCGGGCCGGCGACGGACGCACTCCGGGCCGACCTGCGGGCCGCGGGCAACAACCCCTTCGAGACGACCGTCGAGGAACACGACACGGCGATGGAGACGGTGCAGGCGGGGGCTCACACCGCCGTACTGGCGTACGCTCTCGCCGCCGCGGACGTTCGCGAGGAGTTCGCGACGCCCGTCTCCGAGACGCTGGACGACCTCGTCACGACGGTGACCGACGGCACACCGCGGGTGTATCGGGAGATTCAGGAGACCTTTGAGGGCGCCGACCGGGTCGCCGACGCCGCCCGCCGCGTCGCCGACGCCGAGGGCGACGCGTTCGACGACCTGTATCGGGAGGCGAGCGAATGATCGACCGCGACGCCGTCCGGTCGAACGCCAAGTACCTGCGGCAGGTCCGCCCCATCGACCCCGACGAGATTTCGGAGTACATCGAGGGGACGCCCCACCCGGCGGTGGTCCGGCGCGTCCTCCGAGAGGAGGCGTACGACCTCGGCCTGTTCGAACGCGACGACGGCACGTTCGTCCCCGTCTCCGAGGAGCCAGCGCCCGACCCCGGCTGGCGCCCCGAGCAGTTGCCCGACCGCTACGCCAACCGAGTGGAGGACATGCTGGTCGAGCGCGACGGAGTCAACTGGCACCGCGACGAGTCGGGCGAGCGACTCCGTGAGGTGATTCGCCGGCTGAAGGAGGACTACTACCACAAGAATCCCGTCGAGTACGACCGCGAGGTAGCGCTCGGCTACGCCATCTATCACCTGCCGGACTACTACGCGGCCGCGGGCTACGCCCTCGACGACCTTGTCGAGCAGTCGCTGCTCCCCCGCCGCCTCCGCGTCCTCGACATCGGTGCGGGCGTCGGCGGCCCGGCGCTGGGCCTCCACGACTACCTGCCCGACGACGCCCTCGTGGACTACCACGCCGTCGAACCCAGCGCCGCCGCGGACGTGCTCGATGACTTGCTCGACGAGACGCGGCAGAACTTCCGCCCGACGATACACCGCGAGCGCGTTGAGGAGTTCGACTTCGAGGACACCTACGACCTGATTCTCTGTGCGAACGTGCTGAGCGAGCTCGACGACCCGGTCGCAGTGGTCGAGGACGGCCTCGACGCCCTCGCGGACGACGGCACCCTACTGGCGCTCGCCCCTGCTGACCTCGAAACCAGTACCGGCCTCCGGTCGGTGGAGCGGTCGGTGGCGGACCGAGCGACGGTGTACGCGCCGACGCTTCGCCTGTGGCCGGGGATGGAGCCGTCCGACCGCGGGTGGTCGTTCGACGAGTGCCCACAGATAGAAGCGCCCGCGGTCCAGCGCCGCCTTGACGACGCCGGCGGCGAACCCGGCACCTTCCGCAACGAGCGCGTGAAGTTCTCGCACGTCCACCTCCGGACGGACGGCACGCGGCGCCTTGACGTGCGCGCCGACCCGTCGCGTCACGCCCGGATGGCGGACATGGAAGACCACGTCACCGACCGCATCGACCTGCTCGCGGTGAAGCTCAGTCGCAACCTCGCCGAGGACGGGAACCCGCTCTACAAAATCGGCGACGGGAGCGAGCAACTCGAACACTACGCGGTGGTGACCCGAGAGTCGGGGCTGAATCGTTCGCTCGGCGAGGCCGACTACGGCGCCGTCTGCCAGTTCGAGAACGTCCTCGCGCTCTGGAACGACGACGAAGGGGCGTACAACCTCGTTGTCGACGCGGAGGCGGTCGTCGATATCGTCGGTTGACGGAAGCGGTGCGCCTTTCTCGCCCGAATCCAACGGGAGGATATGGACGACCCACACGTTCTCCTGACGAACGACGACGGCATCGACTCCGTCGGCTTTCGCGCCCTCTACGACGCGCTGTCGGAGTTCGCGGAGGTGACCGCCGTCGCCCCGAGCGGCGACCAGAGTGCCGTCGGGCGGGCGATGTCCCGCGAGGTCGAAGTCACGGACCACGACCTCGGCTACGCCATCCACGGGACGCCGGCGGACTGCACGGTGGTCGGCCTCGAAGCGCTGTGTCCGGACGTGGACATGGTCGTCGCGGGCTGTAACCGCGGCGCCAACCTCGGAGCGTACGTCCTCGGGCGTTCCGGCACAGTCAGCGCCGCCGTCGAGGCGGCCTTCTTCGACGTGCCCGCCATCGCCGTCTCGCTGTACGTTCCCGGCAGCGACGGCGAGTGGCAACACGCCGCCGACCAAATCGAAGATTACCGGAACGCCACCGAGGCGACGACCTACCTCGTCGACCACGCCCTCGACGCCGGCGTGTTCGATCAGGCCGAATATCTGAACGTCAACGCCCCCATCTGGAGCGAGGGCGACGACCTCGCACCGCTGGAGATTACGGAGCCCTCGACGCTGTACGACATGCGAGCCGACCGCGACGGCGAGCGCATCAGCCTCACCGACAACGTCTGGGCGCGGATGCGCGACGGCGACCTCCCGGACCCCCAAGGGACCGACCGCCGGGCCATCGTCGAGGGCCGGGTCAGCGTCTCGCCGCTCACCGCCCCGCACACGACCCAGCACCACGAGGCGCTGGACGCCCTCGCGGAGACGTATCGGGACTGACGCGGGGAACCACTATGGTCGCGGGCGCGGTACTGCCCACCCCATGCATCAGACGGTGGTCGACCTCCTGCGGGGAAACGCGGCCCACGCCGAGGCGTTCGACGCCCGCTTCGACGACGTGCAAGAGGCCCAGCATCCGAACGCCGTCACGGTGTGCTGTGCCGACTCCCGAGTCTTGCAGGACCAGATGTGGGACAACGACGAACCGGGCGAACTCTTCACCTGCAGCAACATCGGCAACCGCGTGCGCCAGTCGACGGAGTCGGGGCCCGTCGTCACCGGTGACGTGCTCTTTCCGCTCCAGTATTTCGACACGGACGTCGCCGTCGTCGTCGGACACACGGGGTGTGGCGCGGTCACGGCGGCGTACGACGACCTGACCGAGGGCGTGGACGTGTCGCCGGGCGTCCGGCACTGTCTCGATTCACTGACCCCACATCTCGCGTCGGCGCTCGACCGACTCCCCGAGGGGTTAGACCGCGCGGCGACGGTCAACCACCTCGTCGAGTACAACGTCGACCGACAGATAGAGACGCTCCGCCAGAGCGACGAGGTGCCCGACGGAGTGGAACTCGTCGGCTGTGTCTACGACTTTCAGGACGCGTACCCCGGGCGACGGGGTGAGGTGTACGTCGTCAACGTCGACGGAGAGCGACGCGTCGACGAACTTCGGCGTCGGCACTTGGCCACCGACGGGCGAATCTACCGGTTCTGGGAGTATTGACGCGTTATCGGCTCTCTCGCTGGTCAGCCTTTCTCAGGGAGTAGACTGATGTGACAGAGACGGCGCTGATTACCGGTTTTCACCGCCTTCTCCGAATCAACGCTAGTCAAGCAGCTCTGCCGGTGGGACGGCACCGTTATCCAGCAGTTCGCCGTCGAACGTGACCAGCGTCGCGTCGATATCCTCGGCAAGGGCGAGAAGGACGCAATCGAGCGTGTACAGTAGCGTGTCTTGCTGCAGACTGTACGCCGCGATCTGGTCGCTGATTTCCGGTGCGTAGATGTCGACGTTTCGGTAGACGTCCGTCAGTATCTCCTCAACACGCTCCTGTTCTACGCGTTTCTTCTTCGCCAACACCGATCGAATCTCCATCAAATTGAGAATCGATGTACAGAATTCGTGACTCTCGTTCAGGAGTTCGGTCGCTACGTCGCCCCGGCCCGGTTCGTCTGTGAGGCTGGCGACGAAAACGTTCGTGTCGACGAACACCTTCATCGACGTTCTCGTGTTTCGCGTACCGCCGCGACGGAGTCGATATCGACATCAGCCAGTCGTCCCGACAGCAGGTCGCCGAGCTTATTCCCTGACTCGTCGTCTCTGTCGTTCTGTCGCGACCAATCCGGCGGCGTCGCGTAACTCCCCATACTGGCGAGTACAGGAGATGATCATAAATCAGTTTGGCCGGTCCCACGCTGTCCCTGATTCGGTGACAGTCGTGAGCGTTCGGGAGTGTCTCGTCCTATCGCGACTCCCGCTGCTCAACTTTGTTCAACTCGATGAGCAGCCGGAAAATCGCCTTCACGAGGTTGTCGTCGACGTCGAACGCCTGCGCGTTCTCCCCCGCGCGCTCCATCACGCGCGCTTCCTGTGACTCGTCGGTCGTCGGCAGGTCGCGCTCCTCTTTCACCTGCGCGACGGTGCCCGCGACGTACGTGCGGCGGGCGATGAGTTCGACGAGTTCGCGGTCTATCTCCTCTATCTCTTCGCGCAGCTCTGCGAGCGACATGTCCTCAGTCGCGTCGGTCATTCTATCACCCATGCGCCGTCCGTTCGTGTTGTCGTCAGCCATGTGTCTCCCTCTCGTTGTTCCCACTGGTCGCGGACGCGTTGCAGTCCGTCTCGGTCGCCGACAGCGACGACGCTCGGGCCGGTGCCCGAGAGCGACACGCCGTCGACGTGTGGCATCGCCTCCACAGCAGGGTCGGTCGGGAACCCGAGCGCCGCGGAGAAGGCTAGCCCGTTGACCGTCATCGCCTCGCCGTAGCGGCCGTCGAGCGCCAAGTCGGCGACGAGGTCCGCCATCGGCGCCACCTGCTCGCAGCGCTCAACGTCGGCGTCGGCGCTGAACGCCCGTTCTGGCGGCGTCCAGACGAGGGCGTCCCAACCGACCGTCTCGTGAGCGAGCAGGTCGTCGGCCGTGTTGTCGGTGACGGTGACGCCGCCGAGCATACTCGCGCTCGCGTCGTCGAACGCGCCGGTGACGGTGACGCCGGCGTCGCGGGCCGCGGCGACGCCGATGCGACAGGCGTCTTCGCGGTCGATGTCGGCGTCCTCGCCGACGGGGACGTCGAGCGCCGAGAGCGTCGCGAGCACCGTCGCGTTCGCGGCGGCGCTCGAACTCTTCAGGCCGGCGGCCATCGGCACGTCGCTCTCGGTGCGGACGTGCCCGCCCTGCCCGTCGCCGAAGCGGTCGACGACGCGCTCGACGCAGCGTCGAATCAGGCGCGTGTCGCCGTCGGGCGCGCCGGCAATCTCGCCGTCGACGCGCCCCGAGTCGTCGAGTTCGACCCGTGCGGTCGTCTCCGCGTCGATGGCGAACGCCGATCCGACGCCCGTCGCGAGGGCGTTCAGGACCGTTCCGGCCCCGAGTGCGACGGCCTCACCGTGCATATCGCTACCCCCGGGGACCGGACAGTTATGTGTGCCGGTTACCGGACGAACTGCGACCCCAGCGCACCCGCGCCGCCGCCCGCGGCCGTCGTCGCGACGCCGGAGAGGAGGAGGGGACCGGTGGCGGCGCGGAGCGAGTACACCTGCTCGGTTCCGGGGCCGGAGAGTAGCGAGACGCCGAGGACGCCGAACCCGGCCATGACGAAGAAGCCGACGAGTGCACCGCCGGCGCTGACCGACGCCGCGGCGCTCCAGTCGACGAAGCGCGACCCCGAGAGGAGGCCGAGCACCGTCGCGAGGATGGGCCCGGTGAGAAAGAGCGTCACCGTGATTTGAAACACCGAGAGCGCGAGGAAGACGGGACCGAAGGTGTCCGGGTCGGACCCGGTCGCGCCGGTGACGAACTGCGTGCGCGCCCAGTCGCCGGCGACGAAGCCCACGAGGCCGAGGGCGACACCGACGAGGGCGAAGGTGCCGACGATGAGGCCGGCCTGTCGCGTCGGCGAGGGGAGCGACCGCCCCGACACGCTACCGCCTCCAGAGCCACAGGCGGTCGAGCGGGTCGGTCCAGTCGAGGCGTTCCTCCCACGCCACCTCGGAGGGGGCGGCGACGAGGACGAACGGCCCCGCCTGAATCAGGAAGGCGTAGACCACGTCGCCGTCGGCGTGGTAGTAGACGCGGTGCCACGTCTCGCGGCCGAAGGAGTACTCCCCCTCGCGGCTGACCGCCGTGTCGAGCAGCGTCTCGACGGCGGTGGCCGCGGCGGCGACGCTCTCGTATCGCTGGATGAACAGCGACGTGTGCTCGTAATCGAGGGGGTCAAGGTCGGCCGGCTGGTCCTCCTCGTCGGGGATGGCGTGGCTGACGACGTACGCAAAGCCGGTTCGGCCGGTGGCCTCGCCGACGGGGTCGAAGTCGACACGTTGCTGTGCGAGCAGTTCGGCGCCCCTGTTGCGGTCGGCGCCGGCCGGCGTGCCGGGCACGTCGCCGAAGGGGTCGCGTTCGAGGTGTTGAGGGCCATTGTAGGCGTAGCCCGAGTAGTCCGCCGAGTGATGGAGTTCGAAGAGGCCGGGGTCGGCCTCGTCGTCGTCATCGTTGTCGTCTGAGCCGGCGGTCTCGTCGTGGAGGTGGCGATAGAGCTCGGCGTCGATCTGTCGGTCCGAGAGGACGCGCCGGACGAACAGGGGACTGCGAATCCCCGAGAGGTAGTCGTAGAGGCGTTCGAGCTCCTCGTCCACGCGGTCGAGGTCGCCACGATTGGCGAAGCGCTCGATGGTCGCGATGTGGTTGTCGACGGTGTCACGCATCTGCCCGGGGTGTCCGAAGTGCCCGCCGAGTTCGGTCTCGGCGGTCGCGACGGCGCTGTCGGTGGCCCGTCGAACCAGGCCGAGGCTGTCGGCGTCGAAGTCCGCGGTGGCGCGAACGCGCTGGACGGTGGCCATGGCCTTCCCGACCGACCGGCGATAGGTCTCTATCGCGTCGTCGTAAGAGGTGGCGAACCACTCGATTTCGCCGTAGACGCGCTCGGTCTCGGTCGCGAGTCGGCGGTTCGGCACCGACGGCTCGCGCTGTTGCACCGACTCGTCGTCGGCGGCGGAGTCGGGTCGCGCGCTCTCGAGTGGCGCGTCGGTCGGCGGCGGCGTCCGTGTCGCCGTCTCGGGGTACGACACGTTCGACCCACCGGACAGACAGCCGGTGAGTCCGAGTGCCGTCCCCACGCCCAGCAGTCCCCGGCGCGTCAGCTTCATAGCCGCGTCAAGGGCGGCACTCGGTAAATAAGGTGCGGCCCGGAAATCAGCGCCGAGAACGGACCGAAGCATCCGAAGACTCAACGTGGACGCGACCCCACCGCGAGCTATGGGCACGCCACTCGATTCGCGGGCCGCACAGACCGAGGAAGTGCTGGACCGACTGTACGAGGAGTACCCCGAGGCGACCATCTCGCTGAACTACTCGAACCGGCTGGAACTACTCATCGCCGTCGTCCTCTCGGCGCAGTGTACGGACGAGCGCGTCAACGAGGTGACGAGCGACCTCTTCGAGAAGTACACGTCCGCGGCGGATTTCGCGCAGGCCGACGAGAGCGAACTCGCCGACGACATCTACGGCATCACCTTCCACAACAACAAGGCGGGCTATCTGAAATCCATCGGCGAGACGCTCGTGGAGGAACACGACGGCGAGGTGCCCGACACGATGACGGAACTCACCGACCTCAGCGGCGTGGGGCGCAAGACGGCGAACGTCGTCCTCCAACACGGCCACGACGTGGTCGAGGGCATCGTCGTCGACACGCACGTCCGCCGGCTCTCGCGTCGACTCGGCATCACGACCGAGGAGCGGCCCGAAACGATTGAACGCGACCTGATGGCCCTCGTGCCCGAGGCGGACTGGCAACAGCTCACCCACCTGCTCATCAGCCACGGCCGAGCGGTGTGTGACGCGCGCTCTCCCGACTGCGAGGCCTGCGTCCTCGAAGATATCTGTCCCTCGTCGAAAGTCGACTCGGACGTGGACCTCGCGAGCGGCGAGGCGTGGGGCTGAGGCTCACAGGACGTACAGCTGAAGGTACCGCACGACGCCGATGAGGTAGGCGCCAAGCCAGAAGAGGATGTAGCCGAAGACGCCGACCCGCAATCGGCCACGCCACGCGCTCATGTTCTCGTGGAGGTCGTTCAGGTCGGCGTCGGGGTCCGGTTCCCGATAGAGGTTCGCGGCGCGTTTCGCCTGGAAGATGCGGACGATGCCCGTCAGCGCGAACGTGAGCATGGCGTAGGCCTGCAACCCCAGAACCGCGTGGAGGACGGCGAGGCCGCCGAACTGGTCGGCGAGTCGGGGGACCATCCACCCGGCGACGGGGACCGTGGTCAACACGAGGCCGACGACGATGTATCGCAAATGTCGGAGCAGGACGCGCCACGTCACCGTCTCGGTGTCGATGACTATCCACGCCCCGTAGAGGTAGAACGGAAAACTCGCGGTCACCGCAATCGCGGCCAGCGTCGCCACCGTCGCTTCGCTCACCATCGGCGGCGGTTGGGACGGCGCCGTTAAAACGGGTCCGGCTCGGAGCGGGGAGGCGCCCGGCCCGCGCCGTCGCTACGCCGGTTCGACCCGCTTGACTTCTATCCACTCGGTGCGTTGGAAATCGGAGAGACACACCTCGCAGAGCTGCTTGTCCTCGATAGCCTCGCCGTCGTCGATGTGGAGGGTGTATCGGCTCGTGGCCTCCGAGTCACAGGTAAAGCACGTCATAAGTTCCGACTAGGCCGAGCGGAGCTCCCCCTATAAACGAGCGACCTAATCGGCCACGAGCGGAGTAGTCGACGGGGGACCGTCACCCTAACGGTGGTCCCAACACAAGTCGGGTACAATGAGCGACTCGTCGGACGAGCAGGGGCGCGAGACGAGCGTGGCGGAGACGGTGGCCGACGAAGACGCCGACCTCCGCGAACGGGTCGAGGAGCGGTACGACTTCGAGGACTTCGGCCCGAGCGACATGGCGGAGATGAGCGCCGAGGAGTGGGAGGCGGCATTCGACCCCGAGACGTGGATCGTCGGCGACGAACTGCTCGACCGGGTGGAGACGGACCTCAAGCGTCGCATCGCCAGCCGCGAGGTGTTCGCCGTCCTCGAACGCGTCGAGATGGAGGGAGAGCCGCGACTGGTCGCGTACTCCGACGAGGGGTACGCCATCGTCTCGCCGGACGGGAGCGTCGAGGGGCAGGGGACGGTGCTGCGGGACGTGAAGCCGACTGTCGCACTGTGTTCGATGGACTCCTACGACGTGCGCGAGGGTCCAGAAGACGTGTCTCTCCCCGACCCCGCCGACGTGCCGGAGGGGACCGGACAGCTGGGGAACAACCTCCTGCAGCTCGTGGCGGCGTCGCAACTGGTGGCCGGCGTCGGCCTCATCGGCGTCTGGATGTTCACCGACGCCATTCCGACGCCCGGAGGGTACGTCGACCTCGTGGCGCCGCTGATGGGGTTCATCTTCATCGGCATCGGCGTCTTCCTCTTCGCCGTCGTCGCCAACGCGCGCCTCTCGGACCGATTCCGGGCCGAGGAGTTCCGCGCTCGCTTGCGCGCGGCGGGCGTCGAAGACGGCGACCGGCCGGAGTTTCTGCCGCCGCTCGACGAGTCCGACGCGGAGACCGCCGATGCGGGGGCGTCGAGCGGTGACGAAAGCGACGAAGAGGCGTGAGGAGTCGGTGGGTTTAAGCGGATTCCATCCTGAAATCCGGCGTATGAATAGGCGGGACTTCCTGAGAGTGGCCGGTGGGTCCGCCGCTGTCGGAACGGCCGCCGCCACGGCGACGCCCGCCGCCGCACAGGCGTCGTTCGGCGGCTGGATGAGCGACGTTGGTAACTACAGCGAGGTCGCCGACGCGACCGGGCAGGACGAAGTGACGATTACGGTCGGCGCACAGGGCAACGGTGGCAACTTCGGATTCGACCCCGCGGCCGTCCAGGTCGACCCTGGAACGACGGTCGTCTGGGAGTGGAACGGCGAAGGCGGTCAGCACAACGTCGTCGCCGAGGAAGGCGGCGACTTCGAGAGCGAACTCAGCTCTGAAGCTGGCTTCACCTTCGAACAGACCTTCGACTCGGAGGGCGTCGTCAAATACTACTGCCAGCCCCACCAGGGACTGGGGATGAAAGGCGTCGTCGCCGTCGGTGAGATTCCCGACTCCGGCGGTGGCGGCGGAGGCGGTGGCGGCGGCGGTGAAGTCGAACTGCACGAGCTCGGCGTGCCAATCCAGGCCCACTGGGTCGGCGCGGCGACGATACTCGGCATCATCCTCTCGCTGATATTCAGCTTCTACGTCCTGAAATACGGCGAGTCACCACACACCGGAACCGGGAGGGGAGAGTGAATGTCATCGAGTGGTAGCACCTACGGCGATATCCATCGATACGAACCGGCCCGCGAGAGCACGGCGGCAGCCATCGCCATCGTCCTGCTGACGGTCGTCGAGGTGGCCTTCGTGTTCATGTTCGCCTACGGCCTCGTGAGCGGTTGGGGCCTCACCGAGACGGGCAACATGTTCCTCGGCGCCATCCTCGCCGTCATCTTCGTCGACCTCGCGTTCATCCTCGCGCTGTATCGCAAGGAGTTCCTGCCCGACGTCGTCATCGTCAAGAAGCGGCGTCGCAAGTGGGAGGACCTCTACATCCGCGAGGAGGACGTCGACGGTGAGGCGCTCGGTGACGGGACGTGGGACACAGTCAAACGCGCAGTTTACCCGTACTACAAGCGATAATGAGCCTGGAAAAGAAAGACGAGATGGACCACGAGGGGTGGATGAAACGGAAGGATCTGACGCCCGTCGAGGCCACCTTCCTCACGGCGCTCATCTGGATGGACAAGCGACTCCGCATCGTCGACTACCTGGAGTTGCTGGAGAACCTCTACTACAAGGTCAACCTCCAGATGCCGAAGAGTCACACCGAACAGTACGACCTCGACAACAAGTTCTGGTACTGGTATCCGCTGTACGCGCTGGGGTCGTTCTCGACGCTCGCGTACATCGTCGCCGCCGTCTCCGGCGCGTTGCTCGGGTTCTACTACGCTCCCGCGCAGGCGGGTGACCCAAGCACGGCGTACAACTCGATTACGTTCATCATGACCGACCTCCAGTTCGGGTTCATGCTCCGGTCCATCCACCGGTGGTCGGCACAGGTGATGGTCGCGGCCGTGTTCCTCCACATGCTCCGTGTCTACTTCACGGGCGCGTACAAGGAACCGCGCGAACTCAACTGGCTACTCGGCATCGTCCTCATCAGCCTGACGATGGTGTTCGGATACACGGGCTACCTGCTCCCGTGGGACCAGCTGGCCTTCTGGGCCGGCCAGATCGGCGTCGAGATGTCGCTGTCCATCCCGCTGGCGGGTGAGTGGGTCGCCCAACTCCTGTTCGGCGGCTTCACCCTCAGCCAGTCGACGCTCCAGCGGATGTACATCATCCACGTGTTCCTGCTTCCGTTCGTCGTGACGACGCTGATTGCCATCCACATCGGCATCGTCTGGATGCAGGGCATCGCAGAACCCCACTAATCATGAGCGAGAACGAATCCACCACGGACGACCCCCGAACCGACGGCGGCAGCCCCGGTATCGTCGCACCTGACGACGAGACGCCGACGTGGCGCGAACGCAAAGAGCGAACGACCGGCCTCTCACGGCTCACCTACGAATACTTTGAGCGGTCCCGCCGCGAGGACCAAGACCTCCGGACCGAGTCCGACTACGTGGAACGCGACGTGCTCGCGTTCCCGACGTGGCCCCACGAGACGGTCCGCAACCTCTCCATCGCGTCATTCTTCCTCGGGATGATATTCTTCCTCTCGGCGACGATGCCGCCACACATCGGCGCGCCGGCCAACCCGAGTTCGACGCCGGCCATCATCCTGCCCGACTGGTATCTCTACTGGTCGTTCGGCCTGCTGAAACTCGGGCCGCTGAACCCCGAGCTGGCCATCCTCGGCGGGGCGAAACTCACCGCGGACCGAACCTACGGCGTGTTGGCGAACGTCGTCGTCGTCGGCTTCATCGCCATCGTCCCCTTCCTGAACAAGGGATCGGCTCGGCGCCCCGTCGAACAGCCGTTCTGGTCGGCCGTCGGCGTCGGTGGCGTCGTCTTCGCGCTGACCATCAGTCTGCTCGCGGTCAAGAACCTGATGCCGATGGACGTCCACCTGCTCTTCGACCTGACCTTCCTCCTGCCCATCGTGGCCACTACCGTCACCTATGCGGTGCTCAAGACGATGCGCGAGGGGTACATGTACGACCTGAACCGTCGGTACTACCGGCTCCGCCCGCCGAAGTAGCGCGGGCATGGCGTCACCTTCTGCCGACGACGACACCGACGGCGGGCGCGACGTCGTCGTCCCGATGCGACTGTACAAGACTGTCACCGTCTTCTCCACGCTCATCGCCATCTGTAGCGTCGTCTTCGGGTTCGTGCTCTTGGACGCCGCGACGATTCGGCTCAGCCTCCTGCGGCGCCTCGTGACCGGCGTCCTCCGAGCGGTCGGGGTCGTGGCACCGGCGTCGGTGTTGAGTGCCGTCCTCGCCGTCTTCGGCCTCGCGTCGATTGCGCTCGGCGCCGGCGTCTACGTGCTTGGAACGCGCTTCCGAGCCCCGGGAATGGGAAACGCTCAAGAGGACGGCGACGAACCCTCCGACAATGGCTGACGAATTCATCAAAGGGCTCGGCATCTTCACCGGCGCGGGCCTCGGATGGCTCGTGCTCGCGGGCTGGTACCGAACGCCGGGATTCGAGAGCACGCGCCAACTCGTGAGTCCGGTGTCGCCGAATCCGGCGAACGCGGACCTGTTCAACCTGCTCGCCATCGGCCTGATGGACGCGCTCTTCTGGTTCGCACTCCTCGGCCCCCTCGCGTTCTGGGTGCTCCTGCCGGCGCTGCGGCAGGCGCGAAAAGCGATGGACAGCGCGTAATCCGCGAAAACGAGTTTTTCCGTTCTTACACCACGAGCCGCCAGAGCGGCTGGATGAAGACGAAGAGGCTCTGGTAGCCCGCGTAGAGGAGCGCGAGGAGGGACGCCGCGACGGCGCCCTTGGGGCGCTCGAAGGTCATGTCGTTGCGAGCCTCGACCTGTCGGGACTCGAATTCGAAGAAGTCGGTGAGGAAGAGGCCGACGGCGATGACTGCCATCACCATCCCACCGTGTGGTTCGACGACGAGGAACGCGAAGGAGGCGAGGACGAGCGCAATCGTCGACAGCGAGTGCGGCAGGTATCGACTCAGGTCGTCAGCGCCATCCTCGACCCGTTGCTCGTGGACGGCGTGCGCGCGAATCCGCGTAAACATGTTCACCACCACGAGCGCCAACACGACGTGGGCGATGTACGGTTCGAGCGCGTCGAGGGCGCCGACCGGGACGGCGAACTGTAGCGGTTGCATACGTTACCTTGTACCGCTGATTCATTAGAAGTTTTCCGTTCGATTCGGCAGCACGAGGTCGACGGTGTCGACACGCTCCACGCGAAGGTCGGCCCCGCGGTCGACCGCGCCGTACCGCACCCCGTCGGCGACGAGTGCGACCGCGCCGTCGCGCTCCACCGACACCGAGAGCGGAGCGTCGGGCGCGGGGTCGACGACGTACGTCTCCGTCTCCGTCGAGAAGGGGGCGATGGGGACGACGGTGACGCCCGTCCCGGCTTCGAGGACGGCCCCGCCCGCCACGCCGGCGTAGCCGTCGCTCCCGAGTGGTGTCGCGACGACGAAGCCGTCGGCGCGGACCGACCCCAGCTGCTCCTCCCCAGTCGCGACGGCGTACTCGGAGATGCTCGCGGGCGCGTCGGTCACGAAGGTCACATCGCGGAGTGCGCGCGCGATGGCCGAGCCCTCGTGACTGAGGCCGAGGACGGGGTGGGCGTCGACGCGTCGGTCGCCGGCGGCGAGGGCGGCCACGGTGGCGTCAAGGTCGTCGCGAGCGACGCGGTGGCGACCCGCCTCGGCCGTGACGGGGAGGACGGGCGCCGAGGGTGGCTCCGTCGTCAGCGACCGGATGGCGTCGTCGCCGACGGCGACAAGGGTGTCGTGGTCGTCGTCCTCGTCGACTACCGAGCCACCGCCGACGGCGATGGCGGCCGAGTCGTCGTCGGTCCCGCCTCGAACGGCGACGTTCACCGTCGCGCCCTCCCCCCGTTCGACAGCGGTGCGTGCGGCGTGTGCCCGTGGTCACGTCGCGTCCGTCTCATGGGGGGTACGTCGACCCACGGCGTTAAAAACCTCCCCAGTGGAAGACGACCGTTCGCTCCGCGAAAGTGCAGTACCGAGCGCCTCAGTCGACACGTGGGAGTTCGACGACGAAGACGGCCCCCGTCGGTTCGTTGTCTTCGACCCAAACCTCGCCGCCGTACTGAGTGACCAGCGTGTCGACGAGATAGAGTCCGATTCCCGTTCCGGGACTGTCGAGGTCATGCTCTCCTTTCCCGAAGATTAACTCTTTGTTGTCGTCTGCGATTCCAGGACCGTTGTCGGCGATTCGAACCTCGACGCTGTCGTCGCGGACTGTACAGGACACCTCGACGCGTGGGGACTCCTTGTCGTTGTGTTGGACGGCGTTGTTCAACAGATTCCGGAAGACCGAGGAGAGCATCCTGTTCGCCACGACGTCCACGTCGGGGAGCGGGTCCTCCAAGACGAACTCTGCGTCCGGGAACGACTCCTCGCGAAGCGCCACCTCCGTCTCGAGAGTCGAGCGAAGCGACACCGGCTCCACGGAGAGCGACTCGTTCGAGACGACTGTCTCGACGTACTCGCGTGCGAGTTCGGTCAGTTCGACGACGTGCTCACCGCTGGCGAGGATTTTCTGTACGTACTCGCGGCCATCGGCGTCCACGTGGTCTTGGAGTATCTCCATCCAACCGAGCACGACGGCCATATCGTTGCGAATGTCGTGGCGGACGATTCGGTTCAGGAGTTCGAGTTCTTGCTCGCGGCGCTTTTGCTCCGTGATATCCGTACAGATGCCGACGACCTCTGCGATTTCGCCATCGTCGTCTCGGACGAGGGCTTGCTGGGTGAGGACCCACCGAATCGACCCATCCGGTTGTACGACGCGACCCTCGTACGCCTCGTCTCGGAGCCCCTGCGCTGAGGCCTCGATATTCGCACGGACACGGTCCCGGTCGTCGGGATGGATGGCATCGAGCAACACCGTGATGTCGTCCATGACCTCGTCGGGAGGGAGTCCCCAGATATCCTCGAAGCCGGCGCTGATGTAATCGAACTCGCCGGGCTCGGTCGCCGTCCAGAGTGCGACGCCATCGAGTTGGTCGAACAGCATCCGGAAATCGGTCCGTTTCCCGAGCGAAGTGTATGCCATAGTGGGCTATACACACGGACGGGAATAAAGTTCGGTCAGAACGGCCAGTCGCCGGTGACGCGCATCCCCTCGGCGTGGTCCTCGCGTTCGAGGGCGGCGGCGATGGCGTCCGGGTCGCGGTGGTCGACGTGGTCGGCGTCCGCAAGGGCGGCGACGACGCCCGTCACGAGGATGGCGCCCTCGCGGAGCGTCCGTCGCTCCAACTTGTCGAGCGTGTCGGCGCGGGTGTGCCCCCAGCCACGCCCGCGGTCACCGTCGTCGCTCGACACCAACAGCGCGGGGACGCCGCGGGCGACGAACGGCCAGTGGTCGCTGTGGGGGTGCTGGCTCGGGAGTCGCGAGACAGGGTGGCCGAAGTCGTCGGCGACGGCGTCGACCGTCTGACCGAGGGCGTCGAAGCCGTGAGTGTAGAACTGGAGCGTCCGGCCGCGTCCCACGCCATCGCAGTTGACGACCGCTTGCACGCTGTCGGCGTCGACGAGGTCGGCCTCGCGTTTCGACCCACGAAGCCCCACCTCCTCGGCGCCGAAGCAGACGACCCGGACGCGGCGGCCGAGGGGGTCGTCGCGCGCGAGGAGTGCGCGAGCGACTTCGAGGACCGTCGCGGTGCCGGCGCCGTTGTCGACGGCCCCCTCCGCGATGTCGTGGGCGTCGACGTGGCTGGTCAGATAGACCGCGCGGTCGGTGTCCGGACCGATGTCGGCGCGGACGACGCCGCTCTCGGCCGTCGGCGTCTCGCAGTCGACAGTGAGGGTGACACGGTCACCCGCGAACCGACGCGCGAGGCGGGCGCCGACCTCTCTGCTGACGCCGACGGCGGGGATGGGGCCCAGCGGCGTGTCGTCGGTGCCGACGCTGCCCGTCGGCGCGAGACAGCCCGGAACGTGGTTGCGGAAGACGAAGCCGACGGCGCCGGCCTCGACGGCGCGGTAGTACTTCTCGCGGCGGTGGATGAAGCGGTCGTAGTGGTCGGGCACCGAGGCGGAGACGAGGGCGATGGCGCCGTCCAACTCCGCGTCCTCGAAGTCCTCGGGGAGGCCGTCGCCGCAGTCGACGAGGCGACCCGCGGCGGTGTCGGCCGGACTTCGGGGGAGGGCGATACACTCGGCGTCGCCGTCGGGCGTGTCGAGATGGCTCGACCCACGAACCCAGCCCTGTATCTCGAAGTCGTCGATGTGCGCGTCGCGAGCGCCGATATCGTCAAGGGCGTCACGCGTCGCTTCCAGCGCCTCGCGTTCGCCGGGCGTGCCCGCCATCCGAGAGCCGATATCGACCAGTCGTTCGAGGTGGTCCCACCCCGCGTCGCTCGTGAACGTCTCGCCAATCCAGTCGTGCATGGGTGGTCGTCTCCATCCGCGCGACTAACGGTTTCGGTCACACGCACACGTCGAACGTCGACAGGTCGACGGACAGGTGTCGAACCCCAAACGCCCGATTTCGGGCGCGAGAGGTTCCAAATCCGGCAGGCCTTTATCTGCTCGTCCGCCTATGTGCCGGTATGACAGGCGTTCGTGTCGCCGGCGTCGGCTTGACGCAGTTCGGGCGGCACCCGGAGCGGACCGGCCGTGATTTGTTCGGCGAAGCTGCCGTGGCGGCACGCGAGGAGTCGGGCGTCCCGCCGGAGGACATCGAGGCAATCAACTACGGCAACTTCATGGGGTCGCTCTCGGAGCGACAGGGCCACCAAGCGCCGCTCATGGCCGAGATGGTTGGGGTGCGGTGTCCGGCCACGCGCTACGAAGAGGCGTGTGCCTCCGCGGGCGTCGCGGTGCGCGAGGCGGTCAAGACCGTTCGCTCCGGCGAGGCCGACGTGGTCCTCGTCGGTGGCTGCGAACGGATGACGAACCTCTCGACGGCGGCGGTGACCGAAGCGCTCGCGACGGCCGCCGACGAACTCTACGAGATTCGGGCGGGGATGACCTTCCCCGGCGCCTACGCGCTGATGCAGCGAGCCTACTTCGAGGAGTTCGGTGGGTCGCGCGAGGACCTCGCACACATCTCGGTGAAGAACCACGACAACGCCCTCCCGAACGACTACGCCCAGTTCCATCGGGCGATTACCGTCGACGAGGTGCTCGACGCGCCGATGGTCGCAGACCCAATCGGCCTGCTCGACGCCTGCCCCGTCACGGACGGCGCGAGTGCACTCGTCCTCGTCAGCGACGAGTACGCCGTCGAACACGACGTCGACGCCCCGGTGTCGATTACGGGATCGGGACAGGGCGGCGACACCCTCGCACTTCAGGACCGCGACCACCTCGCGGTCACGCCCGCGACGGAGCGCGCGGCGACCGAAGCCTACGACGACGCCGGCGTGACCGCCGGCGATGTGGACGCCGTCGAAGTCCACGACTGCTTCACCATCGCCGAGGTGATGGCGCTCGAAGGGTTGGGCTTCTACGACTCCGGCGAAGCCATCGGCGCCGCCCGCCGCGGCGAGACGACGGCGACGGGCGAGCGCCCGGTGAACCTCTCGGGCGGGCTGAAGGCGAAGGGCCACCCCGTCGGCGCCACCGGCGGGAGTCAGGTCGTCGAGATGACGCGACTCCTCCGCGGCGACCATCCGAACAGCGAACACGTCGAGGACGCGACGGTCGGCCTCACTCACAACGCGGGTGGGACCGTCGCCTCCGCCGTCGTCCACGTCTTGGAGGTGGACCGATGAGCGACGCCGGCTACGACGAGTGGCTCGACGCCATCGACGACGGTGAGGGGTACTACCTCGAATGCACGGAGGGCCACGGCTCGCTCCCGCCGCGGCGTGTCTGCCCCCACTGCGGGACGACCGACCTGAATCGAACCGCGCTGCCGTCGACGGGGACAGTCGAAACCTACACCGTCTGTTACGTGGGTGGCCCGGAGTTCGAGGACGAGGAACCCTACGCGACGGCCGTCGCCGACTTCGGCGCGGTGCGCCTGACCGGCGTCGTTCGCGGCGTCGACCCCGAGGACGTGACGGTCGGCGCGACCGTCGAGCCCCGCATCGGGACCAACCAGACGACGGGCGAGGACCTACTTACGCTCCGGACCCAATAGCCTCGCGGACTTCCGCGACGAACGCGTCGGGGTGTTCGACGTGGGGCAGGAGTTTGGCACGGTCGAAGACGACCAGCCGAGCGTCCGCCGCCTCGGCCAAGTCACGCCCCGTCGAGAGCGGGGGTAGCGTCGCGTCACGACCCCAGAGGACCGTTATGGGTATATCGAGGTCTCGAAGCGCCGCTTCGAGGTCGATGTCGGAGTTGCAGTAGCCGGCGACGAAGGAGGCGACGGCGTACCGGGCGTTCGGCTGATGGGTCGTCCGCCACTGGTAGTCGGTCCACGCGGGGTCGACGGCGTCCGGGTCGGCGTAGGCGTGGTCGGCGTTGAAGTAGCGAATCGATGGCTTCGAGACGAGGGCGTCGAAGCAGGCGGCGCCGACGACGGGCGCCCGGAGGAGTTCGCGAAGCCACGCCTTCGGTGGGTCGGGGCCGCCGACGGTGGTTGGGCAGACGAGTGCGAGGGAGTCGAGCGACACGCGCCGGTCGTCGGCCGCGCGCGCGACGTAGGCGCCCGAGAGCGACGAGGCGAGGACCGCAGGGGCGTCGTACCGAGCGAGGAAGTCGGCGACGAAGTCCTCGTAGAGCGCCGCGGAGTAGCGGAGCGGCGGGCGGTCGGAGCGACCGAAGCCCGGCAGGTCGGGGGCGACGACGTGACGGGATTCGGCGAGCGCGTCGGCGACGTGTCGGAACTCGCCGCTCGACCCCGCGGCGTTGATACCGTGGAGACAGACGAGCGTCGGGTCCGCTGGGTCGCCCAGCTCCGCGTACGCGATATCGAGTCCGCGCCAGTGATAGGTTCGTTCGGGAGCGTCGAGCGCCGGTTCGAGTTCGCCCGCGGCGTCGCGGAGGAGTCGGTCGCCGGCCGCGAGGCCGCCAGCCAGTCCCGCGACGGCGAGACCGAGGCGTTTGCCGTTCATACGTCACCTCGGGCAGCCGTGGCCTTATTCTCGGCGGCGTTCGACACAGTCCGCTAGCGGGTCGAGCACGCGGTCAACGACCGAGTAGGGGTCCGTCTCGCGGGCCTGCACCGCGTCGGCGAGTTCGTCGATACCGCCGTGGCGGTCGAGCTCCGTCTCCAGCAAGTCGGCGGCGTCGGCCCGTAGCAACTGCCGAATCTCCTCGGCGTAGCGCGTGTGCGCGCGCTCGTCGAGTTCACCCGTCTCTCGGAGGTGGGCGCGATGGTCGTCGAGGGCGTCTATCAGGTCGTCGACGCCCTCGCCCTCGGTGGCGACGGTTTCGAGGACGCGCGGGTCCCACGCATCGTCGCTGTCGTCGTCGCCGTCGACCGAGTCGTGCGTTTCCAGGCCGTGATGCCCGCCACCGCCGGTCGACCCGTCGCGCAGGTGGAGCATCTCGCGGAGGTCGGTGACCGTCGTCGCCGCGCCGTCCATGTCGGCCTTGTTGACGACGAACAGGTCGCCGATTTCGAGGATGCCCGCCTTGAGCATCTGCACGTCGTCGCCGCTGCCGGGTTGGACGAGGACGACGACGGAGTCGGCGGTCCGGACCACGTCCACCTCGTTCTGCCCGGCGCCGACCGTCTCGACGATGATGCGGTCCTTGCCGAAGGCGTCGAGGGCGGTGATGGCGTCGGCCGTCGCCGTCGAGAGGCCGCCGAGTTGGCCGCGGGCGCTCATCGACCGGAAGAACACGTCCATGTCGCCGACGTTGGAGGCCATCCGGATGCGGTCACCGAGGACGGCCCCGCCGGAGTAGGGCGAGGAGGGGTCGACGGCGATGACGCCGACAGTCAGGCCCGCGTCGCGGTAGGCCTTGGCGAGTTTGTCCACCAGCGTCGACTTCCCGGCACCTGGACTGCCGGTGACGCCGACGACCGCGGTGCCGTCCGTGTGCCCGTGCAGCGCCGATACCAGGTCGCGGTAGCCCGGCTCTCGGTTCTCGATGGTCGTGATGGCGCGGGCGAGCGCTCGATGTTCGCCGTCGAGGACGCCCCTCACCAGGTCGTCCACGTCGACGCGCGCCTCGCTCATCGGTCGACGTGCTCGCGGACGAAGTCGATGGTCTCGCTCATGGGCGTCCCCGGGCCGAACACCTCGGCGACGCCCGCTGCTTTCAGGTCGGAGCGGTCCTCGTCGGGGATGATGCCGCCGACGAGGATGAGGGTGTCCTCGAAGGCGCCGTAGGATTTCAGGCCCTCGATAACCTTCGGCACGAGCGTATTGTGCGCGCCGGAGAGGATGGAGATACCGAGTACGTCCACGTCCTCTTGGACCGCGGCCTGGACGATTTCCTCGGGGGCGCGGTGTAGCCCGGAGTAAATCACCTCGAACCCGGCGTCGCGGAAGGCGCGCGCGATGACGTGTGCCCCACGGTCGTGGCCGTCGAGGCCGACTTTGGCAACGAGACACCGGATGGCCCGCTGTTCCTGCCCCGTACTCATGCGCGACCGTTCGCCACCTGTCCGTTTGATTCTAACGGACCCCCCAATCGGGACCTACCTTTATATCCAACAAGATTGTTAACGAAAGACATGCACCGACGCACACGGCTTGTCGGAGCGGGGGCGACGGTGGTCGCCGCCGTGCTGAGTATCGTTTCGACCGTTCTCGCACTCGTCCGAACCGGGTTGACGACACACGCCGACCAACTCGGCTGGTCCGAGACCACCGAATCGACACCGACGGTTGACGCCGCCGAGGTGAAGGGAGGTGCGTCGCCATGGGTCTGATCGACGCAATTCGGTCGCTGCTCGGGCTGGGTGGTGGGTCGACGACGGAATCCGAACCAGCACCCGAACCCGAGACGGAGGCAGAACCCGAACCCGACGGCGAGGAAGAGGCCGAAGCGGAGGAGGAAGAGGAGGGCGACGAGGACATGCCCACGAAGGACCTCGCCGCCGCCGCGGACCCGCGGCGACGTGACGGGGAAGAGAATACCGTCGCCAACCGCGCCGAGAATCCCGAAGACCACGAAGCCGAAGCAGAGGAGGAAGAGGAGGGCGACGAGGACATGCCGACCAAGGACCTGGCCGCCGCCGCGGACCCACGGCGGAGCGAAGACGAGGCGAACACCGTCGCCAACCGCGCGAAAAACCCCGACGACCACGAGGCGGAGGAGGCCGAAGCGGAGGACGAAGACGAGGGCGATGAGAATATGCCGACCAAGGACCTCGCCGCTGCCGCCGACCCGCGGCGGAGCGAGGACGAGGAGAACACCGTCGCCAACCGCGCCGAGAATCCCGACGATCAGCGCGCGACGTAGGCGCTACTCAGCGGCCAGATGCGTATCGAGGAACTCCGCAATGGCGGCGTAGGCCTCGATGCGATTCTCCAGTTTCGTGAAGCCGTGTCCCTCGTCCTCGAAGACGAGTTCGCGGACCGGCACGCCCGCCTCGCGGGCGCCCTCGACGACCTGTCGAGCCTCGCTGACGGGCACACGAGGGTCGTTCTCGCCGTGGAGGACAAAGAGCGGTGCCTCGACGTTCTCGATGTGGTTGATGGGGCTGATTGATTCGAGCAGCTCGCGGTCTGCATCGAGCGAGCCGTACTCGGCTTCGCGGAGTTCGCGCCGCCAGTCGCCCGTGTTTTCGAGGAAGGTGACGAAGTTGGCGATGCCGACGACGTCGACGCCAGCCGCCCAGATATCTGGATAGGTCGTCAGCGCGGCGAGCGTCATGAACCCGCCGTAGGACCCACCCATGACCGCGATGCGGTCCGGGTCGACCGCAGGGTGGTCGTGAAGCCACTCGGCGCCCGCCTTCAGGTCTGCCACCGAGTCCATCCGCTTGTCCACGTCGTCGAGGTGGGTGTAGGCCTTGCCGTACCCCGTCGACCCACGGACGTTGGGTTCGAAGACGGCGTACCCCCGCGAGAGGAGGTACTGTTTCACCCGTCCGAAGGAGGGGCGGCGCTGTGATTCCGGGCCGCCGTGAACGTCGACGACGACTGGCGTCTCGCCGTGGCCCGTATCGGAGTCGGGCAGCGAGAAGAAGGCGGGTATCTCGCGGCCGTCGAAGGAGGGGTAGCGGACGAGTTCGGGCGCGACGAAGGAGTCACGCGGGATGCCCGCGGTGGAGGCGCGAGTCCAGCGTTCGGCGTCGCCGCTGCGGGCGTCGACGACGTAGACGTTCGCGGTGTCGTCGCTCCGCGTGACGGTGAGGGCGAAACGGTCGCCGTCGGGGCCGAAACTCACGCCCCCGGCGACGGAGGCTGGCAGGTCGGGCGCCGGGAAGTGGTCCAGACGCCCGGGGGCGACGAGTTCGCCGACGCCGAGTTCGGTGTAGCCGTCGACGTTGCGCGAGTAGACCAGACGACGAGAGTCTTGGTCGAGGGCGACGCCGTCCACGTTCCACTCGTCGTCCGCGAGGCCGTCCGCGTCGCCCGCGGCCGTGACGCGCGAGCGGTCGCCGGTCGCGAGGTCGATTCGCGAGAGACAGAGCGTGTCGGTGTCGTGGTCGGTGACGAGATAGACGTTCTCGCCGTCGGGGCCCCACGTGGCGCTACGATGGCGGACGGTCCCCTCGTGGGGCGTGAGGTGGCGACGCTCGCCCGTCGTCACGTCGAGGACGTACACGTCTTGGTCGAAACTGGAGTGGGATTCGGTGAGGAGGAGGCGGTCGCTGTCCGGCGCCCACCCGTTGACCGAGAGCCACCCGTCGCCCTCGAAGACGAGTTCGGCGTCGGTGCCGATGGCGTCGCGGGCCTGCACGTAGATATCGAAGACGGCGGTATCGCGGCGGTTGGCGGCGAAGGCGAAGCGGTCGCCGTCGGGGCTCCATCCGCCGAAACGGTGTTTGGCGTCGGGGTGGCGGGTCAAGTCGGTTATCGACCCGTCACCAACGTCGAGACGGTAGAGTGTCTCCTTCTCGTTGCCGCCGCGGTCACGGCCGACTATCAGTTCGGGACGTTCGGGCGACCACGTAGCGAAGGTGACGCGGTCGTCGAAGAAGGTGCGTTGCTCGGGCCACGCGCTGGGTGCATCGAGCGTCCACACCTGCGGGACGCCAGTCGTGTCCATGAGAAAGGCGAGGCGGTCACCATCCGGGCCGACCGAGGCGCCGTGGGCGCTCCGCACGTTGAGATAGCGCTCGATGTCGAACATACCCACCGTAGGTCGGCAACGACCAAAACCTTACAGTATGTCTTCGGCTTCGAGCGCCGCCATCACGTCGTCGACGAGTTCGTCGACGGAGTCGTAGGGGAAGTTCTGGTGGCCGTCGAGTTTCGATGCGAGTTCCATCGCCGACATCGAGATAGCGCCGTCGCCGGCCTCGAAGCGCGTGCCCGGCCCGTCCGGAAGCGCGGGGACGAGGTCCATCTGCCCGGTCACGGGGAAGTCGGCACCCTCGAAGGCCGTTCGGAACTGCTCGCGGAGTTCGGCCGCAACGTCGTCGCTCATGCCCGTTCGTGGATGTATCAGGCGGAAAAGCGTTCCGAAACGTCAGAACAGGCCATAATCGTCCACGGCGCGTTCGTAGCAGTCGACGTATCGGTCGAGGACTGCGTCGTGGTCGTAGGGGGCGTAGGCCTCGTTGACCGTCCACGACTCCATCGAGGCGGCCGCGGCGATTTCGTCCGCAATCTCCTGTGGCGACGTGACCAGCGACCCGCGCGGGTCCTCCTCGACGAGTTCGTGTGCCGCGGACCCCGACTGGTACTCGACGACACCGACGCATCCGCAGGCGAGCGCGCGCAACAGTTCCGTCGCGAACGGCGCCCACGTCGCCGTCTGGACGAAGACGTGCGCGCCCTTCAGAATCGGTCGCTGCGCTTCGGGGTCGAGGGCGCCGAGGAACTCGACCCGGTCGTCGATGCGGAGGTCGCGGGCAGTGCGTTCGATATCGGGACGGGCGGGGCCGTCGCCGATAATCGCTACCCTCCACTCGCGGTCACGGAGTTCCGCCATCGCCAGCAGGAACTCCTCGGCGTTGGCGTGTTCGTCGAGGTCCCGGGCGTACACCACGTCGGCGCGAGTGTCGACCGGCGCGCTCCGAATCCCAGCCATGTCGACGCTGTCGGGAAGCACGTCGATGGCGTCGGGGTCGGCGCCATACTCGCGGACGGTCGTCTCGACGGTGCGAGAGGGGACGAACACGCGGTGGGCCGAGCGGGCGGCCCGGTACCGACGCCAGGGCGGCGCCGTGTCGTCGGGGTGCGCCCACCACTCGACGACGACGGGGGTACGCCGAATCATCCCGGCCACCTTCGCGGCCGACACCGCGAGATACGGATCGGTGGCGACGTGGATGACGTCGGGCGCGAGGCCGTTGAGGACGAGTGGGAGTCTGGCGAGAAACGCTCGCGGCGCCGGTTCGGCGGTGACGCGGCGGTACGTGACGCCCTCGAAGTCGAAGGCCGGGTGGTCGCCGTCCCACCACTGCGTACAGCAGACGGTCACGTCGTGGCCGCGCGCTGCCAGTCGCTCGGCGACGCCCCGCATCCGCCGAGCGTTCCAGTCGTCGCCGTGGTGGGCAGTCGTCGTCGCGACGAACGCGATGCGCACACGCAGGGCCACGACGGACCGGACAAAAAGTCCTTCTGTCGACCGGTCGACGGGATTGAGGGGCCGGGGGACGAAGGTGAGGTATGTACGAACGGATTCTGGTGCCGACCGACGGCAGCGAGTGTGCGGCAGCGGCGACGGAGCACGCCGTGACCATCGCGGACCGCTTCGACGCCACGCTTCACGCCTGCTACGTCGTCGACGTGGACGCCGTGGCGCACGCGGCGCCCGAACTGAGCCTCGACGACCTGCGCGAGACGCTCCGGGAGGAGGGCGCGGCGGCGACGGCGGCCGTCGCGGAGCGAGCGACCGAATCGGGCGTCGAGACGGTCGAAACCGTCCGCGAGGGTATCCCGGAGGAGGCCATCCGCGAGTACGCTGACGAGGCGGGTATCGACTTGATCGTGATGGGGACCCACGGCCGGCAGGGGCTGGACCGATATCTGGTCGGGAGCGTCACCGAACGGCTCGTCCGCCGGAGCGACGTGCCCGTCGTCACGGTGCGAGGGCCCTGAGCGAGCGAGAAGCAGGGGCCGCGAGGACGACGGCCGCCGCCGTGAACTCCCAACTGTAGACGTGGTTGAGGAGGAGGTAGGCGACGACGCCGAGCGAGAGCGAGAGAATCCACGCGCCGGCGGCGATTCGCCCGACGCGAGCGTGGGCCGTGTCTCGGAGTTCCGAGGGCGTGTGGGTCAGACCGAGGACGAGGGCGTGGAGGACGACGGGGACGGAGACGATAGAGAGGATGATGTGAATCGCGAGCATGAGGAGGTAAGCGTAGTAGACGAGCTGCGGCCCGACGAACTCCTTGGTGCCGCCGCCGCCGATTTTCGCCAGATAGAGGACGAGAAAGACGAGGATGAGACCGAACGCCGTCGACATGGCGGCGGCGTGTTTTTTCACCTCGTCGCGGCGAATCCACCGCCACCCGGCGACGAGCGAGAGCGTCGCGAGCGTGTTGACGACGGCGATGCCGTCGCTGAAGCGGTTCACCTGCTGGAGCGAGAGGTCGGGGTAGATGGACTCGGGGAAGACGCCGACGAACGTCCCCACGACGAGGGCGTAGCCCACGACGGAGAGGAGAGCGGTGACGGCGGCGGGATGCTCCTTGACCGGGCCGCTAGCGCTGGCCGTTGCCATGAGTGAGGGTCGGGTACGGACCGGCTTTGGTGTTGCGCTTATCGGATATCTCGGCGAGACCGCGCTGCATACAGACAAAGCACTTACCAGCGGCGAGAATCTGTCGGATGATGCCCATAACTCACCAAGAAGACGTCGTCCCCCTCTTTGGTGCATTGATTCTCGGGTTCGCCCTCTTCCTCCTCATCAATTACCTCAGTTTATTCGGTGTGGTAACTGTGGACTCCGATCTAATCACGATCTCGTTAGGTGTCCTCGTCGGATTCTCGGTTGCTCGCTTCAGTAACTCGCGATAGTCGTCAGCGGCAGTATCAGATGACGCCCGTCGTCACCGCCGCCTCGCGGGCGGCCGCCTCGCTGATGCCGTTGCCGAGGATGGTGTAGCGGTCACGGATGCGGTGGGCCGTCGTCAGCGCCTCGATAATCGTCTCGTCGTCGAAGCCGAGGTCCGCGGCCGTCGTCGGCGCGCCGATGACGTCCAAGGCGTCGCGGATGTTGCGCCACATTCCCTTCTCGCCCTCGTGGAGGTAGGCGACGATGATGGAGCCGACGCCGACCTGATGGCCGTGGAGGGCGCGGTCGGGGGCGATACGGTCCAGACGGTGGGAAAAGAGGTGTTCGGCGCCGCTGGCGGGGCGAGAGGAGCCAGCGATGGACATGGCGACGCCGGAGGAGACGAGGGCCTTCACGACCACCCACGCCGACTCCTCGAGTCCCTGTTTGATGGAGCCGGCGCTCTCGACGAGCAGTTCGGCGGTCATGCGCGCGAGCTCGCCCGCGTACTCGGAGTAGTGAACGTCCTGCAGGCGGTGGGCGAGTTTCCAGTCCTCGACGGCGGTGTAGTTGGAGACGATGTCGGCACAGCCGGCGGTGGTGAGTTCCCACGGTGCGGCCGCGATGACCTCCGTGTCGGCGACAACGGCGAGGGGCGGGTCAGCGGCCACGCTGTGGCGGGTGTCTCCCTCTGGAATCGAGGAGCGCCCGCTGACGATGCCGTCGTGACTGGCGGCGGTGGGTATCGAGATGAAGCCAAGCCCGAGGCGGTCAGCGGCCATCTTCGCCGTATCGATTGGCTTGCCGCCGCCGAGGCCGACCAGATACGTGGCGGACTCGGCTTCCGCGGCGTCGACGACGCGTTCGACGGCGCCGAAGCCAGCCGTCTCAACGGTGACGGTGGCGGGGTCGCCGCCGAGGTGGGCACGGACCCGGTCGCCGACGAGGTCGTTCGGCGTCGGACTCGTGACCACCAGCGGTCGCCCGGCGACGGAGAGGTCGGCGACGACGTCGCCGAGGTCGTCGAGGACGCCGTGACCCACGACGACGTTCCGCGGGAGCTTGATCCACGTCGACTTCTCGAACATACCCGCCCTACTTTATGGAAACATTTAGAAGATGAGGGTCCGCCCCAATATCTTTTAACTGCGACGAGCGTTCTTTCGAGTGAGAACTGGAATCGAACGCCAATCCATGTCTACAGACTCGCCGATTCGCGTACTCCACGTCGACGACGAACCCGGGTTCGCGGATCTAGTGGCAGACTTTCTCGAACGCGAGGACTCGCAGTTGCGCGTGCAGACGGCGCCGAACGCCGAGGTGGGGATGGACCGACTCGCGGACGCGTCGTTCGACTGCATCGTCTCCGATTACGACATGCCCGGGAAAAACGGGCTTCAGTTCCTCCGCGAGGTCCGTGACGCGCACCCGGAGTTACCGTTCATCCTGTTCACGGGCAAGGGGAGCGAGGAGATAGCGAGCGAGGCCATCTCCGCGGGCGTCACGGATTATCTGGAGAAGGAGGCGGGGAGCGCGGCAGAGACGGGCCAGTACGCCGTCCTCGCCAATCGCATCAGGAACGCCGTCGACCAGTATCGCTCGCAACGCGACCTCAAAGCCAGCCAGCAACGCCTGTCCCTGTTCGTCGAGCAGTCGTCGCTCGGCGTCATCGAGTACAACGACGAGTTCGAAATCGTCAGGATAAACGAGGCTGGCGAGGAGATTCTGGGCTACTCCGAGGCGGAGCTTCGGGGCGAGACGTGGGAGAAAATCGTCGCCGACGACAGCTACGAGAGCGTCGAGGCGGTCACCTCGGCGCTGGCGGAGGCCGAAGGCGGGTACCACAGCATCGACGAGAACGTGCGGAAAGACGGCGAGCACATCGTCTGCGAGTGGCACAACCGCGTCGTGACCGACGAGGACGGCGAGGTGGTCGCGGTCTTCTCGCAGTTCCAGGACGTGACCGAGCGCCACGAACGCCGGCGTCGCATCGAGGCGCTCCACGAGGCGACGCGGTCGCTGATGGGGGCGTCGACGCGCGAGGCGGTCGCCGAACTCTCGGTCGAGACGGCGCGGGACGTGCTTGGCCTCCCCATGAACAGCGTCTACCTCTACGACGACGACCGCGACGCACTCGTCCCGACAGCGACGACGGACGAGGCACTGGAGCTGATCGGGGAGGCGCCGACGTACGACCCGGGTGAAAGCCTGTCGTGGGACGCGTTCCGAGACGGCAAGGTTCGCGTCTTCGAAGACGTCTCCACCGAACCCGGTCGCTACAACGACGACACGGCGTTCGGCGCGGAGATAATCCTCCCGCTGGGCGAGCACGGAGTGATGTACGTCGCTGCGACCGAACCCGGCGCGTTCGACGACGCGGACATCACGCTGGCACGGACGCTCGCCGCCAACGCCGAGGAGGCGCTCTCGCGAATCGAGCGCGAGCGGACGCTCCGTGAGAGCCAGCGGTGGTATCGAACGCTCGTCGAAAACTTCCCCGACGGCGCCGTGTTCCTCTTCAATGAAGACCTCGAATACATACTCGCTGGCGGGACCGAACTGTCGTCGGTCGGCCCATCGTCGGCCGGCTTGGAGGGCGCCACACCGCACGACCTGTTCCCCGCCGATATCGCGGACGAACTCGCCGACAACTACCGGGCCGCCCTGCAGGGCGAGCGTCACACGTTCGAACAGGAGTATCAGAACAAGGAGTATCGCATCCAGACCCTGCCGGTCCGAGACGGCGGCGACGAAATCACCACCGGCATCGCCGTCTCACAGAACGTCACGGAGCAGAAGCGCCGAGAGCGGGAGTTGGCGAGACAGAACGACCGCCTCGAAGAGTTCGCGAGCGTCGTGTCCCACGACCTTCGGAATCCGCTGAACGTGGCGGACGGCCACCTCGAAATCCTCCGTGACGATATCGACAGCGAGCATCTGGACGCCGTCTCGGACGCACACGAGCGGATGAACGAGCTGATCGACGACTTGCTGTCGCTGGCGCGGAACGGCGAGGAAGTGGGGACACTCGAACCGGTCGACCTCGCCCGCTGTGTCGAACAGTGCTGGAACACCGTCGAAACCGGCGACGCGAGAATCGAGATACAGACCGAGCAGACCATCCGGGTCGACCGGAGTCGACTCCAGCAACTCGTCGAGAACCTCGTGCGAAACAGCGTGGAGCACGGAACCAGCGACGGGGCGGGACGGACGGGCGGTGAGAGCGAAGCCCCAGTCGTGGTCACCGTGGGCGACCTAGAGGATGGATTCTACGTCGCCGACGACGGGGTCGGCGTGCCCGAAGCCGACCGCGCGAGCGTGTTCGACGCCGGCTACACGACGTCCGAAGACGGGACGGGATTCGGACTCAGCATCGTCAAAGAGATTGCCGACGCGCACGGGTGGGCGGTTCGCCTGACCGACAGCGCGGACGGCGGGGCACGGTTCGAGTTCACCGGCGTCGAGACCGCGGACTGACGAGGGCAGACACGCCGACGAGAGCGCCGCGGTCGGTACGCTGATACGGGGGCCGCCCGACCCTCGGGTATGGACGTGGACATCACCCGCTCACGGGTCGGGGGACGAGCGCGCGCGCCGCCGTCGAAGAGTTACACGCACCGAGCGATTCTCGCCGCGGGGTACAGTGACGGCGCCGTCGTCTCGGACCCACTCGTGAGCGCGGACACGCGAGCGACGATGCGGTCGGTCGAGGCCTTCGGCGGCCAGGTCGACCGCGCAGAGGACGACCGACGCCTCGATATCGACGGCTTTGGCGGGACGCCGAGCGTCCCAGCGGACGTCATCGACTGTGCGAACAGCGGGACGACGACGCGCATCGTGACCGCGTGCGCGGCGCTCGCGGACGGGTTGACGGTGCTGACCGGCGACGCGTCGCTCCGCTCGCGACCGCAGGGGCCGCTCCTGGACGCCATCCGGCAACTCGGCGGGCGGGCGGAGAGCACCCGCGCCAACGGCCAAGCGCCGCTGGTCGTCGGCGGTCCCATCGACGGCGGGACGGTGTCGATTCCCGGCGACGTGTCCTCGCAGTACATCACGGCGCTGTTGATGGCGGGGGCGGTGACGGTCGACGGGGTCGAAATCGTCCTGGAGACGGAGTTGAAGTCGGCGCCGTACGTCGACATCACGCTCGAAGTGCTGGCCGACTTCGGTATCAACGCCGAGGAGACCGAGGCAGGCTACCGAGTGCCGGGCGGCCAGCGCTACGAGCGACCGGACCCGTACGCAGTCCCTGGCGACTTCTCCTCGATGTCGTACCTACTCGCCGCGGGGGCGGTGGCCGGCGGCGACGAGGGCGTCGTCGTCGAGGGCGCGCGACCGAGCGCGCAGGGCGACAGCGCCATCGTCGACGTACTGGAGCAGATGGGCGCCGATATCTCGTGGGACCGCGAAGCGGGCGAAATCACGGTCCGAGAGAGCGCGCTGTCGGGCGTGGAGGTCGACGTGGGCGACACGCCGGACCTGCTTCCGACCATCGCGGTCCTCGGCGCCGTCGCGGACGGCGAGACGCGTATCGTCAACTGCGAGCACGTCCGGTACAAGGAGACGGACCGCGTGCGCGCGATGGCGACGGAGTTGGAGACGCTGGGCGCGTCGGTGACCGAGACACAGGACACGCTGACGATTCACGGCGGCGAGTCGACGCTGACGGGGGCGTCGGTCGCGGGCCACGACGACCACCGCATCGTGATGTCGCTGGCGATTGCGGGACTCGTGGCCGAGGGGACGACCACCGTCGAGGGCGCCGACCACGTCGACGTCTCGTTCCCGGGATTCTTCGACGTACTTTATGACCTCGGGGCCGAACTGGAAGAACATGAACGGTAACCGATTCGGTCGTCTGTTTCAGGTGACGACCTACGGGGAGAGTCACGGCGACGCGATGGGCGTCGTCGTCTCTGGCTGTCCCGCCGGCCTCGAACTGTCCGAAGAGGATATTCAGCGTGACCTCGACCGACGCAAGCCCGGCCAGTCCATGATCACGACCAGCCGCGGCGAACCCGACGAGGTACGCATCCACAGCGGCCTGCAGGACGGCTACACGACGGGGACGCCGCTGGGGATGGTCATTCAGAACAAGGACGCGCAGTCGGGGAAGTACGAACCGTTCATCACGGCGCCGCGACCCTCCCACGGCGACCTCACGTACTCCGCGAAGTTCGGGACGCGCAACTGGGGCGGCGGCGGGCGCTCCTCGGCCCGTGAGACGGTGAACTGGGTCGCGGCGGGTGCGGTGGCGAAGAAGATTCTCGCCGCGAACGGCATCGAACTCAAAGCGCACGTCAACCAAATCGGCGACATCGAGGCGCCCGACGTGAGCTTCGAGGAGATGGTCGAACACAGCGAGGACAACGAGGTCCGGTGTGGCGACCCCGAGGTGGCCGAGGAGATGCTGGAGGCCATCAGCACGTATCAGGAGGAGGGCGACTCCATCGGCGGCGCCATCGAGTTCGAGGCGCGGGGCGTCCCCCGCGGCCTCGGCGCACCGCGATTCGACTCGATGTCGGCCCGACTGGGCCAGGCCATGATGTCGGTGCCCGCGGCCACCGCATTCGAGTTCGGACTCGGGCGCGAGGCGCGCGAGTACACCGGCTCCGAGCGCAACGAGGACTGGGAGTTCGACGCGGACGACGACCCCGTGCCCGTCGGCAACGACCACGGCGGGATTCAGGGCGGCATCACGACCGGTCAGCCCATCCGCGGCGAGGTGACGCTGCACGCGCCGACCTCGATTCCGAAGTCCCAGACGACGGTCGACTGGGAGACGGGCGAGGAGAAAGAGATTCAGGTCGTCGGGCGACACGACCCGGTGCTGCCGCCGCGTGGCGTCCCGGTCGTGGAGGCAATGCTGGCGCTGACGCTGGTGGACTACATGCTCCTCGGCGGGCGCATCAACCCCGACCGGATGGACGACCAACCGGGGCAGTACGACACTGACTACCATCCCCGCAGTCCGGATAACATCGACTCCTGACGCGCTCTCACGGCTGATAATTGGCCCCAGTGATATATACCGACGGGGGCCGCCTGAACGGATAGATGGCTGTCGACGCCAGTCCATCCAGTATCCGCGAGTTTTTCGAGGACGTGGATGAGAGCGACGTGTCGCTAGTGACCATCAACCGCCAGCAGCCAGAGCAGATTCAGGCGTTGCTGGCCGACGCCTTCGACACGCAGTCGGTCGAACTGGCCGAGCGGTCGGTGCCGGACCGGGACGCGAACCTACTCGCGCTTCGCAAGGACGGCCGACTCAGCGCTGTCTCGCCGCTGACGGAGGTGATGGAGTCGTTCCTGCTCGTAAACAGCGACCGGTTCAGGACGCAGACGGGGTTCGACCGCGAGATTCCCGCCGTCCTCCAGGGGCTGGACGAGACGCTATTCGACCTTCGGGGGTATCCGCAGTCGAACAAGGAGAAACTCCTGCTGATTCTGCTGTCCAGACACATCGAGCGGCGAGCATACGAGGCCGGTGAGGGACGGCTCCGGTCGACATTCCAGCAGCTCTCGCGGCTCCAAGACGAGCACGGCACGCGAACGGCGTACGAGCGAATCGCAGAGCGGCCGGTCGACGTCCACGTCTACGGAGTTCCGGACCGTGTTCCGACTCGCCTCGATGTGACCGTCCACGGCGGCACCAGCGACGAGTACCGAAACGCATGGTGTGTCGTGTTCCGCTCGCCGAGAGAAAGCGGGGCGGCGCTGCTCGCCTACCAGTACGAGCCGAACCACTGGCGCGGGTTCTGGACGTACGACGCGGAGATGGTAGCCCGCGTCGACGACTACCTCGAACGGGGATTTTGAGTAGCGAGCGGCGACGGTGCGTGAAAGCGAGACCCCCGTGAGAGAGAGTCTTACATCATTTTTGCATGGTAACGTATAGCAAAGGCTTTAGTCGAGCCATAGCCAACCGTCTCAGTAGTGGCCCGCGGAGGGCCGTGATGTAAATATGACTGACCACGAGCTCATGTGGCGAATCGCTGGTGGCTCGGGCGACGGTATCGCGTCGACCAGCCAGAACTTCGCCAAGGCCCTGATGCGAGCGGGGCTACACGTCTTTACGCACCGACACTATCCGTCGCGGATTCGCGGCGGCCACACGTACACGGAGGTACGCGCCGACACGGAGCCGGTACGCTCCCGCGGCGACGGGTTCAACTGTCTGCTGGCGCTCGGCGACTCCTTCGCCCGCAACCCACAGGAGGACGCCTACTACGGCGACGAGGAGATCAAGCCGCTGGCCGAGAACCTCGACGAACTCAACGAGGGCGGCGTCATCGTCTACGACACCGGACTTCTGGACGCCGACGACATCCCGAACTTCGAGGAGCGAGTCGAGGAGAACGACTGGCACGTCTACCCCCTCAACCTCCGAGAGATTGCACGCGAACACGGCCGCGAAGTGATGCGAAACACCGCCGGCGTCGGCGCGACGGCGGCGCTTCTCGGCATCGACCTCGAGTATTTCGAGGAGCTGATGGCCGAGTCGATGCCGGAGGAGATTCTCGAACCCAACGTGGAGATTCTCCACTACACCCACGACATGGTGAAAGAGGAGTTCGAGTTCACCCACGACCTCCGCGTGCCGCAGGGGAGCCACGAGGAGGAACAGGTGCTGCTCTCGGGCAGCGACACCATCGCCTACGGCGCCATCGATGAGGGTTGTCGGTTCATCGCCGGCTACCCGATGACGCCGTGGACCGAAGTGTTCACCATCATGTCTCAAGCCCTGCCCGAAATCGGCGGCATCTCCGAGCAGGTGGAAGACGAGATTGCGGCGGCGGCGCTCGCACTCGGCGCCTCTCACGCGGGCGTGAAGTCCATGTCCGGGTCCTCCGGCGGTGGCTTCGCGCTCATGTCCGAACCGCTCGGCCTCGCCGAGATGTCGGAGACGCCGGTCGTGCTGGTCGAGGCGATGCGGACCGGTCCCTCGACGGGCCTGCCGACCAAGCCCGAACAGGGCGACCTCGAACACGTCCTCTACACGAGTCAGGGTGACTCGAACCGCGTCGTGCTGGCGCCGGGGACAGTCGCCGAGGCGTACGAACAGTCCCGAATCGCGTTCGAACTCGCCTACGGCTACAACATCCCCGTCATCCTGCTCTACGACCAGAAGCTCGGCGGCGAACTGATGAACGTGCCCGCGAGTCACTTCGACCGCGAGCCGAACGCGGACCTCGGCGCCGTGATGACCGAGGAAGCGCTGGAGGACGCCCCCCACGGACCGGGTGGGAAGTTCCACCGCTACCGCTACGACGCCGAGGACGGCGCCAGTCCGCGCTCCATCCCCGGCCAGAAGGGCGGGCATTTCCTCGTCACCGGGAACGAGCACAATCAGGCGGGGCACATCGAGGAGAGTCCGACGAACCGCGTCACGCAGATGGAGCGTCGGATGTCGAAACTCGACGCCATCCGCGAGGAACTCGACGGGAAGTCGACTCAGACGTACATGGGGCCCGACGAGGCCGAGTACGGCCTCATCACCTTCGGGAGTCAGCAGGGCACCGTCGCGGAGGCGGTCGACCGCCTCAACGACGCCGGCCACTCCGTGAAGGGTATCGGCGTCAGCGACATGATGCCCTACCCCGAGGCAGAGATGACGGAGTTCCTCGAGAGCGTCGACGAGGCGCTGGTGGTCGAGATGAACGCCTCCGGGCAGTTCCGCGGCCTCACCCAGAAGGAGCTCGGTCGCTTCGGCGAGAAGCTGTCGAGCCTCCTGAAGTACAACGGCGAACCGTTCGAACCCGCCGAAATCGTCGCGGGCTTCGAAGCGAGCATCGAGGGGAAGGACGTCCCCGACCAGCAGACGACGTACGTACCAGCGGCAGGTGACTAACCAATGAGTGCATTCTCAGCCATCGGCGAAGAGCGAGAGATAGACCGCGAAGAGTTCACGCCCACCCTCGAACCGCAGGCGACGTGGTGTCCGGGCTGTGGCGACTTCGGCGTCCTGAAGGCGCTGAAACAGGCCATGCCGGAAATCGGCCGCAACCCCGACGAGGTGTTGCTGGTCACCGGCATCGGCTGTTCGGGCAAGCTCAACAGCTACTTCGAGTGTTACGGCTACCACTCGATTCACGGACGCTCGCTGCCCATCGCGCGCGCGGCCAAACTCGCCAACCCCGAACTCGAGGTCATCGCGGCCGGCGGCGACGGCGACGGCTACGGCATCGGCGGGAACCACTTCATGCACACCGCCCGCGAGAACCACGACATGACCTACATCGTCTTCGACAACGAAATCTTCGGCCTGACGAAAGGGCAGACCTCGCCCACGTCGCCGAAGGGCCACAAGTCGAAGACCCAACCCCACGGGAGCGCCAAGGACCCCATCCGACCCCTGTCGCTCGCCATCACCTCCGGCGCCTCCTACGTCGCCCGGACGGCGGCGGTCAACCCCAACCAGGCGAAGGAGATTCTCGTCGAGGCGATGCAACACGACGGCTTCGCCCACGTCGACTTCCTCACCCAGTGTCCGACCTGGAACAAGGACGCCCGACAGTACGTCCCCTACACCGACGTGAACGACTCCGACGACTACGACTTCGACCCGACCAACCGCGAAGAGGCGTCGAGAATGGCCACGGAGGCCGAACGGACGCTGTACGAGGGTGAAGTCCTCACCGGCCGGTTCTACGTCGACGAGGACCGACCGTCCTACTCCGAGGAGAAACAGGCCATCGGCGAGATGCCCGACGACCCCCTCGCAGAGCGCTACTTCGACGAGGACTACGAGTGGGAGCGCACCCACGACATGTTCCTCGACCGTCACAAGTAGCCGAGACGAATCGATTTTCGTCTTCGGAACATATTTTTTCCGGGAACAGAAACGAAGAGGTATGGGTACGCTCGATACGGAACGTCGCATTCTCTCTATCCTCGAGGAGGACGCACAGGCCTCCTACGGCGAGATTGCCGACCGGGCCGGGGTGTCGAAGCCGACGGTTCGAAAGTACATTCAACGCATGGAAGAAGACGGCATCATCGTCGGCTACTCCGCCGAAGTCGACCCGAAGAAACTCTCGGGGCAGTCGATTGCCATGGTCGGCATCGAAGTCGAGAGCGAACGCTACGTCGAAGTGACGCGCGCGCTCAAGGCGATGGACGCCGTGGAAGCACTCTACACGTCCTCCGGCGACCACATGCTGATGGCCGAAGTCCGGGCGCCGGACGGCGACGCTCTCGGCGACGTAATCAGCGACGACATTCGCGACATCGACGGCGTGACCGCGACGCATCCCTCTTTCCTCCAAGAGCGTCTGAAGTGAGCGGACTCTCGAGGGTCTGCGGCGCCGAAGCGTAGGTATGGCTGGTGAGGGCGAGACGCTGCCTGGGGCTGACGATGTTGAAATTATGTTGCGGCCGTTCCCCGATTAGGACCTGTCATCGGTCGTCGTCTTATTCGCAATGGATGGACCAACTGCAGTATCGATATCAATCGAATCATCAGGGTCAGACTCACGAACGTTTTCGACATTACGAACGGTGTGACCCTTGTGGTTGAGTTCAAGGACCTCCCCGATAGCCCATCTAGCGACTTTTCCATCGTATTCGTGGGCAAGTTCAGCAAGAATTGTACGAGGATCGACATAGATACACCATCCATCCTCACCGTATGATTCTCTGATACCAGTCTCGGTTTTTACCGTCCCGGTGAAGGCATCTGTATATTCAAGTATTTCCTCACCCAAATCGAATTTATCTGAATCTTCAGGAGCCTTTGAGCGGACAGCGTCATTCTCAATTGCGATGATAAGAGTAGTTTCAGCACCTACGGAGGCATATTCCTTGATCTCATCTATCATATCCAAATGTCATGCGAATATATAGAAGTAAAAATGCTAGGAATCAGGCACTATCAGAGGGGTATCTCACTAGTAGATTGAAATTTTTCTTTCTGTTGATTTGGTGAATCAGGGCCATATAGAGACGAGCAAACTATGCCTCTGTCCGCAGAGGTCCCTATGAAATTTCGGAAGGCAGTTTGTCGTCGGGATTTTTGATTTCTGTTCTTAAAGATACACCAAAATTAACAGAATATATTTTTCCCTCGTTTCGGAGTATTCGCAACAATTTTTCCGCATAGGAAGTCTCCATTCCAAATTCGTTTTCGCACTCTGAGATCACTTCCTTCCTTGGTGCCCCCTCTGGATCGGAGGAATCAACCTCGTCTTGTTTCTGACTCACAAGAGACAACATGGTTATTGCATTCTCAATGTCTGTCTCAGAAGCTACCCCGTCAAACTCCAAGTCTGGACTACTCGTATCGACCTTATCCTTAATGTTCCACCAATATTTCGTTGGTATCTCCGATGGGCGTTCATTAGGTATACTACAATTCACCCAATGGCTCACGAACGCCACCTGATCTCCGTCTATCTTCTCGCCACACGTCGGACAGGTAATTGACGCTGTGAAGTCTCCATCAGAACTGTCATCCTCGTCATCTACAGGAGAGATACCAGCCTCCTCTTGATGATGTTGAATACGAGGGTCAGAGTGGAAATCTTTGTTTACCGAAGATGAATGCCTCTTGTTTCGGCTTTGAGAGTAGGTTGGAGAGTTGCCATCAATAGAGACAAGTTTGACCCCGCGATTTTCGGCGACTGCTTTCGCTTCAGAAGTGAATGAACTAGTAGTAATAACAATCGCACCGTGAATATCTGGCCGTGTCAAAAGACCAGATGTTTTCTGTACTGTAGGGCTACCAACGCGGTTTCCAGTAGCGTATGCCTTTGCCTGGACGGCATAATTTCTGCCATGCTTCTTGGCTATAATGTCCGCACCTCTATCATTTGTTGGTGGAGTGAGTTCAGTCCTAAAACCTTCTTTCTGCAGCCAACGGGCCACAGTCCTTTCAAATCGGTCGGCATCCATGTTACAGTGTTGACTCCTACGATTACTTGATATTTATCTCAATTAGTAACAGATGAGCGATAGCGAACTCTTCACAGCGATTGCAGATCAGTCTATGAATCTACGAACTATCGTAGATTAAGGTTGAAATTAGGACTTGGGAGGGAATCAACCAGTCGAATAATCCACTCTCGTTTTCGCTCAGTTTGATCTCGTCCGACAATGCTCTCGGCTCGATCAAATCGGAGTCGTACTTTCTTTGCTTCATTCCTAATCATCTCTCTAGCACGCTCCCACTCTTCAGCAGTATACGGTGGTTTATCCACTACGTATGCTAAGGCGGGCCTGTTCGCTATCTGCTTACCTGGGTTATGTTTCGCCAGCAAAGTACCTACTTCACCTTCAAAATCCGCTCTCTGTAGATCCAACTTTGAAGGGGTCAAATCGGAGAGTGAGTCCACTGTGTATTCTTCATGCCACAGCTCAAACTGTTCCTTTATCGCCTGTGATGGAAGTTCGGGATCTTCCTGCTCCCGAACGTAACTTTGCACATCCATACGTGAAATATATGTCTTGTTGACAAAAATAGTGGCGACAGTATAGCCAGTGATGATATTTGTATGGTGATTTATTCCAAGCCGCACTCACTCCCTCTGCTTAGTACACTCAGAGATCAGCCAAGAAGATACAATTACCGCAGCCACGTGTGGCGGCCGTCACTTACTACGTCGAGATTCTCAACTTATGTCTTATCAACATCCTTGCCTTCACACTATCGGACAAAGAATCCGAGTTAGTATTCCTTCGCCTGGACTGAGTTGAGACTTAGATCCCCGTCAACGTCTTGGAGGTACATCTCCAAAGCGTCACGAGGAGTAATCGGCTCAAATTCGGTCATAGTTGCCTTATGAATCCCCCCGAATCAGAGCGGAATCTCGAAGATTGGTCTGACGAGAATACGCCCGGAGTGAGTCCAAACGCCGAAGACCGCATCGTCTGTCACGTCGATATGGACTGCTTCTACGCCTCCTGTGAGCGCCTGCGAGAGCCGTCGCTACGGGGTGAGCCGGTCGTCGTCGGCATGGGCTACGAGAGCGGGGAGCCACACGGCGCCGTCGCCACCGCGAGTTACGAGGCGCGAGCGTACGGCGTCGAGAGCGCCCAGCCGATTTCGACGGCGCTCGACCGCCTGCCGCGAGTGACGACGGCCGAAGACGACCCGGACCTCGACCGCGCCGACGCCGGCCACTACCGCCCGGTCGACCTCGACTACTACCGCGAGGTGGCGGGGCAAATCAAGGAGATTCTCCACGACTGCGCGGACCGGGTGCGCGAGGTGAGCATCGACGAGGCGTATCTGGACGTGACCGAGCGGACGGCGTGGACCGTCGTCGACGGCCGCCCGCTGGCGGCGGGGTACGCCCGCCACGTCAAGGAGCGCATCGCCCGCGAGGTGGGCGTGCCCGCGAGCGTCGGCGTCGCGCCGACGATGAGCGCCGCGAAGGTGGCGAGCGACCACGACAAGCCCGACGGACTGGTGGTGGTCGAACCGGGCGCAGTCCGCGAGTTCTTCGCGCCGCTGCCGGTCGAGGCGGTCCACGGCGTCGGCCCGGTGACGGCGCGCGAACTGGGCGAGCTGGGCGTCGAGACGGCGGGTGACCTCGCTGCTGCCGACCCCGGCGTGCTCCGGGAGCGGTTCGGCGAGCGCGGTCAGACCCTCTACGACCGGGCGCGGGGCGACGACGACCGGGAGGTGACGCCGACGGGCCGGCCCAAGAGCCTCTCGCGAGAGTCGGCGTTCACGGAGGCGACGGACGACGCTGACCGACAGCGCGAGACGGTCGCGGGGCTAGCGGCGGACGTGGCCGAGCGAGCCGAGGGCGAGGACGCGCTCTACCGGACCATCGGCATCAAGGCCGTGACGCCGCCGTACGACGTGAACACGCGCGAGCGGTCGCTGCCGGGTCCCGTCGCCGACCCGGACCTCGTCCGCGAGGTGGCGCTCGACCTCCTCCAAGAGTTCGCGGGGACGGCGGTTCGCAAACTCGGCGTGCGCGTCTCGAACCTCCAGTTCGACGCGGCGTCGCAGGCACGGCTCGACGGGTGGGAGACGGAGGGCGAGGAGTCGGCCACCGAGTCACGGGAGCGTGACGGGCAGTCGTCGCTGACGGATTTCGAGGGGTAGCATCGGACGCCCGTCTGACGCGGTACTATGGGGGCCGGGACCAACTCTCGGAGCGATGACGGAGACGGACACGGAAACCATCACGGTCGCGGACGTGAGCGACGGACCCGGTGGCGACGCCGACGCCGACCCGGGAACGTCCGTCTCGCTCCCGGTCGTGGAACTACTCACTGGCCGCGGGTTCGTCACGGGGAAATCCGGTTCGGGCAAGTCGAACACCGCGTCGGTACTGGTGGAGAATCTACTCGCGAACAACTTTCCCGTCCTCGTGGTCGACACGGACGGCGAGTACTACGGCCTGAAAGAGGAGTTCGAACTCCTCCACGCCGGCGCCGACGACGAGTGCGACATCCAGGTCAGCCCGGAGCACGCCGAGAAAATCGCGAGTCTCGCGCTCGAGGGGAACGTCCCCATCATCCTCGACGTGTCCGGCTATCTCGACGAAGACGAGGCGAAAGAGCTCCTCCTCTCTGTCGCGCGCCACCTGTTCGCCAAGGAGAAGAAGCTGAAGAAGCCCTTCCTGATGCTCATCGAGGAGGTCCACGAGTACATCCCCGAGGGCGGCGGCCTCGACGAGACGGGGAAGATGCTCATCAAAATCGGGAAGCGAGGCCGGAAACACGGCCTCGGCATCGTCGGCATCAGTCAGCGCCCGGCGGACGTGAAGAAAGACTTCATCACGCAGTGTGACTGGCTGGTGTGGCACCGGCTCACGTGGAACAACGACACCAACGTGGTGAGCCGCATCATCGACGCCGAACACGCGAACGCAGTGGAAGACTTGGGCGACGGCGAGGCGTTCCTGATGACCGACTGGAGCGAATCGGTGCGGCGGGTGCAGTTCCACCGCAAGCGTACCTTCGACGCGGGCGCGACGCCCGGACTCGACGACTTCGAGCGCCCCGAACTCAAGTCCATCAGCGACGATTTGGTCTCCGACCTCCGCGAAATCAGCGACGAACAAGAGCGCCGCGAGAGCGAACTCGCGGACCTGCGCCAAGAGGTGGAGAAGAAGGAACAGCGCATCCGCGAACTCGAAGCGGAGTTAGAGGACGCCCGCGACCTGTCGCGGATGGCCGACCGCTTCGCGCAGGCGATGCTCCAGAAGGCGGAGGCGCCGTACCGCGGCGGCGAGGGGCGGCCGACTGCGGCGGCGCCCGCGGACGACCAAGCCGAACTCCACGACTACGAAGAATCGAACGAGACGGAGGCCAACGAGACTGAAGAGAAAGCGGCGACGGAGGACGACCGGCCGGAAATCGAGCCAAACGAGTGGCCGACGCCCGACGTGATGGCAGAGGCCGCGGAGGAGAGAGCCGACGAGACGGAGTCGAACGCGGCCGACGAACAGGCCGACGTGACCTTCGGCGACACGGCGACGGCCGACGAGGATGACGACGGACCGGCGGCCGACGCGGATGGCGACAGACCGACGGCCGACGCCACGCCCGCCACGCGTGGGGCAGTCGTCACCCAACTCCGCACCGAAATCGAGGAGTTGCCGCGACTCTCCCGGGAGATGCTGGCCCACTACCGACGCGAGCGCACGTCGACCCCGGTGGACGCCCATGTCGCCGCGGGCGGGACCCCCGACCAGCCGATGGCGTACGGTCGGAACCGACCGCTCCGGACGGCCGGCTTCGTCGAACGCGTCGACGGCGACGAGTATCGGTACGCGCTCCCCGACCGAGTCGCCCGCGCCTTCGAGGACCACCTCGACGCGGACGCTCTCGAGGACGCCGTGCGCGAGGTGGAACGGTCGTTCGTCGACGAAGCGACGCTCGATGCCGAGGCGACGGACCCGCGGGCGCCCGACGAACGCGACGAGGTGGCACTCGTCGACGAGGACGTACCCGGCGACGACGGGTTCGTGGACGAAGACGCGGAGTTCGTCGACGAGGACGTGGCTGGTGACGACGGCTTCGTGGCGGAAGACGCGGAGTTCGTCGACGAGAGCGACGGGGCGCCAGCGTCGGCGGACGACGCGACGCGCCAGCAGATGTCCTCGGAGTCAGAGGACGAAGCGCGGACCGACGCGGAGATTCTCTAGACGGCCTTGCTATCCTTTCAGACGCCGGAAACCAGGTCTTCGAGCGCCGCCCGCGGGTCGTCGGCCTTCGCGACGCCGCTGGCGAGGAGGACACCCTCGGCGCCGAGCGATCCGGCGGCGGCGAGGTCCTCGCCCGTCGAGACGCCGGCGCCGCAGTAGACGTCGACCGCGGGGTCGACCGCCTCGGCGGCAGCGACGGCCCCTTCGACGATGCCGGGGTCGGCGGTGCTGACCGACACGTCGCCGCCGATGAGTTCGGGGGGTTCGACGGCGACGGCGTCGGGGGCGAGTGCGGCCACTGCGCCCACCTGCTGAGGGTTGTTGGCGCAGACGACCGTCTCCAAGTCGGCGCGGTCGGCGGCGTCGAGGGCGCCGTCGATGTCCGCGAGCGTCAGGCGGTGCTCGGAGTGGTTGAGAAGCGTTCCCTCGGCGCCCGCGTCGGCGACGGCCTCGGCGAGCGTGTGGCCGGTATGACTGCCGTGCTCGACGGGGGCGACGTGCTGGGCCCACGTCTCGACGCCGGTGGCGGCGACGCGGTCGAGGTGTGCGGCCTGCGGGGCGACGGCGATGCGGACACCGCTTGCCTCGGCCACGTCGCGGGCCGCGGCGGCGACGGCGGCCGGGTCACAGGGATACGCCTTCAGGTTGACGAGAACGAACATACCGGGGGAAGCAACGGGCAGGGGAAAAAACGTGGTTATCTGCTAGTCCTTGCGCTTGACCACGTCGCCGAGCGTCGTCGTCGTGGAGGAACCGCCGGACCAGTCGGAGTCGTCGCCGCCGCCGCCCTCCGAGAGCGAGATGTCGAGTTCGCTCTCGAGTTTCGTCTGCACCTCGTCGCTGGGGAGGACGTCACCGCGTTCGAGTTTGCGGATGAGGCTCGCCTTCTCGTTGAGTTCGTTGGCGAGGTCCTCTTGGGTCCAGCCGCGGTCCTCGCGGGCCGTGCGGATGCGTTCGTCGTAGTCGGTGGCCACCTCGTCCATGTCGTCGAACATGTCCTGCCGGCGTCGCGTGCTACCGGACGACCCCGACCCGCCCGACGTCGAGGACGAAGACGAGGAGGAAGAGTCCGAGGACGACGACGTAGAGTACTTCGTCGAGGACGACCCACTCGATTGGGTCCGAACCTCGGTGCCGAAGTCGGAACACTCGTCGCAGAGTTCCAGTTCGGCCCCCTCGACTTTCGTCGTGGTGAGCGACGAACTCTCGGCGCCACACATTTCACACTGGGGCATACCCAGTCGTAGCGGGTCGCCGGGGATAAAAGGTACGCCCGGCCGGTCAGGAGAGGTCGTGCCACGCGCCCCAGAACCGCTGGAATGCGGTGAGGTGGCCGATGACTGTGAAGAACACGAGGAGCCACCCGACGGCCGAGAGCGGGCCAACCGGTTCGGGAACGACGGCGGCGACGACGGCGACGACCCCGATGAGCGCGAGGCGGTCCGCCCGCCCCACGAGGCCGCCGTACTCCCGGCCGAGGCCGACCGCCTGAATCTGCGTCCCGAGGTAGGAGGTCATGAGGACGCCGGTGACGGCGAGGAGACCGAGGTCGTAGCGGCCGATGCCGGCGGCCAGTCCCACTACGAGGACGATGTCGGCGTAGCGGTCGAGGACGTGGTCGAGGAGGTCACCGCCCCGCGATTCGGCGTTCTGCGTGCGGGCGAGGGCGCCGTCAAGCAGGTCAAGCCACCCGTTTGCGAGCACGCAGAACGCACCGAGGACGTAGCTGACGGGTGTGGCGAGGTAGAACCCGCCCGCGGCGGCGACGGCGAAGCCGAAGGCGATGACGCTGACGCCGTCGGGGGTGAGGCCAACCCGGTCGGCGGCGGCGACCATCGGGTCGAGGGCGATTTCGGCGACGTGGCGCAGGCGGTCAAGCGTCACAGGTAGTCCGTGAAGTCGACGGTGCCGGCGCTCGGTTCGCGGTCCCCGTCGACGACCGCTTGGATGTCGGCGGCCACGTCGGCGGGCGTGCGCTCGGTCGTGTCGATTTCGTAGACGTTCTCGACGCCGTGGCGGTCGACCGCTTCCGAGAGGATGACGTCGAGCGCCTCGCTCTCGGCGTTTTCGGCCGCCTTCGACTCGTCCGCGCCGCGGTCACGCAGGCGCTCTTCGAGCACGTCGGGCCGACAGCGGAGGACGACCACTCGGTCGGCGTCGAGGTGGTGGGCCAAGTGCGACTCCGCGACGCCCGACCAGTCGCCGAGTGCCTCCCGAACGGCGTCGAGGTCCGCGACAAGCGAGTCGCGGTCGGCGTCGCGCTCCGACCACAGGCCGGCCTCCCGAATCAGTTCGTTGACGTGGATGACCGGCGCGTCGAGGAGCGTCGTCGCGGTGGTCTTGCCGGTTCCGGGCGTGCCGGTGACGGCGACGCGGTAGTCGGCGTCGTCGCTCATGCGACCACCTCCGCGAGTACGTCGTTGATAGTGTCGACGGCCGCGGGCGTCGTCTCGCGCGTGCCACAGGAGACGCGGATGCACTCGGGCAGGCCGAAACTGGAGCAGTCGCGGACGATGACGCCCTGCCGTTGGGTCGCCTCGGCGACGGCCGACGCGCCGCCAACCTCCGCGAGGACGAAGTTGCCGCCGCTCTCCCACGTCGGCGCGTCGAGGTTCTCGCGGAGATACGACCGCGCCCAGCGGGCCGTCTCGACTGTCTTTTCGAGGTGGTCGTCGTCGTCGAGGGCGGCGATGGCGGCCCGACACCCGACTTCACTGGCGGCGAAGGGCGTGTTGACGCGGGCGTAGGCGTCCGCCCACGCCTCGGGCACGACGCCGTAGCCGACACGGAGGCCCGCCAGTCCGTACGCCTTCGAGAAGGTCCGCAGGACGGCGACGTTGTCGTAGGTGTCGAGCAAGTCGATGGTCGAGGGCGTGTCCGTGTACTCGGCGTACGCCTCGTCGACGACGAGGAGGGTGTGGTCGTCGACGGACTCCGCGAGGGTCCGGATGGCGTCGCGGGAGAACTCCGCTCCCGTGGGGTTGTGTGGCGTGGTGACGTACACCATCCGCTCGCCGTCGTAGGCGTCGAGGACGGTGTCGGGCGTCTGGGCGAAGTCGTCGGCCTTCGAGAGCGGGTAGGTCGTCACCGTGCCGTGGTGATAGCGGGCGCTCATCTGGTAGTAGGAGAAGCCGGGGTCGGGCGCGAGAATCCGATCGCCCGGTTCGAGGAAGGCCCGCGAGAGGTAGTCGATAGCGCCGTCGGCGCCGGGGGTCACCCACACCTGTTCGGGCGCACAGTCCCAGTGGGCGGCGAGTTTCTCGCCGAGGTCGGTGTGAGAGGCCTTGGGGTAGACGCCGACGCGGGGCGCCGTCTCGCGAATCGCGTCGACGGCCGCCGGACTCGGGCCGTGCGGGTTCTCGTTCGACGAGAGTTTGGTGAGGTCGTCGGGGTCCATCCCCAAGTCGCGGGCCACCTCCTCGGCCCCGCGGCCGGGAACGTACGGCGAAAGGTCGGAGAGATCCCGTGGTTGCATGGTGAGAGCATGCGGACGCCGACGCTTAAGCGTGATTACTCGGTCACTCGTCGCCGGTCACAGCCAACTGTCGAGGCGGTCGGCCAGCCGACAGGAGAGCGCCGCGATGGTGAGCGTCGGGTTCATCGCGCCGCCGGTGGGGAAGACGCTACTGCCGGCTATCCAGAGGTTGTCGCAGTCGTGGGCGCGACAGTCCGGGGCGACGACGCTCTCGGTCGGGTCGGTTCCCATGCGCGTCGTCCCCATGTGGTGGAAAGCGGGCCCCGTCGCGTCGGGGCCGACCACCCAGTCGATGTCCGCGCCGAGTTCGGTCAGGATGGCGCGTTGGACCTCGTTGACGCGTTTGATGGCCTCGTGGGTCTCGGGGCCGACCGACCACCGAACGTCCGGGACGGGGTTGCCGTGGTCGTCGGTGGTGGAGTGGTCGAGGGTGATGCGGTTCTCCGCCCGCGGGAACTGCTCGACGAGGGCGCCGACGGCGAGGTGGGTGCCGTAGGACTCTCGCAGGTCGGCGAGGAGTGAGTCGCCCCAGTCGTCGCCGTTGAGCGCTTCGATGACCGGCGAGGGGCCGGCGTAGTTGAGGAATTCGAGTTTGACGCCGGGAAGCGGATCCTCGCCGTCGTAGAGGGCGTGGGATTCGGTGGTGTTGAAGCCGACGTGGTTCTGTCGCGTCTCGCGGTCGATGCGGCCGCCCGCGCCCGCGAAGCAGTGGTCCATGAAGTAGCGGCCGACGGCGCCGGAAGAGTTGGCGAGGCCGTCGGGATGGTCGTCCGAGGCGGAGAGGAGGAGGAGGCGGACGTTCTCGACGCCGCCGCAGGCGAGGACGACGGCGCGGGCCTCCTGTCGGTGTTCGGTGCCGTCGGGGGTGGCGTAGACGGCGGCGTCGACGCGCTCTCCGGAGTGGTCGAGACGCTGGACGGGCGCGCGGTCGATGACGCGGGCCCCTGCCGCTTCCGCGCGGGCGACGTGGCGCTCGGCGGTGTACTTCGCGCCCGAGGGGCAGACTGGCTTGCAGGTGCCGTAGCCGACACACGCGGAGGCGTCGTCGTAGGGTTCGGAGTTGCGCGCGTTCGGCACGGAGTGGGTTGGGAGGCCGAGCGATTCGCAGGCCTCGGCGAAGATGGCGTCGCTGTGCGAGGGCGGGAAGGCGGGGAGGGGATGGGGTTCCTCGCGGGGTGGGGCGAATGGGTTGTCGTCGGCGCCGGCGACGCCGAGTTCGCGTTCGGCCGCGGCGTAGTGGGGGCGCAGGTCGGCGTAGTCGATGGGCCAGTCCGCGCCGACGCCGTGCCGGGACTCCATCTCGAAGTCACGTTCGTGGAGGCGCATCACCATCCCCTGCCAGTGGAGCGTCGACCCGCCGACGCCCTTCACGCGGGCGGCGTTCAGGGGGTAGCCCTTCGGACCGCTGGAGGTGTAGGCGTCGCGCGGGCCGCCCATCCCCCAGAGCCCCTCGATTCCCGGTCGGAGGTGGGCGTCGAGTTGCTCGGTGCGGTCGTCGAGGTCGAAGCGCGGCCCGGCGTCGAGGACGACCACCTCGTGGCCCGCTTCAGCGAGGCGGGCGGCGACGATGGCGCCCGCGGGCCCGGCGCCGACGATGCAGACGTCGGCGTCGGGGACTGGCTCCCTAGCCATCCGAGTCCTCCATCTGGGCGCGCTGGTAACTTTCGGTGCCGCCGGGGTAGCCGACGGGGTTCTCGATGCCGACCAGTCGCCCGCCGGTCGGCGACGCGTAGAAGGCGTAGAGCAGTTCGTTCACCAGATAGAAGCGAATCCGGTTGGGGACGGTGCCGTCGGGCGACGGGTCGGCGGTGTCGACGCCGAGGTCACGGAGCAACTGGTCGCGGGCCTGTCTGTCGAGGTCGGCGAAGGGGGCGTCGCGCCAGTCGCGCGCGGTGGCGTCGAGGTCGGCCGCGGCCTCGACGACGCCCTCGCGGCGGTCGGCGTCGTCGAGGCGGCCCTCGGCGTACGTCTCGACGAACGAGGCGACGCCCTCGGCCTCGGTCGGGTAGACCGTCTCGGCGACGGCGACGAGGACGGCGCGGGCGTCGTCGGAGAGGAAGTCAGAGGAGTCGTCGTCGAGGAGCGTCGCGCCCGCGGCGCCGGCGACGCCAGCGGCCGCGAGGGCGACGAGTGCGTCCCGTCGGCTCAGTTCCATTGCGCCCGGATTAGGGTAGCCTAAATTTAGGGCTTGTCTTTGCGGCTCGGGCAGTCAGTCGCGTCGCGCCGTGAACTCGAGGGTTTCGACGCCCTCGATTTCGACGGCCACCTCGTCCCCGTCTTCGAGGCCGCCGACGCCCGAGGGCGTGCCCGTCGAGATGATATCGCCCGGTTCCAGCGTCATGTACGAGGAGATTTCCTCGACGAGTTCGGGGACGCCGAAGATGAGCTGTGAGATGTCGGAGGACTGTTTGGTCTCGCCGTTGACGCGGAGGGAGACCTCGGCGTCGTCGGGCAGGTGGTCGGGGTCGGCGACGACGGGGCCCATGGGTGCGGCGCCATCGAAGGCCTTGCCGCGCACCCAGTTCTGTTCCTCTCGCTGGTCATCGCGGTTCGAGAGGTCACAGACGACGGTGTAGCCGTCGATGACCGATTCGGCGTCCGCAGCGTCGACGTTGCGGCACTGCTCGCCGATGACAACGCCGAGTTCGGCCTCCCAGTCGACCTGCTCTTTGCCCTCGGGGAGTGTGACGGTGTCGCCGTGGGCGGCGACGGTGTTCGGCGTCTTGAGGAAGAGCATCGGCCGGTCGGGGACGGGGATGCCCGTCTCCTCGGCGTGGTCGGCGTAGTTGATGCCGATACAGATTATCTTCGAGGGGTCCGTGGGAGCGAGTACGTCGACCTCGCTGAGCTCGTAGGTCGAGTCGGCGAAACTGACGCTGTCGCCGTGCCATTCGCCCGTGCGGACCATGCCAGCAGGGTCGCGGAATCGGACGCGTCGCATGCACGGGGCGTCAATCGCGGACGAGATAAGCCTTCCTCGTTCGGCACGGGGTAAGATTCACGTTCGTCTCGGGCGAAGGTTCGCACATGGAGCTCACTTGGCACGGCCACTCGACTTGGTACGTCACCGTGGACGACACGTCGCTGCTCATCGACCCCTTCTTCGACAACCCGTTCACGTCAGTCGACCCCGCGGAGCTCGACCCGGACTACGTCCTCCTGACCCACGCCCACGCCGACCACGTCGGCGACGTGGGTGAGTTCACCGACGCGACAATCGTCGGCACGCCGGAGCTGACGGCGTGGGTAGCGGACGAACACGGCGCCGAGGACACCCTCGGGATGAACCTCGGCGGCACCGTCGAGTGTGGCGACGCGTACGTGACGATGCACCGCGCGGACCACACGAACGGCATCGGCACCGACTACGAGTACAGCGCCGGGCCGCCGGCGGGCTACGTCATCGGCGACACGGTGCCGACCCAAGAGACCGACGAGGACTCCTTCGCGTTCTACCACGCCGGCGACACGGCGCTGATGAGCGAGATGCGGGACGTGATCGGCCCGTTCCTCGAACCCGACGCCGCGGCGCTCCCGGTCGGCGACCACTACACCATGGGCCCGGCGCAGGGCGCCATCGCCGCCGACTGGCTGGACGTCGACCACGTCTTCCCGATGCATTACGACACCTTCCCGCCAATCGAAATCGAGGTGGAGGACCTCGAACGAGAGGTGGCGGCGACGGGGTCGACCGCTGACGTCCACGTCCTCGACGGCGACGAGAGTTTCACCTTCGAGCGCCCGTACGGGGGCGAATAGATGAGCGACATCGAGACCAGCACCGTCAGCGAGGAGGGATTCGCCTCCGTCAACCAGGTCGGCGACTTCGAGTTCACCGTCGACGCCACCGACGAGACGGGGCCGAACCCGAACGCGACGCTCGTCGCGACGTACGCCTCCTGTTTCCTGCCGGCGTTCCGCGTCGGCGGGCAACAGCGCGGCCACGACGACCTCGGCAAGATTCAGATCGACGCGAGCGCCGAGGTGGACGAGGACGACGACCTCGAATCCATCCACTTCGCCGTCCACGTCGCCGCCGACCTCGACGACGAGGCCGTCGACGACATCGTCGAACGTGCCGAGGATATCTGTCACGTGCACGCGGCGCTCCGCGAGGGCCTGCACGCGGCGGTCGACGTCTACCCCGACGCGTTCTGACTGGGGCACGCGGCCGTGAATCTGCGAGTTACCGACCGCTGATAGTCAGGCCGTACTTTCTTGTGCGGTGTCGCTCTCGTGTGGGATACCCTGATGGATCGCAGTAAATCGGGCGACTGCGTCGACAGTCTCGACGGGACAGGACGGGGGAACCCGTGAGCAGTCACGGTGAGCGCGCCCCGGAGGCCAACCTCGGCCTCCTCGACGCGACCATGATCGGCATGGGAGCGATGATCGGGGCGGGCATCTTCGTCCTGACGGGGTTAGCCGCCGAGCTCGCGGGGCCGGCGGCCATCCTCGTGTTCGCGCTCAACGGCGTCGTCACGGCGTTTACTGGGCTGTCCTACGCGGAACTCGCGGCGTCGATTCCCAAGAGTGGCGGCGGGTACGCGTTCGTTCGCGAGGTGTTCGCGGACCTCCCCTCGTTCGTCATGGGGTGGATGCTCTGGTTCGCGTACATGATCGCCGGGGGGCTGTACGCCCTCGGGTTCGCGCCCAACTTCCTCGAACTCCTGCACGTCTACGACGTGACGCCGGCGCCGGGGCAGGTGGGCGCCGTTTCCCTCCCCCTCGTCGGCATCGACGTGCCGGTGGCCGTCGGCCTCGCGTTCGTCGCCGTCCTCGGACTGGTGGCGCTGAACGCCGTCTCGACGGCCGCGAGCGGGAGCGTCGAGACGATATTCACGCTCGTCAAAGTGGGCATCCTGGTCGTCTTCGTCGCCTTCGGCGCGACGGCGCCCATGTTCTCGACGGCGGAGTTCCAACCCCTGTTCCCGGGAGACGGCGGCGCGTTCAGCATCCTCCCCGCGATGGGGTTGACGTTCATCGCGTTCGAGGGGTACGACCTCATCACGACGGTGACGGAGGAGGTGAAGAACCCGCGGGAGAACATCCCCAAAGCCATCTTCCTGAGTCTGGCCGTGACCGTCGTCGTCTACCTCGCCGTGGTGAGCGTCGCGGTGGGAACGCTCGGCGCAGAGGGACTGGCCGAGGCGGGCGAGGCGGGCATCGCGCAGGCGGCGACGGAATTCATGCCCACGGGGCTGCCGGTGATTCAGAACGGCGGCGCGATAATCGTCTTCGGCGCCGTCTTCTCGACGCTGACGGCGCTGAACGCGGTGGTCATCGCCTCCTCGCGCGTCGCGTTCTCGATGGGGCGAGAAGACCAACTTCTCCCCTCGTTCGGCCAGCTGCATCACCGCTACGGGACGCCCTTCGTCGCCATCCTCGCCAGCGGTGTGGTGATGCTCGGCTCCGTCGTCCTCCCAACCCAGAGCGCGGGCAACATGTCCAGTCTCTTCTTCCTGCTCTCTTTCATCGTCGTCAACGGCTCGGTCATCAAACTCCGGCGCGAGCGCCCGGACATGAACCGACCGTACGAAATCCCCTACTACCCGATTCCGCCGATTCTCGGTATCCTGCTCAACCTCGTACTGACCGGCGTGTTGGTTCGGTACCTGCTCCGGACGGACGTGCTGGCGCTCGTGTTGAGCGGCGGGTGGATTCTGCTCGGCGTGGCCGCCTACGGCGTCTACACCGTCTTCTCGGACGGCGACGAGACGGGCGGGGAAACGACCACGGTCGCGGACGACTAACTCACGACCATGACACTCGACATCATCATCGCGGGCGGCGGGCGCGTCGGCTTCGAAGCAGCGACCCTCCTCGGTGACCGCGGGCACGACATCACCGTCGTCGAATCCGACGCCGAGCGATGCGACGAGATAGCCGACGAATACGTCGCGACGGTCATCCGCGGCGACGCCGCCAACCCGGACATCCTCCGGCAGGCGGACGTGACGGGGAGCGACGTAATCGCCGGCCTGACCGGCGAACCGGGACTGAACCTCGCGATCTGTATGGCGGCCGCCGAGATGAATCCAGAGATACGGACCGTCGCGCGCATTGCCGAACGCGACCAAGAAGAGTACGCGCAGTTCGTCGACGAGACAGTGTTTCCGGAGGGAGCCGGCGCCCGAATCGCCGTCAACGAAATCGAGGGACTGGCGGTGCGGACGCTCTCGGACGTGACGGGGACGCTCGACATCATGGAGGTGGAAGTGCAGGAAGGCGCCTCCGCCGCGGGCAAGAAACTCGAATCGGTGCGGTTCCCGGCGGGGACGCTCGTCATCTCGGACGACGACGGCGAGCGAGTCGCGCGCCCGGAGACGACGCTCACGCCGGGGAAACGCTACGTCATCGCCGTCGAACCCGACGTGGTCGACGAGGTGCTGAACCTGTTGCGCGGTTAGAGGACCGCCCCGATGTCGGCCAACGAGTCGACGACGTGGTCGGGCGTCACCTCGCTCCGCGCCAAATCGCGGTCGTCCGTGACGCCGGTCTTGACGAGTACCGTGGTCATCCCCGCTCGCTCGCCGAGTGCGATGTCGGTGTCGAGGCGGTCGCCGACGACCAGACAGTCACTCGCCGGGAGACCGAGTCGCTCGTCGACGACTCGCCGCGCCGGTTTCGAGGGTTTCCCGAGGACGACATCGGGGTCGCGCCCGACGACGCCCGAGACGGCGTTGATGATGGCGCCGGACCCGGGGACGTTGCCCTCGGCGGCCGGAATCACCATGTCGGGGTCGGTGCCGACGATGGTGACGTCGTCGTCGGCACAAGCCCGGAGCGCGGCACAGAGGCGGTCGTAGTCGAACGAACGGTCGATGGAGACGACGACGGTGTCGGCGTCTGTCCCCTCGGTGGCGACCGTCAGCCCAACGTCGGTGAGTTGCTCGACGAGCGACGGTTCGCCGACGACGAAGAGCGTGTCGTCGGCGTGTCGTTCGGCGAGATACGACGCCGTGATGGTCCCCGCGGTGACGATTTCGGAGGGGTGGGCGTCGAAACCGGCGCGGCGGAGTCGCTCGGCGTAGGCGGGCGGGCGCTTGGTCGGATTGTTCGAGACGAAGAGTCGGTCGAGACCCGCGTCCGCCAGTCGGTCGAGTCCCTCGGCGGCGCCGGGTATCGGCTCGTCGCCCCGGACGACGGTTCCGTCCACGTCGAGGACGACGCCTCGGTAAGGCATTGGCGGCGATAGGGGGGCGACCCGCATGAATCCCGCGCTCCGCCGGCACAGAACCAAAGAGAAATGGGTGGGCCGACCCTGACTCCGATACCGTGACGAACACGCAGCTGACGCTCGTTCAGATAGACAACTACGGGCCGTGGACGGTGACGCCGGAGCCGCGCCGCGAGATGGACCTCCAGACGCTCCAGTCGCGACTCTTCGCCGACATCGCGCAGTTCGTCGGCCACCGCGGCGGCTACGCCTTCTTCACCCGCTTCGACAACATGGTCGCCGTGACCAACGGCCTCGACGCGGACGACCACCGACTGCTCCAAGAGTCGACGGGGAACCGCTACCCCGTCACCGTCAGCCTCGGCATCGCCGTCGACGCCAACCCGGTCGTGGCGCTGGAGCAAGCGACCGAACACCTCCAACACGCCGGCAGCGCGCAAGACCGCGAGCGACGCGAGGTGCTGGCCGGAACGCCCGTCGAGGCGTCGGCGGACGACGACGTGGCCATCGCTCACTTCGACGTCAACGACGCGACGGAGAAGTACACGGACCGACTCAATGAGTTCGATTCGTTCATCCAGATTGAACAGGGGTACGCGACGCTGATGCGACACCTGCGCGAAGAACACGGCGGCCTCTCGTTTTTCGTCGGCGGCGACAACATCATCGCCGTCACGCCCGACCTAGACGCCGACGCCTACCGCTCCGCCATCGACCACGTCGAGGAGACGGTCGGCGTGGACCTGAAGGTCGGTGTCGGGCAGGGTGAGACGGCACACGACGCCGGCATGGCGGCGAAACACGCACTCGAAGAGTGCCGGCACCGCGGGACGGTCGTCGAAATGAACGAGTCGGAGTCTTAGGCTTCGATAGCCGCCTCTTCCACGTCGAAGTCCTGCGCTTCGAGCGCGTCCTCCATCGCCGTCAGGAGGCACGCGACGTTCTGTCGACGAGCGGAGTACCCCATGCAGCCGATGCGCCAGATGTCGCCTTCGAGCGCACCGAGGCCGCTGGCGATTTCGATGTCGTACTCGTCCATCAGGTAGTCGATGACGGCGGTGTCGTCGACGCCGTCGGGCACCTCGATGGAGTTGAGGCTGGGGAGCCAGTACTCCTTCTCGGCGGCGGGTTCAAGGCCGAGTTCCTGCAGGCCCGAACGGAGTTCGCCAGCAACTTCGAGGTGGCGCTCCCAACGGTTTTCGAGGCCTTCCTCGGCGACGAGGCGGAGCGCCTCGCGGAGGCCGTAGAAGTTCGTCGTCGGCGCAGTGTGGTGGTAGTTGCGCTCGTCGCCCCAGTACTCCATGACGAGGTCGAGGTCGAGATACCACGACCCGGTGTCGGTGTCGCGGTTCTCGATTTTCTGACGGGCGCGCTCGCCGATGGTCAGGGGCGTCGCTCCCGGCGTACAGGAGAGACACTTCTGCGGGCTCCCGTAGGCGGCGTCGATGCCCCAGTCGTCGATACGGAGTTCGACACCGGAGAGCGACGTGACACAGTCCGCGATGGTGATAGCGTCGTGTTCGTGGGCGATGTCGGTGAGCTCCGGCACGTCGGGCTGGCAGACGCCCGTGCTTGTCTCGGCGTGGATGAAGCCGAACACGTCGGGTTGGTGCTCGTCGAAGGCGTCGGCCACGTCCGCCGGGTCGAGGGGTTCGCCCCACGGCGCGTCGACGGTCACCACGTCGCCGCCGGCGCGCTTGGCGAGTTTCCCCATCCGGTTGCCGAAGTAGCCGTTGGTGGGCACCAGCATCGTGTCGCCGGGTTCGACGATGTTGCCGATGGCCGTCTCCATCGCTGCCGTCCCCGTGCCACTCGTCGCGAGTGTCCACTCGTTGTCGGTCTGGAACGTGTAGCGAAGCAGTTCCTGGATGTCGTCCATGATCTCCAGGAAGGACGGGTCCATGTACCCGAGCGCCTGCGTCGACATCGCGCGGAGCACGCGCGGGTCGATCATGCTCGGGCCGGGACCCATCAGAATTCGTGACGGTGTGTCGAGCTCGCTCGTCTCGGGTGGGCTCCTCATATCTCGGATGACGGCCGAACGGAATAAAAACCTGCGTGTTGGTGGCAATATATTGTCGAAGAGGTGGTTCGACGAGCGTCGTGTGTTACCGCGTAATGCGTGACCGAGTAACACGCCTCGTCAGAGGAATCGCGGGACGACGCGGCGCCAAACGAACGTCAAGAGGACGACGACGATGTACGCGCCCAGCAGCGAGCCAACGAATTCGACCGCGAGGCGGTCAAGTGGCGCCGGGGAAGCCGAGACGGCCGCGCTGACGCTGTAGGCGAACGCGACGGCGTGGTGATACCAAGTCAGTCCGAGTAGAGACGAGTCGTCGGCGGTGGAGATCGGCGTGTCAGTCGTCATACGTCGCGTGGGGTCGCCGGTCCCAAAAGGGCGGGGACGACCGCCCGAAATGTCGCCATCACGACTGGGGCCTGTCTCCGTCCGCGACGTAGCGGTCGAACAGCCAGATTCCGAGGGCAGTTGACCCGAGCAGAATAGCAAGCGCCTGCGCCACGAACGCGGCGAAGGAAGCAGGAATCCCGAGAATCGGAGTCATCACGGCGAACGCGACGACGCCACAGCCCCCGCCGATAAAATATCGGACTGGAAACTCAGTCATTGTCGGGTCGTCACCGATTCCGCGGGGTAAGCCCGGGGGGTAATTACTTAGGCTCGCGGTGGGCGCCGCGAGCGAGCGCGCGATTCTCAGCCCTTTTTGACCACAGAGACGGCCGACACCATTATCTATCGACAGTTCTGGATGCGAGACGGGCCAGCGTGGCCCGGACTCCGATAGCGTCCCCCCTCGAGGCACCCCCTCCGCTATCGGAGTATCGCCGATACTGCCGCTGCGTGGCAGTGACACCCAGTATTGAGAGGGTTTATCCCCGAGCCACCCGGCTATCAGACGTTCACAACATGCAGCGAAATCAGCGGAGTTTGCGGAAGATCGGAACGGTCGTCGGGGTCGTCTTCCTCGCGCTCGCAGTCCTGAGCGGGTCGACACTCGCCGTGAGCGGTCTGTCGGTCACCTCGCTCACGAACGCAGAGGTCGAGAGCGGACAGACGACGACGCACACGCTCGAATATCAGGCGGACGGCATCAGCGCCGACGGCACGACCGACGTGCTGTTCGTCCGCTTCCCCGACACGTACGCCGGGAACATCTCCGTCTCGGGCGCCGAGTTCGTCAACCGGACGAGCGGGGCGACCGTCTCGGTCAGTTCCAGTACGAGCATCGTCGACGGTCCCGACGGTGACGGCGTGCAGGAGACGCTCCGTACCGGCATCAGCAACGACGCCGACTACGACACCGACGACATTCGAGCGACCTACGAGTTCAGCCTGACCCATCCCACGGTCGAGGAGGACACCTCCTACGACGTGACGGTCATCGCGCAGGACTCGTCGACGAGTGAAGCCCGAACCACGGCCACGGACGCCATCACCGTCGTCGCCGGCAGTACGTCGAGCACGGCCACCGCGACGAGTACGTCCACGGCGACTGCGACGAGTACCAGTACGTCGACGGCTACCGCGACGACCACCGCCACGAGCGAATCGACGGCAACGCCGACCGAGAGTTCCATGGACGAAGGCACGGCGACCCCCACCGAGAGCTCGATGGGTGAAGACACCGCGACGCCTACCGAAACCAGCGGGAGCGGTCCCGGCTTCGGAACCGTCACGGCGCTACTCGCCGTCGTCGCAGTGACGCTCCTGCTCCGCCGAGACTGATACAGGTAGAGTTCGTCGGGACGCCCTGACGACTATCCCTCCACAGCTGAAATTCTTCTCGCGGCATCGCCGCGTCAGGTCATTTTTCTGCCCATCCGAATCGACCAAGAGAGTTGTATCGTCGACCGTTCGGATGGCGCGTCGGCGCCGTCGCTCTTCTTGGGGTGGAATCAGCGAGACGATAGCCGTCGCTCAGGAATGTTAGAGAGACGGTGTAGGTCAGTCAGTGCGAAACTACACGTGGAATACACGTGAGCGAAAGGTGACTGCTGACCGTGCCGCCTATTCTATAGGTATCGTCGGTGGTATAAAACGGCTCCGGTGTTCGGCTCAGGCGAATTATATCCACAGAGATCTGCGTGAATAATTAGTAAATTTGATTATATAATTGTCATATCCTATCGGAGAAAGAAGGAAATGGCAGCACTGGTGGACAACTCCAGGAGGGCGAGAGATTTACCCAGTCAATAATGCCGATTGATTTTTGTCACCCGAATGTATATTAATATACAGGTTGACTGAATCCGAGAGCGCCTTGTTCAAAGCAAGTAGCGATGTTATTGGCGGCGCATTTGCTGGATTTGTCACGGCGCTAGTTTTACAGGGAATCCCAGAATTAGCCGTTCAAATCCTAGCATTGATCCTCATAATTATGCTAGCATTTCTTTATAAAGCGCATGAAAAGGCCACTCAAATACCACCCAAGCTATCTGAAAAGATTCGAAACCTCCGGAATCAGGAGTATGATTCTATTCAGCCAGATCGAGTTGAAACGGACTGGCCCCCCAATCGGGGTTCGTAATTAGAAATTATTTGACCGATGAACCTTGCGGAAGGTATTGAATCTTTACTTGAACATGGGTCCCAAAATGCGAAATTGGACGATCGGCTACTCCACACGAGTTATTTACCAGTCTCAAGTTGAGTAAGGTCCATCATCACATCATTTGACATCCCGCAGTATCTCCTTGTTCTTGAAGAAGCCCACTCTGCTGAGTAGTCCTATGATTATCCCCCACACAAACCCCGCCGCGTGAGCAAAGACGTTCGTAAACGTCCCACCCTCCACAAGCGCCTCGGAGTCGGGAAACAGCCCCAGAATCAACACGCCGAGGACGACGCCCACCAACCCCACCGCGCCCGCCGTAATCACGGCCTCGCGTCGCGCCGCGCCGTCGGGAATCTCGACGCCGTTCCGAACGTACGGGACGAACACCAGTAGTCCGCCGAGAACGACGAGGCCCGTCACGGAGGACCGGAATCCGCCCGCGTAGCGCAGGTCGATCAACTGCATCAGGAGGAGGAAGACGACCAATCCGATGGCGTAGGCAAGTTCGCCGTCGTGGCGCTCTTTCACGAACACGTAGAGAGCGACGAGGAGGAAGCCACCGAGGCCGCCGACGACGCCGGAGAACCCGCGGGAGACGGGGTCCGCCTCGGGGTACTGGAACTGGAAGATGGCGTAACTGGTGAGGTTGACGAGGATTGGGAGGGCGATGAGGTGAAGCGGGAGCGTACGACGGAACCACGGGAGTTCGTCGACGTCGAGACAGAGGGCGTAGGTGTAGGTGGCGGTGAGGCCGTAGCCGAGGAGATTGCTGTAGAGGTGGAGGTTGGAGGCGTGGACGTAAGCGGCGGTGAGGAGGGTGTAGATATTGAAGCGGGTGTGGTCGAAGACTAGTAGGTTCTGGAGGGTGGTAGGAGTGAGGAAGTGGATTGCGATGAGGAGGAGGGGAATCGAAAGAAGAGCGGTAGCGTCCAACGTGATGGATCGGCGGACCGCCGTATCGGTCATTACAGACTACTTTTCTCGCAGGCTACTAATTCCCAGCCCTCTCCGCTGACGAGAGCTTCTCTACGGCTATTCATCGTACAGAGACGAGACTCTCCAAGATGTGAGTGAGGAGATTAAGAATGGGGTCGGAGGGATTTGAACCCCCGATCGACTGATATCTCCGGTTCCGCCTCGGTACTCCAGTGGGTCGTCATCGCGCGACGATGATCAGTCGCGCGCTCGGAATATCAGTCTGGAGTGTCGTCACCGAGCGTTGCCTCTGGAGTCAGTCGCCATGCCGGGCTTGGCCACGACCCCTCGATAGCCCGTTATCCAAAGGACGGTAAAGGGATTTCGATTCGGCTATCGGTCCGTCGTCGACCAGTCACAGTCTTGGCACTTGTAGCCCGTCACCAGTTCCGTCACGGACGGCATGTAGTCGACGGTGATGACGTCGCCACCGCACTCGGGACAGTCGCGGTCGGCGTCCTCGATGCCGTCGGCTTCCATCGGCGACTCGCCCTCTATCAGTTCGGCCAAGCGCTCGGCGGTCACCATCCGCCCCTGAACGACGCGATTTGACATGGTCCGACGCTAGTTGCGCATGCAGGTAAGCCCTGTGTACCGCGCCGCGAGCGACGGGGTTCGCCGACCGATACCTTTTGGTACTATGGAGGAGTATGGAGGGATACAGACCAATCACTATGTACGGTGGCGTAAGCGGCCGAAACGGTGGCGAGGTGTGGCGACGGTGACCGCACCGTATAGCTACGATGGGATGTTGGGACCGGAAGACGGAACGGAGTACGTCTGTTCTCGCTGTGACTCGACGTTCGACGACGACCAGTATCTCTGTCCAGTCTGTGGGACGCTGACCGTCGAGCGTCGGCCACCTTCCGCAGAGTCCTGAACAATTAGGCGAACACAGTTATATCACCCTGCCGTGACAAGGGGACGTAGCCGGCTGGACTCGGCGTTGCTATGACCTCGTCTCCACCCAGTGTCCTCGTCGTTGAGGACGAGACCGAACTGGCCGAACTGTTCGCGGAGTGGCTGAACGCGGAGTACGACGTGCGGATTGCGACGACGGGTGAGGAAGCGCTCGCCGAAATCGACGCCGACGTCGACGTGGTGTTGCTCGACCGCCTGATGCCCGGTATCTCCGGCGACGAAGTCCTCGAAACCATCCGTGACCAAGAGTATGACTGCCGGGTCGCGATGGTGACGGCCGTCGAACCCGACTTCGACGTGCTCGGGATGGGGTTCGACGACTACGTCGTCAAACCGGTCTTTCGCGAGGACGTCCGCCGCCTCGTCGACGGCCTCGTTGAGCGACACGCGTACGACAAGCGACTCTCCGAACTCTTCGCCTCCGCGTCGAAACTCGCCGCACTCGAAGCGCACAAACGCCCCGAGGAACTCGAAGACAGCGAGGAGTATCGGCACGCCCGGGAGGCGTTCGAACGCGCGAAAGACCGCGTGAAAGCCCTCGAAGCGGAGATGAGCGAATCTGACTTCGATGCGGTGTTTTACGACTTCGACCAGATCGACCTGTAATCAGCGCCCGGGTCGGGTTTCGAGAATCGTACCAATCGACATTTATTTCGCGGCGGTGACATACTTGGGTATGGCACGCGCCGACAGCGGTACGGCAGGGGGTAGCGCGAACTCAGTTGTGAGTCTTCCCACGAATCTGCTGGGTATCATCGCGAACGACTTGGCGGTAATCACGGGCGTGATACACCTGCTTCTGGCACCGCAGGTCATCGGCTTCAGTTCGACGCTCGGGATTCTCTTCGCCCTCAATGGACTGGGTTTCATCGGCGGCGTCGCGGTCTATATGACCAGTTACTGGCGCCGAGAGCTCTACCTCGTCGCCGCCGGCTACGCTCTCGTGACGTTCGTCGCCTTCTTCGTGTACGGCGGGTTCGAGGGCGTCGTCTCGGCGTTCTACATGCAGGGGAGCCTCAACTGGAACGCGGTCGGCGCGAAAGCCGCGGAACTGCTGCTGGTCGTCTGCTCGCTCGCCCTGTTCACGAATTCGGAGAGCTGAACCGCCGTAGACGCCTCGCTCTTGGCCGTGAGGCTCTCAGCCCCGAGAATCGGCCAGTCGTCTTTTACGTCTCGCAACCCTCTGTAGAGCAATGACGCGGTCACGTATCCCCTGGCGGCCCGGATTCGAGCGCGACCGGCGCTCACAGGCCGCCCCCGTGGGCGTGATTCTCGTGCTCGGTCTCGTCATCGTCTCGACGACGGCCGTCCTCACGTTCGGGTCGGCGGCCATCGGCGATGTGCAGTCGCAGTCGGAACTCGACCGTGCCGAAAACGGGATGACGCTCCTCGACTCCCGTCTCTCAACGGTGGCGCTCGGTGAGTCCGAGAGCCAGCAGGTCGACCTCCCGACGACGAGCGGTGGCTACACCGTCGACCCGGACGCGGGCACCATCCGCATCGTTCACCGAAACGCCAGCGGCGAGGGTACTAGCGACAAGGACATCGTCTCGAACACCTCGCTCGGCGCCATCGTCTACCGACAGGGCGGCCAGTCCATCGCGTATCAGGGCGGTGGCGTCTGGCGGGCACACGAAGGCGGTTCGAGCCAGATGGTCTCACCGCCCGAGTTCCACTACCGGCAGGGGACGCTCACGTTCCCGCTGGTCCGGATTCAGGGCTCCGGGAGCGCGACCGGTCAGGCGACGATAAGTGCGCGCTCGACCGGCGACGGCACGCAGATATATCCCAACGCCACCAACAGCAATCCCGTCGAGAACGGGACGGTCGAGGTCATCATCCAGAGCGAGTACGCGTCGGCGTGGGGGTCGTACTTCGAGACGCGGACCGACGGCAACGTCTCGTACCCCGGTCCGAACACGGTGGCCGTCGAACTCGTCAGTATCGGGACGCTCGGCAACTTCCAGATGCCACCGGAGACGCAGGGACTCACCATCCGCGGGATGGACAGCGGTCACTCGCTAAACGACTTCTCCTTCACCATCCGCCCGCAGGACACCGAATCGTCCTCGTTCTCGAATCTCGATTGGTCGCTGTACGCGGAACAGGGGCAGCAACAGTTCGAGATTCACATCGGCGGCAACGGCGTCAACTCGTGTGGCGAGGACGTGGCACTCGCCATCTACTACAGCGACGACGGGGGCGCGACCCACCACGGCTGGTACTCCGACGACTACCTCCAGACCGAGTGTGGCGAGGTGAACGGCAAGCCGGCCGACGGCGACGAAATCTGGGTCGACGTCGACCTGACCAACGAATCGGCCGACCTGACCTACCAGGACGTGAAAAACGATATGACGCAGTTCAAATCTGGGTCGACGTCGCTCGCCACCGACGCACGGTTCAACGAGACCGGCCACGCGGACGACCCGGACGAAGCCTACAGCGACGGTGAGACCGAGGAACTGGCGCTCGTCACTCGACACTACTTCGCGATGATGGGCCCCGGCTTCGACCTCGTCGTCGCGGACGGTAACAACGCCGGCGTCGGCGAGTCCGGGTCGGCGGGCTACATCGACTACGAGGGGAGTGGGAAGGTCGTCACGTATCTCCACATCAGCGAGCACAACGTGACCGCGACGGTCGACTGACGGTGATTGGGGGTGCCGGTGTGTCGTCACCATTCTGACTTCCAGCAAACGCCACGAGCCAGCGGTCAGTCAATCTGGACGCGGATGGTCGTCCGCGTGATGCGGATGTCCTCCGTCTCGAACGAACACGTGACGGTCCCCGAGCCATCGAGTGGCTGACAGGGCGTGCCGTCCGACATCCCGTCGAGTTCGGTTTCGAAGTATCGCTTCCACGCTTCCGCCCGTCGTGGCTCCGTGTCGACGGTGATTGTCACTTCGTCCGACGGTTCGTGGTGGGCAAGCAGCGTCGTCGTCCCGTGCACGGACCGGACGAGCACCGTCGTCGACCCGCTTCGGCGCTGGACCGTGCCCGTCTGCGATTCGAGCGTCAGGTAGTGAATCACGGTCCGATTCTCGTCGAATCTGAACGGGGGCGTCCGCTGCATCACGGCGCCGCCCTGGTCGACGCGCAGGACGGCGCCCATCTCGTAGACGACACCCCGCGAGAGGTTCCCGCTATCGCCTGCCTGCCCGAACACGACCGGCCTGGACTCCGTTCTTCCGAGCGACGTCCCGTCCGAGAGCGTCACCTCTGAATCCAGTGAGTCGGCAAGCGTGAGCGTCGTCTCCGCGAGTTTGATCTCCGTGGCGCGCGACGGCGCCCCACCGTGGGCGATGTCGAGCTGGTTGTCCGCCAGCACGTCGAAGGCGCGTTCGCCGTTGTCGATGCGTTCGAGATTGCGGGTGTCTTGGAGGCTCGAGAGGCCGAACACCGACACCGTCCCGACGGAAAGGGTGATCAGAGAGAACACGAGGACGAAGCTCAACACCTCGCTGACGGCTCGGTCAGGCATTTCGCACCTCCAACTGCCCCGCCCCCGAATCGTAGTCGACGACGAGCGACCCGCCGGCGAGACTCGTCTCCGCGACGGGCAGTCGGGTCCGAACCATCACGGAGTCGGTGACACCGGAGCGACCGGTCTCCAGGTCGAGTCGGTAGATGTACTCGGGGTACGCCGGGTTGGCTTCGACTTCGACGATGTCGATCAAATACGATTCGCCGGCGACGCGGTCGGGGACGGAAATCCGCAGGGAGAGTTCACAGGAGTCACAGTCCGCGAGTCTGCTGGCGCTCGCCAAGTCGTCGGCGATGGTCTGTCCGATCACCTCGAGTTCGGTGTGGGCGGACTGCTCGCGCTGATTCTGCACCAACTCGCCGCCGGCGACGAGCAGTCCCGTGATGAGGATGGCGGCGATGCCGAGCGACAGGACGTAACCAAGCGCCGTCGACGTGGCCCGGCGGTCGAGAGAGAGCGTCACGGCGAGCACCCCCCGGTGTCGTGTCGCTCCGTCACCTGACGGAGCGAGGCCCCGTCTGACACGCTCCCGTTGACGTACACCGCCGTGTCGTTGGGCACGCCCGTAAAGGTCGTCGTCTGGTCCGTATCACCGTTGTAGGTCTGGTCGGCGATGCCCGTCCCGTTGGAGGCGTACGCCATACTGATGTTGACGGTCCCGACGTCACTGCTGCCGTCCGGATCGGCCACTTTCCAGTCGATGGTGGACGTCTCGCCGGCCGTGACGTTGAACGTCGTGAACGTCGGCCCCGTCGCGGCTGGACCGACCTCGTCCGGCGCGAGTCGGAGGGTCCGCTGGTAGTCGAGGTCCGTCGTCCCGGCGTCGAGGTACGTCGTCGCGGCGTAGATGGCGGGTGTCGTGTACGGGTCGTCGCCGCTCGCCGTGCCGTAGGTCGGCGGACTCGGGGGCGAACAGCTCCCGGGGTAGTTGTCGGCGTCGACGGCGGTGCGAAGCCCCGTCTGGTGGCGGTCGACGACGAGCGAGTATGTGGCCCGAATCTGGTCACCGTTCGTGACCGAGACGTTGACCGGCTCGTCCAAGGGAGCGTCGGTACTCAGGTCCGCCAGTCCGCGACAGTACTCGCCGTCGACGCTCCCGGCAGTGACGTCTATCTGCCCCGCTTCCAACGCGCACGTCGACGTGTCACCCGGGCGCTCGATACGGACGTGCGCGCCGCCGCCGCCGTCGGGTTCGACGATGACTTCGTGAGTCGTGCCGTTGTCGAGTTGGATGTGGACCTCGTCACCGGATTCGACCGAGGAGACGTTGACTTGGAGGCGGAACGCGCGGACGCGTGAATCGTTCACCATAGTCCAGTCCGACTCGTTGGCGCGGTTTGTCAGTCCGGTCGACCGGTTGGCGTCGACGATACGGGTCCCCTGGTAGACGCCGTCTCGCTCGATACCCGCGGCCACGCCGTCGGTCGCGGAGTAGTTGGCGAGGGTGGGTATCAGCGCGTTCGTCACGTCGTAGTAGGTGTCGTTCCGGTCGGCGAAACTGGTCGTATCGCGACGGTTGGCGTGTTCGATAGCGCCGCCGACCCCCTCGACGACGGCCGATTCGAGGCTACTCACCTTCTCGGCGTCGGCGTGAGTCTGTCGCGTCGCCAGGTTCTCCGTGAAGATGACGGAGTTGAGTAGCATACTGAGCGAGAGCAGGATGACTGCGAGGGCGAGCGCACCCACGAGGAGGAGTTGCGCCCGGTCGTGACGCCTCACATCCGCCATACCACCACCTCCACGCGGACGACGTTGTACAGCCCAGTCGTCGAATCCGGTGGGATGTACGTCCGATACGACGCCGACTCGTTGACCGTCGTGTCGGTCGGGTGACCGTCGGCGTCGTAGAGCGGGTGGTCGTCGTAGAGCGACAGCGTTGCCGACGCCGTCGCCGCGTTGTCGCTGGGTTCGCCGCGGTAGATGAACTGCTTGCTGACGAACGTCTGCGTGTCCGTCGTGTACGTGAAGTAGACGTTGAAGGCGACGCCACGCGACTCGAAGGTGTTGAGGAGCATCGCGCCGAACCGCGTCTGGTTGACCTCCGCGTCCGTCGTGTACGCACCCGCCGTGACGCCGTGGAGCGTCCCGTTCGTGTCGTCCCAGTAGGTGACGGCGGCGTCGAGGGCGCCGTTCTCGCGGGCGGCGTCGAGGACGCCCTCCGCCGACGCTTGCTGCTGGTTCTCGATGTGCTGGCTGGCCGTACTGGCCGACAGCGGCGTGACTGCCGTCACCTGCAGGGCGAACACGACGCTCGCGAGGACGATGAGGCTCGCCGCGATTGCCTCCAGCGTGTGGGCTTGTGCGCGCACGAGTTACCACATCCTGACGACGACTGTCGCCGTAATCCCGTCGACGGAGACGACGCGTCGGCCGATGACCGACGCGCCGTTCGGCGGGAGCGGTTCGCCGGCGTCGAGCGCGACCCCACTCGAACACGTATCGGTGTCGCTGACCGTGATTTGGCCGCCGTCGGCACAGACGGGGTACTGACTGCCGCCAGCGGTGTCCGGGTCGCCCGCGACGACGGTCACGTTCGCGTGGTGGCCGCTCGTGAGCGCCACCTGTTCGGAAAGCGGTTCGCTGTCGTCGAAGGCACACCCTGTGTCGGTCCCGTCATCGTCGAAGAAGGCAATCGTACACCGACGGTCGAGCGTCGCGCGGTTCCCGTCACCGTCGCCGTCGAGGAGGTCGTAGACGACCGTATCGGCGACGCGGTCGATGCCCGCAAGCTCTTCCTGTGGCCCGCCGGTGAACGGCTGAAAGATGCCGGGGATGAACGCGACGACGAACGCGACCACGAGAAGGAAGACGCTCGTCCCGATGGCGAAGTCGATGGTCGTCTGGCCGCGACTCATCCAACCACCAACCACACGGCGAGTGCGATTGTCTGCAGGATGACGACGAACTTGACTCCGGACATCAGCCGAGCGGTCCGGATGTAGCCACTGATGATACCCGAGAGGATGGCCTGGAGGGTCACGGCGTGGAAGAACAGAAGAGAGAGTAGCTGCGTGTCGATGTTGCCACCGAACTGCGAGGAGCCACCACCGCCACCGCCGCCGCTTCCCGCCTGCTGAGTCAGCCCTGCCATCACGTCGAGGAACTGCGTCTTCAGGATGGCCATGACTCCGAGCAGGGTGAGATACGTCATCAGGATGATGGCAACCTGCATCCGGGTCCGGGACCGGCGTTCGCGCTCGATGTCGTCTTGGTTCTCACTCGCCTGCGCGGCCGTCGTCAGCACCTGCGTGATCTGACTCGACGCCTCCTGTGCCTTCCCGATGAGTTTGACCGTCCGCGCCAGTCGCGGCACGTGGTACTTGTTGTTGAACTCGATGAGCGCGTTCCGCAGACTCATGCCGTAGTTCACCTTCGCGTAAATCACGTCGAACTCGTCTGCGAGCTTCCCGGAGGACGTGTCGGCGACGGTCTGAATCGACTCCAAGAGGGTCTGGCCCGTGTCGTTGGCGCTCGACAGTTTCCGGAGGTTGTCGGAGAGCTTGCCGGTGATGGCGGCGCGAGCACGGACGTTCCACTCGTGGAAGACGCCGAGGGGAATGAGGGTGAGATAGAGCGGGACGTACAGCCAGACGAACGTCCCCCAGACGGGTGCCTGCACCAGACCGTCCCACGTCGTCGGCGCCGCGCCACTCACCGCGGCGAACCCGACCAACACGAGCGCAGCGGGCACGGTCAACGCGAGCGTGAACCCGGGATGGTTGCGGAAGAAGAGGTGTGGCTTCTGGAGCAGCTGCTTGGTCTGGAAGGTTCCCTCGCGGAATTTGATGCGGTCGAAGATGCCGAACTCGCCCACGTAGTTCTCGATGAGGCCGAGGCTGAACAGGCCGTCGTTGGACGCTCGTTGCGTGCGGTCGTTCCCACCTGGCGTTTCGAGGTAGCCGTCACCGGGTTCGTCGCGTTTCACCGTCGACACCAACACCATGAACATCACGCCGGTGATGGGAATCAGGCCGTAGACCGTCGCGAACAGCATGAACGACTGGGCCTCGCCCAGCATGCTCATGATGACGAGGATGATTATCAGCAGCAGCGGGAACAGCGAGAGCGTCATGTACATCTCGCCGAACAGTTCCAGCGTGTCGAGGGTGACCTCCTGTTGCTGCTTGGCGGTCCGCATGTGCTTGTCCTTCTTGTCGGAGAGGAACGCCTGCATGTTCCCGCCGGAGTTGACGATAGACAGCATGTCCGTCAGGAACTGCGAGAGGTCGTCGCTCGGCGTCTCGACGGCCTGTTGCTGGATGGCGTTGCGGTAGTCCGTCCCGAAGTACTCCGTCTCTTGGACGATGCTCTGGAACTCCCGTGCGACTTCGCCGTAGGTGTCGTCGGCGCGCGCCATCGCCTCCAGAATCTCAAGTTGATTGAGTCCCCCGACCGACAGCGCGTACATGAACGAAATCGAGTCCGAGAGCAGCATGTTGATTTCGCGCTCCCGGGAGGAGGCTTTCGAGTAGGGGATGGCGATGAGCGTCCCGAACCCCGTCGTGAATCCGATGGAGCCGGCGAGGATACCGACGATACCGATGGCGAGGGGGACTTTGAGACGTTCGAAGATGGCGACGACCGTCTCGTTGGGGATGCGCGCACCCGTCGAGAACGTCTCCGGGGTGACGATGCCGAACGCGAAGAGGCTGTAGCCGAGGAGCGTGCCAACTATCCAGAGGACGCCGCCGAGGAGGACGCCGACCGCGAGCGCTCGCGACAGGTAGAGTTCGACCGTCGTCGCCATCCGCGCCTGCACGAGCTTCGTCTCGACCTCGCTCACGAAGTCACCATCGTCGTCGAATATCAGCTGGTACAGCGGGTAGAACAGGTCACCGAGGCTGTCGACGCTGCGGTCCAGTCCCCCGGCAGAGTCCAGACTCACGTTAGCCCTCCGTGTCCGCGTCAGCGTCGGTCACGTCACCGAACCCCCACTCGTCTACGTCCGCCGTGTCCGCCGCCTCGGCGGCCGAGTCGTCCGTTTTCTCGTCCTCGTCGGATTCGTCCTCGTCCGAGTCGTCGGTCGCGCTGGTGTCGAACTCGCCTGAATCGTCGGTCGCGCTGGTGTCGAACTCGCCTGAATCGTCGGTCGCACCGGTGTCGAACTCGCCTGAATCGTCGGTCGCACCGGTGTCGAACCCGTCCACCGACTCGTTGCCCTCGGTCGACTCCCCGACCGACGCGGCACCGTCGTCGAAGGAGATGCCGTAGTCATCCTCGCCAGCGCCCGTTTCGCCACCGAACGAAATCTCCTCGTCAAGGTCGGCCGAGCCACCGGTGGCCCCCATCTCCGTTCCCGTCTCCGTCTCTGGGACGGGGTCTGGATCAGCCGATTGCTCGCCCGCCGGTGATTCGTCGGGTGACGTGTCGGGGGACGCCTCGTCTGGAGACGTATCGGTCGATTCCTCGTCCGCGGGGGCGTCCTCGCCCACGTCGGGCGTCGACGACGGCGTCGGGTCGGGCGTCACGTCCGGTTCGGGAGACACGTCCGAGAGCGCCGTCTCGATACCGGGCACGGCCTCGCCGCGGTACTCCTCGAGCAGTTCCGTCTCCGCGCGTTCGAGGATGTCCGCACACCGACCCAGTTCCTCCTCCGCCGGGTCCGGGCGCGGGACCATCGCCTCCTTCTCGGGGTCGATGTCGATGAGGACAGATTCCATCTCGCGGAGGTCCTCCAGGCTCCGTTCGAGGTGGTCGTTGGCCATCAGCGCGAGGATGGTCTCCTCGTCGTTGATGAACGCCTGCACCGTCGCCGCCACTTGGGTGTAGGTGTTGAGTCCGTTCTCGATGAGGTACGCGAGGACGACCTGCCGTTTGAACAGTTCCTCCTCCAACGTAGCTCGAGTCCACCCGCGGTCGAACCGAATCTCTTCCAGGGTGTTGGAGTTGCTCATCCGGAGGAACTCGTCCGTTTCGGCCTGCCACTGGTAGACGTCCTGAACGTTGATTTCGTCGTTCTCGGCGTCGTAGAAGTTGATTTCGGTGAGGTTCTTGTTCCGGCGCACCTTCCGCCCGCCCACGCGAGTCTGGGTCTGAATCGACACCAGGTCCAGCGCGGAGAACATGGTCTTCGAGACGTTGATGGGTTCGGTCGTGAATCGCTTCAGCACCTCACCAACGGAGTCGGCGTGGAAGGTGGTGAGCGTGGTGTGCCCGGTCGACATGACCTGGAAGAGGGTCCGCCCCTCTTCGCCTCGAATCTCGCCCATGACGATGTACTCGGGTCGCTGGCGGAGGGCGGCCTCCAGCAGGTCGAACTCGTCGACTTCGCCCTGTTCGTCGTCGGAGAAGGAGGGCCGCGTGACCGACGCCACCCAGTTGCGCTGGGGGAGTTCGACCTCGCGAGTGTCCTCGATGGAGACGATTTTGGAGTTCGAGGGGATAAAGAGGGAGACGGCGTTCAGGCTGGTCGTCTTCCCCGACGCCGTCCCGCCCGCGAAGATGAGCGACTTGTTGTTCTCGATGGCGAGCCACAGGTACGCCATCTCCTCCAGCGAGAACGTCTTCCAGTTGATGAGGTCGACTGGCGTGAACGGCACGTCCTTGAACTGCCGGATGGTGTAGTTGGTGCCGTGGTCCGACACTTCCTTCCCGAGAGTGAGCTGGGCACGCGAGCCGTCGGGGAGGGTGGCGTCCACCTGCGGGCGACGCTTGCTGATGCCCTTCCCCGACCGCTGGGCGAGTTTGACGACGAAATCGTCGAGTTCGTCGTCGCCGTGGTAGATGTTCGAGATGATCTGCTCGTAGTCGCTGTGGTAGACGAAGACGGGCGAGTGGTAGCCGTCACACGAGATGTCCTCGACGTTGATGTCGTGTTTGATGCCGTCGATGCGCTCGTAGCCGATGAAGTCCCGCTTGAGGAAGTAGAGCAGCTTCTCGACTTGGTACTCCGAGAGGTCGTCGGGGTCTTCCTCGATAATAGCGGGTTCGGGGCGGACGCTCAGGCCGGACAGTTCCTCGTCCACCTCCGTCGTCGCCGGCCGCCAGCCGAGTCGCGAGAGGAGCCGTCCGACCGTCCCCTCGGCATCCTCGACGCCCGCACGGCGGGCGATGGTGTCGAGGAGGCTCGTCCCATCGGTCCGAGCGTAGAGGTCGTACCGTTCGAGCAGGTCGTACGTCTCGTCTTGGATGACGCGCTCTCGCTCGTCGAGGCCGCTCGCCACCTCCACGTCGGCGTATTTGATGGCGTTCTGGAGTTTGGTCGTGAGGAACTCAAGGAGGTCGTCCTCGATGGGCGTCGTGTGGGGCTGGATAACGTAGTACTTCTTCTCGTTTTCCTTGCTCGACTGGAAGATGACCACGAACGCGTAGGGTTTGTTCACCCAGTAGCGGTCTATCTCCCGGAAGTGGAGTTTCTTCTCCAGCGGGACGGTTTTCTCCAAGTCGTAGCGGTTGGTGACCGTCGTGGTGCCGAACTCGGTGGTGAAGAAGGCGTCTTCGTCGAGGTTCTCGTCCACGTCGACCGTCCGCTCGTCGACGACGTCGTCGAGTTGGGCGCCGAGATTCTGGGCGTACGACAGCACGTTTTCGGTCTTCTCGGGGTCGAATCCGAGGGCGTCGCTCGGGTCGAACGGCACCGGCTCCCCTTCGCTGTTGGTCGGCGGCGTCCCGTCGTCGTCGTAGTAGAACTCGGCTTTGTAATCCTCCCACGTCCAGAGGTCCTTGACGACGGGCGTCCCGGCCTCGAGTTCTTGGGAGACGACGGCGTTGAGTCGGGTCGCCGCCGCCTCGCCGGCTGCGAGTAGTGACGCGAGGTCGGTGTCGTCGTTCCCGGGATGACCCTCGCTGTCGGCGACTGCGCCGTCGAACTCCGAACTGACGGAGCTCTCGGCGTCGTCGATAGCCATTGTGCGAATGACGGCGTTCACGAATATAAACTCTGTTGGCCGATCTAGGTGGTTGATAATCGAACAGACGTGCGCCGATTAACCTCGAATGTTTTTTGAAGGGGTATCGCTAAGCGCCTTGCACGACCGAACCATGACATATAGTCGCAGGAAGATTGTGGCGGCGGCAGCTGGACTCGTCGGATCACTCGCTGGTTGTTCGAGCGGTGGAAACGGTGGCGAGGGCACGGCAACGTCGACGGCGACGGCGACGGAGGAACCCACGGCGACTGCGACGGCGACGCCCTCCGGCCCGCCGGAAGACGCGCCCACGTTCACGGTCACCAACGAGAACAAGACGTTCATCCCCATGGTCGCGGAGGTGGACCCGGGCACCGTCGTCGAGTGGACGACCGAGAGCCTGAGTTCCCACAGCGTCACGTCGATGTACCCGTCGGCCTCGGAGAGCGGGCGGAGGGCATGGAACCCCGAGGTTGCGTCGGAATGGGAGATGAACGAGGACATGGGCGGCGAGCCAGTCACCCACTACTTCCCCGAACCGGGCGTCTACGAGTACAAGTGTAACTACGACTTCGGTCACATCGGCGGCTGTGCGGCCGTCGTGGTCGGCGACCAGGACTACGACCAAGAGATGCTGCCCTGCGAACCGCAGTAACGGTCCTTGGGGTCGGTCACCCCGTCGACTTCTCACCCGACTAGTGCAAACGCCAGCCAGACGCTCCCGAGAGCGCCGGCAAGCGTGCTCGCGGCGTACCACGTGGCGAGGCGTCGCGCACCCGTCTCCCACAGCTGCACCACGTCGACCGAGAACGACGAGAACGTCGTGTACGCGCCACAGGCACCCGTCCCGACCAGATACTGCACGCTATCGGGCGCACCGAGCGCGGTGACGAGGCCGAGGACGAACGCGCCGACGACGTTGACCGTGGCGGTGGCGTACGGGAAGCGACGGTCGTCGAACACGCGCAGGCCGCCGACCCACTGTCCCGTGAGATGGCGCAAGACAGCACCGACGGCCGCGCCGGTGCCGATCAGATACGCCGGATTCATCCCGCCACCCCCGCCAGAATGCGGGCCAATCGCCGACCGAGGAGGACCGCGGCGAATCCGAGTGCGTACGTCGCGCCGACGTAGGTGAGACCGGCCGGCGTCGGCGACTGGATGACTTCGAGCGCGAACGTGCTGTAGGTCGTGAACGAGGCAAGAAATCCCGTCGCAACGGCGTAGCGAGTCTCGCGAGCGAGCACGCCCGCGAGTTCCGCCTCGTAGACCACGACGCCGAGGGCGAGACAACCGAGGACGTTGGCGGCGAGTGTGCCACCGAGGCCGGGAATCGCGAGCGCGAAGGCGTGTCTGAGATTGGCGCCCGCGAAGCCACCGAGGGCGACGAGACAGAGTACCTCCAGCGTCTGGAGGGGTGCGGATTCACTCATCGTGGGGGACGGCGGACGGATGCCGGCGACCGAGCGGTGTGCGGAGGAGAGCGAGCGCGATGCATACCCATCGACGGTGGAGCGAGCGTACAGTCGTTACGGTTCAGAGCGATGCCGCTGGGCGGTGAAAAACGGAGAAAGGGAGAGAGGCCGTGGAATCAGCTCGACTTCTCGGCGTCGGCGGTCGACTCTGTGGACGACTCCGTGCTCGACACGTCGCTGTCGGCGTCGGCGCTGGACTCCTCGGCGCCCTCCTGCAGTTCCTCCTCGATCTCCTCGCGGCCGCGTCTGAACTCACCCATCGCCTGCCCGGTCGAACGGGCGAGCTTGGGGATTTTGTTCGCCCCGAACAGCAAGACGAGGACGAAGAGCACGATGAGCAACTCCGGCCCGCCGGGCAACCCGGGGAACAGTGGCACGATTGCGTTTTGCATCACTACCACCTGCTAGCCAGTTCGCAATTATAGGCTTTTTGCTGTCCTGACTCTCGCAAAACGGGGGCGACCCGAGTCGCCACTCACGAGCCGACCGACCGACACGCTCCCCGCGTAGCACGTACGAATCGCCGGCAGCCGAGGGTATATACAGCGGTCGACCAACGGATAGCTATGCTCGACACTGGCGACGAGGCACCCGATTTCACCGCTCCGCTCGCGAACAGCGACGTCGAGACGTTCACCCTCTCGGACCACCTGGAGGAAGCGCCAATCGTCCTCGCCTTTTTCCCCGCGGCGTTCACCGGTACCTGCACTACCGAGATGTGTACGTTCCGGGACCAGTTGTCGAACTTCGAGGATGTCGGCGCGACGGTGTACGGAATCAGCGTCGACCTCCCGTTCACGCTCAACGAGTTCCGGCGACAGAACGACCTCAACTTCGGCCTCATCAGCGACGAGCGACGCGAACTGATCGACGCGTACGACGTGGAGACGACGTTCTCGCCGCTGGATATGCGCGTCGCACAGCGGTCCGTGTTCGTCGTCGACGGCAACGGGACGGTGACGTACGTCTGGCGCGGGAGCGCGAAAGACGAACCGGACTACGACGCGGTGCGAGAGGCGGCCGCCGAGGCACGGCGCTGAAGCCAGCGCACTTTTTTCCGCCGACGCGAAACGACCCGTATGAGCACGGACGATGACGGCCGCTACACCTATGACCCCGACGCCGACCACGCCTTCCCCGACGAGCGACTGAATCGCGTCCTGTCGACGCTGCTCGACGACGACGAGGTGACGGCGTATCTCGAAGCCCAGAACGTCAACGCTGTCACGCGAAAGGAGTACAACGACCACGGCCCGAAACACATCGACATCGTCCGCAACCGTGCGCTCCGCCTGTACGAACTGCTGAAGCGCGCGGACGTGCCGTTCAACGGCGCGAGCGACCAGGGCCTCGACGAAGCCGACGAACCCGTCATCGTCGCCCTCGCGGCCACGCTCCACGACGTGGGCCACGTCGTCCACCGTGACCGCCACGCCTACTACTCCATCCCGCTGGCGGCGGACCTCCTCGACCGACTCCTCCCCGAGTTCTACGACACGGCCGACGCGGTGCGGGTGAAAGCCGAGACGCTCCACGCCATCCTCTGTCACCACACGGAGGAGGACCCGCTGACCCGCGAGGCCGGCGTCATCCGCGTCGCCGACGCCCTCGATATGGAGCGCGGGCGGTCACGCATCCCCTACGAGAAGGGCGGGCGTGGCATCAACACGCTCTCGAGTCAGGCGATTCGCAACGTCACGCTCGCCGAAGGCGAGGACGCGCCGGTGCTGGTCGAAATCGAGATGGTGAACGCCGCGGGCGTCTACCAGGTCGACAACCTGCTGAAAGAGAAACTCGAAGACTCGATGCTTGAGGAGTACGTCCGCATCGTCGCGATAAACACGAAAGAGGAGAGCGGGCTGGTCGAGCGAATCGAACTCTAGTCGTCGACGACGCGTTCTTCGGTGACGCCGTCGAGTTCGAGGGAGCCACCGAGCGTCCGGTTGGGGTAGGGGATGTTGATTCCCTCCGCGTCGAAGCGCTCTTTCACCGTGGTGACGTACTCGCCGCGAGTCTTCACGAAGTCCGCACGGCTCGGCTCGTCGATCCAGATACGAGACTTGAGGACGACCGAGGAGTCACCGAGTTCGGTCAGTCGGACCGTCGGCGCGGGGTCGTCGAGAATCTCCGGGTGGGCCTCTGCCTCCTCCAGAATTATCTCGTTCGCCAGTTCGATGTCGTCGTCGTAGCCGATGCCGAAGGGCACCTGCAGGCGAAGCTGTTTCTTCGCGACGGGATTCTTGATGACGCCGTCGGTGAGGTGGGAATTGGGCACCGTCAACAGTTCGTTGTCGAAGGTTCGGACCCGCGTGACGCGGAAGCTGATGTCCTCAACGATGCCGGAGTTGCCGTCCCACTCGATCCAGTCGCCGATGCGGAACGGCTTGTCGGTGAAGATGAAGATGCCGGCGACGAAGTTGGCGATGACGTCCTGCATGGCGAAGCCGATGGCGAGCGTCGCCGCCGCGGCAATCGTCGCCAGCGACTGCAGGAAGTTGCCGTAGCCCGCGAACCCGAACGCGATGGCGATGCCGGCGAAGACGACGATGACGAGGAGGAGCTTCCGAAGCGGTCGGCGAGCGTGCACCTCCAGTCCCCGCGAGTTCATCACTCGGTCCGCGAGGGGGATGACGACGACGCGGCCGATGAGGTAGACGATGGCGAGGGCGACGACGAAGGCGATGGCCGCCCCGAGGGTGTCGGCGTACGGAACGCCGCTGTCGGCGAGTAGCTCCGAGATGATGCCGCCCCCGTTACCGGCCTGGAGGGGCGTGGCGCTCATCGATACAGCACCGCGGTGTTGCCCCGCGTCTCGACGACCGACGAGTCGGTCCGCTCGGCCAACTCGTCGGCCAGCGACGGCACGTCCGTGCCACCGCGGGCCGACCGCAGGAACTTCACCTTCACCAGCTCTCGGTCGGTCAGTTGGTCGTCGCACTCGTCGACGACCGCGTCCAGCCCGCTCTTGCCGACCCACACCGTCACGTCGAGGTCGTGGGCCTGCTTGCGCAGCGCTTGCGTATCCATAGGCCGAACCTGGTGCCGAATCGGTTTGAAACTTTATACTACCGTCCTCGGGGAGAGTGTCGGCATGAGTCGGCGGTATCAGTCGTACGGATACCGGGCCGTCTCCCCGCAGTCACATCGGACGACGACGTGACCGTCCTGCAGGCGGACGCGAGCGTTCCGCCCCGGGAGCAGGTAGGTGTCACAGGCATCGCAGGTGAACCGCCGGAACGAGCGCGGGAGGGTGAGGCGGTTGCGCTCGGCGATGCGACGGGCGAGGCGGACGTACTCGCGGGCGCGGTCCTCGTGGCCCTCGGCGACGGCGTCGCGGGCGAGCGCCGCCAGTCGGTCCACGCGCTCCTCGGGAATGCCCATACACGGCGCGGGGCGCCGGGTGGCAAAGGCCTTCCGACCACGGCCGCGCTCGCGCTATCGGTAGCGTCAAGAGCGTCACCGCGCAATCGCCGCCCGTGCGGGTGTTGAACTACCTCGAACTGGCGGAGCGACTCGACCGGAGCGGCATCGGCACCGCCGCCGACCAGCAACGGGCCGCGCTCGCGACGACCGACGTGTCGGTCGTCACGTCGCCGTGGCGGGGCGAGTCACCCGTCGGGACCGCCGCCGCGGCCCTTCGTGGCCGGGGCGCGTTCCGCGACTACGACGTCGCCCACTGCAACATGATCGGACCGGGAACCGTCGCCGTCGCTCGCCACGCCGCCCGGACGGACACGCCACTCGTCCTCCACGCCCACGTCACCGCCGAGGACTTCGCCGAGAGCTTCCGCGGGTCGACGTATCTCGCCGGGCCGCTGGGTCGCTATCTCCGCTGGTTCTACTCGCAGGCCGACCTCGTGCTCTGTCCGAGCGCGTACACGAAGCGCATCCTCGAAGCCTACCCCATCGACGCGCCGATTCAGCCGATAACCAACGGCGTCGACACCGCGTCGCTGGCCGGGTTCGAGGACCTGCGCGAGGAGTATCGCGAGCGGTTCGACCTCGACGGCCTCGTCGTTTTCTCCGTCGGCAACGTCTTCGAGCGCAAGGGGCTGACGACGTTCTGCCGTCTCGCCGAGGAGACGGAGTACGAGTTTGCGTGGTTCGGCCCCTACGACTCGGGGCCGCAGGCCTCCGAGACGGTCCGGCGCTGGACGAAGAATCCGCCGGCAAACGTCACCTTCACCGGCTGGGTCGACGACAAGCGCGGCGCCTTCGCCGCCGGCGACGTCTACTGCTTCCCGACCAAGGCGGAGAATCAGGGCATCGCCGTCCTCGAAGCGATGGCGTGTGGCAAGCCGGTCGTCCTCCGGGACATCCCCGTCTTCGAGGAGTTCTACACTCACGGTCACGACTGCCTGAAATGCGAGACGCGAGCGGAGTTCCGCGAGGCGCTCGACCGCCTCGCCGACGACCCGGACCTGCGCGAGCGACTCGGGGCGAACGCGAAGGAGACGGCGGCGGAACACTCGCTGGAGCGAGTGGGCGAGAAACTCGTCGACACGTATGAGCGCGTGCTGGACGAGGAAGTCACAAACGATTAACGGCTGCTCGCCGAAACGGAGCCAATGCGTTCGGTCGCCGTCTTCACCGACACCTACCTGCCGACGGTCAACGGCGTCACCTACGCCGTCAAAGCGTGGCGCGATTGCTGGGCGGAGCGCGGTGGCCGGATGGACATCGTCTACCCCCGGACCGGCGGCTACGCCGCCCGCGCGGGCGAGTATCCCGTCTCCAGCCTCCCCTTTCCCTTCTACCCCGGCTTTCGACTCGGCACGCCCGTGATTCCGCGCCGGGTGCGCGACGTCGACATCGTCCACGCGCACACGCCGTTCGCCGTCGGCCTCGCGGGGCTTCGACTCGCGCGAAAGCGTGACCGCCCGCTCGTCGCCTCCTATCACACGCCGACGGCGGAGTACGCGGACTACGTGGCGCCGACCGAGGCCATCGAAACCGGCATCGAGCGGATTAGCGAGCGCTACGAGCGCTGGTTCCTCGACCACGCCGACGCCGTCCTCACGCCGAGCGAGGCGACGGCGACCCACCTCACCGACGAGGTGGGTGTCTCGACGCCCGTGACCGTCATCCCGAACGGCATCGACCTGACGCAGTTTCAGCCCGTCGACGGCGCGGCATTCCGGGCGCGCCACGGCCTCGACGACGCCGACACGCTCGTCGGCTACACGGGGCGGCACGGCTACGAGAAGCGCCTCCAAGACGTCATCGACGCCGCCGCCGAGCTCGACGTGACCGTCGTCTTCGGCGGCGACGGGCCAGCGCGAGACGACCTCGAACGGCAGGCGACCGAGCGCGGTGTCGACGCTCGCTTCCTCGGCTTCCTCGACCGCGCGGACCTCCCCGCCTTCTACAGCGCACTCGACGCCTTCGTCTTCCCCAGTCCCGTCGAGACGCAGGGCCTCGTGGCGCTGGAGGCGAACGCCTGCGGCACGCCCGTCGTCGGCGCCGACGAAGGCGCACTCGCTGATACCGTCGAAGACGGCGTGACGGGGTATCACTTCGAGACGGGCGACGTAGCGTCGTTCCGCGACGCGATTCAGCGGACGCTGGCGGAGCGGGAGGCACTCGGAGAACGGTGTCTCGAACGGCGCGAGCACCACGGGGTCGACCGCTCGGTCGACCGCCTCGTGGACGTGTACGACCGCGTGAGTTAGTCGTCTTCGATGGCCTGCGCGATGCGCTGCAGCTGCCGCGTGGCGTCACGGACTTCGTCGCGGAGCTGACGCACTTCGCGGACGAGTTCTTCGTTGCCGACCGAGTCCTCCTCGGCGCCGCCACGGCCGCCACCCATGCCCGGCGGGCCGCCACCGCCGCCCATTCCGGGGGGACCGCCGCCCATGCCGCCGGGGCCGCCACCGCCCATCATGCCACTCATCATCTGTGCGAAGGGGTTGCCGCCGGGGCCGCCCTCGCCACCCATCATCTCTTCGGGGTCGGGGCGCTCGCCCTCTTCGCGCTCTTCGGCGCGGCGCTCGCGAATCTCCTCGACGCGCTCGCGGAACGACTTCTCCTCGCCGTCGGCCTCGCCACCCTCTGCACCGTCGTCGTTGGGTTCGTCGTCTGCCATGCCAGCGAGTTCGCAAGCCACGCCGAAAAGGGTTGTCGTCTCCCGAGTCGCGCGCGACCGAACCGGTTGCGTTTTTATCGACGGACGGTGAGGCGTGGTATGGCCACACGCAACGATAGCGACGGCGGAGCATGCCTCCCACCCGCCGTCCCCCTCGACCTCTCCTGTCTGAGCCGGCTGAGTTGGAAACTCGGCTCTCGGGTGGTCGACGACGACGAAGCGACCCGCCTCGGGCGCTGGACGCACGTCGAGTCGACGCGGTCGCTCGCCGTCTTTCGCGTGACGGGCGAGACGGTCGTGGTGCGCGTCCGAACCCCGACCGGCCGCGAGCGGTTCTACGGCGCCGCGTTGATGGACATCGGCGACGCCCTCCCGCGACTCGACGACGCGCCGTCGTGGGAGCGGATTGGATGAGTCATCCGAACGCACCCAGACTGGACTGGAGCCGTCGGTCGGTTTCGCCCTCGCGCACCTCGTAGCCGACGAGGTCACGCATATCGACGGCGTAGGTGCTGCCGGCGTGGTCGAGAACGAGCAAGCGCCCCTTCGTCCCGCGAACCGTCCCCGTCGCCAGCGTCTCCGCCACCGGGCGTTCCGAGAGGTCCAGCCCGTAGTCGAACGCGAACGTCTCTATCGGGTCGAAGTCGTCACTGAGGGCCTGCCACGCCGCCTCGTCGACCGACTGGCCGAGGCCGGCCCGTTTCGTCGGGACGCGAACCCGGTCGGGAATTTCCGCCGCCAGTTCCGCCTCGATTTCGCGGGCGATGCGTCCATTTTCCACCGTGCGGATGTGCGCGCCGCGGTCCGCCCCCTGCTCGCGGAGACGCGTCTCCAGTCGCCACGCCTTCGTGACGCCGACCTTGAACGTGTCCGGTGCGAAGGCGGCGAGGTAGATGGCGTGGTCGTCGAAACAGTCCATCTCGTCTTTGAGGCAGGTGCCCGTACACCGCGCACAGACCCACGTCGAGGTGTGTTGGGGGCAGTGGGGGGCGGCGTCGGCGTCGCAAGCGTGGTGGCCGTCGTCGGCGACGACGCCCGCGCAGTGCCGGTCACCGAGACGGTAGGAGAGCGTCGCCCCGGGGTCGAGCGAGACGAAGTCAACGCCGGCGTCGTCGCTCACGACGAGGCGGCCGTCGCTCGCGTCGTAGCCGACGATTTGCACGCCCGGAGCCTAGCGAGCGACGAGTAAAGGGGTGTCTATGCGAGTTCGTCGAGGAGTTGGCGGGCCGCCCGGCGGACGGCGTCGTCGCTCGACTCCGGCGGCTCCCACCCGAGCGCCGAGAGCTTCTCGATGGAGAGGCGCATCTTCGGCACGTCGCCCGTCCACCCGCGGTCACCGCCCGTGTACTCGTAGTCTGGGTCGATTCCCATCTCCTCGCTCACGATGTCGGCGATGCGGTTGACGGAGGTGGTCGTCCGCGACCCGAGGTTGTACGTGTTGAGGGGAGCGTCGGCGTGGGTGACGACGTGACAGATGGCGTCGACGCAGTCCTCGACGTGGAGATACGACTTCTCCTGTCGGCCGTCGCCGAGGATGGTGAGCGTCTCGGGGTCGTCGAGCAGTTTCTCGATGAAGTCGGGGATGACGTTCCCGCGCTGGTGGGGGCCGACGATGTTGGCAAAGCGGAACGTCCACGCCTGCAGGTCGTAGGAGTGGGCATACGTCGAGACGAGACCCTCGTCGGCGAGTTTGCTCGCGCCGTACTCGCTGATGGGTTCGAGAGGCGCGTAGTCCTCCGGCGTGGGGCGGGGCGCCTCGCCGTAGACCGTCGAAGAGGAGGTGAAGACGAAGCCGTCGACACCCACCTCGTCGGCGCGTTCGAGGAGGGTATAGGTCATCTCGGTGTTCTCCTCGAACAGCTGCCGGGGGTCGGCGTAGTTCGTGTCGGTGTAGGCCGCGAGGTGGAAGACGATGTCCACGTCCTCGGTGACGACGTCGGCCACGTCGTCGGGGTCGGTCACGTCGGCGACGACGAGGCGGGCGTCGTCCGGGAGACGGTCCGCGTCGCCTTTCGACAGGTCGTCGGCGACGATAACCTCGTTGTCGGGGGCGAGACGGGCGGCGAGGTGGGAGCCGATGAGGCCCGCGCCGCCGGTTATCACGACCGTTTGGTCGGTGAGGTCCATAGCGACGCATGCCCCGGCCGGCGCAAGTGCCTTCCGATACGGCGGATTCGAAAGCCGTTACCACCTCCGCGCCCATCGCTCTGCCATGCAAGACTCACCGGAGGTCGTCGTGTTGCGACTGGGGCATCGCCCCGGCCGCGACGACCGGATGACCACGCACGTCGCTCTGACGGCGCGGGCCCTCGGCGCCGACCGGGCGGTCCTCGTCGGCGAGACGACACAGGCCGCGGAGACGGTCGAAGACATCACCGACCGCTTCGGCGGGCCGTTCGAGGTGACGGTGACCGACTCCTACCGCCCGACACTCGAAGACTGGGAGGGGCCCGTCGTCCACCTCACGATGTACGGCGAACCCGTCGAGGAGGTCACGCCGGAGATTCGAGCGGACCACGTCGAGGCGCCGGTCCTAGTCGTCGTCGGCGCGGGGAAAGTGGACTTCGAGGTGTACGACCGCGCCGACTGGAACGTGGGCGTGACGAACCAACCCCACTCCGAGGTGGCGGCGCTGGCGGTGTTTCTGGACCGCCTGTTCGAGGGCGAGGAACTCGACCGCGAGTGGGAGAACGCGGACCGCCGAGTCGTCCCGAAGGCGACGGGCAAACGCGTCGAAGAAGTCGACGACTAGGGCGAAATCGCAATCCGGGCGAACGCTTTTGATGGCCAGCGCCTAATGCCCACCATGGCCCCCGTTATCTTACAACTCGGTCTGGGTGTCGGGTCGCTGGTGGTCGGCATCCTCGTACTGATTCTCGCCATCGTGACCGTCTACCAGATGGTCGAAATCGTCAACGCATACGAGAAGAAGGCGCTGACGGTGTTCGGTGAGTACCGCCGCCTGCTCGAACCGGGCATCACGTTCATCCCCCCGTTCGTCTCCCGGACGTACGCCTTCGACATGCGGACACAGACCCTCGACGTGCCGCGACAGGAGGCAATCACGCGCGACAACTCGCCGGTGACGGCCGACGCCGTCGTCTATATCAAGGTGATGGACGCCCGGAAGGCGTTCCTCGAGGTGGACAACTACAAGATGGCCGTCTCGAACCTCGCCCAGACCACGCTCCGCGCCGTGCTGGGCGACATGGAACTCGACGACACGCTGAACAAGCGCCAAGAGATCAACGCGCGCATCCGGAAGGAACTCGACGAACCCACCGACGAGTGGGGCGTCCGCGTCGAGTCCGTCGAGGTCCGTGAGGTCAACCCCTCGAAGGACGTCCAGCAGGCGATGGAGCAACAGACCTCCGCGGAGCGTCGCCGGCGGGCGATGATTCTCGAAGCGCAGGGTGAGCGACGGAGCGCCGTCGAGACGGCACAGGGTGAGAAGCAGTCGAACATCATCCGCGCGCAGGGTGAAAAGCAGAGCCAGATTCTCGAAGCGCAGGGTGACGCCATCTCGACGGTTCTCCGCGCGAAGTCGGCGGAGTCGATGGGTGAACGCGCGGTCATCGACAAGGGGATGGAGACGCTCGAACGCATGGGACAGGGCGAGTCGACGACGTTCGTCCTCCCGCAGGAACTCACGTCACTGGTCGGTCGCTACGGCAAGCAGTTGAGCGGAAGCGACGTCCAAGAGATGGACGGACTGGACTCGCTGGAGTTCGACGACGAGACGCGAGAACTGATCGGTCTCGACGACATCGAGGAGATTCTCGGACAGATCGACGAAGCAGCCGAGATGGACATCGAAGAGCTCGAACAGGAGGCCGAAGCCATCAAGTCCGGGTCGGGGACGAGCATCAAGAGCGCGGACGAAGTGATGCAAGACGCCCAAGAACCACCGGAGATGGATGGAGAAGGTCCTGCAGAGACGCCCGACGGCGAGACGGACCCCGAGACGGAACCGGAGTAAGCGAACGGTCGGCGACACCCTTTTGCCGGCCCGACGCAACCGTGTAGGTGTCTATGCCGGATGGGGACCGGGAACGGGGGGTCGACGCCGAGAAACGAGCGACGCTACGGCGCTTCGCTGCACTCGGAGCCGCTGCGCCGTTCGCTGGATTGAGCACGGGCGACGCACGGGCGGCGACCGACGGGAGCGACGCCCGCGACGCCATCCTCGGCTACGTGAACACGACGCCCGGCGCTCACTTCTCGAAGCTCCGCGACGACCTGAAACTCGGGACGGGAGAGACCCAACACCACCTCCGGCGACTCCTCGACGACGACATTCTCGTCTCCCGACGCGACGGCGACTACCGTCGCTTCTTCGTCGCCGACCGCTTCTCGACGTTCGAACAGGTCGCGCTCGGCTACCTCCGGCGCGAGACGCCGCGAGGGATGATACTGGCGCTTCTGCGCCACCCGACTGCGTCGGGGAGCGACGTCGCTCGGGCGCTCGACGTGTCGCGAGCGACGGTGAGCACGTACGCCTCACAGCTGGAGGAGGCCGGACTGCTGGACCGGACGGACGGCTACGAAATCGCTCGCCCCGAGACGGTCATCACGCTGCTGGTGCGATACGCGGACTCCTTCGACGACGAGACGCGGGACTTCGCCGCCGACGCCGACACCCTCCTGCGTTACGAACCCTGAACGTCGACTTTCCACGTCGTCCCCGAGGAGTAGCCCCACTTCTCCACGTCGACGTCGAACTCGCCGGTCCGAATAGCGGTCATATTTGCACCTACCTCTTTGGCGGTCATCCCGAGTTCCTGGGCGATGAGTCGCGATTTGAAATACGTCTTCGTCGGCGCCTCTTCGCGCAGGTAGCCGAGGATGCGTCGCTGTTTCTCGTTCAGGTCGCTTCCCGCGGCAGTCGTGCTCATGGCACTACCGATGGCCGAGACGATAATAGGGGGTTTGGTACGCGCGGTTAACACGCTCCAGTCTGTCGATTATCGCGCTTCGGTGGTGGCTGACGGGGGTGCCAACCGGACCACGAGGTACGGTTCCCTAACAGTTGGCGGCCGCGTCGTCGCTCGCGTCCGTATCCGTCGGGAAACGAAGATACTTATTTGTGACATAGGTATACGGTGATATGGGCCTGTTCGATCGATTGCGCGGCGAGGACCATCCGCGCGTCGCGTTTATCGGCATCGACGGGGTGCCGTTCAGTCTTCTCGAGAATCATCCCGAAGAATTTCCGAATTTCGCGGCACTCGCCGACGAGGGCAGCGCTGGCGCTATCGACAGCATCGTCCCGCCGGAATCGAGCGCCTGTTGGCCGTCGCTGACGACGGGCGTCAATCCTGGCGAAACCGGGGTCTACGGCTTCCAGGACCGCGAAGTCGGCTCCTACGACACGTACGTCCCGATGGGGCAGGACGTGCAGGCGCCGCGTCTCTGGGACCGGGTCGACGAGGCCGACCGAGACGCGACGGTGATGAACGTCCCCGTCACGTTCCCGCCGCAGCGAAACGTCTCCCGCATGGTCTCCGGGTTCCTCTCGCCCGGCGTCGACAAGGCGGCCACCCCGGACGAGCTCCGGGACTACCTCCAGTCCATCGACTACGCCATCGACGTGAACGCTAAGCTCGGGCACAAAGACGACAAGAGCGACTTCATCGAGGACGCACACGAGACGCTCGATACGCGCTTCGAGGCCTTCTCGAAGTACCTCCAGCAGGACGACTGGGACCTGTTTTTCGGCGTCTTCATGACGACCGACCGCGTCAACCACTTCCTGTTCGAGGACTACGAGCGCGACGGTCCGAACAAGGAGGCGTTCATGGAGTTCTACCGCGCCGTCGACGACTACATCGGCCAGATTCGGGACCTCCTCGCGGACGACGTGACGCTCGTCGTCGCCAGCGACCACGGGTTCACCACGCTCGACCACGAGGTCCACTGCAACGCGTGGCTCGAACAGGAGGGCTGGCTCTCCTACGAGGACGACGACCACGAGGACCTGACCGACATCGCCGAGGAGTCGCGCGCATACTCGCTCATCCCCGGTCGCTTCTATATCAATCTCGAAGGCCGCGAGCCGCGTGGATCCGTCCCCCAGGAGGAGTACGAGGCGACCCGCGACGAACTGAAGGTGGCCCTCGAAGCGCTCGAAGGCCCGAACGGCGAGAAGGTGTGTGAACGCGTCGTCGAGAAGGAGGACGCCTTCCGCGGCGACCACGACGACATCGCGCCCGACCTGGTCGCCATCCCGAACCACGGGTTCGACCTCAAGTCCGGCTTCAGGGGCCACGACGAAGTGTTCGGCATCGGCCCGCGCAACGGGATGCACAGCTTCGACAACGCGACGCTGTTCGTCGACGACCCCAACGTCTCGATTACGGACGCGGACCTGTTCGACATCGCGCCGACCATCCTCGACCTGATGGACGTCGACTACGGCCGCACCGACTTCGACGGCGGCAGCCTCGTCACGTCGAAGTAACGCCGTTCGGCCGTCGGCCTCAGAGCAACCCGTCGATTCGGTCGTCGACGAGCGACGATTCGTCGTCGTCATCTTCTTTCTCTCGCGCCGCCTCTCTGGCTCGCTCGAGGAAGTCGTCGAGGCGGTCGGAGTCGGCGACGCCGCCGAGCAACACGAGCGACGCGAGGCGGTCCTGTCGAAGCGGGAAGTCACCGCCGCGAACCTCCATCGTCTCCAACTCCGTCTCCAGCCACGAGCGCGCTTTCTCGACACCCTTCCGGGAGATGGCGTCTGGGCGGCCGGCGACGACGAGGAGTCCGCGCTCCGCCCGCGTCGTGTCCGGGAGGCTCAACCCCGAGCGCACCGCTCGGCGGGTCGTGCTCGTGACGACGTTGACGTTGGCGGCGGTGTCTGAGGAGGCGTCGGCGGCGGCGAACCCGAGCGTCGCCACCCCGACACCGCGGAGGGTGTTGATGACTTCGGAGCTGTCGACCACGGATTCGCCGACGCCGTCGACGGCCTCGCCCGACGCGACGAGGAGGCCGACGCGTCGGGCGATGCGCTCGTTGATGGCCTCGTAGCCGGATTCGAGGCTCTCGCCTGACGACCGCCACGCGTCGTTGTCTATCAGGAGCGTCGCGTCGGCCTCGCGGATGAGCGTCTTCAGCGAGCGCCCGGCGTTCACCTGATACAGTGACCCTTCGTCGCGGCCGGGGAGGATACCCAAGCCGTAGACGGGGATGTCGTAGATTCGCTGGAGTTCTTCGACGAGGACGGGCGCGCCGCCGCTCCCGGTGCCGCCGCCGAGGCCGGCGACGACGAAGATGGCCTCGGCTTCGGCCGTCGTTCGGCCGTCGATGGCGCCGAGTACCTCTTGGATGTCGTCGCGCATCACCTCGGCGCCGAGTTCGTTGTCGCCGCCGACGCCGTGACCGTTCACCGTCGCGCCGCCGATGAGGACGGTGTCGAGTGGGAGGGACTGGAGATCGGACCGTGCGCTGTTTATCGCGAGCGACCCGGTGACCGCGTCGAAGCCGTGCCGCGCGTCGAAGTCGGACAGCGCGGCGGTCACCTTGCCGCCGGCCTGTCCGACACCAATCAGGACGGACTTCATACGTCTGACGTGTGTCGTGCGTCCCCTTCAACGCACCGCCGCCACGACGCCGAACCTTTAGGTACGATAGCGGGACCACCGGCCGGTATGGTCGAGGATACACTGGCAGACCGCGTCGCCGCACTCGAACGCGCAGTCACCGACGGACACGCCGACGACGGCCTGCCCGACGCCGCCCGAACCTCGGCTCGTCTCGACGAAGTCGAAGAACGGGCGTCGGCGCTCGACGACCGAGTTTCCGAACTGGAAGCGACAGTCCAAGCACTTCGCGGCTTCGCGGGCGGCGTCCGCGCCGTCGACGAAGCGGTCGAGCGCCGGGCGAACGACGCCGTCGCCCGGGCCGAGCGCCTCGAAACCGAACTGCGAGCGGTCGAGGAGCGACTTGACCGCGCCGAGCAGAGCAGCACGCTAGACGCCACTCACGAGGGCAATACCAGTCCCGCCACCGAGTCAGGAGGGTTCGAATCCCCGGACTCGACGGCGACAGACGAAGACCGAACGACGGCGATGGACCAGCGCGCCACGGAGACGAACCCGCGTGCGACGACGGTCGGCCCACAGGACGCGACCGACGGGTTACAGGAACGAGTCCGAACCGAAACCGATGCGACGCTCGCGGCGACAGCCGCGGCGGCCGACCAGCCGACTGAGGACGACGACTCCGAAGCGGCGTCGCTGGGCGAGCGACTCCGGCGACTCCTGTGATTCGCGTCGTCCTCGCGGTGCTCCTGACGGTCGCTCTCTTGGCGGCAGTCACGCCCGCCATCGACGAGAGCCGAACGTCGCGGACGGCTATCCATCTCAACCGCGTGACGGAGCGAGTGGCGCGAGCGGCGAACTCCCTCGTCGCCCACGAAGACCCGACTGCGCCGGGCGTGCCCGGTGCGCGCCGCCTCGTCCGACTTCGGCTCCTCGAACGGTCGTGGACCGCCGTCGACGCGAGCCTGTGGGTCGACGGCGAGGACGACCAGATCGGCTACCGTCTCGCGGGCGAGCGACCCCATCGGACGACGCTTCGGGAAATTGACCTCCGAACACCCAACGGGCCGATTCGGTTCGACGCTGCGGGTCGCTACCGGCTCGAACTCTCGCTCGTGCGCGCTGACGGGGTCGGCGTCGTTGTCACTCGGGGCTGAGGTTCAAGAGCGATAGCGCGGCACCCGCCGTATGCGACTGCTCGATAGACTACGCGAGCGGCGGAACGACGGACCGCTGGAGTCGTCGTGTGACTGCGACCCCTCGTTTCGCGACGCGGGTGGGTCGGACGGAACGCTCGTCGTCGACGCCAACGACTGCGGAGGCGACGGTGACCTCGCGACCAATCCCGACTGCCGAGCGACGGTCGTCGGCACGCTCGCAGAACGCGAGGCCGACGCCGTCCACGTCGAACGGTCGGGGCGCGAACGCGTCTACGACGACGATGCGGTCGGACTGCTGGTCGCCGCCGGACGCTTCGCGGCGCGCGTGGCCGTCCACGACGAGCGACTCGCCGAGCGAGCTCGCCGCGACCCGTTGGGCGCCGCTCGCGAGGCGACCGGTCGCGCCGGACCGGTCGAGCGACTGGCGGCGACGACGGGGCTGGCCGCAGGGGCAGGTCGCGTCGACGGCTACGCGGACGCCCTCGGGGCGACGGTTGGGCCGACGGTGGCGAACGCGCGACTCGTCGAGCGGCCGCCCGCGGGCGCGACGTTGGTCGATACGTGGAATATCGACACCGGCGCGACGGTGCGGCGATACCGGACGGAGCGAGGCGACCAGTACGCTCTCAACCCGCTCGGTTGGCGGCTGGACGACGAGGCGCTACGCGCGCTCTCGGCCGCGTACGCTCGCCTCTCGGAGAGCGACGGCGCGAACGACGGCCGAGCGCTCACCCGCGCTGTCGGAGCCGTCGATATCGACGCTGCGTCCGCCGCGGCGGTCGAACGCGTCCTGCGGAAGCACACGGCGGGCCACGGCGTCCTCGACGACCTCTTCGCCGACCCAAAGGTGGCCGAAGTGACCGTCACCGCGCCGGTGAGCGACGGCCCAGTTCGGGTGGCCATCGACGGCGAGCGCGTGCCGACGAACGTCCACCTGACGCCAGAGGGCGTGGCCGCGCTCGCGGCGCGGTTCCGGCGCGAGAGCGGCCGCGGGTTCTCGCGAGCGGCGCCGACGCTGGACGCGACGACGACGGGACCGTTCGGCGAACGCGTCCGCGTCGCCGGCGTCACAGACCCCGCCAGCACCGGCACGGGGTTCGTCTTCCGGTGTCACGGGACGTCGGCGTGGACCTTGCCAGCGCTCGTTGCCAACGGCACGCTCTCGGTCGAAGCGGCGGCGCTCTGCTCGCTCGCCGTCGAGCGCGCCGCGGCGGGGCTCATCGCCGGACCGCGTGGCGCAGGCAAGACGACGTTTCTCTCCGCGCTCCTCTGGGAGCTCCCGCCGGCGACGCGGACCGTCGTCGTCGAAGACACGCCGGAACTCCCGGTGTCGACGCTCCGGGACGCCGACCGCGACGTGCAGGCGATTCGGACCGAGGCCGACGACGGGCCGGAACTCTCGGCGACGGACGCGCTGCGAACGGCGCTCCGACTGGGCGACGGTGCTCTCGTCGTCGGCGAGGTGCGCGGCGAGGAGGCAGCGACGCTCTACGAGGCGATGCGCGTCGGCGCGGCGTCGAGCGCCGTCCTCGGGACGATTCACGGCGACGGCGCCGACGCAGTGGTCGAACGCGTCGTCACCGACCTCGGCGTGCCGGCATCGTCGTTCGCCGCGACGGACCTCCTCGTGACGCTCGCCGGCGACGAGCGTCGGCGCGTGGCGAGCATCGAGGAGGTCCGCACCACCGAGGACGGCGTCACGTTCGAGACGCTGTTCGAACTCGGCGACGACGGGATAGCCACGACTGGCGTCGTCCGGCGCGGGAACAGTCACCTCGTGGCGTCGCTCGCCGGCCCGACGGAGTCGTACGCGGACGTACTGGAGGCACTCGACGAGCGAGAATCGACGCTGGAGCGTCTCGTCACCGCCAACCGAACGGCACCCGGAGAGGTGGACGCGGCCCACCGTCAGCGGGTGGACGAATGAGTGACGATTGGATGGCTCGGGTGGCCTCGTGGTGGCCGTGGCGTGTCGACCCGGACCCGAACCTCGACCGAGCGCTCACGTATCTCGACGCGGGCGTCGACGGCGAGACGCTGGTTCGAGCGGCGTATGTCGTCGCGACGGCCGTGTTCGTCCTCGGCGTCGCAGTCGGGACGGTGCTCGCAACCGAAACGACAGTTCGGGTGGGCATCGGCGTGGGTGCAGGTATCGGTGCGGTCGGTCTCGCAGTCCCAGTCGCCGCGCGCCACGGCCCGCCGTTTCTGGCGACGATGGCGCGGACGCGGGCGCTGGGGGCGGCGGCGTCGCTCATCGGCCGGGCCGCGCTTCGGCTTCGAATCGACCCGACGGTCGAGCGTGCCGCGGCGTTCGCCGCCGATTCGGGGACTGGCGCGCTCGCTGCGAGTCTCGAGGCACACGTTACCCGCGCGGCCGGAACGCCACGGAGTGGGTTCGAGCGGTTCGCACGGGAATGGCAGGAGGACTTCCCGGCGCTGGAGCGGTCGGTCGCCCGACTCGGCGCCGCCGCGTCCGCGCCGCCTGCGGAGCGGGAGCGACAGCTGGACCGCGCCGTCGAGGCGTCGCTCGATGGCGTCCGGGACGAACTGGCGTCGTTCACGAGCGACATCAGGGGCGCCGTGACCGGGCTGTACGCGTTCGGCGTCCTCCTCCCGCTCGCGCTGGTCGGCGTGCTCCCCGCCGCCCGAGCGACGGGAGTCAGGCTCTCAATCCCCGTTCTCACGGTCCTATACGACGGTCTGCTCCCCGTCGGAGTGACGGTGGCGGGAGCGTGGCTGCTGGCTCGTCGCCCCGTCGCCTTCCCGCCGCCGCGAATCACGCGCGACCACCCCGACGTACCGAGTAGTCGGGTGGTCCCCGTCGCTGGCGGCGCAGTCGCGGCCGTCGGCAGCGGGGGCGTCGCCCTCCACGCCCTCGACCCGTGGACGGCGCCTATCGCTGCGGTCGGACTCGGATGCGGAGTCGCACTCGTCCTCGACGCTCGCGAAGCAAAGCAGGTGGCCGAGCACGTCGAAGCGGTCGAAGCCGAGTTACACGATGCCTGCTATCTCGTGGGGCGTCGGGTCGCCGCGGGCGACGCCGTCGAAACGGCACTCACCGACGCCGCCGAACGGGTTCCCGGTGCGACCGGGACGCTCTTCGACGAGGTCGCCCGCCGCCAACGACGACTCGGCGTGCCGGTCGGCGAGGCGTGCGCGGACGCAGTCGAGACGGTCCCGAGCCAGCGACTGCGAGAGGTGGCGTCGCTGTTCGACCTTGCAGCAGTCGAGGGGCAGCCGGCCGGTGACGCGTTGGTGTCGACCGCCGAGCACATCGAGGAGCTCGGCCGGGTCGAGCGTGCGGCGCGGCGCGACCTCTCGCGACTGACCGATACCCTCTCGAACACGGCGGCGGTCTTCGGGCCGGTCGTGGGGGGAACGACCGTCGCGCTGTCCGCCCGGGTCGCCCGAGAGGGGACGGCGGCGCAGTTCGGCGCCAGCGCGCTCCCGACGGCCCACCTCGGCCTCGTCGTCGGCGCGTACGTCCTCTGGCTAGCCGTCGCGCTCACCGTCCTCTCGGTCGGGTTGACGCGCGGCCTCGACCGGACGCTCGTCGGGCACCGCGTCGGCGTCGCGCTGTCGCTCGCCACGCTCTGTTACCTCGCGGCGTACGTCGGCGCGGGACTCTTCCTCTGACCCCGACTTCAAGTAGGGTGACGGGGCCACGCCGGCCCATGCTCGGACCTCCAGTCGACGCGTGGCACGTCTGGCTCGGCCTGTCGCTCGCGGGCGTCGTCCTCGTGGGCGTCGGCGCGACGCTGCCGACGGCGCCGCCGCCCGCCGCAGCGTCGGCCGCCGACACGGTCGACCGACTAGCGGCGACGGAGCGGTCGGCCACAGCCGAACACCCGCTGGACGCGACGGCGATTCGAATCGGAGCGAGCCGCATCGGCCTGCGAAACGATGCCGGAACGACGCACGCGGCGTTCGCGTTCGGCCCCGTGACACCAGCGACGGGGTCGCAGGCGCTCCGTGCCGTCCTCCGGGGCGCACCGCCGGAGTCGCGGTTCGAAACGGGCGACGCACTCTGCGAGGCCAGCGCCGAGGCCCGCGCGCAGACGCCGCGCTGGCGTCCCGCCGAGGGCCCGCTAATCGTCCGCCACGTCGTCTGGGAGGAGTGTGATGTCACACTCGTCGGCTAGGGGACAGGTCGAGCCGACCGCCGCGCTCGTCGTCCTCCTCGCGGTGTGTAGCGCCGTGTCGACGTACGCGGTCGCACTCGACGGCGCAGGGATGGCAGAACGTCGGAATCTCGCGTCGCCGACGCTCGACCGCGTGACCGACCGACTCGTCACGGGTGGGGTCGCGCACACGGAGCGACTGGACCGCGCGCAGGACGCGGGACCGAGCGGCTATCGCTGTCGGGTCACGATTGCGGCGGCGGGCGAGCGCTGGAGCGCGGGACCGACGCCGCCCAGTCGGCGGAGAGAGGTGGTCGACACGGCGGTCCGTCGGCTCGGCGTTCGGTTGGCTCCGGGACGGGTCCGTCCGGGTCGCGTCCGGGTGGTGGTGTGGACGTGACGAGTACCGTCCTCGACGGCGTGCTCTGTCTCCTCCTCGTTAGCGCCGCGGTGGTGACCGTCACGACGGCGACGCCGCGTGCGCCAGCGGGCGAGGGGAACGCACCCGCCACGGCTTCGACGCTCGCGACGACGACGGCGTCGGTGAACTACTCTCTCACGCCGAGAACGGAGACGACGAGCGTCGACGTGCCGGACGAAGCGAGCGCGTCCGAGCGCACGGCCCACGGGACGCTCGCCGGACTGCTGGCGCGAGCCGCTGTGAGTCGAACGACGGTCGGCGGCGAACGCCTGTGGCACGTGGAGGAGGGGTTCGAGCGCGCTGTCGTCCGTGCCGTCCGGGGCGCGATTCGGACCAACCACACCCAAATCACCGCGACGTGGCGTCTCCATCGCGGCTCGTCGGTGCGTGGCCGAGTTGTAATCGGCGACCCGCCGCCGCGGGGGCGCACGGTCCACGCGGCGACGCTGGAGGCGCCGAGTGGCCTGCCACCGACGCGAGCCGCTGCCGTGAACGCTGCTCGCGCACGCGGCGCGAACGGGACGGCGGCCGTCGTCGCACGAAGCGTCGTCGACGGCTGGTTCCCACCGACCCGAACCCGAATCGCTGCGGGCGAGTCCTCGGCGTCCGCGTCGCTGGTCCGTCACCGCTACCGTCGCGCCGAACAGGTGCTCGGCGTCACGCACTCGTCCACGCTCGTCGACGGCGGCGTCGACACCGCCAACGACCGACTCGCCACGGCGCTCGCTGGACGGGTCGAACAGGACCTTCGCTCTCGAAACGCATCGACGGTCGAGACGGCCGAGACGGTGCGCGTCGGTCACGTGCGAATCGTCGTGAGGACGTGGCCGTGACTCGCCTCGCCGACGACCGGCGGGCGCGGGTGCCGTTCGCGCTGGTCGGTGCGCTGTTGCTGGTCGGGGCGGCGACGTTCGGGACGGCGCTCTCGACGCAGGGGCCGTCGCGCATCGACCAAGACGTCGACGTGGCGATGGAGCGGACAACGGCCGCGACGACGACGGCGTTGCGGTCGGCAGTCGACGACGCAGCGCGCGAGGCGGCCAGCGAGCCGGTGACCGAACCCGCCGACACGGCGTACGGACGGCTCCTGAGCCACGACACGCCGTTCCGCGACTCGCTTCGTCTCCGGATCTATCTGGCCGTCGAGGAGGCGTTGGCGTCGACGCAGTACCGCCGGGGCGACGTGGTCGCCGTCGCGTCGGTGCCGGAAGCGACGACGGTGCCCGAACTCCGGGACGGGATGGCTCGAATCGACGTTCGCGGGGTCGAGAACGGGACGGCGCTTCGCGTGACCGTCCGGAACCTGACGGTGACCGCTCGGGAGTCAGGACGGGTCGTCGCCCAAGAGCAGCGCACCCGGACGGTGACGGTATCGACGCCAGTGCTCGCACTACACGACCGGGCGACGACGTTCGAGACGCGCCTGAATCGCGGCCCGCTCGACGGTCCGGGGCTGGGACGGCGACTGACCGCGCGTCTCTACCCCGTCGCGTGGACGCGAGGCTGGGGGCAGTACTACGGCGCGCCCATCGCCAACGTCGTCGCGAACCGACACGTCGAGACGTCGACGAACGGTGCGGTCCTCGAAACGCAGCGGGCCGTCTTCGGACGGAGCGACCCCGCAGGGAAACGGGCGACCCAGCGTGCGTTCGTCGAACTCGGTGTTCGAGACTTCACGGCGGCGACGTCTGCAGACAGCGCGTGGGCGGACCGAGTGCTCGCGCGCCCGAATCTGAACCGGAACGCCACGGTCGGGATACCGCGTCGACACGAATCGAACGCCTCACCCGACCGGAACGTTTCGGTCGGCGTCGACCCGCTGGCCACACACGCCGCGGCGGGGATGCGAACCGAAGCGCTCCGGTCGAACCGCTCGCTCAAAGCGGTCTTGCGGGCCGCCTATCGGGTCGAAACGGAGCTTCGAACGGCGCGACGCCAGACACACGACGAGCCACGGCCCGACCCCGAAGAACCGGGCGAGGAGTGGTCGCTCACCGACGTGAGCGAATCGGCGACGGCGACGGTCGAATCCGGAACTGGCTCGACACCAGCGGTCTACGACGACGAGCACCGACTCGACGGGTTCGTCCGCGAAGTCACGCTCGAACGCCGAGTGACGTGGCAGTGGAGCCACGAGAACGACACGACGACCACGTCCGCCGAGTGGACGGACCGCTACCGAATCGGCGTCACAGTCGTCGGACGATACGCCCCGAACGGCACGGCGCCGGACCGGCCGACGAGTCCCCAATTCGAACGCGGTGGGCCGCTCGACGGCCCGAACCTCGCGGACGTGGCCGGGAAAGCCGAACGCGTGCTCGTCGAGCGTCGAGGCGGACGGGACGCGGTAGCGACGGCGGCGGCGACGGGTGAGTTGAATGCGAGCGGTCGTGTCGTCTACGGTGACCGACCATCGTCGCTTCGACCGTGGACGAACGCGGACCTCGCCACCCTCGCCGAGCGACTCGACGCAGAGAACGTCTCGGTCGAAGCGGGAGCCCTCGCGACGTACTCGGCGAACCCGCCGAAACGACTCGCTGCGGCCCTTCGCGAGCGTCGGTCGGAACTCATCGACGCCCCGGACCGCTACCGCGGGGCCGCCGATAGGGCGCGCGTCGGTGCGCGAGTGGCGCTGATAGACGCGACGATACGCAGGTTGGAGCGGCGTGCAGCGAGACATAACGCGACGCGACAGCGATTCGACGCGGTGCTCGAAGCGACCGGCGTCGGGTCGGTAGCGACGCTACAGAAAATCCTCGAACGGCGTGAGACGCCGATGCCGCGGGGGCGGGCGACGATTGCCGGGTCACCGCCGGGCGGCGCCGTCGGCATCGTGCCGCGTGGCTCGCCCTCCTACCTCACCGTGGCGTCGGTGAGTCACGACCGAGCGACGGGCGTCCCGCCATCCCGCTCGTATCACCCGCTCTCCGCGAAGAACGTCAACCTGTTCGCGACGCCGTACGGCGACGCCGCGGACGCGGTGGCGGGAGATGCGTCCAACCGCTCGTCCGGCGTTCGGTTACGGTCGGGGGCGCAGGCCCTGCTCGCGTCGGGGTCGAACGAGTCACGTCGCCAGCTCCGAGAATCCGTGGCCGACGGCGTCGGCGTGATTCGGTCGCGTGCGCGGCGAGCCGTCGCGAACGAGACGCGACTCACCCGGTCCGAGGCGCAGGCGGCGGTCGCAGAGGGAATGGGAGAGTGGGACCGCCCCGCACGCCGGGCGCTGGCGGCGAGCAACGGATCGCTGGCCGAATCCATCGCCGTCGCCGCCGACGAACGGGCACCGGGGAATGAACCCGGACGCGTCGACCGACTGGAAACGCGTCTCGACGCGACGTTCGCGGCGGCGCGGCGGTCGTCGGCCACGACGGTCGACGAGGAGCGAGTCGACGAGACGCTGCGTCGCGTCCAGCAACGACTCGTGACGCGGGCGGCGGAGCGAGGGAGCGCTCGCGTCCGCGAGCGAGTGAACGAGACGCTGGAGGTCACGCCCGCTGGCCTGCCAGTCGCGCCGGTTCCGGGCTACTGGTACGCGACGGTGAACGTCTGGACCGTCGAGGTCAAGGGCGCGTACGCTCGCTTCACGCTCCAGACGGACCGCGGAGCGCCGGGGGCGACACCCGAGACGGCGATTCGGTACGTCCGCGACGGCTCCGCGGTCCGGGTCGACGTGGACGGCGACGGGACGGCCGAACACCTCGGCCGTGACGAGCGCGTCGAGTTCCGGACCGAAACGGTCGTCACGGTAGCCGTACCTCCGTCTCGGAGCGGCGTTGGCGACGTGGACGGAAACGCCGACGAACGTTCGGGGACGTGGCCCCAGCCCGGATGCACGTCGTGGTCGGCGGCGTGTAGCGACACAGAGTGACACTTTTGTCGGCGGGGCGTTGAACCGGCGTATGCTCTACGACGCCGCGGACGAACCGGCGACGCTGACGCCGGCCGAACTCCACGAGGCATACGAGGCAGAATTACGAGCCGCAATCGAGGGACTGGACGCCGACGCTGTCGCTTCGGAGACGGGGGTGTCGGCGGAGACGATTCGAGCCCTCGCCGCCGGCGAGTCGCCGTCGCTCACCCTGTCGGAGGCAGCCGCGATTCTCGCGGTGGACGGTCCGGACGCCGACGCCATCGTCCAAGAGGTACGCGACCACCTGCTGATGGGGATGACGACCGGCGTCCTCGACGTCGACACCATCGCCTCGAACGTCGACCTCGACCTCTCTGGACAGGAAGTCCAGCAGGCAATCGAGGGGCGAACGCGGATGACGCTCGCCGAACTCGCTGCCATCCACAACTACGTCGCGGGGCGGAACGCCCACTGATTACCGTGCAGGTCGCCATTCTCGGCTGTGGCTACGTGGGCATCGAACTCGGGCGCCAGTTGACCGACGCCGGCCACGACGTGGTCGGCGTCCGCCGGTCCGACGCGGGCCTCGAAGCCATCGAAGACGCGGGATTCGACGCCGTCCGCGCCGACGTGACCGACGCGGCGTCGCTCGACGCCGTCCCGGATGTCGATTGGGTCGTCTACGCCGCCAGCGCGGGTGGTCGCGGGCCGGAGGCGGCGCGCGCGGCGTACGTCGAGGGGTTGCGGACCGCCGTGGAGACGTTCAGCGAGCGGCCGTCGCCGCCGGACCGCCTCGTCTACACGTCGAGCACGGGCGTCTACGGCGACCACGACGGTGCGTGGGTTGACGAAGCGACGACGCTGGAGCCAGCGACCGAGCGCCAGCGCGTCCTCGTGGAGGCCGAAGAGATAGCGCTCGACGGCCCGATAGACGGTACCGTCGTGCGGTTCGGTGGCCTCTACGGTCCGGACCGCTACCGCCTGGACTACTATCTCGACGGCCCGGTGACGGAGGGGTATCTCAACTCGATTCACCGCGACGATGCCGCCGGCGTCGTCGCGCATCTGCTCACCACGGACCAGGGCCGCGACGACGTGGTGTTGGCCGTCGACGACGAACCCGTCTCGAAGTGGGCCTTCGCCGACTGGCTGGCCGACGAGTGCGGCGTCGACCGGCCGCCCAAGGAGACGGTCGAAGAGCGTGGCGACGACGCGAGTCGGCGGGTGCGAGCGAGCAAGCGATGCATCAACGACCGCTTGCACGCGGTCGGATACGACCTCCAGTATCCGACGGTCTGGGCGGGGTATCGCTCCGCAATCCACGCGTTCCGGTCGGCGTGAATTCCGTCGGGAGCGCGACGACGTAACAGGAGAATACTCTTCCGACTCGCCCGAGTCGGCACGAGTATGTCAGTCGCCGCCGACGATGTCGTTCGCCGTGCGGTGGCGTTCGCGCAGTCGCATCCGGAGTTGCTGGCGGCGCTCTTGGTCACGCTGGTCGTTCTGGTCGGCGGCGGCTACGTCATGCATCGGTTGTCGCGGCCGCGCGGTGTCAGGTTCGCGGCGATGCTGGCGGAGTACGACGACGTGTCGGTGCTCACGCATCCGAACCCCGACCCGGACGCGATGGCGGCAGCCATGGGCGTCGCCTCGCTGGCCGAGCAGGTGGGGACGGCCGCAACGATTCAGTTTTCGGGCCAGATTCGCCACCAAGAGAACCGGGCGTTTCGGAACGTCCTCGAAGCCGAACTGAACCCAATCGAGCGAGCGGAGGATCTGACGTCGCAGACGGTCGTACTCGTCGACCACAACGAGCCACGGGGCTTCGCCGGGTCGGAGACGGTTCGCCCCGTCGCCGTCGTCGACCACCACCCCGGCGAGGGACGCGGCGAGGCGTTCACCGACGTTCGGACCAGTTACGGCGCCTGTTCGAGCGTGATCGCGGAGTATTTCGACGACCTCGACGCGACACCGGTGCCGCCGGAGAACCACGAGAGCGAAATCGACTCGACGTACGTCGTCCCCTCACGGGTCGCGACGGGACTGTTTTTCGGGATTCTCACCGACACGAACCGACTCACCTCGGGCATCCACGCCGCCGATTTCGACGCGAGTCGGTTCCTCTCCCCCGGCGTCGACGAGAGCCTCCTCGACCGAATCGCCAACCCGCAGGTGAGCGCGGAGACGCTGGAAATCAAGGCGACCGCCATCCGCGAACGCGAGGTAGAGGGCGCCTTCGCCATCAGCAACGTGGGTGCGGTGTCGAACGTGGACGCGATTCCACAGGCGGTCGACGAACTCATCTTGCTCGAAGGCGTCACCGCGGCCATCGTCTACGGCACCCGAGACGGGATGCTCTATCTCTCGGGGCGGTCCCGCGACGACCGAGTTCACATGGGGCGGGCCATCGAATCGGCGCTGTCGGACGTGCCGAACGCGAGCGGTGGCGGCCACGCCCGAATGGGCGGGGGACAGGTCCCGATCGACGACGACGACTTCGTCTGGCCGGCCCGGAAAACGACACTGACCGACCGCCTCTGGCGGGCGCTCGAAGGCGACCTGTGACCGACTGCGCAATCACTAAGTCGCCGGATGTGGGCGACATGGACGGACGATGACGGCGACGAGTGGTCCCACCGACGGGACGCGGCGGATGCCCGTTCTCGGTCGGCTGTACCGATGGGTGCTCCTCGACGGCAATCGCGTCGCCGTCGCGGGGGCGGGGCTCGTCGGCGGGTTTCTCCTGGTCGGCGTCGTCGGCTCGGTGGTCGCCGGAGAGCCGCTGTCCGCGGCCTTGCGCGACCACAGTCGGACCACCGTCCCACTGGTTAGCGCGCTTCTCAGCGGTAACTTCCTCCTGTTTTCCATCGTCGTCTCCGTCAACTCGCTGTTCGTCACGCAGGAGGTGTCCGCGCTCGACCGAGAGTTCGGGCGCATCCAGAGCGTCGTGGAGTATCGCCGCCGACTCGAAGACATCCTGGACGTCGACCACGTCCCCGCAGAACCGGTGCAGTTCGTCCGACTGCTCTCCGCCGAGATTCTGACGCGCGCGCAATCAATCGAGGACGACCTGCACGCGACGGAGGTGGACCTGCGGGCGGATTTCGACAGCTACCTCGACTCGCTCGCGACGGAGACGGGCGAGATGAACGACCAACTGGCGCGGGCGGCGTCGAACGCCGACCTCGTCATCGCGATGATGGACTACAATCACGACCGACAAATTCACGACCTGAGACGGCTCCAGTCGAGCCACAGCGACGCCCTTCCCGAGCGAACGAACGAGGCCATCGACGACCTCCTGCAGCTCCTCCAGTACGTCGCGACCGGTCGCGCCTACTTCAAGTCGCTCTACATCCGGCAGGAGTTCGCGAACCTCTCCCGGAACCTCGTGTTCACCTCCATCGTGTCCGTGGCCACGACGGCGTCGTTCCTGCACTTTCTCGAGTCGATTCCGGCGACGAACCTGCTCGTCACGGGCGTCGAAGCCATCGCACTGGCGCCGTTCGTCCTCGTCGGTAGCTACGTCCTCCGTGTGTCGGCGGTGAGTCGCCGGACGAACGCCGCCGGCCAGTTCGTCGTCAGCGACAGCGTGACGGGCGATATCGAGGGCATCGCCCCGCCGGACCGCGACGACTGATACTGTCGGCTGTAAGTCAATAGTATGACCCGCATCGCCGATCATATGGGCCCATCGCGCGTAGCGAGCGTATGGCGACCACTCGCGGCACGTGGGCGTACCGAGACGAGTTCGGCGACGCCTTCGGGCGGACGTACTTCCGGCGATTCGGCCCCGGCGTGGTGTCGAGCGTCGGCCTCGGCACCTACCTCGGCGACCCGACCGATACCGTCGACGCCGAGTACGAACGCGCACTCGTCGCGGGGCTGGAAGGTGGCTGCAACGTCGTCGACACCGCGACCAACTACCGCTGCGGGCGAAGCGAGCGCGTGGTCGGGCGCGCACTGGAGAACGCCGACGTAGACCGGGAGGCCGTCGTCGTCGCCACCAAGGGCGGGTTCCTCCCCTTCGACGGCGAGCGACCCGACGACCCCGCGCGCTACGTCCGCGAGCGCTTCGTCGAGAACGGCCCCGTCGACCCCGCGGACCTCGTCGCCGGCTACCACTGCATCGCGCCCGACGCCATCGAAGCGTCGCTCGACCGCTCGCTGGACGCACTCGGCGTCGAAACGGTCGACTGCTACTACGTTCACAACCCGGAGACGCAGCTTCGAGAGCGGTCACGAGAGGCAGTTTACGACCAACTCGAAGCGACGTTCGAACGCCTCGAGCGCCGCGTGGCCGCGGGCGACATCGGTCGGTACGGCGTGGCGACGTGGCAGGCGTTTCGCGTCCCGCCGGAAGACGACGCCTACCTCTCGCTGCCGGCGGTGGTCGACCGCGCCCGCGCCGCCGCTGAGACGGTCGGTCGCGAGGAGACGGGGTTCGAAGTCGTGCAACTCCCCTTCAACGTCCACATGGCCGATGCGTTCAGCGTCGCAGCCCACGAGTTCGAGGGCGAGCGCCGGTCGGCACTCGCCGTCGCGGATGCACTCGACTTAGACGTCGTCACGAGCGCGAGTCTCGGACAGGGAGAGCTCGTCTCGGGACTTCCGGAGGCAGTCGACGCCGAACTGACGGGGGAGACGCCCGCCCAACGCGCCATCAACTTCGCGCGGAGCGCGCCCGCCGTCACCTGTGCGCTCGTCGGGTCACACGACCCCGCGCACGTCGCGGAAAACATCGCGGCGGGAACGTTCGACCCGATGGGAGCGCGGGCGTTCGACGCCGTCTTCGAGTGACTCAGTGCAGGTCCTTCCACTCCCGTCCGCACTCGGGACAGATGCGGAGGGTGAAAATCTCGTCGGGGTCGTCGCGCTTCTTGAGCACCTTCTCACACTCCGCGCAGGTGAGGCGCTCGTAGGTGTCCTTCTCGAGCTCGCCGTCCCGGAGCCCCTTCCGCGTCGATTTCATGCAATTGTCTTGGGCGCCCTCTTTAAAAAACGGACCGGCCAACTCGACGATGGACCCGCGGGCTTTTGGTCGCCCCGGCCACAGGGAGAGGTGATGGAGTACGTCCAGGAACGCGTGACGACGCTCCACGACCTGACCGACCCGACGCCGGCGGCACCGACCGACCGGGCCGCCGTCGTCGTTCCCATGACCGAACGAGAGTACGGCGGGCTGGCACCGGACCGCGTCCTCTCGGAACTCGAAGCGCTCGACCCGGGTCACGTCGTCGTTCCGCTCCGGGCCACCGCGGACCGCGTCGACGACTTCTACGACTGGCTCGACGGCTTCGACCTCTCGCTGTCGGTGCTCTGGTGTAACGGCCCTCGTCTCGAATCGCTCCTCGACGAGCACGGACTCGACGGGGCGGTGGGCAAGGGTCGCGACGTGTGGCTGGGCCTCGGCCAAGCGCTCGACCGGGAGTACGTCGTCGTCCACGACGCCGACACCAAGAGTTACTCCCGGGCCGACGTGTCGCGCCTGCTCTTCCCCCTCGCCCACGGTTACGACTTCGCCAAGGGGTACTACGCGCGCGTCGAGAACGACCGGCTCTACGGCCGGCTGTTCCGCCTGTTTTTCGTCCCGCTGGTACGGGCGCTGAGCGAGGGCCGCGACGACGCGGCCGTGCTTCGCTATCTGGAGGCGTTTCGCTACGCGCTCGCGGGGGAGTTCGCGGCGACGACCGACCTCGCGGCGACGTTCCGCCCACAGCGGTCGTGGGGGCTCGAAGTCGGGACGCTCGGCGACGCCTTCGACCACACCGGCTTCGATGGGAGCGCGCAGGTCGACCTCGGGACGTACGAACACGACCACCGCGCGGTGAGCGGACCGACCGGCCTCTCCGACATGAGCGAACACGTCGGCGCTGCGCTCTTTCGCGTCGTCACCGAGGGCGGCATCGACCCCGACTACGAGACGCTGCCCGACCGCTATCGGTCGGCCGCGAAGTCGCTCGTCCGCAGTTACGAACTCGATGCGAGATTCAACGGACTGGCGTACGACCGAGCGGACGAACTCGACCAAATCGAGACGTACGCGGAAGCCATCGACCCGCCGGGGACCGACCGGCGCCTGCCCGCGTGGGCGGACGCGCCGCTCTCGCCGGGCGACGTCGCCGACGCCGCCGCCGAAGACGTGGAGGCGGTGCGATGAGCATCCCGTCGTCGACGGGCGACGAACTCGCGGGCGTGGTCGACCTCTTCGGGGCGCTGACCCGCGACGAACTCGAAAGCGCGCTCGACGAACTCGCGTTCAAGCGCGGGGAGAGCGCAGACGAAGACGCCATCGAGGCCACCGTCGCGGACGCCATCGAGGCGTACTACCTCGTCGCCGTCGACGAGGATGACGAATCGCTGCTCGTTCCCGGCCCGGTTGCGTTCCCGACGCTCTCGGACGGGGCGGAGGACCTGCCACACATCATGGACGTGCCCGACCGCACGGTCGACCGCGAGACACTCGTAGAGGCCGTGGAGCGTCGCCTCCGGGCCGACGCCGCCAGCGCCGTCGACGACGGCGACACCGACCGTATCGAACACCTCCTCGACGTGAGCTACGACCTGGAGACGTGGGGCGACACCGACGCCAGCGAGATTCGGGAGCGACTGGACGACGCACTCGAGAACCGCAACTGAAAGCACCCCTGGGTGCGTAGGCCCGACCACGCCGCACCATGCGCTTAGACCTCGCCGCGCTCGGCCGCCACACGCCACGACGCATCGACGACGCGGAGCGTGAAGCGGCGGTCGTCGCCCCCGTCGTCGACCGAGACGGCGACGACGCCCTCCTCTTTACCAAGCGCGCGGACCACCTCGGCCAGCACCCGGGACAGATGAGCTTCCCCGGCGGCGGGCGCGAACCCAGCGACGCCGACCTGGAGGCGACGGCGCGTCGCGAGGCCGAGGAGGAAATCGGACTTCGCCGCGACGAAGTCGACATCGTGGGGGAACTCGACGATATTCCCACCGTCAGCGAGTACGCGGTCCGCCCGTTCGTCTCGCGCGTCCCCGACCGGACGTACGTCCCCGACGAGCGCGAAGTGGCGGAAATCGCCGTCCTCGACGCCGAGGCGCTGACCGACGACTCGAACTACGAGTCCGAGCGCCGCGACCACCCCCACTACGGCGAGGTTCGCCTCCACTTCTTTCACGTCGACGGCTACACCGTCTGGGGGGCGACCGGGCGGATGCTCGTCCAGTTGCTCGAACTGACGACCGACTGGGAGATGCCGCCGGAGGTCGACCGCGTGGTCGACCCCGACGCCGACTTCCCGACGTGACGGCCCGCGAAACCGAGAGAATTAGGCGTCGTCGCCGTCTTCGGCCGTGACTTCGACGTCGGTGCCCGTGCCGCGCTTCGGTACCTCGACGCGGAGCGTCCCGTTCTCGCTCAGCGTGGCCGACGCCTCGTCGGCGTCCACGTCGGCGTCCGGCGGGAGGCGCGCCCGGCCGTCGAGCGAGAGGCCGCGACCCGGGAAGCGCATCTCGAAGCCCTCGCGGTGGTCGCGGAAGCGGTCGAGACGCACCTGCACCTCGCCCTCGACGTAGCGCACCTGCACGTCACTCTGGGTGACGCCCGGCGCGTCGAAGACGACGAGGTAGGCGTCCTCGGATTCGAGGACGTCGTACGGGAGGGGCTTGCGCTCTTGGACCTTGCTGACGCCGCGCCCGACGCGTTCCAGCACCGCGCTCGCGGCCGACTTGCCGAACTCCTTGAACCCCGTCATAGCTCTATCTCTTCGAGGCAGTCCGTCCCCCCACAGAGCGGACAGGAGAGGTCGCTCACCGAGTGGTCGTCGGCGATGTCGTACGTGTAGTGGTTCTCGAACATGTCGAGCTCGCAGTCGTCGCTGGTACACACGAGTTCCTTCGTCGCGGGCATACGCTCGGATAGTGCCGCGACCGGCATAAGTGGCGTGGAGACGGGGGTCAGTCGGCGGGGCGTATCCGCGCCGGAACGCCGCCCACGGGCCGAAGCGTCGGCGTGATTCGCAGGTCGTCGAGGGCGTCTTCGGCCACCTCGATATCGAACTCGCGGACCAAGCGCGCGAGCGTCAGCGTCGCACCCGAGAGCGCGAAGTTGCGGCCGACACAGGCGTGCGGCCCGGTCGAGAACGGGAAGTACGCGGGCGTGTCGGTCGGTGAGCGTCGCTCCCAGCGGTCGGGGTCGAACGTCGTCGGCGCCTCGAAGTGACGCCCGGAGCGCTGAATCGACCACTGAGGCATGACGACGGCCGCTCCCTCGGGCACCCGGTAGTCGCCGAGCCGAACCGGCCGACTCGCGCGGCGAAACGTCGCCCACGCGGGCGGGTAGAGTCGCAACGCCTCACGGTAGACACGCTGGGTGTACGGCAAGGAAGACAGGTCGTCGTGGGTCGGCGAGTCGGAATTGAGGGCGGCCGCCTCGTCGCGCACCCGTTCGCGGCACTCGGGGTGCCACGACAGGAGAGCCAGCGTGTAGGTGAGGCTCAGGGCCGTGGTCTCGTGCCCGGCGATGAGGAAGGTCGCCACCTCGTCTCGAATCTGGTTCGGCGGGTAGTCGACGTCGGGGTCGTCGGCCGCACGGAGGAGCATCGTCACCAAGTTCACATCGTCGTCGCCCTCGGCCAGCAGGTCCCGCCGTCGGTCAATGATGTCCTCGCTCAGGCCGCGGATGCCCTCAGCAGCCTCGCGGAACTCGGGGGAGATACGGTCGGGGAGCCAGTCGGGTGCGACGCTGGTGAGGTCGAACTCGAACTCGGCGCCCGCAGTCTGCATCCACTCGTGGAACTGCGCGGCGCGTTCGGGCCCGATGTCCTCGCCGAGCAACACCTCGCTGGCGACTCGGACCGTCAGTTGGGTCATGGCGCGGTGGAGGTTGGTCTCGAAGGGGACGCGGTCGGCCCAATCGTCCGCCAGCCCTTCGACTCGGCGACCGACCTCGTTCGCGTAGGTCTTGACCTGCCGGCTGTCGAACGCGGGGTTCATGATGCGACGCTGCTGGCGCCAGAGTGGGCCGTCGCTCTGGACGAGGCCGTTTTCCGCGATGAGCGCCGCCGAGGCTTGGGCGGGGACGCGTCGGAAGTCGTCGGGACGCGATAGGGCGTCGTGGACGAGTTCGGGGTTCGTCACCACGACGAGGGGCGCGCGGCCGGGGATGGGGACGGCCGCGCCGTCGGGGTATCTCGCCTGCACTCCCTCGAGGAATCGGAACGTATCGGACCCGAATCGAATCGCGTTCAGCATACCGGCGTCCGGTGGCTCCGGGAGGGTTCGAGACATGTCGTCACGTGGGACGTGACCGACTTGTACCCTTGGACGAACACGGTTTTACGCGTCGGACGCGAACGATCGCGCATGACCGACCCCGCCGAACTCACGGTTACGATCGTCGACGGCTACGTCGACGAACCCGCACACTTCGGGGTCCCGCCGTACGTCTCGACGTACCCCCGCTTCACCGCTGGCGCCCTCGTCGACGCCGGCGTCCCCGAGTCCCACATCGCTTACCACACCATCGACGAACTCCGCGACGAGCGGTCGAAGTGGGGCGACGTCGCCGACGCCGACCTCCTCGTCTACCTCGGTGGCATGACCGTCCCCGGCAAGTACGTCGGTGGCACTCCCGCCGAACCGGACGAGGTGCGCGAACTCGCGTGGACCGCCGACGGAACGACGCTCATGGGCGGCCCCGTCCGCTTCGGCGTCGGCGACGAGAACGCGGGCGGCCAGGAGATGGAACGCAAGGACCTCGACTACGACTTCGTCGCCAAAGGCGACGTGGAGGCCGCGGCCCACGACCTGGTCGCGAGTGGTCTGGAAGGCTTCGGCGACCGTATGCGCGATAACGAGGAACTCGACCGCTGGGCGGCGAAAGGCGCGTTCGTCGTCGAGGACCACCCCAACCACCCAGACTACCTCATCGCCGAACTCGAAACGTCGCGCGGGTGCGCTTACCGATGCTCGTTCTGCACCGAACCCCTCTACGGCAACCCGGCCTTCCGAACCGCCGAATCGGTCGTCCGCGAAGTCGAGGCGCTCTACGAACGGGGCGTCCGACACTTCCGACTGGGCCGACAGGCGGACATCCTCGCGTTCGGCGGCGACGGCGAGGCCCCGAATCCGGACGCACTCCGCCGACTCTACGCCGGGATTCGCGAGGTGGCGCCCGACCTGAAGACACTCCACCTCGACAACATGAACCCGGTAACCATCGTCGACTACCCCGAGAAGTCGCGAGAGGCCATCCGTATCATCGCCGAACACAACACGGCGGGCGACACCGCCGCCTTCGGCCTCGAATCCGCCGACCCCGTCGTCCGCGAGGAGAACAACCTCCTCGTCTCCGCCGACGAGTGTCTCGAGGCCGTCCGCGTCGTCAACGAGGAAGCGGGCTGGCGCCCCGGTGACGACCCCTCGGCCGCGCCGACGACGGGCGAAGCGGCGTCGAACCGCCTGCCCAAGCTCCTCCCGGGCATCAACCTCGTCCACGGCCTCGCGGGAGAGCGCGAGGAGACGTTCGAGCACAACAAGCGCTTCCTCCAGCAGGTGTACGACGAGGGCCTGATGCTCCGGCGCATCAACATCCGACAGGTGATGGCCTTCGCGGGGACGGAGATGAACGACACCGGCGCCGACATCGCTCGCGACCACAAGAAGCAGTTCAAGCAGTACAAAAGCGAAGTGCGCGAGGAAATCGACCAGCCGATGCTTCGTCGGGTCGCCCCCCGTGGGACCGTCCTGCCGAACGTCCACCTGGAGTACCACGAGGGCGGCAAGACGTTCGGCCGCCAACTCGGCACCTACCCACTCCTCGTCGCCATCCCCGGCGAGTACGACCTGGGCACGACACTCGACGTGGCCCTCGTCGACCACGGCTACCGGTCGGTGACGGGCGTCCCGCACCCGCTCGACCTGAACGCGGCGTCGATGGACGAACTCGCGGCGCTCCCGGGCGTCGGCCAGTCGACGGCGGGCGATATCGTCGTGAACCGACCCTACGCCTCGCTGGACGAAGTGAACGTCGACGCCGACCTGTCGGCGTTCGCCGCTGTCGACGCCATCGGCTCGGCGGATTGACGGCGTGTGCGGGCGAGTCGCCCGCGCCGAGAAACGGTGTCAGAGATAGCGGCAGTCAGAGGTCTTCGTCGATAATCTCGCCAACCGCGAAGTTGGACTTGACTTCCGTGACCTCGATTTTGACGCGCTCGCCGATTTCGGCTCCCGGGACGATGATGACGTAGCCACGCTCGACGCGGGCGATGCCGTCGCCCTGTTTGCCGATGTCCTCGATTTCGACGTAGCGAATCTCGCCGGGTTCGACCGGTGGCTGGGGTTCGGCGGTCGCTGACTCCGTCTCGGTCTCCTCGGTCGTTGACTCCGCCCGCTCACGAGAGATGAGAGCGACGCGATAGGTCTCGTCGGCCTCGACGGACCCAGTCTCGATTTCGCGCTGCGGAATCTCGATGACGTACGATCCGTCTTCCGACTGCACTCGCGCGCTGAACAGACACAACAGGTTATCTGAGATCTCCATAGTGTAAACCTCCATGTCAACCTGTGTCGCGACCGTTAAATGAGTACCGACGCAGCGGTCACAGCCCCGAGAACTGTAGCTCCCGGCGTCGCGGTCACTCGTCAGCGCCGAGTGGGGTGCCGTCGGGGCGCTTCTGCCCCTCCGAATCGTGGACCACCACGCCCTCGGCGTCCGTCGGTTCGTAGTTGTCGCGGACGCCGATAGCCTCCTCGAGTTCGCGAACCGCGCGCTCTTTGAGGGCCGCAGCAAGGTCCTCCGCCTCCTCGCGCGAGATGTCGCGGCCGAGGCCCTCGCACTCGTGGGCGCGGACCATCCCCGCCTCGTCGACGGCCTCGCCCATGGGCTGGCTCGTCCCGCCGAGCGCGACACTGAACGGATACGTCTCGCAGATGAGCGGGCGGTCCTCGTGGACGGTACATTTCCCTTGGCCGTCCGCCTCCTCGTAGAAGGTGCAGTCGCCGCAGGCGTCGGTCTGGAGCGCCCACTCGAAGGTCTCTCCCTCCGTCTCGTCGGCAGAGAGTCCGTAGGGCATCGGTCGCGCCACGTCGCGCCAGTCGTACTCCGTCGTCGCCTGCAGCTCGCGCACCTCGTCCGGGAACACCGTCGCCGTGTGCGGGTCGCTCTCGCCGTCGTCGCCCTCGTTCGCCTTACAGCACGCCCCACAGCGCGTACACTCGAAGCCGATGGATTCGATGCCGTCGGCGAGGTCGCTCACGTCGAGGGCCCGCGCCCGGTCGAGTTCGGCTTCGAGCGAGTCCATACCCCCGCTGGGCGGAGGAACGAAAAAAGGCCGTCGGCTACGCCGGGTCGAGGCGTCCCGTCTCGGCGTCGATTCGAATCCGCCCCTCGAGGGCGAGTTTGTCGAGGTGGGCGCGCACCGTCGCCGCCGCGAGCGAACGCACCCCGGAGAGGTCGCGGTCGTACGCGGCGTCAAGGACGGCGTCGACGGAGGCCGCCCCCTCCCGGACGGCGCGTTCGATGCGGCGCTCACGGTCCAGTCGGTGGTCGTAGAGACGGCGAATCGTCGCCCGCGGGTCGTCGACGACGGGCCCGTGCCCTGGATACAGGCGCGGCGGGTCGCGGGCGAGCAGACGACGGAGCGCGACGAGGTAGGCGCGAACGTCGCCTTTGGGGGCCGCGACGGCGACGCTCCCCGTCGCCCGGACGAGGTCACCCGCGAGGATGCCGTCCGGCGTCTCGATGACCACGTGGTCCGGCGCGTGACCGGGCGTGTCGAGGACCGTCGCCCCCGCTACCCGTTCGCCCTCGGCGAAGGTGCGGTCGGGGGCGACGCCGGTCGCGGCCTCGAACCGTGCTTCCCGCCCGCGCCGCGCCCAGACGGTCGCGCCCGTCTCGGCCGCGTAAGCCGCGACGCCACCGACGTGGTCCGGGTGCGCGTGCGTGACGAGGACGTGGTCGACGCTTCCCTCCGCGACGGCGGCGTCAAGGGCGTCGATGCGTCCGGCGGGGTCGACGAGGATGGTTCCCGCGTCGGCCTCGACGAGATAGGCGTTCGTCGCGCCGCCGGGCGCCGTCGTCTCCGTCGGCACCGAGACGCGTCGGACGGCCCGCCCGCTCACTTCTCGATGATGCTCTCTTCGACCGCCTCGCCGAAGTGCCGAGCCACGTCCTCGTAGTAGACGAGAATCTCGTCGCCGGCTTCGAGGTCGGTGACGGCAGTCCGCCCCTCCTGGGTGTGGACCTTGATGGTCTCGGCGTTCTGGAGGAGTGTCTCGATGCGGTCGACGCCCTCCTCGGTTTCGACCTCCGCCTGAATCCGGAACATGGGGCGTTTCTCGATTTTCACGCGGCCGACGACAGTCTCCCGTGTCGTCCCGTCGGTGTCGACCACCTGCACCTCGTCGCCGCTCTGGAGTTCGGCGAGATACGTCGTGCCGCCGCCCGGCGAACGAGCGTAGGCGTGGACGGCGCCTGCGTTCACGCGGAAGGGTCGGGAGGCGACGTAGGGCGATTCGGCCGTCTCGGCGTGAACGAAGAAGAGCCCGCGCGACATCGACCCGACGAGCATCCCCTCGTCGTGTTCCATGAGCGACCCCGTATCGACACAGACGCGGTCGGCCATCCCGGTTCGCTCGACTTTCGTCACTTCCGCGAACTGCAAGTCGAGGTGTTCGCGGTCGGCGGCGTCGCGCACCTCGCAGGTCTTCCGAATCTCGTCGGGATTACCTGAATCCAGCAGGACGCCGTCGGCGCCGAGTTCCAGCGTCTCGAAGGCGGTCTGGGCCTCTTCCGCGGTGGTGACGCCCGCGATGAGGTCCGTCTCCTCGCCGATGCGGGCGATGAGGTTCTCCAGCGGGATGATGGTCCAGTCCTCGCCGACGACGATGGTGTAGTCGGCGTCCTCGGCGGCCGTTTCGGCGAACTCTTCGTAGTCTTCGTCGAAGATGCGGACGTACGCGCCGTTCGCACGCTCGTCGTCGCGGCGGAGCGTCGACAGGTCGGCAGAGCCGGAGAAATCAGGCGGGAGGTCGACCGTGCCGTCGCCCTCGCCGTTCTTGCCGACGATGTACGCGTCGGCGGCCGGTTGCTCGGATTCTGCGTCTTCGACGAGATTGGCGTCGGTGCGGAAGGCCGCGACGTTCACGTCACCGAGTTCGCGGACCTGTGCCACGTCGGCTTCGTCAACGAGCACCCAGTCGACGCCGGCTTCGAGGCCGGCGGTGATGCGCTCTTTCCGCGACTCCCAGTCGCCGACGTCCCCGTCGGCCTTCAGCCACACGCTGCGTGTCATTGTCTGGAAGTCGGCGGGGCGTGGCTTCAACGTGGCGGATGGTGCCGGTAGCTACGCTTCGAGGAGGCCGCCGCGACGGAGCGCCTCGTCGACGCCCACGTCGTCGTGGAGAATCGCCGCAATGGCGCTCGTGATGGCGCCGGGGTCGTCGTGCTGGAAGATGGAGCGGCCCATGGAGACGCCGGCGGCGCCGCCGTCCATCGCGCCGCGGACCATCTCCAGCGTCTGGCGGTCGGTGCCGCGACTGCCGCCGGCGATGACGACGGGCAGGCGCGTCCCCGAGCAGACGGGGTCGAAGCTGTCGCCGTCGCCGCTGTAGCCCGTCTTGACCACGTCGGCGCCGAGTTCCTCGGCGAGGCGGACGGCGTGAGCGAGCGCTTCGGGGTCGTCTTCCTCGATGTCCGGGCCGCGGGCGTAGGCCATCGCGAGCGTCGGCAGGCCGAGCTCGGTGGCGCGCTCTGTCACGTCCGCGAGCTGGGTCATCTGCTCCGGTTCGTACTGGGAGCCGACGTTGATGTGGAAGGAGACGGCGTCGGCGCCGGCACGAAGTGCCGACTCGACCGTGCCCGTGCGTCGCTTGTCGGCCTCGTCCGGGCCGATGTTCGTCGACCCGTTGAGGTGGACGATGAAGCCCGCGTCGTTCTTGTTGTCGTGGACGCGCGGCGCGACCCCTTTCTGGGTGAGGACGGCGTCCGCGCCGCCGGCCGTCACCGAATCGATGGTTCCCTCGATGTCGACGAGTCCTTTCACCGGCCCCATCGTTACCCCGTGGTCCATGGGAACGATGAGGAATCGGTCGTTCGTGGAGATGCGCTGAAGGCGTGCGCGTGTTCCCGCATTCATGTGTTACCCTGTACCAGTGGCGCTTATGTACGTTCCGGATGCGGTTGGTCCGACGCCGCACCTCGGAGCGCACCCTCTTTCAGTTCCCGCGCTTTCGCCTCCAGTCGACTGGCCACCGTCACGGGCGGGTCGCCGCGCTCGACGCCCTGTTCGACGATATCGACCAGCGCGGAACCAACGATGACCCCGTCGGCACCGGCCTCAACGACTCGCTGGGCGTGGTCGCCCGACGAGATACCGAAGCCGACGGCCTTGGGCACGTCCCAGTCGGCGATTCGTTCGAGACTCGTGTCGGTCTGGTCGGAGAGCGACGTTCGCGCACCTGTCGTCCCGAGACGGGCCTGCACGTAGACGTAGCCCGACACCTGCGACATGATGCGCTCCAGTCGCTCACCCTTCGTCGTCGGCGCGACGATGAAGACGAGTTCGCAGTCGTACTCGTCACAGGCCTCCCGGAGCGGCTCCGCTTCCTCCGCGGGCAGGTCGGGGACGACGAAGCCCTCGATGCCCGCTTCGGCGGCGCGGCGGACGAACGCCGCCGGCCCCCGCTCCTCGCCCTCGCCGAACTGGTAGATGAGGTTGTAGTAGGTCATACAGACCAGCGGTACGTCCACGTCGAGGTCCTCGACGAACTCGAAGAAGCGCGTGGGCGTCATGCCCGCCTCCAACGCGCGGACGATGGCGCTCTGGATGGTCGGCCCCTCCGCGATGGGTTCGGAGAAGGGCAGGCCGAGTTCGATGATGTCCGCGCCCCCGCGCTCGAGGGCTTCGACGTACGAGAGCGACGCCTCGTAGTTGGGGTCGCCAGCGGCGAGATAGGGGACGAAAGCCGGACCGTCGGCGAAGGCCTCGGCAATTCGGCTCACTGGAACCCTCCCGTCTCCGCGAAGGTGTCCATCTCCGGCGCGTCCTCGATATCTCGCTCGTGGGTCTCCTCCAGAACGGTTTCGAGGTCCTTGTCACCGCGCCCGGAGACGTTGAGCAGGACGGTGTCGCCGAGGTCGGCCTGGGACTCCTCGACGTACGCGACGGCGTGTGCGGACTCCAGCGCAGGGATGACGCCTTCCAACTGCGAGAGGCGGTGGAAGCCCTCGATAGCGCGGTCGTCGTCGACGTTGGCTGGCGTGACGCGCCCGCTATCGACGAGGTCCGCGAGTTCCGGCCCGACGCCGGCGTAGTCCAGTCCCGCCGAGACGCTGTGAGACTCCATTATCTGTCCGTCGCGGTCCTGCAGGACGCGCGTTCGCGACCCGTGGAGGACGCCCTCCGTCCCCGTCGAAAGCGTCGCGGAGTTGGGCGCGACGCCCGCTTCCTCGTCGACTTCGAGACTGCTCCCGCCGGCTTCGACGGCGTAGAGGTCCACGTCCTCGTCGTCGACGAACTCCGCGAAGACGCCCATCGTGTTCGACCCGCCGCCCGCGCAGGTGACGACGGCGTCGGGGAGGCCGCCCGTCTTCTCCCGCATCTGTGCGCGCGCCTCTTCCGAAATGACGCGTTGGAAGTCACGCACCATCGCCGGGAAGGGGTGGGGGCCGACGACGCTCCCGATGACGTAGTGGGTGTCCTCGACGTTGGCCGCCCAGTCGCGCATCGTCTCGCTGATGGCCTCTTTCAGCGTGCCGCGCCCGACGGTGACGGGATTCACCTCGGCGTCGTTGAGGCGCATCCGGAACACGTTGGGGCGCTGGCGGTTGATGTCGCGCCGCCCCATGTACACCTCGCAGGGCATGCCGAGGTGGGCACAGGCCATCGCCGTCGCGGTGCCGTGCTGACCCGCACCCGTCTCCGCGATGATGCGCTCTTTGCCCATGTACTTCGCGAGCAACACCTGTCCGAGCGCGTTGTTCAACTTGTGAGCGCCGCCGTGGAGGAGGTCCTCGCGCTTAAGGTACACGTCACAGTCGTAGCGCTCCGAGAGGCGGTCGGCGTGTTGGACGGGTGTCGGGCGCCCGCCGAAATCCGCCAGTCGCTGCCGGAACTCGTCCATGAAGCCGTCTTCGTTGTTCAGGACGTAGCGCTCGTAGGCGTCCTCCAGTTCCTCGATGGCCGGCATCAAGGCCTCCGGAACGTACTGTCCACCGTACTCGCCGAATTTTCCTGTATCAGAACTCATGCTGTGGTAAATTGCCGCACGTTGTCGGTCACGTCGCCGTCCATGATCGCACTCCCGATGAGGAGGGCGTCCGCGCCCGCCTCGCGCATCCGCCGCACGTCTGCCACCGAACCGATACCGCTCTCTGCGATCAGCGTCACGTCCTCGGGGACGTGGGGCGCAATCGACTCGAAGGTGTCGAGGTCGACCTCCAGTTGCCCGAGGTCGCGGTTGTTGACGCCGATCAGGTCCGCGTCCGCCGCGAGCGCCCGGTCTAACTCCGCACGCGTGTGGACTTCGACCAACGGCTGGAAGCCCCGGTCTTCGGCGGCCGTCACCAGACCGGGCAGGTCGTCCACGAACCGCGCAATCAACAGGACCAGGTCCGATTCCACGAGGTCGAGTTGCGCCTCCTCGACGATAAAGTCCTTGCGCAAGACCGGCACGTCGACGGCGTCTCTGACGCGTTCGAGCGCCGCCATCGACCCGCCGAAGTGTTCGGGTTCGGTCAGAACCGACAGCGCCGCGGCCCCGCCCGATACCATCGCCTGCGCGAGTTCGACGGGGTCGTCGTCGCGTCGCCCCTCGGTCGTGGGGCTGGTCGGTTTCATCTCCGCGATGACTGGCACCCGACCGTCGGCCTCGGCGTCGGCGAGCGCCGCCGAAAACGACCGTGCGTCGACCGACACGCGCTCGTCGCCGCCCGCGCGCTCGCGAGCGGCCGAGAGAATCGAGCGCACTGCGGGCGCGAGTTCTTCACCATTAGCGTCCATCATTGTACACTAACGAACTGATTTGCACATAAGACTTGCGTCCCATTTTTGCGTCGACCGCTCCACCACACTCCATGGAAGGCATCTACGCACGGGCATCGCCGCGACTCGGTCGTGCGGTGCAGATTGGCGTCGTCGCGGAGCGAGTCATCAGCGTCTCGTTCCCCGACGACCCGCCCGCAGACTCCGAGCCCGACCACCCGATTCTCGACCGTATCTTCGCGTATCTGGACGGTGCCGAAGACCACTTCGACGACGTGCCGGTCGGTCTCACCGTCCCGACGGACCAACGGGCCGTCCTCGACGCCGTCCGGAACGTCCCCTACGGCGAGACGGTCGATGTCGCCCGCGTGGCGCGTCTCGCCGGCCTCGACGACGAGGACCAAGCCGACCTCGACACCGTCCGCGAAGCGCTCCGCGCGAATCCGACGCCGCTGGTCATCCCCGACCACCGCGTGTCGGGACCGGGCGCCACCCCGGGCGACGTTGCCGAACGGCTTCGCGAGGTCGAGACGCAGTAACTCAGCGCGGACGGTCACGCGCTGCGCTCGTTGACGACGAACTCCAGAGCGTTCACGAGGTAGTGCGCAACGACTACCGTCAGGAGGCTGTCGGTCACGACGAACGCCGCCGCGAGGACGAACCCGAGGAGCCCGGTGACGACGATACCGACCCGGCCCTGCGCGCCGTGTCCGAGGGCGAACGCGACCGACGAACACGCGGCGAGCAGCCACGGCGAGACGCCGAAGCCGGTGGCGAACGCGCCGACGAGGATGCCCCGAAAGAGCAGTTCTTCGAAGCCGGCGACGAGGGGAAGCGCCACGAACAGCAGCACCGCCCAGCCGGCGGCCGACTCCGGCGCCAACGCCTCCCGGAGCGCCGCGGTGTCGCCGAACCCGAACCGGTCACCGAGACGCGAGCCGAGCGTGTTCAGGGTGTGGAGCGCGACACCGACGCCGACGCCCGCGCCCAGCGCCACCGGGTCGACCGCGTCGGCCGAGAGTCCGAGCGCCGCGGCCGGGACGCCGGCGACCCACAGCCCCGTGACGAGCACCGTGGCGAACAGCCCCTGCGAGACGACGACGTTCGCGAGCAGCGCTGCGGTGGAGGGAGCGCGGTCGCTCGGCGGCGAATCGACGACGCGGTCGCTCAGCGTGGGTGGGTAGTCGGCCGTCGATTCCGTGGGCGTGAGCGCGTCCGCGGAGAGACGGGATAAGAGAAGTAACCCGGCGAGGACGACGCCGACGAAGCCGGCGAAGGCCGTCCACGCGGGCATTATCGACGGTCGGCGTCCACGAGTCGAGCGTGCACGCCGAGTGCCCCCTTACTGCGGGCTGGGGCTGCTCGGGCCCTGCTGGACGCTCTGGTTCTCGAGTGCCGAGCCAGTGATGGTCTTGAGCCGGTTGACCAGCGAATCCTTCTCGGCCTCGCCTTCGAGGGCGACGTCGAGGACTTCGCTGATGTGGCTGACCGGGATGATCTCGATCATCTCCTCGTACTCGTCCTCGATCATCACGTCCTGCATGTTGGCCTCAGGGATGATGACGCGGTCACATCCCGTCTTGGCGGCGGCCTCTATCTTGTGCGTGACGCCGCCGACTGGGAGCACGTCGCCGCGGACGGAGAGCGACCCGGTCATCGCGAGCGACTGGTCGACGCCCACGTCTTCGAGGGCGCTGATGACCGCCGTCGCGACGGTGATGGAGGCGGAGTCGCCGTCGACGCCGCCCTCACCCGCCTGGACGAACTGGATGTGGATGTCCTTCTGGGTGATGTCCTCGTCGGAGAACTTCTTGATAATCGCCGAGACGTTGGAGACGGCTTCCTGTGCCATCTCCTTGAGCTGGCCGGTGGCGATGACTTCGCCCGGCCCCTGCGAGGGCGTCACTTCGGCCATCACGGGGAGGACGATACCGGAGTCCTCGCCCATGACCGCGAGGCCATTGACACGGCCGGGGACGTAGCCCTCGCTGACCTGCAGTTCGTAGTCCTTGCGGCGCTGGATGAAGTCGTCCGCGAGCTGCTGTTCGATGCTTCGGGACCGACCCTTCGCCTGCAGGACGTGGTCTCGGGTCGTGTACTCGGCGTCCTCGGCGCGAGCGATGTCGCCCGCGACGCGGACGAGGCCGCCGAGGTTCCGGAGTTCGAGCGTCAGGTGGCCCTTTCGTCCCGCGCGACGACGGGCTTCGAGGATGACCTCCTCGATGGCGTCGTCGGTGAAGTGCGGGAGCCGACCGTCTTTCTCGACCTCTTGGGCGATGAAGCGGGCGTACTTCCGGCGCATGTCGGGCGTGTCCTCGATGGTGTCGTCCATGTACACCTCGTACCCGTAGCCCTTGATACGCGAGCGGAGCGCCGGGTGCATGTTCTCCATGGCGTCGAGGTTCCCCGCTGCAATCATGACGAAGTCACAGGGGACGGGTTCGGTCTGGACCATCGCGCCCGAGGAGCGCTCGGACTGGCCCGTGATGCCGAACTCGCCCTCCTGAATCGCCGTCATGAGGTGCTGCTGGGAGCGAACGTCGAGCGTGTTGATTTCGTCGACGAACAGCACGCCCTTGTTGGCCTTGTGGATGGCACCGGGTTCGACCCGGTCGTGCGACGGCGTCTCCATGCCACCGGACTGGAACGGGTCGTGTCGCACGTCGCCGAGGAGCGCACCAGCGTGCGCGCCCGTAGCGTCCTCGAACGGTGCCGTCTGCTGGTCCGCCGTGTTCACGATGAGGTTCGGAATCATCGCGTCCGAACCGCGAGAGCCGTAGCGGAAGGCGAGGTAGATGATCCCCGCCGCGAGGATGCCGAGCAGGATGTTCCCCGCGATGATGAGGGAGTAGCCCAGCACGATGGCGATGATGATCCACATCAAGAAGGAGCGCATCTGGTTGCGCTTGCGGGCCTCCTCCTTGTGGGCCTCGACGATTTGGTCGCCCTTCCCCGAGGGGACAGTCCGAACCTTGGGTTCGTTGCCGTCGTCGGGGTTGTGATAGACCAGCACGTCCTGAAGTTCCTCCTTCGGGAGGAGTTCGCTCATCGCCTTCGCGAGCATCGACTTCCCCGTCCCGGGGGAGCCGATCATCATGACGTGCCGGCGCTGTTTGGCCGCCTTCATGACCACGTCGCGGGCGTGTTCCTGTCCGATGACCTGGTCGACGAGTCGGTCGGGGACCTGAATCTCCGCAGTCGAGTCTATCTGCAGGCCACCGAGGAGGCCGTCCTCCGCGTCCTCGTCGATTTCGGCATCTATCTGGACGTCGCTGCCGAGGTCCTCGATGGACCCCTCGTCCGCACCGTCACCGGCGTCAGGCTCGGGTTCCGGGTCAGACGGGACAGAGACGTCGTCTTCCCATTCGTCGGCCCCACCACGTTCGTCACGAGGCGAGTCACCGTCGACTCGCTCCGCACCGTCGGGCGGGCGCTCGTCCGTGTTCGTGTCGTCGTTCATAGAACGGTATCGTTGGTAGACCTGAAGGGGGCGCGCTTGATATACTTTCTCCCACACAGAATCAGTAGTGAGGCCCAGATTCGACGTTTTGGGGGCGTTTTCGGCCCGAATTCGAGCGTCGAGGTGTCTCGTCGAATTTATAAATGACCGCACGCACATCTATACCATGCGGGGGTTTTACATTGGCCGCTTTCAGCCGTACCACGACGGCCACCACCAGATGGTCAGCGAAATCGTCTCCGAGGTGGACGAACTCGTCCTCGGCATCGGGAGCGCTGGCCACTCTCACGGACGACGGAACCCGTTCACCGCCGGCGAACGCGTGATGATGGTCACCAAATCTGTCGACGAGTTCGACGTGACGACGTACGTCGTGCCCATCGAGGACCTCGACCGAAATTCGGTGTGGGTGAGCCACGTCCAGAGCATGACGCCCGCGTTCGACATGGCCTACTCCAACAACCCACTCGTCATCCAACTGTTCGAGGAAGCGGGCGTCGAAGTGCGCCAGTCACCCATGTTCAACCGCGACGTCCTCGAAGGGACCGAGCTTCGCGAGCGCATGGTCGAGGGCGGCGAGTGGAAGTCGCTGGTCCCCGAATCCGTCGTCGAGGTTATCGAGGAGATAAACGGCATCGAACGCATCCAGCGCGTGAGCGAAACCGACACCAACGGCGAATGATAACTCTCGCCTCCGACTTCGGAAGCCCCTATCCGGCCGCGATGAAAGGCGTCATCCTCCAGCAGAGCGACGCCCGACTGGTCGACGTGAGCCACGACCTGCCCCGCGGCGCGGTCCGCGAATCGGCGTTCTGGCTCCGCGAACTCCTCCCGGCCTTTCCCCCGGCGACACACCTCGCCGTCGTCGACCCCGGCGTGGGCACCGACCGGGGTGTCCTCGTCGCCCGCGCGGGCGAACACGTCTTGGTCGGGCCGGACAACGGCCTACTCGTCCCGGCGGCGCGGCGGTTGGCCGACGACGTGGACTGGTTCCACGCCGAAACCGACGACCCCAGTTCGAGCACCTTCCACGGCCGCGACGTGTTCGCACCGCTCGCGGCGACGGTCCACGAGACGGACACCCCCTTCGAGGCCCACGAGCGGTTGACCCGCATCGACGAACCGGTCGACTGCCGGCTCCCGGAGGCGACCGTCGAAGACGGTCACGCCCGCGGCTGGGTGCTCGCCGTCGACGACTTCGGCAACGTCGTCACGAACGTTCCCGGCGACTTCCTCGAAGAGAAAGCGGCGGTCCGCGTCAACGGCGAACGCGTGCCCGTCGGCGAGACGTTCGGCGCCGTCGACCCCGGCAGTCCGCTGGCCGTCGTCGGCAGTCACGGCTACGTCGAGTGCGACGTCAACGACGGCCGCGGCGACGAGTGGTTCGGTCTCTCGCCGGGCAACGACGTTCACATCGCCACCGATTGAGTCTCATCGCCAGTCGTACCGCGCGACGGCACGGTCGGAGCGGTCGGAGACGCCGTGCGGATTCCGGGCCGCCGAGCGGTCTTTCACGCGAGCGATCAGTCCGTCGGCGGCGCCGCGCGCGATGCCGCTGACGACGGAACGGCCGATGCCGAGCCACTCGGTCGGGTTCAAGTCCCCGCGGACCACGTCGCCCGCGGCGCTGACGGCGTCGCGAAGCGCCCGCCGACTCGGCCCCGTCGCCGCCGCGGGACGGAGGCCGTAGTTCTTCACGAGCCGATAGGTGAGGGCTCGAAACTCGGTGCCGTAGTCGGCGGACGCGTCGCCACCGTCAGCGGAGTACTCGCGGCGGACGCACATCTCGGGGCGCCACGCCACCTCGTAGTCGAGGCCGGCGAGGCGGTGGGCGACGTCGCGGTCACCGCCGGTCTCCAGATACTCGTCGAAGCCGTCGAGGGCGTCGAGAACGGTGTCGCGGAAGGCGACGTTGCCGCCGTTGAAGTGCGTCACGTGGCGAGAGCCGACGCGGCGGTGCTCGGACTCCTCGGTCGTCATCCCGCCTTCGAGCGTGCGGTGGGTCGGGCCGGTGACGACGGGGGCATCCGTGAGGCCGTCGGTCAAGCCGTCGAGCCACGAGGATTCGACCACGAGGTCGTGACGCAGCATCGCCACCACGTCACCGGTCGCGACCGACAGCCCGGCGTTGCGCGCGACGTTCTCAGTGCGGGTCGACACCTCGACCAACACGTCGACGTCGTCTCGGTCGCGAACCATCCCGGTAGTGCCGTCCGTCGACGGCCCGTTGACGACCACCACCTCCGCGTCCGGGGCGTGGGCCGCCAACGCGTCGAGCGCGGCCGCGAGTCGGTCACGCCCGTTGAGCGTCGGTATCACTACCGAGAGCGACATATCCGTCTACACCGACTCGGGGCGTATAACGGTTCCCTCTCGACACATCAGCGCGGCCGCGAGAACTGTCGTCGGGGGCGTCGCCGCCCCAGTCGGGCCACTATCAGACGCGGGTGTCCCAGTACGACACCGACGCGAGCTGTGTCCCGAGGGGCGTGTCGCCGATGGCGGTGTCGACTGTTCGGAACGCGTCGGCCAGCCGATTCGGAATCTTTCGGTAGAAACCGTACGGGAGGACGAAGTCGTGCTTGGAGTCGGCCAGCGTCAGGCCGGCGCCGTCGACGAGGCGGTGGACTTCGTCGCGCCCGTAGAGCCGCGACCCCATGGGTAGGAGCCAGTTGTAGAGCACGCGCGTGCTCCGGTCGTTGAACGTATCGAAGAAGACCTGGTCTTTGGAGACGCGACACATCTCCGAGAGGAACTTCGCCGGCGTGTCCGCGAGGTGGAAAAACCGCATCGCGAAGACGGTGTCGAAGTGGTCGTCCGGGAAGGGCAGGCGCGCGGCGTCGCCGCGGAGGAACTCGATGTGGTCGGCGACCCCCGCCGACCGCGCCTTCTTCCGGCCCTCCTCCAACATCGCGGAGGAGATGTCCAGTCCGACGATGTCGGCGCCGCGTTCGGCCAGCATGACGGTGAATCGGCCCGTGCCACAGGCGATTTCGAGGACGTTCCGGTCTTCGAGTGGACCGAGCGCTTCCAATACCGCCCGCTTTTCGCGGCGGTCGATGAGACGCCCACCGCGCGAGAATCGCTTGACGTCGTACTCTTGGGCAATCTCGTCCGCCTGGTACCACTCCGCTCCTTTCACGCTACGCGTCTCTCGGGCCGAAGACTAAAACCGTACTGGATGGCGGCGATTGGGACGCCAACCTCATTTTGTAATTAATGCCATATAAGGTGTTTCGTGTGTTTTCACGCATATGGAGATAACCTTTACCACTAACGACATGGACGACCATGTATGAGCACCACCGCAGCAGACTCAGTTGGCGACGACCGACTCACGACCAGCGAATACCGAGAGCGACTCCGCGAGCTGCCGCCGAGCGCGAAACTCGTCGCGAAGGTGCTCGAAAGTGACTCGCCGCTGTCGCAGGGTCAACTCGCCGAAGAATCGCTGCTTCCCGACCGGACGGTCCGCTACGCGCTGAACCGTCTGGAGGACGCCGACATCGTCGGTTCGCGGTACAGCTTCAAGGACGCACGCAAGCAGGTCTACTTCCTGCGAACCTGAACGGCGCAGTTTTTTAGCCGTCGTCTTCGCGCCGCTCACCCTCGGGTGAGCCCGCACACCACGGACAGAACTCGAGTTCCGAGTCGAGAGTCCGGCCACACGACGGACACGACTCGCCCTCGGGGGTGTCCATCCCCCGAGCGACGCGATGCGCGTCCACCGTGTTCAACGCGAGGAGGACGCCAACCGGGACGGTCACGCGAAGCGGCAGCGTACTCACCGTCGCCGTCGCCGGGTTCGCGAAGGACGTGACCAACACGAGCCCAGCACCGAGGACGAGCGAGAACCACGCGACTGCCCGCTTCCACCGTCGGAGGTAGGCGTGGCCCACGCCAGCGATGCCGAAGACGGCCCCCACGAGGCTCACGAACACCGCGACGACGACGCGTCGGTTTGTCATCGTCGACCGCTGGGAGCGCCAGTCGGTTATACGCTCGGCTCTCGTACGTCACTCATCGCCCGCCGAGACGCTCGACCAAGTCCGCGAGCGTCGCCAAGTCGTACTGCCCAGGAGCGGTCGCCTCGTCAGGGTCGACCGGAGCGTAGCCGATTTTCGACCCGTAGAGCGGCGCAACGGCACGGGTGTGCTGGCCCGCTTCGCCCATCGCCATCGTCGCCACGCGGTCGCCGCGCTCCGTCGCCGCGTGCGTCGCGGACAGCACGCGAAGTGCGTCGTCGCGGTCCGTCGCCGTCACCGCCGCCTTCCCAACGTCGCCGTGGTCCGCGGCAGCCGCGAGCAGGTCGTCCAGCCGAGAGGCGTGAGGCGTCTCCTCGAAGTCGTGGGCTGACGCGATGACGGAGACGCCGTTCTCGCGGACCGTCTCCGCGACCGACGCGCCGACCGAGGTCCGCAGGCTCGCGAGTTCGATATCCACGGCACCGACCGCGTCGTAGTCGCTCGCCGTCGCCAACGCCTCCAGTCGCTCGGCCTCCGACCCCTCGGCCTCGCCGCCCTCCGCGGGGTCGCGGTTCGTGGCGATGAGCGGTAACTCGCCGTCGTAGTCGTCGAGGGCCACGAGAGGGTCGGCCGCGAGGTCCAGCCGAAACTCGACGGCGTCGGCGTGGTCGCGCGCCGCCGGTTCGTCGGTGAGGTCGGCCGTCGCCGCCGCGAGGACGAACTCGTCGAACTCCAACTCCATGCCGTCACTCGGAGGGGCGGCCACTAAACTCCTCGCCGTCGGCCGGGCGGTGCGTGAGCGCGTAGCGTCTGCCCGCGTCGACCGTCTCGGATTCGACGCCCGCGACCACGTACGGGCGAATCCGGCGCTCGTTTTTCGTCACGACCGAGAAGTCGTAGTACTCGGCGTCGTAGCCGCCGTCGCGGTCGGCCATCGCCTCGCGGTGCCGGTCGAGGCGGTCGGCGACCCGTCGCCGCGAGTCTGCGGGGAGGTCGTCCAGTCGGTCGTCGAGGGCGCCGAACAGGTCGGCGTCGAGGTCGTACCCCACCGAGTTCCGGGCGGCGTGCATCGCCGCCAGCGCCGTCGTCCCCGTCCCCGTGAAGGGGTCGAGGACGCGGTCACCGCGCACCGAGAACATCCGCACGAGGCGAAGCGGAATCTCCAGCGGAAAGGCGCCGGAGCGCTCCCGACGCGCGTCGTCCTCGAGAGCCTGTCCCTCGCCGCGCACCTCCCAGAGGTCGGAGAACCAGCGGTTGCGCTCCTCCCAGAAGAAGGCGCTCTCGTAGCGCCGGTCGTCGCCCGGCGGGAACGACCGGGTGCCGCCCTTCCGGAACAGGAGGACGTACTCGTGTTCGAGCGTGACGTAGGCGTTCGGCGGGAGCGTGCCCGACCCCAGGAACTTGGTGAGGCTGTTGGTCGGCTTGCGCCAGAGCACGTCCGGGAGCGGCGTCAGGCCGCGCGAGCGGAGGGCGTCGACGATTCGGGCGTGATTCGGGAACTGCTGGAACTCGCCGCCGATGGAGCGGGTGGCGTCGCCGACGTTGATACAGGCGATACCACCGGGGGCGAGGGTGCGTTCCACTTCGTCCCAGACGGCGTCCAACTGCGCGTGCATGAGTTCGAAGGCCGCGTCGCCGTCGCCGGCGTCGAGTGCCGCCCGCACGTCGGAGTCTTGGGCCGCGAAGAGGTCGTCCCAGAGGTCTATCATGGGGTACGGGGGCGACGTGACGACGAGATGTACCGATTCGTCGTCGACGGCGTCCATGGCCGCGGCGTCGCCGACGTGCAGGACGTGCTGGGTCCGCATCGCCTGCAGTTCCCCGGCCCCGGCAGGTATCGGTGTCGGTTCCGGCGCCGGCCACCGCGTTCTTGACCGTCCGCCGCGTGGGGTCGGTATGGAGACTCCGGACCGCATCGTCTCGCTCGCGCCCGCCGCCACCGTAACGCTCCAAGCGTTGGGCGCCGCGGACCGCCTCGTGGGCGTCACGAGCCACTGTCGGGCGGACCTCGATGCGGCCGTCCTCGGGGGGTGGCTCGACCCCGACCTCGACCGCCTCACGGACCTCGACCCCGACCTCGTCTGCACCAGCGACGCCCTCCAAGCCGACGTGCGCGACGCCCTCCGCGAACGCGGCGTCCGCGTCCACCACGTCGATGCCGTGACCCTCTCCGAAGTGCTCGACGGCTTCGCCGAACTCGGCGCCGCCGTGGGACGCCCGGCAGCGGGCGACCGACTCGCCGCCCGGAGTCACGAGCGACTGGAGCGAGTTCGAGAACGCGCGACCGACGACCGCCCGACCGTCTACTGCGAGGAGTGGGCCGACCCGCCGATGGCGGCCGGCAACTGGGTTCCAGACGTGGTCGAGGCGGCGGGCGGCCACTACCCGTTCGTCGACGCCGGCGAGCGCTCGCGGGCAGTGAGTCAGGCGGCGGTGGAGGCGGCCGACCCTGACCACGTCGTGTTCCACCTCTGCGGGCGCGGCACGGACGTGGACCCGAGCCAACTCGCCGAGCGCGGGTGGGAGGTCGACGCCAGCGTCCACGTCGTCGACGACGCCCTCCTGAACCAGCCGAGTCCGAACCTGCTCGACGGGGCCGAGCGCCTCGCCGACCTGTTTTAATCCACGTCCGGGTCCGCGGTGTCCGCGTCGGCGGCGGGCGTCGACCCCGACGCCTCGTCCACCGCACTCGTCAGGGAGACGTTGAGCGCGAGCATCGAGATACCGCCGCCAGCCACGGTGACGAGATTCTTGACGGCGTGGTCGAGCACCGCGGCGCCGAAGGCGGTCACGCCGCTCACGGGGGTCAGGCCCGCGACGAGGAGGGTAAAGGCCGCCTCGTACAGGCCGATGCCGCCCGGCGAGAGCGGGAGCACCTTGGCGAGGTTCCCGACGCTCACCGCGAAGAAACTGACCGCAACGAGCGTCGACGGCGCGAGTGGGACGTCGAACGCGGCGAGGACGAGCGCCGCTGTCACCACGTCGAGCGTCCAGATGGCGAGACTGCTCGCGCCCACGCGGACGAAGGCGCCGCGGTCGGCGGCGACCGTCTGGACGCCGGAGACAAAGCCCTCCAGAACGCCCGCCACGTAGTCGGCGTAGGAGTCCGAACTCACACGCGTGACGACCCGCCGAATCAGGTTGTCGTCGCGGCGGGCGCTCACCACGATGGCGGCGACGGCGAGAAGCGCCGCCATCGCGACGCCGACGGCGACGGTGAGTGCGACGCGGGCGCTCCGCGGGTCGACGCCGGGGACGCCGGCCGAGACGGCGTCGACGACTTGGTCGGTGGCGCCCGTGAGTACGAACCCGATGAACACCGTCCCGCCGAGGACCGTGATGGTCAGCAGGTCGAAGACGCGCTCGACGGCGAGCGAGGCAAAGCCAGTCGGGTACGGAATGCCGCGGCGGGCCTTGACCACGTACGCGCGGACGCCGTCGCCGAGTCGCGCGGGGACGACGAGGTTGCCCGTCTGACTGATGAACACGACGCCGGTGAGGAAGCCGAGGCGTTCGTCGTAGCCGAGTTCGCCCAAGATATCGCGGTAGCGCGCGCCGCGCAGGGGCCACGAGAGGAGGTAGACGACGGCCGCGAGCGCGACGAACGCGGGGTCGGCGCCCTCGAGCTCTCGCAGCACCGCTTGCGGGTCGAGATACACCGTCATGAGCGCGAGCGCGACCACCGTCAGGAGGACGCTCGCCGCGATGCTCACCCGGCGGGTGATGCGCGGGCTGACGGAGAGCTGCCACCACAGCCGGAGAATCTGACTCCCCATCCCGAACACGTCCCGGACCAGGTCGACTTTCGTGTCGCCTTTCGGCTCCCAGTCGACGGGGAACTCCTCGACGGTCAGGCCGGCGCGCTGGGCGCGAACCAGCAGTTCGGTGTCCCAGAACCAGTGGTCGTCCTCGATGTCGCGGTGGAGGCGGACGAAGGCCTCGCGGCTCATCGCTTTGAACCCGCACTGGTGGTCACAGAGCGACGAGCGCAGGAACAGGCGGACGAGGCCGTTGTACGCCCGGGACGGGACTCCGCGCTTGGCGGGGCGGTCGGCGACGCGCCCGGGCATCCAGCGCGACCCCGTGGCCACGTCAGCGTCGCCGGAGCGGACGCGCTCGACGAGTTCCTCCAGGTGACGCATGTCGGTCGCGCGGTCGGTGTCGAAGTAGACGAGGGTGTCGCCGCGGGCGGCGTCGAACGCGCGTTCGAGTGCGCCGCCCCGGCCGAGGCGTTCGTCGCTGTGGTAGTGTCGAATCCGGTTGTCGTCGGCAGCGAGTCGGTCGGCGATGTCGGGCGTTCGGTCGTCACAGCCGTCCTCCGCGACGATGACTTCGTACGCGTCCGACGGGAGGAAGGTATCGAGCGTCTGGAGCGTCGTCCGCACCGTCTCCTCGATGGTGGCCTCCTCGTTGTACGCGGGGAGGACGACGCTCACCTCGACACCGCCGGACGAATCCATTTGCCGAGGATGGTCGGGCCGCGTTCAAGAACTTTCTGTCTGACCGCCCGTTTTTTGCCGCACACGACCCGACAGGAGGCATGGTAGACGCCACGATACTGAGTCTGGTCGCAGTGGTCGGCCTACTGATGGCGAGTGCCTTCTTCTCCAGTACGGAAATCGCCGTCTTCTCGCTGTCGGAGGCGTGGCTCGAGGAGCGCACCGCCGCGAAGGACCCGCGAGCGTCGATACTCGCGGAGCTCCGCGCGGACCCGCATCGCCTCCTCGTGACGCTGCTGGTCGGCAACAACGTCGTCAACGTCGCCATCTCCAGCATCCTCGCGGTGTTGCTGGCCGAGCGATTCACCGGCGAAGTCGCCGTCGTCCTCACCACCGTCGTCGCCAGCAGCGTCGTCCTCGTATTCGGCGAGATACTGCCCAAGGCCTACGGCCTCGGCAACGCCGAGGAGTGGTCGCTCACGACGGCGCGCCCGGTGTGGGTCGTCGAACGCCTCCTCTTTCCGGTCGTCATCGTCTTCGACTTCGTGACGCGGCGGGTGGGGAGCGTCGTCGGCGGCGACCCGGACATCGAGGAGCCGTACACGGACACGGCGGGTGGCGAAGGAGCGAAGTGAGCGGCGCGCCAACGCCGAGCCGTGAAAGAGTTCGAGCGCAAGCAACTCCTCGAACGCGTCAACCGTGAGGGGGCCACGGTCGGCGCCGACATCCCGGAGCGAATCACGGTGCAGGGCGATGAGGTGGACCTCCAGCAGTTCGTCTTCGAAATCAAGCGCCGCGATACGGTACCCGCGGGCGAGCGCGAACGGGTCGACCAAGCGAAAAAGAACCTCCGGCGCGAGCGCCTCCAGCGCCTCCAGAAAATCGAAGACGACGAGGTGAGCTACGCCGAGGGCGAGCGTCTGGTCGAGAGCATCATCGGTATCGACCGGGCGCTCAACGCCCTCGAACAGCTCGGTCCCGCGGACCTCGAACGCGAGGCGAAAGCCAAGGAAGCGGCGGACCGCAAGCGCTGGATGAGCTTCCTGAAGAAGGCGCTCGGCCACGAGGACGCCAGCCACAACACGCGGGGGCGGCTGTGAGCCGCAACGCCGAACTCGCCGACCGCTTCGAGGAGATGGCGGACCTCCTCGAAGCCCAAGACGTGGAGTTCAAACCGCGGAGCTACCGCCGCGCCGCAGAAAGCATTCGCGAGCATCCGACGCCGATAGAGGACTTGGCGACGGAGGGCGAGTCGGCGGTGAAAGACATCGAGGGCGTCGGCGACGCCATCGCGTCGAAGGCCGTCGAGTACGTCGAGACGGGAGAAATCGAAGAACTCGACGAACTGCGCGCGGACCTCCCCGTCGACATGGCGGCGCTCACGAGCGTCGAGGGCGTCGGCCCGAAGACGGTCGGCACGCTCTACGAGGCGCTCGGAATCACGACGCTCGACGAACTCGAAGCCGCGGCGCGCGACGGCGAGATTCAGGCGGTGTCGGGCTTCGGCCCCAAGACGGAGTCGAACATCCTCGAGAACATCCCCTTCGCCCGACAGGCACAGGAGCGCGAACTCCTCGGCGACGCACGCCCCATCGCCGAAGCGGTGCGTAACTACCTGCGAGACGCCGACCCGGTGGCGGAGGTAGCCATCGCGGGGTCGAATCGGCGGTGGCGCGAAACCATCGGCGACGTGGACGTCCTCGTCGCGAGCGCGGAGGCGGAGGGGGCCGTCGACGCCTTCCTCGACTGGGACGCGGGAGCAGAGCTCATCGAGTCGGGGCCGACGAAAGCCAGCGTCCGCGCGCGTGGCATGCGCGTAGATTTGCGCGTCGTCGACCCCGCCGAGTTCGGGGCAGCGCTCCAGTATTTCACCGGGAGCAAGGACCACAACGTCCACCTCCGCAACCTCGCCATCGACCGCGACCTGAAGATGAACGAGTACGGCGTGTTCGACGTGAGCGACGTGGCCGAGGAGACGGAGGGCCAACGCGCCGGGCGCCGGGTCGGCGGCGAGACGGAAGCGGAGATGTACGACGCCCTCGACCTACCGCTGATTCCCCCAGAACTCCGCGAGGACCGCGGCGAAATCGAGGCCGCGGCGGCGGGGGAGCTGCCCGACCTCCTCGAACCCGGGTCGCTCCGGGGCGACCTTCACACGCACACCGAGTGGTCGGACGGGAGCCAGTCCATCGAGTCGATGATAGCGGCAGCGGCCGACCGGGGCGACGACTTCCTCTGTGTCTCCGACCACGCCACCGGCCCGGGGATGGTCGGCGGCGTCGGCCTCGACGACGACGAACTCCGCGAGCAGATGGACGCCGTGGCGGAAGCGGCGGCGGACACGGACCTCACCGTCTTCCACGGCGTCGAGGCCAACATCGATGCCGACGGCGACCTCTCGGTCGGGGACGACGTACTCGCGGAGTTGGACGTGGTCATCGCGTCGCCCCACAGCGGCCTCGGGGCGGACCGCGACGCCGCGACCGACCGCCTCGTGGCCGCGGTGGAACACCCCGAGACGGACGTTCTCGGCCATCCCACGGGCCGACTCATCAACGACCGGCCGGGACTCGCGCCCGACCTGGACCGACTCGCGACGGCCGCCGCCGAGGCCGGCACGGCGCTGGAAGTGAACGCCAACCCGCACCGACTCGACCTGAACGACGAGGGGGTGCGGACCGCCGTGGAAGCGGGGGCGACGATTACCATCAACACCGACGCCCACAGCGGCGAGGAACTGGCGCTACGGCGCTACGGCGTCCACACGGCGCGGCGTGGGTGGGCCGAAGCGGAGGACGTACTCAACACGCGGTCGCCCGACGACCTAGCCGCGTGGCTGAGCTGATGGCTCGCTTTCTCTGCGACGCGATGCTCGGCAAGCTGGCGCGCTACCTCAGGATGTGCGGCCACGACACGGCGTACGCCCTCGACCGAGACATCGAGGCCGACGACGCACTCGCACGGCTCGCACGCGAGGAGGACCGCCGACTCGTCACGCGCGACGCCGACCTCGCGGCGCGGACGGAGGATGCGATTCGACTCTCGGCGACAGACATCGAGGGGCAGTTGTGCGAACTCGATGTCGCGGGGGTTCGACTCTCGCTCCCCGAGACGCCGCGTCGGTGCGGTCGGTGTAACGGGGCGCTAGCAGCAGTGAGCGAGGAGGCGTCGACGCCGAACGACGTGCCCGACCCGGCGGCGGCGGCCGTCTGGCGGTGCGAGCGGTGCGGCCAGCACTTCTGGCGGGGGAGTCACTGGGACGACGTGCGGGCGCGTCTCCGCGGGGTGACCGGCGACCGCAAGGGTTGAGCGTCAGGAGTGCGACGACTCGGTCGATGCGCGAGTGTCGATACTGCGGCGAGACGTTCGACGACGAGGGAGCCCACGACGACCACCTCAAGGCGGAACACGCCGACGAACTGGGCCCGATAGACCGGCGACGGCTCTCCGTCGACGACGACGAGGGCAGGGTCAGTCTCCGCATGGTCGCACTCGGCGTCGTCGTCCTCCTCGCGGGCGTCGTGGTGGTGTACGCGACGCTCATGGGGAGCGAGGGAGCGAGTCGGCCGATCGAACCGACCGACGTCGGGGCGGTCCACTACCACGGAACGATCAACGTGACCATCGGGAACCAGTCCGTCGACTTCAGCCAGCAGCGGTTCCAGTACGAATCTACGAACGTCGACGCCTTCCACTTCGAAGGCGGTGACGGGTCGGAGTGGCACGTCCACGCCCGAAGCGTCACGCTCCAGTGGGCGATGGCGACTATCGGACTGGAAGTGACCGACGAGACGGTGACTGCCGACGGCGAAACCTACGGCGACGACCCGGACGAGACGGCCATCGTCGAGGTGAACGGGTCACCGGTCGAACCCTCGACGTACATCCTGCAAGAAGGCGACCACATCCGCATCGTCGCGCGTTAGCGCCCGTTCCAGTCCTCGCAGGCGTCCATGTCGGCCATGACGCCGTCGTGGTGACCACAGTAGGGCTGGATGCCGCGTTCGGTGCGGACGTATTCGAAGTGCTCGCAGTTGCCGCAGTAGCGGTCCGCGGCGTCGGTGGACGCACTCGTCGCCGACGTGGATTTCCACACTTCGTCGTCGGAGTCGGTCGAAGGCGAGGGGGGCGTCGTGGTGTCGCCACCAGCGGAGGATTGAGACGACGAGACGGACGCGACTTCGTGAACGATTTCGTCGTTGGAGCCGCCGTCGCTGACCTGCGTGCTGACGGTGCCGGTCGGCCCGGACGTGGTGCCGCCGAGGCCGACGCTCCCCATGGACTTCGAGCGGTCGACTTCGACCACCTTCGTCTCACCCTGTCGTGTCACTTCCATCGTGACGGTGCCGCCCGGGTCGTTTCGCGTCTTGAAGTTGGCGATGCCGACGAACAGACACCAGAAGGTGGTGAGCGCGCCGAGGAAGTAGACGCTGACGGTGGGGAGGGTCAGGTCGACCATGCCGGGAGCACAGTTGGCGCCCGACCACCGGCACGGGTAGGCGTGCGCGAAGAGGGCGACGCCGAGGACGGCGACGCTGGCGCCGATGCCCGCGGCGGCACGCGTCGAACGCTCGGCGGGCAAGACGGCCGAGATGCCGAGGAAGACAGCGGGCACGCCGAGTCCGGCGAGGATGCCGCCGTACTCGCGCACCTCAAACAGCGTGGTGCCACCCCCGAGCAGTACGTCGGTCGTCGCGACGACGATGCCGGCGACGACGAGGACGATACCCACGACGAACAGCGCCGCGCCTGCGTAGATCTGCCGGAGACTCGGACCGTTCCTGTCGTCTCCGTGGTAGACCTCCCCGAGACTGGTCATAGTCGGTGATACAGCAGCCCGACACAAAACCCTACGTCAGACGGGCGTGTGACGGCTCGCGACCGGAATCGACGATTCGACGGGTCCGAAGCCATTAACTCGCGGGGCACAGTAGCGACGCGCATGAGTGAGGATACGGACGAAGAGGCGGAACCCGCGGTCGAACTCGGCGAGGGCGAACCCGTCGAGGGGGCGCCCCTCGCGCGGGTGGCGTCGCGACTCACCTGGCCCCAAGAGGCGAGTCGAGTCCGGGACAAGGAAGGCGACGCGACGGTGCGGACGCCCGACGGCCCCCGCACGCTCGACTCGATTCTCGACGACGTCGACGAGACGTACTTCGATACGCGACAGACGTTCCTGTCGACGGTCCGGTCGGTAATCGGAACCGGCCCCGTCCCCGTCGCCGACGAGTAGACGTGCCCGTCGTGACCGGGCATCGTACAGGACGGACGACGATACACCGGGAATGACACGCGAGGACTCCTACGAGGTGCGCGTCGTGCGACCCTCGTGGGTCCGGGCGTCGCTCCTTCTCGGCGCCGGCCTCGCCGTCGTGTGGTCGCTCTGGACCGTCCCGCCAGCGCGTCTCGACGCCCGCCTCGTCCGCGACGTGGTGGTCTTCATCGCGGCGCCGAGCCTGCTCGCGTTCGCCTACGGCCGGGGTCTGGGCTGGCGAGTCGACCGGCGCACCCTCCGCAACACCGTCGCTCTCGCCGCGTTCGTCGTCCCCTTCTACGTCGTCGGGTCGTCGTTGCCCACGATTCGGGCGTACTACCCGATGTGGGAGACGGGGACGGCGCTCGCCGCCTTCCTCCCGCACGCAGTCGCGCAGTTCGTCGTCGCGGCCGCCGCCGAGACGTACTACCGGGGGTTGCTCTGCGTGGGCGTGCGCGAGATGGGCTTCAAGAGCGTCTTCATCAGCCCCGTCGTCTACGCACTCCATCACGTCCACAAGCCGCCGGTCGAACTCCTGTTGGCGGCGCCGACGGACGTCCTCTTCGGCGCCGTCGACTACCGGAGCGAGTCGGTGCTTCCCTCGGTCGTCGCCCACGGTATCGGCCTCGCCCTCCTCGACTGGCTGGTGTTACATCCGCCTCTCGTCCCGACGGCGACGGTGATGCGGGCGCTCTCGTGGCTCCCCATTCCGCTGTAATTTCGCTGTGGGTTTATGTCGGTGAGCGGCGTCTGTCGACATATGGCAACCTTCGAACACGTCCTGGTACCGGTCGACGGGAGCGAGGCGGCGCGGCGGGCGGCAGAACACGCAATCGACCTCGTGTCCGATACCGGCGGGCGCGTGACGGCGCTGTACGTCATCGATATGGGCGACGCCGACTACGTGGCGGTGCCGAGCGACATCGCCGAGACGAAAAAGCGCATCCGAAAGAAAGGCGAAGAGCTCACGGCCGAAATCGAGGAGCTGGCGGCCGCCGAGGGCGTCGACTGCGAGACGGCCGTCGTCACGGGCATCGCCGACGAGGCCATCGTCGCGTACGCCGAAGACAACGACGTGGACCTCATCGCGATGGGCAAACACGGCAAGCGCGACCCGGACAAACCACTCGTCGGCAACACGGCCCGCCGCGTCGTCCAAGAGTCGTCGGTCCCCGTCCACACGGTCTGAGAGTCGTGACTCACGACGAGTTATCCGGGAGCGTCACGTAGTCGGGGTATGGCACTCCCCATCAACCCGACAGTCGTCGAGAGCACGGACATCGGTGAACAGCGCGCGACGCTGGAGATGGACCACGAGGCGGCCGTCGAACACGTCCGCGAGACGTTCGAAGCCGCCGGCTTCGGCGTCCCCGTCGAGTTCTCGCCGTCCGACCTGCTCAACGAGAAACTCGACGCGGGCCGCGACCCCTACTACGTGCTCGGGGCGTGCAACCCCGAGATGGCCGACCGCGTCCTCGACGCCAGCGGCGGCCGACTCGGCGCGCTCATGCCCTGTAACGTCGTCATCTGGGAGGAAGAGCCGGGCGTCCAGACCGTCTATCACGTCAGCATCATGCGCATCGGGCGACTGCTGGGACTCGCGCCCGACGACGACGAGATGGCGGCCATCATCGCCGAGACGGGGACGATGGTCGACGCCGCCTACGAGGCACTCTAGAAGTCCGAGAGGGTGGTCTGGAGGCCGGCGACCATCGCGGACTTGCGGCGGAGCGCCCCCATCGACGTGGGGAGGTAGTCGACGACGCCCCGGACGGCGTCGGCGAGCGTCTCGGCCGTGGCGTGTTCGCCCTCGAAGGCGTGTCTGATTCCCTCGCGGACCTGCCAGACGCCGGCCGGCCCCCAGTAGTCGTCCGAGACGTGCCGGAGGACGAGACACTTCGCTTGCCGCCCCCTGTCTTCGAGGTGTTCGAGGACGGCGAGGCGGGCGGCGTGATAGGCGCCGGCCGTCTCCTCGACGTAGCCCGTCCGCCCCTCGTAGCCCTCGCGGTCGGCGGCGAGCCACATCCCCGCCTCGGGGTCGGGGTTCCAGACGCTGCCAGGCGCTTTCAGTTCGACGAGTTCGTACTCCCACTGACCGGGGGCGAGAATCACCCAGTAGGCGTTGCCGAGGAACTCGTTGCGGTGTATCTCCACCTCGTTCACGCTCTGGGCGTCACGGAGCGAGCCACGGAGGTACTGGCCCACGGTGTCGTCGACGGCGGTGATGGACCACCGCGTGGGGACGAGCCGGCGGTTTTCGCGCTGACCCAGCGCCCCCGCCGAGAGGATGGTGTTCACGTCGTAGACGTCGAAGCCTCGCCGATAGAGGTAGTTGATGGCGCCCTCGGCGTTCCAGTCGTCGTCTTCGAGCGTCTTCTTCACCGGGCGCGGGACGTGCGGGTTCTCGCCGAGCGTCGCCGACCGAGCGCTGGCGCTGGGGCCGGTGGGCGTCGAAACGCCGTCGGCGTCGAACTCGACCGTCGGGTCGCCGTCGAGGCCGATTTCCACGTCGACCGGGCGGTCCGCGATGGCGACTTCCCGCCCGACCCCGACGAAGCCGTCCCACGTGTCGTGGACGTCGACTGGCGAGGAGCGCCGGGAGTTGAGGAGACTGGTCCGGCGGCGGAACACCTCGTCCAAATCGACGCCCTCCTCGTACCACTCGCCGCTGGTGGCGAAGCGGGCGGCGTCGCCCTCGTTGCCGACGGGCGAGAGGATGCCCGTGGAGACGTTGGGGTAGTTCGAGCGACCGACGAAGATGGAGGGCGAGACGCTGCCGACGACGGAGTTGCCGGAGACAGTCTGTTCGACGCGGTCGGCGACCGATTCGACGTGGTCGAGGATTTCGTAGGATTTCTCCTGTGCGAGGCGCCGTCGCTCGGCGCGTTCGTTGGCCTCGATATCGACGAACTCGTCGAGGCGCATACCGGGGCTACCGGACGAGGCGGCTTGAACCTAACTGTGGATGCCCATCGCCTCGATTTGTTCCTGATACCGATTGCGGATGGTGACTTCGGTCACCTGCGCCACGTCGGCCACCTCGCGCTGGGTCTTCTTCTCGTTACAGAGCAGCGAGGCCGCGTAGATGGCCGCGGCGGCGTAGCCGGTCGGCGACTTCCCCGAGAGCAGGCCCTTCTCCGCCGTCTCCTCGATGATTTCGTTGGCCTTCGACTGCACCTCCTCGCTCAGCTCGAGTTCCGAACAGAAGCGGGGGACGTACTTCTTGGGGTCGACCGGCTTCATCTCCAGGCCGAGTTCCTGTGAGATGTAGCGGTAGGTGCGACCGATTTCCTTGCGTTCGACCCGAGATACCTCGGAAATCTCTTCGAGCGAGCGGGGAATGCCCTCCTTCCGACAGGCCGCGTAGAGCGCGGCGGTGGCGACGCCCTCGATGGAGCGCCCGCGAATCAGGTCCTCGTTGAGCGCGCGCCGATAGATGACGGAAGCCACCTCCCGGACGGAGCGCGGCACGCCCAGCGCGGAGGCCATCCGGTCGATTTCGGAGAGTGCGAACTGTAGGTTGCGCTCGCCCGCGTCCTTGGTTCGAATCCGCTCCTGCCACTTGCGCAGGCGGTGCATCTGCGAGCGCTTGCGCGAAGAAATCGAGCGCCCGTAGGCGTCCTTGTCCTTCCAGTCGATGGTCGTCGTCAGCCCCTTGTCGTGCATCGTCTGGGTGGTCGGGGCCCCCACCCGCGATTTCTCCTGTCGTTCCTTGTGGTTGAACGCCCGCCACTCCGGACCTGGGTCGATTTGCTCCTCTTCGATGATGAGTCCGGTTTCTTCGTGAATCAGTTCGCCGTCGGCCGTTCTGACGAGGTCTTCTGGGTCGAGATCGTCGAGATCAACGTCGTCGTCGGTTTCCTGCTCGTCCTCGCCCTGCCATCGCGTCCGGTCGTCTCGCTGGCGGGTGGGCCGTGTCATCGCGTTTTTATAGTCGTATTTCGCTGTCACTTAAAACCTCGGCCGGGCCCGCACGCGTGCGGAACGAATACCCCTTTAGTCGGTACCGCGAAGCCCCGGCAATGCCGACTATCGAGAGTGATCCCGCGACGGCGAGACGACGGTTGGAAGACGCCGGCGTCGACGTCGAAACGGGCAACACGGACCACGAACGCTGGCGGGCGGAACGGGGCGACGCCGTCGCGGTGGCCTACGACGACAAAGTGGTCGTTCAGGGTGCGCGCCCGACGGACCTGACGGCGCTGCTGTCCGACGCGGGCGGCCGTGCCCACGTCTACTTCGACGGCGCGAGCCGCGGCAATCCCGGCCCGGGCGCCGTCGGGTGGGTCATCGTCTCCGGCGACGGCATCGTCGACGAGGGCAACGACACCATCGGCCGGACGACGAACAACCGCGCGGAGTACGAGGCCCTGATTCAAGCGGTCGAGGCCGCTCGGGACCACGGCTTCGACGAGATAGACGTCCGCGGCGACTCGGAGTTGATCGTCCGGCAGGTGCGCGGCGAGTGGAACACGAACGACCCCGACCTCCGAGAGCGTCGAGTCCGCGTTCGGGAGTTACTCGAAGCGTTCGACCGCTGGTCGCTGGAGCACGTACCGCGAGAGATAAACGACCGCGCCGACGAACTGGCAAACGAGGCACTCGACGATGTCTGACCTGCCACGCGAAGTCGTGACGACTGCGGAGCGCCTGACACGGCTCGCCCGCCGTGCGGTGGACGAACAGGAAGCGGCGGCGTACGAACGCGACCGCGACGAACGACTCGCCGAATACGGTTTCACCGCGCGCATTCGCGAGAGCGACGACACGCTCGTCCTCCACCCGTCGTCGTGGCTGGAAGACGGGACGGTCCAGATGGACCGGATCGAGGATACCGACCGCGCGGTCGAGGTGTCGCTCTCGGGGAGCGGTGACCCCGAATCGTGGGACACGGTCGAGGAACACAACGCCGCGGTAGTCGACCGCGTCGAGGAGCGGGCCGGCGAGATTCACGCCGAGAACGCCCGCGTGTTCGCCGACTTCATGGGCAACCACTACGCGCGCCAGATGGAGACGGCGACGGCAGAGGAACTGGAGGAGTTCCTTCGCGAGTACTATCCGCGGAACGCGTGGCCGAGCGACGAACAACAAGCGGTGGTGACGCAGTCGCTCGAATACGTGTTCGACGTGACAGAAACGGCGATGCCCGAAGTTACTGCTGTGCGTCGATAAGTTCGCGAACCGACTCGGCCCGGTCGTCGTCGGTGACGAACTTCGAGAGCTCCCAGTTCAGACGGTTGAGAACGGCGTCGCGGCCGTCCTCGGTCAGGGCGTACTGGTTGGTTCGCTTGTCGAGTTCGCTCTTCTCGACCAGTCCCATCTCGACGAGGTCGTCGAGGTTGGGGTACAGACGCCCGTGGTTGACTTCGGTGTCGTAGTACGATTCGAGCTGTCGTTTGATCGCCAGTCCGTACATCGCCTCCTCCGAGAGGATGACGAGGATGTTGTGCTGGAACGCGGTGAGGTCGCGAACGATGCCGGGCTCGTTGGTTACTGCTTGTGCCTCTGACATACAGAGAAACATGTCACGGGGATATTTAACCCTTCTCAACTCTACCGTCTGCGAGCGTCTCAATGCCCCTGAATGGAGAATTCGACGTTATCAATTGAAGACATATCGCTCATCGTACCAATCGTTCGTCACGCAGGTCGACGACTGCCCGGTCGTCAACGTGACTCGGCGCGTGCCCGGAACGGGGCGGCCGATACGGGGTGCCGGCCGCTCGAAGTAGTCACATATTCTCGGCCGTGGCTGTTCATGTACCTTTTCATTCGTGTTGCTCCGAACCCGAAAGGACTATTGTCCGCTTCTGCCGTCGTGTTCGTATGGTGAACCTGTGGCGAGACCTCGAACCCGGCCCGAACCCGCCCGAGACGATTAACGCGGTCGTCGAGTGTCTGAAAGGCGAGCGCAACAAGTACGAGTACGACAAAGACGTGCCCGGTGTCGTCCTCGACCGCGTCCTCCACAGCAACGTCCACTACCCGTACGACTACGGGTTCATCCCGCAGTCGTACTACGACGACGAGGACCCCTTCGACGTGATGGTGCTCGTCGAAGACCAGACGTTCCCGGGATGCATCGTCGAGGCCCGCCCCGTCGCCCTGATGAAGATGGACGACGACGGCGAGCAGGACGACAAAGTCATCGCGGTGCCGACCGAGGACCCGCGCTTCGACCACATCGAGGACCTCGAAGACATCCCCCAGCAGACCCTCGACGAAATCGACGAGTTCTTCGCGACCTACAAGAACCTCGAGGAAGGCAAGGAAGTCGAGACGCAGGGCTGGGAGGACAAGGCCGCGGCGAAAGACGCCATCGAACACGCCCTCGACCTCTACGACGAGCAGTTCGCCTGAGGCGTCGCCCACACCCGACGAACGCACCCCTTTTTGTCGCCCCCACCGTTAGTGGCCGATAATGGCTCAGTGCGACGAGTGCGGCAGACACGAGAATCTGCCGTATCAGTGTCGGCGCTGCGGCGGGACGTTCTGTTCCGAACACCGATTGCCGGAGAACCACGACTGCCCCGGGTTGAACGAGTGGGACGACCCCGAGGGCGTGTTCGATAGCGGGTTCGACGACAGCGTAGAGACCACGGGCGGGAGTGGCGGCGTCGCCGACCGGGTGAAGTCGGCGACCGACCTCGGCGGCGCCTTCGCCTACGTCCGAGGCAACGTCGCCTACCTGTTTCTCGGCCTCATGTGGGTCACCTTCGCCCTCCAGTACCTCGTCCGGGGACTGGCCGGACCGGAGGCGATGCAGACGCTGTTCGTCCTGCGCTCCGACCACCTCACCTACGTCTGGACGTGGGTCACCTCCGTGTTCGCCCACGGGAGCCTCGTCCACATCGCCGGCAACAGTATCGTGCTGTACTTCTTCGGACCGCTCGTGGAGCAGTACACGGATTCGAAGCGCTTCGCCGCGCTCTTCCTGATTAGCGGCGTCCTCGCGGGTCTCGGGTTCGCCTTCGCGAGCATCGCCCTCGGAACCGGTGCCGTCTCGGTCGTCGGCGCCAGCGGCGCCATCTTCGCCGTCCTCGGCGTCCTGACCGTCCTTAACCCCAAGCTCCGCATCTACCTCTACTTCATCATCCCCATCCCGCTGTGGCTGTTCACCGCCGGGTTCGCGCTCATCTCCGTGCTCTTCTTCCTCCAGCCCCAGACCGCGTCGTCTGTCGGGCAGGGGAACGTGGCCCACCTCGCACACCTCATCGGACTGGTGATCGGACTGGCCTACGGGAAGCGAATCAAGCAACCCCGCAGGGTACCGGACCGGTTGTCGTTCGGTGGCGGCGGTCCAGGTGGTCCGGGTGGGCCCGGCGGCCCAGGTGGCCCGGGCGGCCCCGGTCGGCGGTGAGTCCCGTGGACCCCGTTCGCCCCGCATTCGTCCCCGACCCCGAGCAGTCCCGCGAGGAGATGAAAGCGCTCCAGCGAGAGGTGGCCGCGGCCGCGACGTTCGCGGACGAGGTTCCCTTCCGTCCGGCCGACGTGACCGTCTCCGGCGAGGCGTCGCTCACCGGCGAGCGCCCGGTCGTCGCGGGCGTCGACCAAGCGTTTCTCGACGACCGAGCAGTCAGCGCCATCGTCTGCCTTCGCGGCGGCGAGGTGGTCGAACGGGCGAGCGCCGTGACCGACCTCTCGATACCATATATTCCCGGCCTGCTCTCCTTCCGGGAGGGCGGGCCCATCCTCGACGCGTTCGCGTCGCTGGAGACCGACCCCGATTTGGTCGTCTTCGACGGGAGCGGTCGGATTCACTTCCGACAGGCAGGACTGGCGACGCACATGGGCGTCGTCCTCGACGTGCCGAGCGTCGGCGTGGCGAAGAACCTCCTCTGTGGCCGAATCGAGGCAGAAGTGGACGGCCGCCCCGAGGGTTGGCGCGCACCCGTCCGCGCCGACGACCGGGTCGACGCGCCCGAGGGGACGGTCCTCGGCCACGCCTACCAGTCCCGGCAGTACGAGTCGAATCCAGTCATCAATCCGCTGTATATCAGCCCGGGGCACCGCGTGAGCGCCGAGACGACGGTCGAACTCGTGTCGAACCTGTGTGCGGGCTACAAGCTGCCGGAGCCGACGCGGCTGGCCGATTCCGACGCCGACGAGCGGAAGGCCGAGGTGTGAGGGGGCTTCGGACGTTTTAAGCCGTATCTCGCTCGTAGCACCCGGTAATGAGCGACGACCAAGAACTCGGCATCACCGAGTCGAAAGAACACAGCACGGGCGAGTGGTACGCCGAAGTCGTCCAGAAGGCCGGCCTCGCGAACTACGGGCCCGACGGCATGAGTGGATTCATCGTCACGCGCCCGCGTGGCTACGCGCTCTGGGAAGCCGTCCAGAACGCCCTCGACAGCCGATTCAAGGCGACGGGCGTCCAGAACGCGTACTTCCCGATGCTCATCCCCGAGTCGTATCTCGAACGCGAGAAGGACGTGGTCGAGGGGTTCGACCCCGAGGTGGCGTGGGTCACCCACGGCGGCTACGAGGAGCTGGAGGAGCGACTCGCTGTCCGCCCGACCAGCGAGAGTATCATCGCGCCCTACATGAGCCAGTGGGTGCGGAGCCACCGCGACCTGCCCCTGCGCGTCAACCAGTGGTGTAGCGTGGTCCGGTGGGAAGCGACGGAGACGAAGCCCTTCTTCCGAACCAAGGAGTTCCTGTGGCAGGAGGGTCACACCGCGCACGCGAGCGAGGAGGAAGCGTGGTCGGAGACGACGACCCGTCTCGACCAGTACGAGGAGGTGTACGAGGACGTCCTCGCCATCCCCGTCCTGCGGGGCAAGAAGCCCGAACACGACAAGTTCCCCGGCGCCGATACGACGACGACCGTCGAAGCGCTGATGCCCGACGGCAAGTCGGTTCAGGGAGCGACGAGTCACTACCTCGGGCAGAGCTTCGCGGACGCCTTCGACATCACCTACACGGACGAAGACGAGGAAGAGCGCGTGGCCCACACCACCTCGTGGGGGCTGTCGTGGCGGGCGCTCGGTGCGCTCATCATGACTCACAGCGACGACCAGGGACTCGTCCTCCCGCCGACGGTCGCTCCCGAACAGGTCGTCATCGTCCCCATCTGGCAGGAGGAGACCAAAGAGGACGTCCTGGAGTATGCCGAAGAGATGGCCGACGACCTGCGCGGGGCGGGCGTCCGCGTCGAACTCGACGACCGAGACGAGCGCAATCCCGGCTTCAAGTTCAACGAGTGGGAGCTGAAGGGTGTCCCTCTCCGAATCGAAGTCGGGCCGAACGAAGTCGAAGAGGAGTCGGCGACGCTCGTTCACCGACCCGACGGCGAATCGTTGAGCGCCGACCGCGAGGGCCTGGTCGACACCGTGCAGGACCACCTCGACACCGTCTACGCGAAACTCTACGCGTCGGCCGAAGAGACGCTGTCGGGGAGCGTCCGCGAGGCGACGGACCGCGCGGACATCCTCGGCACCATCGGCCAACACGGCGGCTACGTGAAGGCACCGTGGTGTGGCGACGAAGACTGCGAAGCGGAGATCAAAGACCAGATGGCCGCCGAAATCGTCCTCGTTCCCTTCGAGGGGTCCGAGAGCGACACCGAACCGATTCACGAGGGCGAGACGTGCGCCCTCTGTGACGACGAGGCGGTCGAGACGGCCTTCTTCGCCCAGTCGTACTGACCCCGCAAACCGGCGGAATTAATCATTATACAAGTTCGCTAAGGTGATGCAGTGTATTAGTATGATATATATTACCTTGTATGTGGTTAGGGAAGCCATACGGTAACAGGGACAGGCTGATAAGTGGGAACATAGAAGGGGGGGTATGACCAAGCCGCGGAGAGACGCCCACGCCGATCAGGAGGGGCTGGCTGACCCCACAGACGACCGATCGAACTGCGGTGTAGGCGTCGTTCTCGACCTCGACGGCGGCGACTCCCACGAGACGGTCGCCGACGGCATCGAACTGCTCATCAACCTCGAACATCGGGGCACGACGGGCGCCGAAGAGGCGACCGGTGACGGCGCCGGCATCATGATTCAGCGGCCGGACGAGTTCTTCGAGGCCGCTGTCGACGCCGACCTCCCCGAGACGTACGCGGTCGGCTCGGTGTTCATGCCCCAGGACGGGGCTGCCCGACAGGGTCTGATGACCATCTTCGAGCGGACGCTGGCGGAACACGACCTTGACGTGTTCCACTGGCGGGACGTACCGACCGACAACCACGAACTCGGGCAGACGGCGCTGGACTCCGAACCGGACGTCTACCAGCCGTTCGTTCGCCCGGCGACCGACATGGACGACGAGGCGTTCGACCGCGCGCTCTACGTCGCACGCCGCGCCGTCGAAAACGCCATCGAGGAGATGGAATCGGCGGGCGCCGAACGGTTCTACATCTGCTCGCTCGACCGCGAGACGCTCGTCTACAAGGGTCTCCTCAAGGCGACGCAGCTGCGGACGTACTACCCTGACCTCGTCGACGAACGCGTGAAGTCGACGCTCGTGCTCGTCCACGCCCGCTTCTCGACGAACACGCTCGGCGCGTGGCATCTCGCACACCCCTATCGGAACATCATCCACAACGGCGAGTTCAACACCATCCGGGGCAACATCAACTGGATGCGCGCCCGGGAGACGGACCTCGAACACCCGGACTTCGGCGACGACATCGACACGCTGAAGCCCATCATCAACGACCCGAACCAGAGCGACACCGCGTCCGTCGACAACGCGCTCGAACTGCTGATGCAGGGCGGGCGCGACCTGCCGCACGCACTCCGCATGCTCATCCCCGAGGCGTTCCGCAAGGACGACGAGATGAGCCAGGAGCGCAAGGACTTCTACGACTACCACGCGAGCCTCGTCGAACCGTGGGACGGGCCGGCGCTCGTCGTCGGCACCGACGGTGACCGCGTCGCCGCCGCCCTCGACCGCAACGGACTCCGCCCCTGCCGGTACGACGTGACCGACGACGGCCGCTTCATCATGGCCAGCGAGGCCGGCGCGCTCGACGTCGACCCCTCGAACATCGAGGAGCGCCACCGCCTCCAGCCCGGTCAGTTGCTCGTCGCGGACCCCGAACGCGGCGAAGTCGTCCCCGACGAGGAAGTGTTCGCCGACCTCACCGACGAGAAGTACGGCGAGTGGATCGAGCAAGAGCAACGCCACCTCGACGACGAGGCCGAGACGGACTACGAGCCACGCGGCGAGGTGGAGTCGCTGCGCGCCCAGCAGGCCGCCTTCGGCTACACCTACGACCAGCTCGAACACCTCGTCGAACCGATGGCCGAAGACGGGAAAGACCCCGTCGGCTCGATGGGTGACGACGCGCCGCTGTCGGTCCTCTCCGACTTCAACCGACCGCTGTTCACCTACTTCAAGCAGCTGTTCGCGCAGGTGTCGAACCCGCCAATCGACTACATCCGCGAAGAGCTGGTGACGAGTCTGGAATCGCGGCTTGGCCCTCAGCGCAACCTCCTCGACGAGACGCCGGAACACGCCCGGCAGCTCGTCGTCGACTCGCCCGTCCTGACCGACGGGCAGATGGCGGACATCAAAGACCTCGACGGCGAGTTCGAGTCGGCCGTCGTCGACATGACCTACGAGAAGGGGACGGACCTCGACACCGCCGTCGAACACCTGCGACGCGACGCCCGTGAGGCCATCGAGGCCGGCGCGGACATCGTCGTTCTCTCGGACCGCAACACCAGCCCGGAGCGAGTTCCCATCCCGAGTCTGCTGGCGATGGGTGGCGTCCACCACGCGCTGGTCCGAAACGGCCTCCGCAACCACGCCGGACTGGTCATCGAATCGGGCGACCCGCGCGAGGTACACCACCTCGCGACGCTCGTCGGCTACGGCGCCGACGCGGTCAACCCCTACCTCGCGTACCAGAGCATCAGCGATGTCGTCGCCGGACCGGACGGCGCCGACGAGGACAAGGCCATCTCGAACTACAAGAAGGCCCTCGAAGACGGCCTCCTGAAGACGATGGCGAAGATGGGAATCTCCACCGTGGAGAGCTACCAAGGCGCCCAAATCTTCGAGGCGGTCGGCCTCTCCTCTGACTTCGTCGCGGAATACTTCGAAGGGACGGAGATTCGGACGGAAGGTATCGGCATCCCGCAGCTCGAAGACGACCTGCTGACGCGCCACGCCGTCGCCTACGGCGCCGACCCCGAACTCGAACGGCAGGGCGAGTACGAACACCGTTCGAACGGGATGCACCACCAGTGGAACCCGAAGACGGTCGGCACGCTACAGCAGGCGGTCCGCTCCGGGAGTTACGACAAGTATACCGAGTTCGCGGAACTCATCAACAACCAGCAGGGCGAAGGGAACCTGCAGACGCTCCGCGGCCTACTGGAGTTCGACAGCGACCGCGATTCCGTCCCGCTGGACGAGGTTGAGCCGGTCCACGAAATCGTCGAGCGATTCTCGACGGCGGCCATGTCGCTCGGGTCGCTCTCGCCGGAGGCACACGAGACTAACTCCATCGCGATGAACCGCATCGGCGGCAAGTCAAACACCGGCGAAGGCGGCGAACCGCCGGAGCGCTTCGACACCGAGAAGGAGTGCACCGTCAAGCAGGTCGCCTCCGGTCGCTTCGGCGTCACGTCGAACTACCTCTCCTCCGCCGAGGAGATTCAAATCAAGATGGCACAGGGGTCCAAGCCCGGCGAAGGCGGACACCTCCCGGGCAAGAAGGTCAACGAGATGATCGCCCACGTCCGGTACTCCACGCCGGGCGTCGGCCTCATCTCGCCGCCGCCGCTCCACGACATCTACTCCATCGAGGACCTCAAGCAGCTCATCCACGACCTGAAGACGGCCAACCCCGAGGCCGACATCAACGTGAAGCTCGTCGCCGAGGCGGGCATCGGGACCATCGCGGCCGGCGTCGCGAAGGCGAACGCCGACGTGGTCCACATCTCGGGTCACTCCGGCGGGACCGGCGCCTCGCCCAAGACGTCCATCAAGAACGCGGGACTGCCGTGGGAGCTCGGCGTCGCCGAGGCCAACCAGATGCTCCGCGCGACGGGGCTGCGTGACCGCATCCGCATCTCCGCCGACGGCGGCCTGATGACGGGTCGCGACGTGGCCGTCGCGGCGCTGCTCGGCGCCGAGGAGTACATCTTCGGCACCTCCAGCCTCATCACCTCTGGCTGTGTGATGGCCCGCATCTGTCACACCAACAACTGCCCGACTGGGGTCGCGACGCAGGACGAGGAACTGCGCGACCGCTTCTCGGGTCAGCCCGAACACGTCATCAACTACATGGTGTTCCTCGCGCAGGAACTGCGCGAGATCATGGCCGACCTCGGCTTCCGCTCCGTCGACGAGATGATCGGTCGTCCGGGCGTCCTCGAACAGGCCGAGACCGACCATCCGAAGGCCAAACACCTCGACCTGTCGGCCATCATCGCGGAACCCGAGGGTGGCGAGCGCTACAAGGTCCGTGACCAGAAGCACGCGGACATCGGCGAGCACATCGACCACGACCTCATCGCCGACGCGTCGGACGCCATCGAGGAGGGCGAACCGACCCACCTGCGCTACGACATCTCGAATCAGGACCGCGCCGTCGGCGCCATGCTCTCGAACCGCATCTCCCGTCGCTACGGCGAGAGCGGCCTGCCGGAGGACACCATCTCCTGTTCCTTCGACGGCATCGCGGGGCAGAGCTTCGGCGCCTTCCTCGCCAACGGCGTCCGGATGGAACTCGTCGGCGCCGCCAACGACTACGTCGGCAAGGGGCTGTCCGGTGGGAAAGTCATCGTCCGAACGCCCGAGTCGGCGGCCTACGAACCCGAGGAGAACATCCTCGTCGGCAACGTCTGTCTGTACGGCGCCACGCGAGGCGAACTGTACGTCAACGGACTGGCCGGCGAGCGCTTCGGCGTCCGCAACAGTGGCGTGAAAGCCGTCGTCGAGGGCGTCGGCGACCACGGCTGTGAGTACATGACCGGCGGCGTCGTCGCCGTCCTCGGCGAGACGGGACGGAACTTCGCGGCCGGGATGTCCGGCGGCGTGGCGTACGTCTACGACCCCGACGGCGACTTCGAGTCCCGCGTCAACAAGGGCATGGTGACCATCCACCACGACCTCGAAGACTCGGACGAGGCGATGCTCCGCCGACTCGTCGAGAACCACGCGGAGTACACCGACAGCGACCGCGCGGCAGCGCTCCTCGAAGACTGGGGCTCCGAAGTGCGGAACTTCACGAAGGTCATGCCCGACGCCTACGCGTCGGTCATCGCCGAGGAGAGTCGCGAAGACGTGCGCGACGAACTCCCCGAACCGGCCACGCCCGCGGGCGGTAGCGAGGCCGACACGGGCACGGTCCAGACCAGCGACGACTGAGCGGGTAGGCCCTCGTGTCGCCGCTCATCTGGCGACACACCAAGCGGTCACGATATTCTCTACGCTCTCGAAAAATCGGGGCGACCGGCGGCGTTACGCGTCGTCTCGGGCGTCGATGCCCGGCACTTCGTCCGTGAGCCACTCGCGAAACCACTTCACGCGCTTGACTCGTTGGTGTGCGACGCTCTCGGCGGCGTCGCTCTCCACGCGACTCGCGGCGTCGCGTCCGCGTTCGAGGACGCGGTCAATCATCTCGCCGGCGTCCATGTGGGTCCGGGACTCGTAGCCCATCCGGAGTAGCATCAACACGGCGCCGTTGGCGCCCACCTTGTCGAGGATGTCGGCCTCGATGAGACACTGCGTCTCCAGCGACACGTCGGCGAGCGGTCCTTGGTAGGAGTGCTCGCGGACCGACTGCGTCACCTGGTCGACGAACGACTGGGGGTAGTCGCCGCGGGTGGTGAGATACTCGCGGGCGACGCGGGCGCCCTCGTCGGCGTGGCGCTCCTGTTCGGCTTCGAGTTTGGCGATGTCGTGAAACAGCGCCGCGACGCGAACCACGTCCACATCGGCGCCCTCGCGTCGCGCGATGTCGGCCGCCAGCTCGACGACGTTCAGGGTGTGGTTGAAGCGGTATTCGGCGCTGTGCCAGGGGTACCAGCGCATCCGCCCGCCGTCGTCTTCGTTCTCGACGCTCGCTGCGAGATAATCCGCGACGAAGTCCTTCATCGCCTCGAACGCCTCGTCGGAGACGGCAGATTCCTTTATTTCAACGCCCACGCTCCCACCTCCGTTGCGTTCGGGTTGCTTTCATTGTCGAAAAAAGGAGTGTTCGACTATTAGGCGTTACGACAGTCAGACGACCGGAATCGGGCCGTCGACAGACGACGCGTCGCCGACTACCGGTCGTGAACGACGAGCGCCGCGAGCGCCACACACGGGACGAGCGCTGCGATGGGGTGAACGAGGGCCGCGAGCGGCACGGTCGACAGGACGAGCGCGAACGGCCCACGCTCAAGGCGAGTCGCGAGGCGCTCACACCGCGGGCGAGTGACGGGCGTCGACGGACGGACGAGGGAACACATGGCTGGGGACGGGAATCAGGGCACCGACGAGACGGGTGGAGGGCCGAAGCGGGTCGTCGGGCGAGCCGTTCGTTTCGTTTGTTCGGCTCGTACCGAACAAACATACCAAACAATTTAATGATTACGGTCCATCGGAGTCAGACGTGAACGCACGGCGGATCGACACAGGAGGAGACGATGACTGACGCTGACGCGGCGGCAGTCAGAGAGACCGTCATCGAATCGATGGAGCAGTCGGCGGAGATGTACGGACTGAGTCGGAGCGCCGGGCGCGTGTACGGCGTCCTCTACTTCGCGGCGGAACCGCTGTCCATTCCGGAGCTGGTCGAGCGGACGGGCTACGCGAAATCGACCATCAGCAACGTGACGCGGCGCCTCACGCGAATCGGCCTCCTCCGGCGGCGCTCATCCGGCGGCGGCGGTCGGCGCGTCCAGTTCGAACCCGAACCGAACCTCTGGTTCGTCGTCCAAGACGTGTGCCAACAGCACGTCGCCCGAGAAGTCGGGTCGACGCGGCGAACGCTCGACCGGGCGCTGACACGTCTCGACGAGGACGACGAGGCGTACGAGCGAATCGCAGAGCTCGCAACCACCTACGAGGAGTTGGAGACGTTACTCGACCTCGCGACCGACCACACTATCGGCGAACTCATCGACGCCATCGAAGCCTACGAGTCGTAACGGTCGTCACCACGAGACGGTGTAGACGCAGGCGTCGTCGCCGTCGCGTCGACACCGGTCGCCGCGTTCCTCGACGAAGACGAACGATTCGACCGGCGCGTACCGTCGCGCGACGGCGCGAATCAGGCCCCGGTCGAACGGACAGGGGTACGGCGTTCGACACGTCACGGTCCCCGTCTGCTCGCCGGTCGACTCGAAGCGGTAGTGGCCGATGTCGCCGCCGCGGTGGTTGCGCTGGTACGCCTCGTCGATGGACCGCAGGCCCGCTTCGACGGACTCGATGCCCGTCGGCCACTCGGCCACGTCCGGAATCTGCTCGCCGAGACGGTCCAGAATGTGTGGCTCCAGTTCGTCGGCGATGACCGCGAAGGAGTCCAACCACGCCTGCTGGGAGTACCATCTGTCGGCAGACGGCTCGTCGATGCCGTTGGCCGCGAGCGCGTCGGCCGCCGTCTCGCGATACGACGCCGAGAAACGCGAGAGTGCGTCGTCGGCGACGGCGAGTATCGTCCGGCCATGGACCTCGACGCTCTCGTCGAAGGCCTCGTAGGATGCCATCGTGCGTGATGTGTGGTGGACGATGAAATAACTGGTGAGTCAGGCCCCGAGGATTCGCCACAGGACCACCGAGAGCGCCGCAGCGACGGTGTTGACGAGGAGGTCGGCCGTCTCGAACGCGCGGTAGGCGAGCGTCGACTGGACGAGTTCGATGCCCGCCCCGTACGCCGTCGCGAGCGCGAACCCCGCGCCGAGGGCCACCCAATCCGGGCGACCGTCACCTCGGAGCGCGTTCGCGACGAGAACCGCGAGCGTGGCGTACGCGACGGCGTGAAGCCAGCCCGTCGCAGAGACGAGGCCGGAAGCCCCCGGGAGCGTGCTCGCCGCCCCAGACGGGCGGACGACCGACGCGGCGAAGACGAGTGCCGCCACCGCGACGACGAGCGCCCAGCGGACGGTGCCCGACGAGACGCGAAGCTCGGTCATACGTCGGCCACGACGCCCGCGGAGAAAACGTGCGGGGTCCGCGCAGTTCAGTCGCCGCCGTCAAGCCCGAGGTCCGCGAGAGCGAGGGCGACGTTCCGCGTGTTGGCCCGCCACGCGGCGTCGAAGAGGTCGCCGACGAGCGGAACCGACCCCGCGACGACGTCGAGGGCGATGTTCGCGAGCATCCGCACCAGTGTGCGGTTCGAGACGCCGAGACGCGCCGATTCGAGGACGATGTACAGCGAGAGGCACCCACTCGCCACGTCGCCGACGACGGGGAGGAGGCCGAGAATGGGGTCGAGGCCGACGCGGAAGGACGTCCCCGGAATCCGGACGCTCTCGTCGAGGACGTGCGCCACGAATCGCATCCGCCTGACCGCAGGTCGGGCGACAGCGGGCGACAGGTCAGCGGGGGTGTCGTCCATGCGCCTCGAACGCACTCCGGATAGATAACGTCCCGGCCGAACCGAGCGTCCGGCCGTGGACTTATACGTACGCGGCGAGTTGTCCGTGTGCCGTGGTAACGAACAACGTGACGTACGTCGAGAAAGCGTGCGCCTACATCACCAGAGGCGACGGGTCGGTGTTGGTGTTCGACGGACCGGGACACGAGGCGGTCCAGATTCCGAAAGGGACCGTCGAGACGGGCGAGAACCCGCGGGACGCCCTCTATCGCGAAGTCGTCGAGGAGAGCGGATTGACGACGTTCGAGGGCGTCGACCACCTCGTCACCGACGTGTGGACACGCCGTGAGTCGCCGCCGAAACGGTACGTCAGAAATTTCTATCACGTCCGCGTCCACGAACCGCGCGACGCGTGGACCCACGTCGTCACAGGGACGGGTGCCGAACGCGGTGCCGAGTTCGAGTTCTCGTGGCTCGACGTGCCGGCGGACACCCCCTTCGCCCTCGCCCTCGACGACTATCTCCACATGCTGGGCGGCGTCGAGACCGGCCAGTCACGGGGCGCGACGGCGGACTGAGAACGCCGCTATCGACCGGGCGAGAGGGGAACGCCATCGATGATGGAGTTTAACTGGTTGCTAGCCCTACGACGGTCAGATGCCCGAGCCGCCCGACTCGTTGGCTGCGTTCATCGAGCGTGGGGAGGTGCGCGACCGGTCGCTCGCCGTCGTCAACCGGACGCGCCCCCAGCCGATTCAGGACATGCTCGAAGAGACGTTCGGCCACGCGTCGGTCGGCATCACCGAACTTGACGTTCCGGATGCCGAGGACGACGCCGTGGTACTGCTGGAGGACGACGACGTCGTCGCCTCCTCGCCGCTGTCGGCGCTCGAAAACGAGGTGCTGATGGTCAACTCCGACCTCTACATCACGGGGACGAAATCGCTCGGCGACGTATCTCTCCCCGACGTGCTTGCGGAGCTGGAGGAGACGCGCTTTCGCGTGCGCGGGTACCCCGTATCGAATTCCGAAAAGCTGCCGCTCATCCTCATCTCGCGGTACATCGAACAGTTGGCGTGGAACCACAAATCGGGCCGTCTCCGGTCGTCGTTCCAGCGACTCTCCAGACTCAACGACGAACGCGGCACGCGGAACGTATATCGACAGCTCGGCGAGACGGCGGTCAACGTCCACGTCTACGGTGTCCCGGACTGGATTCCGCCACAGTCGTTCCCCGGCGTCATCCACGCGGGCTACGACGGCGAGTTCCGGTCGTCGTGGTTCGTCGTCCACGACCCCGAAGACGACGACGCCCGTCCCGCCGCACTCGTCGCCGAACGCGTCGCCGAGAACGAATGGGACGCGCTCTGGACGTTCCGACCGGAGCGCGTCAAGGCGGTCAATCGGTACATCGAACGGTCGCTGTGAGCGAAGCGAGAGACCAATAGGGACCGAGTCCGTACGGCCGCCATGGAACCGACGTTAGTCTTCGACGACGACTGCGGGTTCTGTACGTGGTGGGCAGACCAACTCGAACGCCGGACCGACCTCCGTCTCGTCGGCTTCTCCGAACTCACGCCGACGCTTCGGGAGCGACTGCCCGACGAGTACGAGGACTGCGCACACCTCGTGACCGACGACGACGTGTACTCCTGTGGCGCCGCCGCCGAACAGGCGTTCCTCCGAACCGACATCGGAAGCGACGCCCGCCCCGTCGTGACGTTCCTCCGCGCGTTCGAGGATTACGAGCGTCTTCGCGAGGAGGCGTACCGCTGGGTCGCCGACCGGCGAGGGACGTTCGGACAAATCGTCTCGAAGACGCCACCGGCGCGGGACGGGTCGGGAGACTAGTCGGTCGAGCGAAGCAGGTGGCGGGGGTTGGCTGCGACAGCTAGAAGTGTCAGAGATATTAAATAGTCCCGGGCGGATTCGAACCGCCGTCCTGGGCTCCAAAGGCCCAGATGATTGGCCACTACACCACGGGACTACGCGTCGGTCGCCCCTCGTGGGGACAGATTGTCTTCGGCGGTGGCGGCGTATAAATCCAGTCGTTCCGATTAGTCGGCCGGGTTTTCGCACTCGACTTCGAGTTCTCGGCAGGCATCGGATTCGGCGTCGAAGCAGTCCGGGCAGTTCGGATTGCGGTTGATGATGGTGTCGAGACGCTCGGCCACGGTGTCGTCGATGACGGCTTCGAGTTCGCGCGCCTCGCCGCGGAAGTCGTCGACGTCGAGGACGTTGGCGAGGAAGCGCTCGATGATGCAGTACGTCTGGATGGCGTCGCGGGCGCGGACGATGCCCTCGTCGGTGAGCGTGACGCCCTTGTACTTCTCGTGTTCCGCGAACCCGCGGTCTTCGAGTTTGCCGATCATTTCGTTGGCGCTCGCTGGACTCACGTCGAGCATATCTGCGAGTGCCCCGGTCGCTGCCGGACCGTCTTCCATCTCCTGAATCAGGTAGATCGCCTTGAGGTACTGGTCTGCCGTGTTCATTCCCGGGTCTCCATAACCTTCGTCACTTCTTCGACGCCCGCTGCTTCCTCCTCGCGAATCGACCGCAGCGTCTCGAGGAGGCGCTCGCGGTCGACCGAGAAGCGCGCGTCGCTGGCCTCGATTGCCGCCACGAGGTCGTCGTAGAACTTGTACGCCGTCTCTTCGTTACAGAGCTGGTCGTAGAGGACGCCGTCGAAGTCCTCGGGTTTCGTCTGGGCGTACTGCGCCTCGACGAGCGTTTCGATGTCCTCGAACGGGATGCTCTCCGCGTCGAGGTCGTCGATGAGTGCCTCCAGTCGCTCACGGTGTGTCGCCGACTCCTCGGCGGCGTCGGCAAGCAAGTCCTCGATGTCGGGGTCGCTCGCCGACTCCGGTTCGAGTGATTGGTAGTGGTGATGGGCTCGCGCCTCGACGACCTCTTCGAGGACGATGCCGATCTGGAGGAGGCGCGCGAGTTGGTGGTCGGTCCCAACCCGTTGGCTGACGCTCACGGTGATTGACACCTCCGTCCGAGACGTGTGGCCGAGACAGTCATACTCTGCAATCGGAGCGAGGGGAACTTAAGCCGTTCCCTGTGGCCGCTCCAACTGGCGGTCTCGCACCCGAAAGCGGGGCGAGCGAGCTATTCGCGGAGTCGTGCCGCGATCAGCGATTCGAGGTCCTCGCGCAGTTCGTCGACCTCTATCTCCTCGAGGACGGGGACGAAGAAGCCCTCGACGAGCATGTTGCGGGCGTCGCGCTCGGAGATGGTTCGGGAAGTCAGGTAGAACAGGTCTTCCTGGTCGACCTGCCCGACCGTCGCCGAGTGTGACGCTTCGGTGTCGTGGTTGTTGATGATGAGCTTCGGCGACGCGTCAGCCTCGCTGTCGTCGCTCAGCATCAGCGTGTTCTCGCGCTGGTAGGAGTTGGTGTCCCACGCGTCGCGTCCCACGTCCTGAACCCCCTCGTACACCGAGCGGGCCGTGTCGTCGAGGACGCCGCGGGTGACGAGGTCGGCCGTCGTGTGTTCGGCCTTGTGCCAGACGCGAGCGTTCAGGTCGAAGTGCTGGTCGTTGTGCCCGAAGAAGGCACCGACGATCTGACTCTCGGAGCTGTCGCCGTTGAGTTCCGTCTCGATGTCCGAGCGAGTCAGTCGGGACCCAATGTTCCCCTCGATCCAGTTGATGGTCGAGTAGACGCCCGCGTCACCGCGTTTCAGCGTGACGTTGTACGTCTCCTCGTCGAGCGTCTGGAGCGAGCCGTACTGGACGTAGCTGTTCTCGCCGGCGTCGACTTCGACGAGGTTGCTGTAGTAGCGCTCGCCCTCGACGTCGGCGTCGCCCGAGTCGATGCGCTCGAGAATCGTCACCGACGACGAGTCCTCGGTGACGACGAGCGTGTGACTGAACAGCGACCGGGAGTTCATGTCCGTCCGGACGGTCACGTCCTCGGCGTCGACACCCTCGGGGACGTAGATGAACGTGCCCGTCGTGAACAGCGCGACCGACAGCGCGGTCAGGTAGTTCGTCTCCGGGTCGATGACGGAGCCGAACTTGGCCTCCATCAGCTTCGGATGCTCCTCGACCGCTTCCGCGAAGGAGAGCACTTCGACGCCCTCGTCCGTGACGCGTTCGGTCGAGTCGGACTGCGTGAGCGGGTCGGCCAGTTCGTCGAAATCGAGCTGGTCGAGATCCGTCCACCGGCGGCCGGGCGTCTGGATGACGTCCGGCATCTCCAGACGGTCCATCGCCTTGAGCGCCTTGAGCCGCGTCTCACGGAGCCAATCCGGTTCGTCGCGGCTGTTGGCAATCTCGTGGACCGTCGCTTCCGACAGGTCGGCAGGTATCTGCGCGCTCATGATTATCCGAGACTCCCCTCCATCTCGAGTTCGACGAGACGGTTGAGTTCGACCGCGTACTCGATGGGCAGTTCCTCCGTGATCGGCTCGATGAAGCCGGAGACGATCATCTGCTTGGCGTCGTCGTCGTCGAGACCACGCGACTGGAGGTAGAAGACGTCCTCGTCGCCGATCTTGCCGACGGTCGCCTCGTGAGCCACGTCGACCGTGGACTCGTTGATCTCCATGTACGGCATGGTGTCCGACGTACTCTCGTTGTCGAACATCAGCGCGTCACACTCGACGGAGGTCGAGGAGTTGGACGCACCGTCCGCGATGTGGACCAGTCCTCTGTAATTGGTGCGGCCGCCGTCTTTGGCGACAGACTTGGACTCGATGGTGGACTTCGTGTCCGGTGCGTTGTGATAGACCTTCGCGCCGGTGTCGATGTCCTGACCCTCGCCAGCGAAGGCGATGGTGATGTGGTTGTCGCTCGCGCCGCGACCCTTGAGAATCGTCGCGGGGTAGAGCATCGTCGCCTTCGACCCCATCGACCCCGAAATCCACTCCATGCGCCCGTCGGATTCGACGAGTGCGCGCTTCGTGTTGAGGTTGTAGGTGTTCTTCGACCAGTTCTGCACGGTGGAGTACTGGACGTGTGCGCCCTCGTCGACGAACACTTCGACGCCGCCGGAGTGGAGGTTGAACGCCGAGTACTTCGGGGCGGAACAGCCCTCGATGTAGTGTACCTCGGAGTTCTCCTCGGCGATGATGAGCGTATGCTCGAACTGGCCCATCCCCTCGGAGTTCATCCGGAAGTAGGCCTGCACGGGCATATCGACGGTGGTGTCCTCGGGGACGTAGACGAACGACCCGCCAGACCAGATGGCACCGTGGAGCGCCGCGAACTTGTTGTCGCTCGGGGGCACGCACTTCGTCATGAAGTGCTCGCGGACGATGTCCTCGTGCTCGCGAAGGGCCTCGTCCATGTTGCAGAAGATGACGCCTTTGTCCTCCCAGCGCTCCTGCATGTTCTGGTAGACGACTTCCGACTCGTACTGGGCGCCGACGCCCGAGAGGGCGTTCTTCTCGGCTTCCGGAATACCCAGTTTGTCGAAGGTGTCTTTGATGTTGTCGGGAAGGTCCGTCCAGTCGTCGACGCTCTCGCGCGTCTCGACGTCAGGTCGGATGTACGGAACGATTTCGTCGACGTCGACTTCGGAGAGGTCGGGCTGGCCGGGCCAGTCCGTCGGCATCGGCATCTCCTGGAACTGTTCCAGCGCCCGAAGCCGCCGCTTCAGCATCCACTCGGGTTCGCCCTTGTCTTCCGAGATGACGCGAATCGTCTCCTCGGTGAGGCCCTTCTCGGCCTGGAAGGAAGACCGCTCTTCCTTCTTGAATTCGAAGCGGGCTTCGGTATCTGTCTCTTTGAGGTGATCTTGATCTGAACTCATAGTATGGTGTTGTGGCTGCAGCCGTATTACGCTGTCTCGTAGGCCTGCTCGCGGACCCAGTCGTACCCTTCGTCCTCGAGCTTCTGAGCCAGCTCCGCGCCGCCGCTCTCAGCGATCTGGCCGTCGAGCATCACGTGGACGTGATCGGGCTCGACGTAGTCGAGGATGCGCTGATAGTGCGTGATCTGGAGGACGCCCGTGCCCTGCTGGTCACGGAGCGCGTTGATACCCTCAGAGACGTCCTGCAGGCGGTCGATGTCCAGCCCGGAGTCGATTTCGTCGAGCACCGCGACGCACGGCTCGAGGATGGCTGCCTGCAGTACCTCGTTTTGCTTCTTCTCGCCGCCGGAGAAGCCGGCGTTGAGGTAGCGCTGTGCGAACTTCTCGTCCATGTCCAGCAGCTCCATCTTCTCCTTCAACAGCTGCTGGAACTCGGCGACGCCGATTTCACCGTCGTCGGCCTCGCCCTCCATCGGGGAGGTGTCGTAGCCCGCGTCCTCTTCGTCGGCGTCGGCCTCGTCCTCGTCTTCGAAGAGCTCCTCGCGCTCCTCCGTCTTGGCGTTGAGCGCCTGTCGGAGGAAGTTCGTCATCGTAACGCCCTCGATTTCGGCCGGATACTGGAAGCCGAGGAAGATGCCGAGGGCCGCACGCTCGTTCGGTTCGAGGTCGAGCAAGTCCCACTCGCGCTTCTCGGGGGGTACCTCCTCGTCGATGTCGCTCAGGTCCTCGTCGTCGAGGATGAGCGTAATCTCACCGTCGGTGACCTCGTAGGCCGGATGGCCGGCGATGACCTTCGCTGTCGTCGACTTCCCGGAGCCGTTCGGGCCCATGAGGGCGTGAATCTCGCCCGATTTGACCTCCAAGTCGACGCCGCGAAGAATACTCTCGCCGTCCTCTTCTGCGACTTTGGCGTGAAGATTGTTGATCTGTAGTGTTGCCATATCCCTACTGTGAGACTGGGCTGTAAGACGCATAATGCTTACGCATTATCCCCCTTCGAGTTTTTCGAGAGAAAACTATATTTCTCTATAGGGAAACTTCTGTTTCAGAACTGGCCGAGACCGGTCTGTCGCTGTCCGCTTTTCACTTCGTCCCACGACAGCCCGAGGGCCTCGATAATGCGCTCGATAGGGCCTTTGAGCGTCTTTTCGAGCATCTTGTCCCAGTCGATTTCGAATGTGTCTGGTTTTAGTCGACTAAAAGCGAGTTCTGATAGCATTTAGTAGATCATCTTCATCCCATAGAGCACTACGGATATTGTCGGTGTGAGTCAAACTCGACATGTTAAATGTATTCGAGGGATATTCCCATAATTCAATTTCAATTTCCCAAAAATCATTGCTATTTGGAACTGTTCCTTCAGCTCTCGCACTATAATGTCGTTCTGGGCCCATATTCCGTTCGTTGACTTCAACTACCTCAAGCGGTACCGGGATCAACTGTGGCTCGTCATCCCATGGAAAGCTGAGCGGGAAAACAACCTCAGAAATGGAAGAGGGATCAACGTGCCCACTTTGGGTTAGTACACTATATTCGTCATCACTTCTAATGACACCAATCACCCAGTCATCAGGTTCCATATTGAATACAACCCTGCCGTGTTTATAAGCCTGTTCCGGGCATTACACTACTTGATTTATTAACTCCGGCACACAAATACGATAATGATGTCGAGTCTAAGTGATGACAGATATGCGACACAGAGAGGCCGCTATTTGGCCAAAACTACCGAACTTCGAAAACCCGAGGCAAAAGCAGTCGCATATGCAGAAAAAGGTTTCTCTTCAAACGGTATTTCTAAGAAATTGAACGTCTCCGAATCAACCGTCAAGGGATATATGCGGAGAGCTATGGCACTATACGGTTTGGAGATCATGGAAACAAATCTTCCCAGCGAAGAACCTCCCGACTACGAGAAAGTTAGACCGGAATACTACAACAAATTAAACGACACAGATCGAGAAATATGGATAGAGTATGTGCGAAGGCACAGCGATAAGCTCCCACAGGAATGGATGCATGAGATACTAGAATCTGCAGATATGGACGAATCTGCCTAATTCACATATAATGGCCTAAGCCAGTCTGCTGCTCTCCGTCAACCAGATGTTCCCACGAAATGCCGAGACTCTCTGTGATTCGGGATATCGGCCCCTCAAGTGTCTTTTCGAGCATCTTCTGATAGTCAATTTCGAACGATTCAGGGACTTGATCAGGATATTCAAAACAGATAATATCGGGATTTCGCTTGAATTCGCGATAATCAGCATCTGAAACTATGGATGAATTCTCCCGCTCAACTATTTCGAAGAATTGGGGAAGAACACGCTCCAAATAGAGGTGTCGCGGTTTCGATCCACGGTCAAAATTCGTATTGAGAACAGCATTTGCGTATTTCGCCCCACGGATGTGAGCAGAAGGACTATCATATTCATCCAATCGCTGGCCGATACCACCGGGAATGCCGATCCGTTCCGCATCTATTTTCTGTTCCTGAAATCGGTTGATGATGCCTTCCAAGTACTTTTCAACCTCATCAACAGCATCCTCCTTCACGATCATCTCGATGACCTGTCGCTGGACCTCCTTCGTTATCGGCGCGATGTCCGAGCGCTTGTACTCGAAGCCCGTGATGTCGATATCGTCGACGTGTTTGCCCTCCTTCCAGACGATGTGGCCCGCGTAGCGTTTCTTCTTGCCCGCCTGGAAGAACCGCCGGTAGAGCTTCTCGAACTCGATTTGGAAGCGGTGGTCGTGGGCGTTGAGTTCCTCCAACGCGAACTCGTCGTAGGAGTCGTTGATGGATTCCTCGAGTTCGTAGCCCGTCTCGATGGCACCCGCAATCTGTCGAAGCCCCGACTCGCTCATCTCGGGGTGGGATTCGCGAACCTCGTCGGGTACCTCGTCGACAGCCACGTCATCCCCGAGTTCGAGCATGACGCTGTCGGTGTCGCCGTAGGCCACCTCGTAACCCACGTCGTTGGCGGCGGTCTGGGTGTGTTCGATGACGTCCCGCCCCGTCGCGGTGACGGCGGCGCCCATCTCCCGGTCGTAGAGGCGGAAGCGGTCCCAGCCCAGGACGCCGTAGAGCGAGTTCATGATGACCTTCACCGCCTGCTGTTCTCGGTCGTACTGCTCGTAGGCCTGACTCCCGGGTTCGTTGTCGTTGCGCTCGGCCTTCTTCTGTTCGCGCTCTTTCAGCAACTCGTCGACCATCTCCCGGATGACGCCGTCCGGTTCCTTCTGGAAGTGGGTGCCGTTGGGCGCGCGGTAGGTGTCGCCGTCGTACGCCTCGGGGTCGACTTTCGTCTCCGGCGACGCGTTGATGGTCACCATGCACATCGGATACAGCGACTTCAGGTCGAGGACGCTCACGTTCTCCTTGATGCCCGTGATGGGGTCGAACACCGCACCGCCCTCGTAGTCCTCGGCGTCGGCCCGCCCCTTCGAGGGCAGGGCGAAGTTCCCGTGGACCTTGTGCAGGACGTACACGTCAACGGCGTCACCGGGCGTCGGGGCGTCCTCCAGTTTACACCCGACGAACGTCCGCACCTCGTCCCAGAAGGAGATGATGTCGCGCTTGCGGTCGAGTTCGACACAGAGTTCCACGTCGCGGAGGTTGTACTCCAGCAGACGCTGGGGGTCGTCCTCCCACAGGTCGCCGATGTCGCCCGTGTAGCGCTCCTTGCCCGCGCCGAGTTCCTGTTCGCCGACGGCGTCGAGCCGGTACGATTCAAGTTCAGTGAACTGGGTGCGCTTGTAGGCGTAAAGCAGGTCGAAGACGACGCGGCCCTTGATAGTCGGGCCACCCCAGTCGCTCCGCCACACCTCACCGATGCGTGAGAGGCGGTTGGGATTCAGGTCGCGGTCCACGTCCGGGCGCTTGCCGAGCACCTCGAGTCGGTCGATGAAGTAGGGCGCGTCGAAGTCCTCGAAGTTCCACCCCGTGAGCACGTCGGGGTCGGTGTCCTCGATGTAGGTGAGGAAGGCATCGAGCATGGCGGCCTCGGAGTCGAAGGCGCGGACTTCGGCGTCGACATCGCCTTCGAGTCCCTCGTACGCCGCGAGGTCGTCGGGGGTGACGCCCTCGCCCTCGGGCGCCTCGTAGAGCCACGTGATGTACTCGTCGCTCCCGGAGTCGTGACTGGTGAGACAGACGATTGGCTCCTCGCCGTCCTCGGGGAAACCGGAGCGGTCGTCGACTTCGATGTCGAACGTGTTCACGCGGAGGTCTGCCGTCGCCTCGACGGCCTGAATCTCGTCGTGTGGAATCTGAATCGACCCACTCTCCAGTCGCCGGACGGGGACGCGAACGCCACTCCCAATGTCCTTGTCGATGAGGAGGCGGTTCGGGAAGAGGATGTCCGCCTCGAAGTGGTCGAACTCGTCGCGAATCTGCCCCACGTCGCGTGGCGTCTGGGTACAGATTTTCGTCAGCTCCTCGCCGCGGATGCTCTCGTAGCCCGTCTCCGTGCGCGTGATTACGTCCCGGTCGAGGTCGTCGTCGTCGAGACTCGCTGTCGGCGCGTAGAAGTACGGTTCGAACCCGAGAACGCGGACGTGTTCCGCCGTCCCGTCCGGAGTCCGACCGAACAGGTGGACGACGGGGTACTCCTCGGAACCCTGCCCTTCGACGGTGTAGTCGACCTGCGTGACCGTGAGGTCGACCGTCCCATCGGGGTCGGGGAACTTCAGCTCCGAGGCGTCGATAACCTCACTGACCGCCTGTGACGCGTCGCCCGCGACGGCGACCGCCTCCGCCTCGGGGCGGTCGTCCGCCGCCCCCGAGAACTGCGAGAGGTCCGCCTGAGTCATGGCGCTTCCTTCGGCGCACCCCGGTAAAAACCCCGCCACTCCGACCGCGAAGCGCTGCCCCGACGGCAAGACATATACCGTGTGACCTACTACCACATTTCTGACGATGTCCGACCACGTCGACGCAAGCCGGTGGGACAGTACGGACGCCGAGCGTCCGGAGCACGACGGTATCGACACCGTCGAGGCGTACGAAGTCGAGGACGGGACGGTACTGTACGACGCGGAGAACCCGCTCGCGTGGGTGGAGTCGTCCGCCGCCGTGTCGATTCGCGACTTGGCGTAGTAGCGGCGCAACACGAATCCTTTTGCCGTCGCGTCGGCTCTCCCCGAGCGTGCTCGACCCGTTCGACGAGCCCGACGACACCGACGCGACGCCGCAGTTGGGCAACCCCGAACACGACCTGCCCAAGACCCCCTCCGTCGACGTCGACGAGTCGGACGCCGACCCCGAGGTGAAGGAGACGTTCTGGCGGAGCGTCTTCCTCACGAACGTGGCCATCTTCGCGCTCACCGTCGGGCCGATGGTCGCGTACTTTCGTGGGTGGTGGACCGTCGGCGCCGCCGCTGCCGTACTCGGCGCCATCATGCTGTTCCGTGTCTACCAACACTACCGTGCCTTCGAGCGACACCAAGACGACGAACGGAACGCCTAACCGCTCGGCCCGGCTTCGAGCAGGCATGCGAACCGTCCGCGACGAGGCGGGAGACCGCTACCTGCTCGTGAAACGCTCGTCGGAGTCGAGTCTCGTCCGCGACCCCGACACCGGAGAGGAGCGCTACCTGCCGAACGCCGACCTCACGGTGGATGACGAGACGGCGGCGCTCGAAACGGCCGCGAGCGCCGTTCCGGCCTCGGTCCGGCGCGTCCTCACCGCGGCGCCGAACGACCGGGCGCTCGGTCTCCTCATCGAACTCGCCGACCGCGGCCCGCTGGCCGTGCGAACGCTCATCGATTCCTACGACCTCTGTGAGAGCGACTTGCACGGCCTGCTCGCGGAGTTTCGAGCCGCAGGGTTGGTCGAAGAAGCGCGCATCGCCGGCGAACGCGGCTACGACGCGACGGCGACGACCCGCGACGCCGTGACCCATCTGCGGGCCGACGACTAGTCGTCGGCCTCGGATTCGAGGTCGACCGCGCCGAGTGCGGCCGGGTCCGACCGTGACACCGTCGACCGGTTGGTCCGGGAGTCTTTCTCGACGCTGACGAGGTCGTCGGCCGCGCCGACGAGTTCCTCGTCGTGGCTGACGATGACGATTTGGGCGACACCGAGGTCACGCATCTCCGTGACCAAGTCGACGAGCCGAGAGACGTGCCCCGAGTCGAGGAAGACGGTCGGTTCGTCGAGGATGAGCGGCGGCATGGGCGCCGCGCCGTCGATGCCCTCGGCCAGCAAGCGATAGATGGCACACCGCAGACTGAGGTTGAACAGGGCACGCTCCCCGCCCGACAGCTGCGTGGGGTCGAGTTCGCTCCCGTCTTTCTGTACGACCGAGAGCTCGTACTCCCCATTCAGTCGGAGGTGTGCGTACGCGTCGTTGCCGTAGACGAGGTCGAAGGTCTCGTTCAGGAGCCGTTCGAGCGTCTCGACGTTGCGCTGGCGGAGGTCCGCGCGCAGGTCGCCGTACATGGCCTCCAGTCGCGTCGCCTCGTCGTGGAGGTCGTCGAGTGCCTCGACACGCTCCGCGAGGGCATCACGCTCGTCGTGCAGCGATTCGAGCGCCTCGATTTCGCTTCGGACACCCCCAATTCGTGTCTGTAGCTCGTCCCGCCGTTCGGCCAGCGAGTCGAGTTCATCAGCGACATTCGACAGGTACTCGTCGGCCTCGGACTTGTTCGTCCGGGCCGCCTCGATGGCGTCCTCGTCGACCGCCGCCGCGAGGTCGTCGCGGCGCTCGCGTTTCTCCGACAGGCGCTCGCGGCGTTCGTCGTTCGTCTCCTCGATGCGCTCCGCTCGCTCGCTCAAGCGCTCGATGTCGGCTTCGAGGTCGTCGACCTGCGCCAGACGTTTCTCGATGGCGTCGAGGCGTTCGCGCGCCGTCTCGACGGTCGACAGCTCCTCGGTCAACTCGTCGACGCGTGCCTCACACTCCTCGGCCTCCGCGCGTTTCTTCTCGGCGACCTCGCGGGTTTCGGCCGCCTGCTCGCGGAGCGAGTCCGCCTCGGCGTCGTACTCGTCGGCCTCTTCGAGGTTCTCCTCGGCGTCGGCGCGTTTCTCCGCCGCTCGCTCGGCGAGTCGCTCACGCTCGGCGTCGAGTTCGTCCAGTCGGCGCTCGGCCTCGACGAGGTCGTCGAGCGTCTCGACTCGCTCGTCCAGTTCGGTCACGCGCTCCCGTGCCGCCGACAGTTCGCTCTCTAACTCGGCCACCCGCTCGCGGTCGTCTTCGGGGTCGGCGTGGGGCGCGCCGTCGACTGGCTGGCCGCACTCGGGGCACTTCCCGGCGTCGAGGAGGGCTTCCGCCTCGGCGACCCGGTCACGCGCCGACTCCAGTCGCGTCTCCAGTTCGGTCACGCGCTCGCGTGCCTCCGCGCGGCGCTCGCGACAGTCGGCCAAGTGGTCCGCCGCCTCGCCGCGGTCGACCGGCGCGGCGTCGAGGCGGGCGGTCAGGTCCTCCCGCTCCGAGTCGATTTCCGCGATGCGTTCCTCGCACTCGGTCACGGCGTCCTCGGCCGCCATCGCCGCCTCGCGGAGGTCCGCAGCCCGCGATTCCGCCTCGTCGGCGCGCTCGGCCAACTCGTCGGCCTTCTCGGCGAGGTTCGTCGCCTGATTCCGCAGGCCCGTCGCCGACGCCTTCGCGTCGGAACGCTCCTCGCGGAGACGCTCCTCGTGGTCGTCGATGTCGCGACGCCGCGTCTCGATGGCGTCGTCGGTCGCGGCCTCCAGTCCCGCCGCGTCGAGACGAGTGTCGATGTCGGCCTCCAACTCGGACATCTGGTCGCGCGCGTCACCGATGCGCTCGCGGACCTCCTCGCGCTCCGACTCGGCCTCGCGAATCGCCTCCTCCAACTCCGCGATGTCCGACTCGACGGCCTCCAAGTCGGCCCGCTTCTGCTCGAACTCCTCGAGCACCGACTCCGCCTCCGTTTTCGTCTGCTCGGCTTTCTCGCGCTGGGCCTCGTAATGCTCTATCTGGTCGTCGATCTCGGTCAGCGACGACTCCAACTCGTCGAGCGTGGCGTAGAGATCCTGCTCCGCTTTCCGTTCGATCTGTGCCTCCACCTTCTGGAGCTCGCCCCGCTTCTCCGAGCGCACGTCCTCGATGCCGAGTCGCGCCTCGCCCGCCCGGTCGCGGTACTCCTCCAGTCGGCCGAGCTGCAGGAGATCGTCGATGACGTCCTGACGCTGGGCCGGCGAGGCGTTGATGAGTTGGTTTACCTCGCCCTGCCGGACGTACGCGCAGTTGACGAACGCCTCGGCGTCCATCCGGAGTAGGTCGACGACGAACGCCCGCACATCTCGCGCGCCCTCGACGGTCACGTCCGGGCCCTCCAGCACGCAGTCGGCGGTGGTCGTCCGCTCGCCCGAGGAACGGAGGCGTCGGTGGACGTGATAGGACGCGCCGGCGTGGGTGAAGTCGAGGTCGATTTCGGCCTCCGTCTCGCCGTTCGAAATCACGTCGTCCAGTGTCCCTTCGAGGGCCGTCGACCCGTAGAGCGCGAAGAAACACGCCTCCAAGAGCGACGACTTCCCACTCCCGTTGAGTCCGTGGATGACCGTCACGCCGTCGCGCAGTTCGAGGTCCGCGTCGGCGTAGGGGCGGAAGTTCCGCAGGCGGATGCGCTCGAACTTCACAGGAAGTCCTCCATCGACACCTGGTCTCGGTCGTCGCTCTGCTCGGCGGCCTCACTTTCCTCGTCGAACGCGTCTCTGACCGCGGACGCGACGCGGCCCCGGACGTTCGAGTCCGCGACGGCGTCGTCCCGAACCGTCTCGTCGAGGCGGCGACCCAGCGATGAGAGGCCCATCTCGCCGACTCGCTCGCGAACGGCGGCGTCCGGGTCGGCGAAGTCCACGTCGGCGACGGGTTCGGCGGCGTCGCCTCCGACCGCGCGGTGGTCGGTGACGCGGGCGAGCAACGCCCCCTCGTCGAGCGCGGCGTCCTCTATCGCGGCGGGCGTGACCGGGTCGCCGTCGCCCGTAATCGACACCACCGCGACGGCGTCAGCGAGGTCGTACTCGCGAACGCGGTCGAGGACGCGTTCGACGCCCTCACCCTCCGAGAGTTCGACGTCGATGAACTCGAAGGGGCGCGTGTCGAGCGAGCGGCGGCGGATGTCGACGGTCGCGGCATCGAACTCGACGATGTTGTAGCCGCGCGGGTCGCGTTCGTCGGCGCTCGCGCGCTCGGTCGACCCGCAGTACGTGACCCACGTGCCGTCGACCTCCGCCCGGTCGGGGACGTGGTTGTCGCCGAGCAACACGGCGTCGAAGTCGACGCTCGCGGCGTCGAGCATCGCCTCGGTGTCCCAGTCTGCGTGTGCGAAGGGCGTGAACAGGCCGTGACCGACGAGCGCCGTCGCCTCGGCGTCGGCCGGCGGCGACTCGAAATCGTACTCGAGGTCGTCACGGCGCGACTGGGGGACGTGGTCGAGGCCGTAGAAGGCGGTGTCACCGACGAGCGTCGGTTCGGAATCGAGACGCGTCGCCAAGCCGAGGTCGGAGAAGAGGTCGAGCCACTGGCTGCCGCGGGTCGCCTCGTGGTTGCCGACGATGGCGAGAAAGGGGATGTCGGCAGCGTCGAGACGGCGGAGCGCAGAGAGCACGCCGAGCAGGTCCGGGAGGTCGGGGCGGCGGTCGTGAAAGAGGTCGCCGGCGTGGACGACGGCGTCGACGTCGTGGTCGATGCTGTCGTCGACGACCGACTCGAAGGCGTCAAGGAAATCCTGCCGGCGCTCCGGCGAGTGGTACTGTCGGTACCCGACGTGGGTGTCGCCGGTGTGTATCACCCGTGTCATCGTCCCGACCGTAGCGTGTCACCACCCAAAACCGTTCCGTGACCGGGGCGAAAGTGGTCACGGGCCGCGCGTCGACAGCGTGCGAGTGGTTCGAGCGCTTGCCGTCCCCGGCGTGCGAGAGCGTCGTCACCGCGACGCTCCGCCGTCTCGATAGCGCGGCGCAGTCGGGCGAGGCCGTCGTCGTCGACGAACGCCGCGGCGTCGCGAACGTCGTCGAGAGCGGCGGTGGCCTCGGCAACGGCGTCGCTGGGGTCGGTCGCGTCGGGCGTCGCGAGGGCGTGGAGCGCGGAGCGAACGTCGTCGGACACGTCACGGGGAGGCCGCCCGACCGGCCTTAAATCTTCAGCGAGTAGAGGCGCTTGCGCGCGTCGGAGAAGGAGAACCGAGATTCGACCACGTCTTCCTCTTCCAGTCGCGTGAGGGCGTAGCGAACGGTCCGCGGGGGCAGGAGCGTCTCCTCGGCCAACTGGCTCTGGCTGAGCGTGTCGTTGTAGTCGAGCACCTTCGCGACGAGTTTCGCACTCGGAGGCAGGTCACGCACGTCTGCCCATCGGTCCGACGCCTCGTCACGCGAGAGCGTTTCGGTCGTACTCATCTTGTCTCCTAGTGAGGCATACAGCATAATAATATTTGTTATCAAATTTGATGTTTTGCAGTTATACTTCGCCGGTGAGAGACGGCGAACACCACGTTCACCCGAAGCCTCTTATGAATCAGCGCCTTAAAGCAAGCAATGACTGATACTGTGGACGATGTCGACCTCCCCTACGACGAGGAGGCGGCGTCGCAGCAGGAAAAAATCGAAGCCCTCCGCGAGCGTCTCGACGTGCTCGAGGGCCAGAACGACGAGATGCGCGACGAACTGCTGGACGCGAACGCCGAGAACAACAAGTACCAGCAGAAACTCGAGCGACTCACGCATGAGAACAAGAAGCTCAAGCAGTCGCCGCTGTTCGTCGCGACGGTCCAGGAGCTCACGGACGAAGGGGTCGTCATCAAGCAACACGGGAACAACCAGGAAGCCCTGACCGAGGTCACCGATGAGATGCGGGAGGACCTCGAACCCGACGCTCGCGTCGCCGTCAACAACTCGCTGTCGGTGGTCCAACGCCTCGACAAGGAGACGGACGTGCGGGCCCGCGTGATGCAGGTCGACCACAGTCCGGACGTGACCTACGAGGACATCGGCGGCCTCGAAGCGCAGATGCAGGAAGTCCGCGAGACGGTCGAGATGCCGCTCGACCGCCCGGAGATGTTCCAAGAGGTCGGCATCGACCCGCCGTCGGGCGTCCTGCTCCACGGCCCGCCGGGGACGGGGAAGACGATGCTCGCCAAGGCGGTGGCCAACCAGACCGACGCCACCTTCATCAAGATGGCCGGCTCCGAGCTCGTCCACAAGTTCATCGGCGAGGGGGCGAAACTCGTCCGCGACCTCTTCGAGGTGGCTCGCGAGAACGAACCCGCGGTCCTGTTCATTGACGAAATCGACGCCATCGCCTCGAAGCGGACGGACTCGAAGACGTCCGGCGACGCCGAGGTCCAGCGGACGATGATGCAGCTGCTCTCCGAGATGGACGGCTTCGAGGAGCGCGGCGACGTCCGTATCATCGCGGCGACGAACCGCTTCGACATGCTCGACTCGGCCATCCTGCGCCCCGGCCGATTCGACCGTCTCATCGAGGTACCCAAGCCCGACCACGCGGGGCGTGAGATCATCTTCAAGATCCACACCCGCAACATGAACGTCGACGACGACGTTGACTTCGAAGAGCTGGCGGAGATGGCCGACGACGCCTCCGGTGCCGACATCAAGGCCATCTGCACCGAAGCGGGGATGTTCGCCATCCGCGACGAGCGCACCGAAATCTACATGCAGGACTTCGTGGACGCGTGGGAGAAGATCACCACCGAGACGGACACCGACACCGCCTCCCGGGCGTTCGCGTAAGTCCACCTTCGACGTCTAATTTTAGCGGCCTACGAGAGCAGCGACGGACCGAGAAACAGCAGAACGAAGAGCGCGCCGAGGGCGACGAGGTACGCGAGACCCGTCGCCGCCGCGGTACGCCACGTGGGCTGAGAGACTGACACGACCGGCACGTCACACCTCGCCCTGATAACGGTATCCATCCGAACCGGTCGCGTGACGCGACGCTTTTGCCGCGGCGGCGGATACGTAGCGTATGACCATTCGCAGCGACGTGGCGCCGAGTACGCTCCCGGTCGAGTTACTCGAGGCGGGGGTACAGGTCGAATATCTCGACGGGCGGACGACGCTGTATCGCGGCGCCCCCCAGAAAGTCGAGGAGACGCTCACCACCGGCCCGGGCAAGGAAGTTCACGTCCTCGTCACGGACCCCGAGGGGACCGAGGGCGTGATGATGTACGTCAACGACCGCAAGACCCACGACGACATTCTGGAGTCGACGGGCGTGGGCCGAATCGTCCTCGACAGCGGGGAGGCGGAGGAAGTCTTCCCGGGCGTGACCGTCGCCACGCCCGACGGGATGCGGTGTCGCGTCGACGCCGACCTGTCGGTCGCCCGCGGGCGCGTGTTCGTCTTCGTCGAGGACGACTGGGGCGAGCAGTCCTACGAACTGGTCGACGAGAAGTAGCGACGCTTACTGGAGATACGACGGGTCGGCGCTGTCGTCGTCACAGTGCTCTTCGTGCTGGCTCGCGTCGTCGCGGTCGTCGAACAGCATGCCACAGGTCTCGCACTCGTACCACGTCATGCCGTCTCGCTCAGTCGTGGTCACCATGTCTGTACGTCCACGAGCAGAGGGTAAAAGAGTATCCCGGCGACGAACCAGAGCCGTCGGCGCCGTTTCTCAGCCGTCGGCGATGGGCGAGACGTCCGCGACGGTGACGGCCATGCCGAAGATGTACAACCCGAGTCCGGTCATCCCGACGGGGACGGAGACCTGTAGCAACGTCGACCCCGCGAAGGCGCCGACGCCGCCCCCGAGGGCCCCGAGCGTCCGCGACGACGACCTAGACCGACTCGATAGGTGAGCCCAGTCGTCCCAGTGAGCGAGGACGAGTGCGGTGGTGGCACTGTAGACGATGGCGACGGCGGTCACTGGAAGAGCGTGGGCGCCAGAGACGCGGGCCGCGAGGGCGGCGAGTCCGATACCGACGAGGAGGGCGACGGGGTAGCGGGTGAGGCGACGCATGCGCTCCGGTTCGGCGGCCAGCGTAAAAGCGTGGTCCGTCGCGAGCTATCCGTCGCGCTCGAACGGGTCGGCGAGTTCGATGGTTTCGGCGCGGTCGGGACCGACGCCGACGGCGTAGATTGGGGCGTCGACTTCGTCGCTCAGGTAGTCGAGATACGTCTGCGCGGCGTCCGGGAGGGCGTCGTACCCGTCGTCGGCGACGGCGGCCCAGTCGACCTCCGGCCACGGCTCGAACTCCTTGAGAATCGGGTCGCACTCGGCCCAGCGCTCGGTCGTCGCGGGCATCGTCTCCAGTCGCTCGCCGTCGAGTTCGTAGGCGTCGCCCACCTTCACCTCGTCCAGACCGGCGAGCACGTCGACGTGGTTGACGGCGATACCGGTGAAGCCGCTGACGCGGGCCGCGTGTCGGAGCATCGGCACGTCGAGCCACCCGATGCGGCGCGGGCGGCCGGTGACAGTGCCGAACTCGCCACCCTTCTCGCGGATGTAGTCGGCGAGGTCCTCGTCGTCGCCGTCGAGTTCCGTCGGGAGCGGGCCGGTCCCCACCCGGGAGAGGTAGGCCTTCACGATGCCAACGACTTCGCCGCGGCCGACGACGGTCGGGCCGACGCCGGTCCCCGTGGACGCGCCGCCAGCGGTCGGGTTCGAGGAGGTGACGTAGGGGTAGATGCCGTGGTCGATGTCGATGGAGGTGCCCTGCGCGCCCTCGAACAGGAGGTTCGCCCCGTCGTCGAGTTCGGTGCCGAGGAAATCGCCCGCGTTCACAGTCATGTCCTCCGCGTCGAGGCGACGGCCCACCTCTGCGAACTCCTCGTGGAGCGCGTCAACGTCGAACTCTTCGCCTGCTTCCAGACCGAAGACGTCCTCGACGACCGCGCGCTTCTGCGGGACGACGTATTCGAGTCGGTCGCGCAGGACCTCGGGGTCGAGGAGGTCACCGACGCGGATGCCGCGCCGACCGACCTTGTCCTCGTAGGTGGGGCCGATGCCGCGACCCGTCGTCCCGGCTTCGAGGTCGTCGTCGCTCTTCGCTTCCTCCTCGATACCGTCGAGGACGCGGTGGTACGGCATGATGACGTGGGCGCGACGCGCGACGCGTACGTCGGGGTCGAGACCCCGTTCGCGGAGCGTGTCGAGTTCGTCGAACAACGTGCGCGGGTTGACGACACAGCCGTTGCCGAGGACACCGACCTTGCCTCTGACGGCGCCGCTGGGTACGAGCGACAGCTTGTACTCCTCGCCCCCTTCGACGACGGTGTGGCCGGCGTTGTCCCCGCCCTGATATCGGACCACGATGTCGGCGTTCCCACCCCACAGGTCGACGAGGGCACCCTTGCCCTCGTCGCCGAGCTGGGACCCGACGATGGTGACAGTCATATCCGACCGCCCATTTCGTCCCACTCGCTAAACCGATTACGATACCGTCACGCGCACGACACAGAGTGCCCGAGTCCGTTCGCGGCCCAAAACCCCAGCGTAACGGGCCATGAACCCAGTCTAACCCGCCGCGACCCGAAGCGTTAACTACTCTCACCCCCGCATTTCTAATACATCGGTCCCTCTCCGCGGCGCTGCACAGCAACTTTTAAAACCCGCAAAGACAAGTTAACAAGTGTCATGATAGACAGGCTCGAGAAAGAAGTCGACATGCTCGAACGACACCTCCAGGTGTTGAAGATGGTCATCGGTAACGAACCCATCGGCATCGTGAAGATGTCCAACGAGACGGGATACCCGCATCACAAGGTGCGGTACTCGCTTCGCGTCCTCGAAGAGGAGAACCTCATCGAACCGTCGAGTCAGGGCGCAATCACCACGGAAGACACGGCAGACTTCGTCGACGAACTCGACGAGAAAATCGACTCCATCGTCGAGAAACTCGATTCGATGAAGATCGAAGAGACGTCCAAAATCGAGAGTTAGAGTTCCGGAACTGTCAGGAAGAAGTCCCCGTCTCGTGCCTCGACGAGACAGAGGTGGAAGCCGGTTTTCCGCGACCGTTTGACGTAGCTTCTGCGCGAACTTCGACTGAACAGTCCACCACGCGTGGCGTCGACGGCGGCCTCCATCGCGTCGGCCTCGAAGAAACTCGTCGTCACCGCGAAGGCCGCCGCGAACGACGGCAAAGCATCACTCACTGGCTTCGCGTTCTCGACCAGCGACTGTATCGGTGACGCCCGCGTGGGGTCGCGTGAGTCGTCGAAGGCGGCGACGAACACCGAATTTCCCATCTTGTCCCGGAACACGACATCGAACGTCTCGGTCGGCGCCGCCTCGGATTCTTCCGCGTCGTCGGGCGTCACGTCGACGGTGCCGTGGAAGTCGATTCGGTCCACGTCCTCGATGGCGTCGTAGAGTTTCGTCAGTTCGGTGCGGGCGTCGGCGCGCCGAATCTCGGACGCCAGCGACAGCAAGAGCCACTGCGTAAAGCGGTGCTCCGGCGTCGCTCGGAGGAACGTCTCGAAGGGCTGGTCGTCGACGTGGGCGCTCTCCGTCTCGAACTCCGTGTGGTAGTCGAGGCGGAGGTTCTGTCGGAGGTCGTCCGGTGCGAGCGACCCCGAGACGGCGTCTTCGAGCGTCCCGTCGGCCCGGTCCTCGTAGCGGACGAAGAGATTGGTGCCGGCGAGCGCCTCCGCTGAGTCGAGCGTCCGGGCCGGTTCCTCGTCGGTTTCCAGGCGCTCGATTTCCGCCTCCAGTTCGGTGACTCGGGCCTGCAGGCGGTCGACCTCCGCGCGCAACTCGTCGCGCTCCCCCGCGAGACGGTCGCGCTCCGCTTCGAGGTCCGCCTTCGCGTCGCGGGCGGCGTCAAGTTCGTCGCGGAGGCGTTGGAGCTCTGCGTCGTCGGCCGTCTCGGTGACTGTCTCCTCGGTCTCGGTGGTTTCCGCCTCTGTTTCGGCGTCCGCGGCGTCAGCCTCGTCGGTCGCCGACTCGTCACTCGTCTCGCTCGCGCCGAAGGCGACATCTGGTGTCGGCTCGGTATCGACCGTTTCGGCTTCGCCCTCGTCAGTCTCAACCGATTCCACGCTCGCGTCGTCCGTCATGTCGTCGACGGACGCGTCGGCATCGACCGCCTCGTCTTCGGCCGACTCGTCCTCGGTCGGCGCCGACTCGGCTTCGACGCCGCTCATCGCACCGAGCGCCTCGAATTCGGACGCCGTATCGCTCTGGGCGTCGGCAGTGGACGGCGCGTCCTCGCTTGACGACTCTGCGGGCTGGTCCTCGCTCGACGATTCGGGCGTCTCGTCTTCGGCCGTCTCGGACACGGCCGACGACGCGACCGTCACGTCCTCGTCGTCGCTCGGGTCGTCGGAGTCGTCCGCCGAGGCGGCGACGGCGCCACCCACGGGTTCGGTGGCGTCGTCCGGTCGCTCGGGGAGGTCGACCACCTCGATGGAGGCGTCGACGACGCTGTAGATGCCGACTTCGTCCGCGGCGAGGTCGAACGCCTCGTCGCCCGTGACCAGCCGACGGCTGTTGCCGACGTACGCGACGGGGAGCGAGCGCTCGCCGTAGTAGACGACGTAGTAATCGCCGGAGAGGACGTTCTCAGAGAGTTCGACGTAGCCGACGAAACTGCCCGCAGAGAGCGTGTCGTGGATGTCCGTGAGGGGCGTGTCGTTGGAGTAGTACTGCCCCCGGACCTCGGTGTCGCCGGCCTGCATGGCGTAGAGTAGCGGGAGCGACACGTCGGGGGCGACGTAGGCCGTCAGCGACGCGTCCTCGAAGTCGTGCACGTCGCCGTCGAACACGCCGACGAAGCGACCGTTGAGGACGAACGCCCACGTCGCGTCGTCGGTGACGGCGCCGGAGAACTCGCCGTCAGCCAGCTCGTACAGCCCGCCGACACCGTCCCCGACGGAACGGGTCTCCCACTCCGTCACGACATCGAGAATCTCGGCGTCCATTGGTGCGATATGTACGAAAGCGAGCCATATACTTTCCGGCGGCGACGGGATGGCCGCCTTCCGGTTCGGGTGTGCGACAGCGGTCAGTCGGAGTCCGACTCCTCGAACGTCAGCGACACCCGTCGGCGCTCGCCGTCGACGTACTTGTAGCGCTCGTCGGGGTCTTCGCCCTCGGCGCGCTCGTGGGACCCGTCACAGAACGGGTACGATTCACTCAGTCCGCAGAGACAGATGGCAATATCGCCCTTCTCGTCGTCGATGTCGTCGGGCGTGATTATCTTCGGCCCGGTTTCCGTGTGCGTGACTTCGCGTGCCATACCACGGCGTCGGCGCGGAGCCTCTTACGTGCTGGGTCAGCGTGAATATCGTGAGTCAGTACCGGCCCGGTGCCGCCCGAGTCGGTAACGGGCCGGTGAACAGTCACGATGAACGCTATCAGTGCTTGTGGGTGAAGAGGAGGGGGCTGTCGTCGTGGACGGTGACGCAGATGTCGAGCGGTTCTATCTGTTCCAGACTCGTCGCCTGATTCTTGCACACCACGAGGTCGTCGAACGGCTCTTCACAGACCGGACACGCGACGGAGACGGTGTTCTGGTAGAGCTTGATCTCGTCGTTCTCTTCGCGGGGCGTCAGCGACGACACGAGTTGTTCGAGGTCGTCCATACCACTCTCTGTCGGGTGAGCCCATATAAATCCACGGCGAGAGTCGCCGTGAGACGGGACGTTCCGTCGTCAGGCGCCGAGTTCGGCGCCCGCGTAGAGGACGACGACGAGGAAAATCCAGACCACGTCGACGAAGTGCCAGTACATCGAGACGGTGCTGACCGAGACGTGACGGTCGGCGGAGTACTGACCCGCGAGGGCCCGGACGGTGACGATAGCGAGGAGCGCACCCCCGAGCGAGACGTGGAGCCCGTGGAGGCCGGTCAGCCCGAAGAAGGCCGACCCGAAGAAGCCAGTCTCGAAGGTGAAGTTCGAGTGGACGATGAACTCGTAGTACTCGTAAATCTGCCCCCCGATGAACACCACACCGAGGAGGAGCGTCGCGAGCAGTCCGATGACGAACTTCCGGTTGTCGTTGTTCCGGATGGCGACGTGTGCCCAGTGCAGCGTCAGACTGGACGCCACCAAGAGCGCGGTGTTGATGAGGACGAGCGAGCCCAGCAGGTGTGGGAGTTCGCCCGGCGGCCACGTGCCGGCCCGGATGAAGAAGTAGTAGGCGAACACGGCGCCGAACGTCGCGAGTTCGGACCCGAGGAAGGAGATCATCCCCCAGCGGAGCGCCTTCGCGCTCGTCTCGTTGCTACCGCGCGACCAGAATTCGACGACGAACGCGTGGTAGAGCCATCCGTAGAGGCCGAAGAGGAACGACCCGACGCTCGCCGCCCCGAGGAGGGGCGCGAACAGCGGATTGATAGTCGATTCCTCGCCGCCCGCGACGATGTACAGCGCGGCGGCGATGTAGATGCCACCGGCACCCAGCGCCGTGATGAACGGCCACCAACTTGCCTCGCCGAACCCCCGCGGCCAGTCCTCGACCGCCGGGAGGTGATGCTCGTGCTCGTCACCGTGATCTGTACTCATACCCCCCCGTTGCGATTCAACTACCAAAAATCCTCCCAACCGTCGCGACGAATCGCTTCCGGAAACTACTCCACCGGGTCGGTCCAACGTCTGCGACGATGGTCACGACGCGCTGGCGTCGACGGCGTCGGGTCGTGCTCGCCACCCTCCTCTGGTTGGTGACCGGAACCGGCGTTGCCACCGCTCACAGCGGCGGCCTCGGCGGGTCGGCACGAGACCCCATCGCCGTTCCGACGTGGCTCTTCCTGCTCACCGGGGGCGGCGTCGTCGGCGTCTCCTTCCTCCTCGCCAGTTTCGTCACCGACCGCAACCTCGTCGACGCCATTCACGACTGGGGGCGACCGCTCCCTACACCCGGCCGACTCGTCCGCCTCGTCGCCCGCGTCGGCGCCCTCGCCCTCTTCGTCGCCGTCCTCGTCACGGGCTATCTCGGCCCGTCGACCGGCGTCCGTAGCCTCACCGTCCTCGTCGTCTGGGTGGGCTGGTGGGGCGGCTACGTTGCCTCGACGTACCTCCTCGGGAACACGTGGTCGACGCTCAATCCCGTTCGGATGCTCGTCGACCCACTGCCGTCGCTGGAGCGTGCCTACCCCGACCGACTCGGCGCGTGGCCGAGCGTCGCCGGCCTCCTCCTCCTCGTCTGGGTCGAGGTGACGACGCCGCTCGCGGACGACCCGCGACTGCTCGCGACGGTGCTCGTGGCATACACGCTCGTCACGGTCGGCGGCGCCGTCGTCTTCGGCCCGGACCAGTGGTTCGACCGCGTCGACCCGATTTCGCGTGCGCTCAGACTCTACGGCCGCCTCGCGCCTCTCCACGTCGCTGACGGCCGACTCCGCCTCCGACTGCCGGGAGCCGACCTGCCCGATACGGTCCTCGACGGCCGCGACGACGTGGCGTTCGTCGTGACGATTCTCTTTGTCACGACCTACGACGGCTTCGTCGCTACCGGCCCGTGGGCCGGAGTCGCGCGCACCGTCGTCGGCGCGGGCGTCCCCTCGACTGCGCTCTATCTGGGCGCCTATCTCGTCGGCGCCGCGCTGTTCTATCTGGCCTATCGCGCGTCGGCCCGTCTCGGTCGCCACCGCGCCGACACGTACCTCACGACGACGTATCTCGCGCGGCGGTTCGCGCCCGCGCTCCTCCCTATCGCCGCCGGCTACCACCTCGCGCACAACCTCGGCACGGTGCTGACGTTGGGGCCGACGCTCGCCGCCGTCGCCACCGCGCCCCTGTCGCCGCCGGCGTCGCCGCCGCAACTCGCCGGGTTGCCAGCGTGGTTCGGCGGCCTCGAACTCGCCTGCGTCCTCGTCGGCCACCTCGTGGCCGTCTGGGTCGCGCACGCCACCGCGTACGACGTCTTCCCCTCGCGCTTGCAGGCGGTGCGGAGTCAGTACGGCGTCACCGCCGTCATGGTCGTCTACACCATGCTCAGCCTCTGGATAGTCGCCGAACCGTACGTCGCACCTCCCTTCATCGCAACATGATAGACCCCGACCACGACACCGAGGTTCCGTCCGACGCGACGGCGCACGTCTGCGACCGGTGCGGTCGTCCCTTCACTCGCGAGTCATACCTCGCGCTCCATCGGGGACTGACGCATCGAGAAACGCTGTCGGCCGCCGAGCGCGAAGCGTTCGAATCGGCACGCGAAGAAGAAGTGGCCGACCTGCGTCGGTTCCGACTCTTGGCGCTCGCGGGGGTCGTCGGTCTCTACTTCGCCTTCCTGATGACGTACGCAGTCGTGACCTAATCCGCCTGCCCGCTCGTGCGGTGATAGGGCTGGCCGGCGATGTCCTCCCGGAGGCTGGCCAGCGAGTCCGACGGGGCGCCCGTCATCTCCGTGACGACGGCGAACACCTCTTGGCGCGAAATCTTCACGCCGGTCGACGAGAGGGCGTCTTCCGGACGTTCGAGGAGTTCGCGAAGCGTCCCGACGGCGAGCAGGAAGGGAATCGCCCACGCGGCGACGGTGTTGCCGTCCGTGGTGGGCACCGCTTCGAGGTACGTCTGGGCGTCGTCGAGAAACGAGCGGGCGTGGGTGGCGGTCCGGCGGACCACCGCGGCCGCGCCAGCGGTGTGTTCGGGGGCGAGTACCTCGTCTTGGGGGACGCCCTCGGCAGCCAGCCACTCGGCGGGGAGGTAGACGTTGTCCTCCTCGGTGTAGTCGTCGTAGACGTCCTTGGCGACGTTGACCAGTTGCAAGAGGAGTCCGAACTCCTCGGCGGTGTCGTAGAGGCGGGCGCGGCGGTCGCTGTTCAGGTCGCCACGCGCCAGCAGGTTGGTGACCAGGTTCCCGACGGTGCCGGCGGCGTAGTAGCAGTACTCCTCCAGTTCCTCGCGGGACTGGATGCGGAGTCCACCCTCGTCGGCGTAGCGCTCGACGAACATCGCCATCCCCTGTACGAGTTCGCGCGCCGGCGGTGTCACGGCCTCGCACACGTCGTCGGGGAGTCCGCGGAAGGTGCCGACGATCCGCGGGGTACTCGCGACGACCTCCCAGTCGTCGGTTCGGTCCTCGGGGGCGGGGAGCCACTCGTCGACGGACGCGCGGAACGTCTCGGCGTCGGTGTCGTCGTCGGGGTCCAGCACGCGGTCGTACTCGCGCAGGAGGCGCGCCTGTTCGGCCGGCGGGATGTGGTCTGCGTCCTCGACGGTGTCTGGCACGCGACAGAGGAGGTAGCCGATACAGATGTACGACGCCATCGGTTCGTCGAGCACGTCGACGGTCAACGCGAACGTTCGAGAGACGCCCTGCACCGCCTCGTGACACCACTCGAGGTCGGCTTGGTCACCGGGAGGTCTGGCTGCGTGTCGAGACATTCGGAGCGATTGCGCGTTACGACCGCGGGGATAAAAAGGCTCGTGGGCGGTTTCGGCGGCACACTCGTCCGAGAGCCGCAAGTGGTATGTCCTCGGCGGTGCGTCGACTCGGTATGTTTGCCTGGCTCCGACGGACCCTGTCGACGACGCGGCGACTCGTCGTGGTGGCCGTCGTCGCGGTACTCGTACTCGGCGGCCTCGCCTTCTTCGTCTTCAGTCAGCCCTCGGTCACCGCCGTCAACAACCAGTTCGGCAACGTCACCGACGAGACGACCGCCATCGAGAGCGAGCTTACCGTGCAGAACCCCAATCCCGTCGGCGCCCAACTCGGCGGCATCACCGTCGACTACGCCATCGACATGAACGGCATTCGGATGGCGAACGGGACGAAAGACGGCGTCTCGATTCCGAAAGGGGAGTCGACCGTCCCCATGACGACCCAGCTGTCGAACGAGCGCATCCCGCCGTGGTGGGTGAGCCACATCCGCAACGACGAACGGACGACACTCGCGGTCAACGCCGACGTGCACTCCTCGACGCTCGGCGCCTCCTTCGGCGCCCCGAAGGTGACGCGTGAGATAAACACGGACATCATCTCTGCGTTCAACTCGACGGAGAATCGCCCAGTCGGCGAATCGCCGAGCGGTGGCCCCATCCTCGTGATTCGGGAGACCAGCGCCCAGTGGGGGACCGTCGACACCGAGGCCACCCGCATCGACATGCGCTTTGTCGTCCACAACCCCAACTCCTACCCCGTCCCCATCTCCGAACTCAGTTACCGGGCGGAGATGAACGGCATCGAGATGGGGAACGGCGCCACCGAGGACAAGGGCGTGATTCCGCCGGGCGAAACCCGGACCATCGAAGCGACGACCACGCTCAACAACGGCCGAATCGACGAGTGGTGGGTGAGCCACCTCCAGAACGAGCAGACGACCGACCTCCGCATCGACTTCGCGGCCCGCGTCGAACTGCCGACCGGAACCGTCGAGATTCCGCTCGACCCCATCACCTACACCCGAACCATCGAGACGGACATCTTCGGGAACAAGGCCGACGACGCCGCGAACGAGTCGGCGACGAACAGCACCGCGACGCCGACGCCGAGTGGTGACGACGGGTCGTCGGGCGAGTCGACGCCGACCGACGACGGCCTCCTCGACGACGGCACCGCGACGCCGACGCCCACCGACGACGAACAGACGGAGACGGCGACCCCGACGCCCACACCCACCGACGACGGCCTCCTCGACGACGGTACCGCGACGCCGACACCCACCGACGACGAACAGACGGAGACGGCGACCCCGACGCCCACGCCCACCGACGACGGCCTCCTCTCGGTCGGCGCGCGGCCGGTCGCTCCGTGTCTCGGCAGTCAGCAGCGACTCTCGGTGGCGTAGGCAAGCAAAAGCGGATAGTCGAGAAGTCTTCTCAGCGCGTCACTCGATGGTGACGTGTTCGGACTCTTCGTTGAGCGCGAGGTTGGCCGCGATTTCGGCGTTTCGCATGGCGTACTGTGCGGTCTGCTGGAGGCTGACCAGCACCTCGCGAGTGCGGAGGAGTTCGACTTTCGGCATGTCAGGCAGACTCCGGATGAGCTCCATCTCGCGGTCGGTGATGTCCTCGTACATCCGTCCGACGGCGATGGCCTTGTCGTAGTCGCGTTCGACGACAGCCTCGACGGCGGTGGCGGTGATTTCGTCCACTTGGTCGGTGAACTCGCGGATGCGACGCATCGTCGACCCGTCGACGTCAAGCGTGTTGTCCGTGGCGTCGAGAGCGATGTTGCCGATGTCCTCGGCGTTGTCCGCGGTCAGTTCGAGGTTCTTCGCCACCGAGCGGTAGCCGATGAGCGGGAAGCCGGATTCGAGGCCGACCGCTCGCGCGAGGTTCGGGTTCTGGTACGCCATGAAGATGAGGCGAAGCAGGAGGACGAAAATCTTGTTCGCCTGTCGCTCCCGGTTCAGCGCCCGTTCGGCCAGGTCGGCGTTGCCGTGCGCGATGGCCTTGATGGACTCGCCGCGCATCGTACTCCCCGTGTTCTCGAGGCGTTCGAGGAGGTTGTCGAGCGTGAAGTCCTCCGGGTCGACCGAACACCGGATGGCGATTCGCTCAGGCGTCTCCTCGATGACACCGAGGCCCATCAGCTGCGTCTCGGCGCGGTAGACGGCGTTGATGTGTTCGCTGTCGAGTGCGCCCTCCGACTTCTGGATGTGGATGACGCGTCGCCCGAGGACGTACTGGGCGACGATGGCGCGTTCGAGCGCTCGTGCGTCGAGGTTGTCGGCGTGAATGGTCGCCGTCGACCCCTCGGTACTCGCCGACTCCGGCAGCACCGTAATCGTCCCCTTGCCGCCCATCCGCAGCGACACCTCGTCCCCCTTCTCGACGTTGTTCTCTTTGGCCCACTCCGCCGGAAGTGTCATGGCGAGCGTCGAGGGTCCTAACCGCTGAACCTTCCGTGTTTCCATACCATATGTATCTACTCCAGAGACCTTAATCTTCACTATGCACCATTATACCTCATGAATGATGTTGAAGTGATGCGATTAGCGCACCTCCATCAGTCGCGACTCGAAGCGACCGACTCGAACGCGGGTCCAGCCACGGAGCTCCGCGTCGAGTTCCGGGTCGTCGGTGTCGACGCGAAGCGTCCCGATATCGTCGAGTTTCGCCCGCGAGGCGACCACTGCCACGTCACAGCGTCGAATCACGTCGGGTGAGAGCTGGGGGTTCCCCCGCCCGAAGACGAACCCCTGTCCGCCGATGGGCGAGACGACGACGACGTTTCGCTCACCGAGGGCGTCGAGAATCTCGGATTCGGTCGCGTCCCGAACCAGCACCTCGCCGTCGCGCCACACGTCGACGCCGAGGGGTGACCCCTCGAATCCGAGTGCGTCCTTTATCTCACCGACCGTACTCCCCGGGCCGAGGACGTAGGTGACGCCCGCTTCTGCCTCCGCGACGAACCCCGCGGCCATCGCTTCGACGTTCCCGCTCCCCGTCTGCTTCGACGACTGCACGTTCTCTCCGACGGGGACGCGTGCAACGGCGCGGAGTTCGGGGTCGACCGATCCCTCGCGATAGGCGTCCTCGTCGATGTCGAGGACCTCCCGGCGTTCGGTCCGCTCGAAGGTGGCGAGTACGTCGGCCGCGTCCTCCGGCGAGACGGCGAACACGGAGGAGTACACCTTCACGCCGCCGGGAATCCCGAGCATCGGCACGTCGGAATCGGACAGCGCTTCGGCCACGTCCGCGGCGGTGCCGTCGCCGCCGACGAAACAGAGCAGGTCGACCCCAGCCTCCAGAAGCGCCGCGACGGCCTCGCGGGTGTCCGCCGCTGTCGTCTCGGACCCCGACGGCCCGCCGGGAACCTCGGGGTCGAAGCCCGCGTCGCGGGCCAGGTCGGCGCCCATCGGCGCCCCCCACGTCACCAGCGTCACGTCCGGCAGGCGCTCGCTGATGGCGTCGAGTGCGCGGCGTGCTCGGTCCGGTGACCGCGGCTCCGCGCCGCGGGCGCGCGCCTCCTCGACCTTGTCGTCTGTCCCTTTCAGGCCGACGCGCCCGCCCATGCCGGCAATGGGATTGACCACGAACCCGAGTCGCATTGTCGGGTCTATGGGAGCGAGGGCAAAAGGGCCGCGGCTCACAACACTCACTATTAAGCGACTGCCGGCGGAAGGGCCGCTATGTTCCTCCTTCAGGCTGGGGAACCGCTCCCCATCGGCGTGACGGCCGCGGCCGTGTTGCTCGTCAGCCTCCTTGTCACCGGGCTCTGGCTCCGATATCTGACGCGCTAGTCGACGCGCTCGCGAAGCCACGCCGCCGCCGCGGCCGCCGTCTCCGCGTCCGCCGCCGTCACCTTCAACCGCACGTCGTCCCCGGGGTAGCTGCCGACGGTCACGTCGAACTCCTCGCGGACAGCGTCGAGACGGTCGAGGAGGGCGCTCTCCGGTTCGCTCGTCCGCACCGTTTCGACGTGGCGGCGCTCGCCTTCGAACTCCGACGCCACCGACTCGAACATCGCCTTCATCTCGCTCGGGACGCCCGGAAGCACGTAGACGCCGTCGATTACGGCGCCCGGCGCGACGCCCTCCGGGTTCGGAATGTGTTGTGCCCCGTCCGGGAGATGCGTCGTCCCCTCCGTCCGGTCCGCGGCGGCGTAGTCAGTGTGGTCGTCGAGCCACGCCGCCGCGTCCGCGTTCGGGACCACGTCGCGCCCGAACGCCGCCGCGACGCCGTCCATCGTCACGTCGTCGTGTGTCGGCCCGACACCGCCGGTGACGATGACCGCGTCGTACTCCGCGCGGTACTCGTTGACTACGCGGGCGATATCGGCGATTCGATCCGGAACGGTCGTGACGCGCTCGACCGAGACGCCGCGCTCGTCGAGGCGGTCACACAGCCACGAGGCGTTCGTGTTGACCGTATCGCCAGAGAGCAGTTCGTCGCCGACGGTGACGACCGCGACTCGCATACGCAGCGGTAGGCGGTCGGGATTGAAAACGACCGCGGCCGACGACCGAGCGTCGTCGGCCGCCGTCACGGCGACCCGCCGTGTCAGCCCATTCCGGGCGGCGGGTCGTCGCCGAACTCGTCGTCCTCGGTGTCGACGTCGAGGCCGAGTGCCTCGCGTTGCCGGCGAAGCGCCTCGATGCGACGCTTGTAGTAGAAGGCGCCGGCGAGGCCGACCACCACGAGCACCGCCGCGGCGCCACCGAAGAGCGTCAGGTCTCGCTGCAGGTAGAACTGCACCGAGACGGCGTCGGCCTCGACGTTCTCCCACTCGATGACCCGCTGCGACCCGTCGGCGGTCACCTCGTAGCCACTCGGGTCGACCGTGCCGAACGGGAACACCTCGACCCGGCGGTTCGGCGGCAAGACGACTTCGTACGACCCGTTGACGAACGTCGGGAGCGAGAAGCGCTTGGGCGTGCTCGACGAGGTGAAGGCGAGTTGGCCGCCGTCGGTCCCGTTCGGCATCGACACCGCTACGCGTGACCGCGAGCGGTCGATGTCGCCGCCGCGCTCGCGGAGTTCCGTCCCCGTGATAACCGTCCCGTTGGGGTACCGGTACCGGACCGCCGAGACGGGGATGGCGTTGCGCCCGCCGAAGCCGTCACGCCGGAACAGCTCCATCGACTCGCCCTCGACACGGTAGACGGCCTGGAAGCGGGCGTTCTCCGTGATGGTGATGTGGGCGTTCACGGCGTTGTCCCACACGTAGGGCGACGGCGGGTCCTCGTCCAGTTGCTCGTCAGAGATGGGTTGGGAACCGAGCAGGCCCGCACACCCGGCGGTGAGCGCCAACGCCGCGAGCGCCAGCGGAATCAGATACCGACGGTTCATCGATCAGGGGATGACACATTTGAGCTCCGCCGGCAGGTACTCGCCGACGCTGGCGAGCAGTCCCGGCGGGTCGGTGCCGGGCGTACAGACGACGCTCTGTTCGAGCAGACCGAGTCGCTCGACGGTGACCACGTCGCGGGCGTGTCCCGCGCGGTTCAGCGTCGCGCGCACCTCGCCACGCGTGGCGCTGTTGACGTTCAGGCGGCCGTTCTCGCCACGGGTCCAGTCGTAGAGGCGGTCACGCTCCGCGTCAGCGAGTCGCGGCGGGTCGCCCGCCACGAACCGGAGCGGGAGATGTTGGACGAGGCCGAAGCGGTCCCGAATCTGGGACGGCGACCCCCGGCCGAGCCCCAACTGGTCGCTGGGGATGCGGACTCGCTCGCCCGCATCGAGGACGATGCCGTCCTCGTCCCACGATTCGAGCGTTCCGACGTACGTCTCGCCGTCCTCGAAGCCGGTGCCGATTTCGCCCCACTCCTCGCGGAGCGCGTTCCGGGCCACCACTTCGTCGTCGCCCTCGACAGTCACCGACACGAAGTCGTCGTGGCGGACGCCGATGGTCCACGTCACGTCCAAGTCGCCGATGGCGTTGTCGACGAGTGATTCCATGCCGTCGAGTGCGCGTTTGCGTGCCGAGCCGTCCACGTAACACTTGGTTGCGAGAACGACCATCAGCGGGTGACTTCCACGTTAAGCTCGTTTCGGAGCTCCTCGATGCGGCGTTCGGTCGCCTCTATCATGTCGTCGTTGTCCATGGGTTCGAGCGGCGCGCCCGTCTCCGGACACTGGAAGTCGAACTCCATCGCCTCGCTGAACTCGAAGCGGATGCCCGCGGGTTCCGAGAGGTAGAACTCGTGGGTCCGTTCGTACTCCAGTCGCTCCTCCAACGCGTCGAGCAGGCGGTACATCTCCTCTTCGAGGTTCTCCGGAATGTTCTCGTACTCGAAGGTCCACAGATACGTGAGCCACCCAGAGTCCTCGTCGCGGACGCGGCGGTAGCTGGCGAGGTCGTTCTCGTAGAGGATGAACAGGGCTCGGCGAACGTCGTTGAGTTCGAGTCCGAGTTCCTCGGCGAGTTCCTCGTCCGTCACCTCCCCGTCCGGCGGCGCGGCGGCGACCGGCATCCCCGTCGGCCCGACGAGCTCGTGGAGGTACTTCTGGATCACCGGATCGCTCAGCAGCTCCTCAAAAGCCATTGTGTTCCGTTCGGAGCGGTGGCGATTTAAACGCCACGGTGCGGTCGCCGAGCCAGCGGCGCCAACAGTTCAGGCGTGCTCCGGTTCGTCCTCTCGGTCGTCGTCCGCCTCCGTCGTCCGCCCCCGTTCGAGTTCGGCGTCGATGTCGTCCTCGATGTCGGCCATCGAGGTGACCGTGAGGACGTTGCCGCCGCCGGGGTCGACGACCAGGATTTCGGTCCCGACGGGGATTTCGCCGTCCATCGAGCGCGCGGCGTAGTTCGGGTCGAAGCCACCGCGGTCGAGCTTGACCGACCCCTGCTGGGACGTGACGCGTTCGGTCACGTGTCCGGTCCGCCCCCGAAGCGAATCCGAGTCAGTCGTCTGTCCACTCCCGCTGTCACCGTAGAGGTCGAACCGTCGATAGCCGACCAGCGCCAGCACGCCGAACACGAGCACGAGCGCCGCGAGGACGAGCGGACCGGCCACCGGGCCGAGCAAGAGGCCGACGATACCCGCCCCGAGCAACGCCACGCCGAGGACGGCGAAGTGAGCGCCCGGCGCCATCGCCTCCGCTATCGAGAGGCCCAACCCGGCGACGACCAACAGTAGCGGGAGCATCTCCGGCCCGAGTTCGACCCCGGACTGGAGCGCGACCGTGGGTGTGACCATACCGACCGTTTGGCCTGCGGGCGCTTATACTACCGGCCGTTAGAGCCCACCGAGTGCGGCGGCGAAGATACCGACCGAGAGCGCCACGCCGAGCAAGACGAACACGACGTTCTCCAGTTCCGGCGATTCGGGTTCGATTGCCGCGGGGTCGTCGGCGTCCTCACCGACCTCGTCGAGGGCGAACCGCCACGGCGACTCGTCGTCGTCGCGGTCGTCATCCGAAAGCGCGCTCATACAGGTGCTATCGGGCGCCAAGTGAAAGGGATACCGACCGCGGCTGCTATCGCGGCCGTTCGCGCGGGGTCACGTCGCCCTCGTAGACGACGCCGCGGTCGGCGTGGAGCGTGACCGTCGTGCCGTCGGCCACCTCGTCCGGCAGGGGCGCCCCGCTTATCATCGGAATGCCCTGCTCGCGGGCGACGAGCGCCGCGTAACTCGTCATGCCCGGCCGGGCGTCGACGATGCCGCCGATGCGCCCCGTGTCGCCCTCGAACTCGCCATCGAACGTCGCCGGGAGCGCGACGATGGCGCCCGCGGGGGCGTCCGAGAGGTCACCGTCGGAACACCGGAACACCGGCCCGGCGGCGCGCCCGCGGGCGACGCTTCGCCCCGTCGCCACCGTCTCCGAGGCGACGTGGACTTTCAGCGTGTTGGTGGTGTTCGTCCCTTCCAGTTCGGTCATCATCCCCGAGAGGACGACCACGGTGTCGCCGCTCTCGGCGACGCCGGCCTCGATAGCAGCGTCGACGGCGGCGTCGACCATCCCCTCGATGTCCTCGCGGTAGGCGGCGTACTGGGCGTCGATACCCCACGAGAGCGCGAGTTGACGGCGCACGCGGTCCTGTGGCGTCGTCGCCACGATGGGGACGCCCGGGCGGAACTTCGCCGTCGTCCGCGCGGTGTAGCCCGACTCCGAGACGGCGACGATGGCCGCGGCGCCGAGGTCACGCGCCAGATACCGGGCCGCCCGCGCCAGCGCCTCCGTCTGTGACTCGGCCGCGGCCTGCGGGACGCGGTCCTCGCGCGTCTCGACGTACTCGTCGCTTCGCTCCACTTCGCGTACGATGCGGTCCATCGTCTCGACGACGCGAACGGGGTGGTCGCCGATGGCCGTCTCACCCGAGAGCATCACCGCGTCCGTCCCGTCGAGGACGGCGTTAGCCACGTCCGACGCCTCCGCGCGCGTCGGGCGCCGGGAGTGGACCATCGAGTCCAGCATCTCCGTCGCCGTGATGACGGGCACGCCCGCGTCCTGGGCGCTGTGAATGATCTGCTTTTGCACCATCGGGACGTGTTCCAGCGGACACTCCACGCCGAGGTCACCGCGCGCGACCATCACGCCGTAGGACGCCTCTACGATGTCGTCGATGTGGTCGACGGCGCCCGCTCGCTCTATCTTCGAGATGACGGGGATGTCGCCGCCCGCGCTCTCGATGGCGTCGGTGACCGCATACACGTCGTCGGCGTCGCGGACGAAACTCGCCGCGACGAAGTCCGCGTCCTCCTCGACGGCCACCTCGATGTCGCGGCGGTCGCTCTCGGTCACCACTTCGAGGTCGAGGTCGACGCCGGGGACGTTCACTCCCTTTCGACTCCCCAACTCCCCGCCAGAGACGATGTGTGCGGTGACGGCGTCGCTGTCGACCGACTCCACCTCCGTCTCGATGCGCCCGTCGTCGAGGAGGATACGGTCGCCGGGTTCAACCTCCGTCAGGGCGTAGGAGAGGCCGACCTTCTCCGGCGTCGCAGTGTCGCCCTCGACGAACCGAACGGTCGCGTCGCTCGGCAGGTCGATCGGCTCGTCGAGTTCGGCGGTTCGAATCTCCGGCCCCTGCAGGTCGAGCATCGACGCGAGGGGGTCGTCGATGGCGGTGTCTACCTCGTGGATTCGCTGGATGAGTTCCGCGCGGTCCTCGTGGGTGCCGTGACTCGCGTTGAGGCGGGCGACCGCCATCCCGGCGTCCGCGAGTTCGCGGATGGTCTGCCGGTCGTCGGAGGCGGGGCCCAAGGTACAGACTATCTTGGCTCGGCGCATACCCGCCCTTCACCGGGACGGAGGAAAAAGGCGGTTGCTACTGCACTCGTTCGCCCGGCACCGCGTCGCCGACCGTCGTCAGCAGGTCGGCCTCGTCGCCCGCCGCGAGGATCATCCCGTTCGACTCGACGCCGAACAGTTCCGCCTTCTCCAAGTTCGCGAGGACGATGACGCGCGTCCCCGGCAGATCCGAGAGGTCGTGGAGCTGCTTGATGCCCGCGACGATTTGGCGCTCCTCGACGCCGATGTCGACGACGAGGCGCGCGAGTTTGTCCGCGCCCTCGATGCCCTCGGCCTCCAGAATCTCGCCGACGCGGATGTCGAGATCCTCGAACGTGTCGAAGTCGATGCGGTCGGATTCGATGGGGTCGAAGTCGGTCATGTCGGTGGTGTCGTCGTCTTCGTCGTCGTCGTCGCTCGCTGCTGCCACTCGCTCTTCCAGCTTCGCGTTCAGTTCCTCGACGCGCTCTTCCGGAATCTTCTCGTACAGTTCGGTCGGCTCCGGCAGGTCGGCCGCCGGCGGTTCGAGCGCGGCGTCGATTTCGGCGTCGTGGACCGAGCCCTCGCCGCCGACCTGCGACCACAGGTCCTCGCAGGTGCCGGGCGCGACGGGGGCGAAGAGGACGGCGACGGCCTTCGCAATCTGGACGCAGTCGCGAATCACCTGCGCCGCACGCTCGGGGTCGTCGTCCACGAGGTTCCACGGTTCGTTGCGCTGGATGTACTCGTTGCCGAAGCCAGCGAGGGCGACGGCCGCGTCGCCTGCCTCGCGCACCGAGTAGTCGTTGACGGCGGCGGCGAAGTCGTCTATCGCCGTCTCGATGCGCTCCCGGACCTCCTCGGAGAGGTCGGCGTCGGGCGCCCCGCCGAACTCGCGATGCGCGAAGAGGAGCGCGCGGTACGCGAAGTTGCCGACGGTGCCGACGAGTTCGTTGTTGACGCGCTCGCGGAACCGTTCCCACGAGAAGTCCACGTCCTGCTGGAACCCGCCGTTGGTGGCGAGATAGTACCGCAGGAGGTCGGGGTGGAAGCCCTCGTCGAGATACTCGTCGGCCCACACCGCACGATTTCGCGACGTGGAGAAGCCCTTGCCGTTGAGCGTGATGAACCCGCTCGCCATCACCGCACGGGGTTCGGTGTAGTCGACGCCGTGGAGCATCGCCGGCCAGAACACCGTGTGGTGCTGGATGATGTCGCGACCGATGACGTGGACGATGTCGCCGCTCTGCTGCCACGCGTCCGCCCAGTCGAAGGTGTCCGGGCCGACGCGCTCGGAGTACTGCTTCGTCGAGGAGACGTACTCGATGGGGGCGTCCACCCAGACGTAGAGCACGAGGTCGTCCGCGCCCTCGCCCTCGGGATAGTCGATACCCCAGTCCATGTCGCGCGTGATACACCAGTCGCGGAGTTCGCCCTCGATCCACTCTCGGGGTTGGTTGCGGGCGTTGGGCGTCCCCTCCAGTCGGTCGAGGAAGTCGGAGAGATACTCTTGGAACTCCGAGACGCGGAAGAACTTGTGGGTCTGCTCGCGGTACTCCGCGGGATTACCCGTGATGGTGCTCTCGGGGTCCTCGATTTCGCCGGGTTCGAGGTGGCGACCACACCCCTCGTCACACTCGTCGCCGCGGGCGCGTTCGCCGCAGTAGGGGCAGGTGCCCTCGACGTAGCGGTCCGGGAGCGACTGCTCTTCCTCGGGGTCGTAGGCCACCATAATCTCCTTCTCGTAGACGTGGCCCTCCTCTTCCAGCGTGCGGACGATGTCGGTCGTCAGTTCGACGTTCGTCTCGTCGTGGGTGTGGCCGTAGTTGTCGAACTCGACGCCGAACTTCGGGAACGTCGACTTGTAGGTCTCGTGCCACTCGAGGGCGAACTCCTCGGGGGAGACGCCCTCCTGTTCGGCGTTGACTGCGACCGGCGTCCCGTGCATGTCCGACCCGGAGACGAAGGCCGTCTCCTGACCGAGCGTTCGGAGCGCGCGGGCGTACACGTCGCCGCCGACGTACGTTCGCAGGTGGCCGATGTGGAGGTCGCCGTTGGCGTAGGGCAACCCGCACGTCACCACCGCCGGCTGGTCCGTGGGGAACTCCTCGTGGCTCATACGTACTCACTGGAGGATGCGACCCTAAAGCCCGCCGATTCCGGCGGGACCGTCGCACCGAGAGGGCGCGGACGGGCGACGGGTCAGGCCGTCGGCGTCGCCGCGATGGCGACGTAGGGCTCGTCGGAGAACCCGGGGCGCTCGACGGTCGCCACGCGCTCGACCGACAGTCCGGCGTCGCCCAGACATCGCCGCCAGTACGCCTCGTGATCGCTCACGCCCTCCGGCGTAATCGGGAGTTCGAGCAGGCCAACCGTTCCGTCCTCGGCACACACCCGCCGGAGTTCGTCGAAGAGGGCATCCCGGCGCGTCTCGGGCACGTCGTGGGCGACCCGGCAGGCGGTGACGACGTCGAAGGCGTCGTCCGAAAAGGGGAGCCGAGAGGCGTCGCCCGCGGCGGGGGAGACGTCGATTCCAGCGCGGGCGCCGTTCCGCCGCGCCAACTGCGGCCCGTTACCGAGGATGACGCGGTCGTCGAACACGTCGAGGCCGACGACGTGGGTCGACGACGGCAGGTGGGGTGCGAGACCCACCAGCGACCGCCCGGAGCCACAGCCCACGTCGAGCGCGCGGTCCACGTCCCCGAGTGGGAGAAGCGACGCGAGCGCGTCGTATTTCGGGCGGTCGAGCGCCCACGGCACGGGCGATAGGAGTCGCCGAGCCGTCGTCCCGGCGCGGACGAGCGCTGTGACGCCGACGAGCGCGGCGAGCAGTCGTCGCAGTCGCCCGCCGCGTCGCCCGACGACGACCGCCGCACCGAACAGCGAGAGCGAGGCGCCGATTCGTCGCAGTCGCTCGCGCCAGTGATAGACGCCGAAGAAGTACGTCGGGCGCCGGTCGAACGGATTCATGCCGTTGGCGTCGGCGCCCGAGCGTATGTAGATACCGCCTACGCCAACTCGCCCGAGCGAATCGCTCGCTCGGCGTCCGCGAGGGCCGCCTCGGCGTCGAAGTCGGCGACGATACGTTCGAGCGTCTCGCGGTCCGCGTCCGCCAACTCGCGAGCGTGGTCGGTGACGTTCGGAATCGCCCGCAGGATGTTGTCGACGATGGGCACGTCAGCGACTTGCGCCGACCGTGAGAGCGGGTTCAGGTCGACGACGAGTTCCACCTTCCCCATATCGGCGAGCGCCGCCGCCCGGTCGCCGTCCTCCAAGGGGACGAGCACCACGTCAGCGTCGGCGATGCCGTCGGCGTCCACCGTCGCGCGGTCGTGCGAGAGGCCGGGGATGCGCGCGTCGGCCGCCAGTCCCTTCACCTCGCTCGCACCGTGTTCGCGGAGGTGGTCGGCGATGGCCTGCATCCGCTCGTCGGTCCGGTTGAACAGGTTCACCTCCAAGTCGGCGCCGACGGCATCCGCGAGGGCGACGAGTTCGTCCGGAACCAGCGCCGCGGCGTTGCCGTTGACGGAGATGACGGGGTGGCGCGCGAGCAACAGGTGGGCGGCGGCGGCGCGGGCCGCGTCGTCCGCCGACGGGAGCGTCCGCTCGCCGAGCAGGTAGTCGAACGCTTCCCCTCGGCCCTCGGCGATGAGGCCCTGCTTGCTGGTGATGCCGGCGTCGACGCCGGCCTCGATGCGGTGGCGCGTCACCAGCGAGTCGTGACGGGGGTGATCCGCCGGAACGTCGTCGCCCTCGACCATGCTACGCCGGAGGCGTGGGCGGAGTAAAAACGCCGCGATGAGCGACTCGAATCAGTCGGCGAGGTGAGCGCCCGCGGCGCAGGTCCGGCACGCGCTGGCGTCGTAGCCAGCGTCGCTGAGGCCGCGGTCCAGCGCGAACACCGTCTCGCCCAGCATCACCATCGACGCCTCGCCGCCCGCGGCGGTGACGGCCTCGACCGTCTCGTGAACGCGGTCAGTCCGCAGGCCGACGCGCCGGGAGAACTGCCGCGACGCCGCGACCAGCTCCGACAGGGTCGGCCGCTCGCGGAGCGAGTCGAGGGCTGCGTCGCCCGCCTCGACGAGCGGTGCGGTGTCGCCGGCGAGCACGTCCGCCGTCGAGAGGTCGCCGAAAGAAATGTACTCGATTCGGCGCGTGGTCGCCACGCCGTCGAGACGGCCGTGACCGGGCGCGCCGGGTGCGAGTCGAATCGGGACGCCGCCCCGAGCCTGCGCCACCACGTCGCCGAGACCCGTGCCGGCCTCCACTTCCGCCCGGTGGGCGAGGGTCACGAGGTCGTTGGCCGAGCGCTCGCAGTCGAAGCGAGCGTTGGCCGCCAGTGCCGTCCCCAACGCCATCGCGCCCGAGACGCCGAACCCGGTCCCGAGTGGGAGGTCGCTCTCCGCGACGACGCGGGCGCGGTCGGCCACGCCCAACCCCTCCAGCACTGTCTCGACCGGCGGCATCGAGAGCGAGTCGCCGTCGAGGGTGAGCGTCGGGTCGGCGCTCGACTCGGCGGCCCGGACCGTCACCCGGACGCCGTCGGTGAGCGTCACGCCGGCGCCGCGGGACCCGGCGCGTTCGGGGTCGTCGTCGGGGCACGGACTGAAGAATCCGGTGACGTGACCGGGGACGAACGCCGTCGGGGGGTCGGCCGGCGACTCCTCGCGCATGTTCCGACGAGGGGTCGGGAGTCGTTAAGCCCTGTCGGAACGCGCCGCCCATGATTCATAACCGATGCCGCCGACAGGTGGCGTATGTCGACCGCCACGGGCTTCTCGACTATCGACCTCTCGGGGACGGAGTACACCGTCGAACAGTCGCTCGTCCGCAACAAGTACGCCGCGTACGACGAACACGGGGACCTCGTCCTCCGCGCCAAGCAGAAACTGTTCAAGCTGAAAGAGGAGTTTCCCTTCGTCGACGCCGACGGCAACGAGGTGTTCACCGTCAAGGCCGGCGGGATTCTCGACGTGGCGGGCAGCTACGCCATCTTCGACGCCCAGACGGGCGAACGCGTCGCCATCCTCGACAACGACTTCTCGGTCTTTCAGGACATGTGGACCATCCGAGACGGGCAGACGGAGGCGGCCCTCGCGAAGATTACGTCACGGGGCGCGCTCGTCACACTCGCGCGCAACCTCCTTCCCATCGGCGAGCTCATCCCGCACAAGTACGAGATAACCGACACGCAGGGCGCACACGTCGGGTCGATAAGCGGCCAGTTGTCGCTGCGGGATAAGTACGCAATCACCATCGACGACGCGAGCACGGTCCCCAAAGACGCCGTCGTCGCCGCGGCGATGGTCATCGACGCGATTCAGGGGAACTAGACCGTCGTCTACGGACTCATACTGTTAGCTGTAACTGATTCAAGAAATTCGGCACCCGAAGGTGCCGAATTTCTGTATTGACTTACAGCGGACAGTATCAGACGCTGACGGTCACGTGGGAACGCGGTCGTTCGACCACTCCCTGCACCCACGTTCCCGAACGCCTTCGTCTACGGACTCAGACGCTGACGGTCACGTGGGAACAGCACCGCTTCGCGGATGTTGTCTAGGTCGAGCATCGTCATCACGAGACGCTCGACGCCGTAGGCCCATCCCGCGTGGGGCGGCATCCCGTACTTGAACATCCGGGTGTAGTAGTCGAACTGCGACGGGTCAAGACCCTGCTGTTCGAAGCCCGCGACGAGTTCGTCGTGGCGGTGTTCGCGCTGGCCGCCCGAGACGAGCTCCATCCGCGGGTGCATCAGGTCGAAGCCCTTCGACAGCTGCGGGTCGTCGTCGTAGTCCTGGATGTAGAACGGCTTGATTTCGGAGGGCCAGTCGGTGATGAAGTAGTGCCCGCCCACGTCGTCGCCGAGGGCCTTCTCGGCCTCGGTCGGCAGGTCGTCGCCCCAGACCAACTGCTCGTCAAGTTCGCCCGTGGCGTTGATGCGCTCGATGGCCTCCTCATAGGTGAGACGGGGGAAGTCGTCCTCCGGCGCCGAGAAGTCGTCGTAGCCGAGGAGTTCGAGCTCCTCCTGACAGTTCTCGGCGACGCCCTCGTAGGCGGCCTTGAGCGTCCCCTCACACACGTCCATCGCCTCGTGGTGGTCGACGAAGGCCGACTCGAAGTCGATCATCGTCGCCTCGTTGAGGTGGCGGGGCGTGTTGTGCTCCTCCGCGCGGAAGATGGGGCCGATTTCGAAGACGCGTTCCAGTCCGCTGCCGACCATCAGCTGCTTGAACAGCTGCGGCGACTGGTTCATGAACGCCTCCTGCCCGAAGTAGGTTATCGGGAACAGTTCCGTGCCGCCCTCCGTCCCCGTGGCGACGATTTTCGGCGTGTTGATCTCCGTGCTCCCGACCGAGCGGAAGTAGTCACGGACGGAGCGCAGAATCTCGCTCCGAATCTCGAAGATGGCCTTCACTTCGGGCTTGCGGAGGTCGAGCGTCCGGTTGTTGAGTCGGGTCGGGAGTTCGGCGTCGACCTTCCCCGAGGGGTCGAGGGGGAGTTCGGGGTCGGCCTCGGCAAGCACCTCGACCGAGTCCGGGACGAGTTCGAGGCCCGTCGGCGCGCGCGGTTCCTCCTCGACGGCGCCGGTGACCGCGACGACGCTCTCGCGGTGGACGCCCAGGCCCGTGTCGACGAGGTCGTCGTCCATCTCGTCTTTCTCGAACTTGACCTGTAGCTTGCCAGTCTTGTCTCGGAGGATGAGGAAGGCGATACCGCCGAGGTCACGAATCTCGTGGACCCAGCCGGCAACCGTGGCCGTCTCGCCGGCGTCGACGTCGGCCGCGTGAGTTCGGTTGTCCATACGCCTCGTATCGGACCCCGCGCCTTAAACGCGACCGTTTCCGCTCGGTCAGACCCGGTATTCGTCCAGTACGCCGTCGTCGAGGCTGATTCCCAAGCCAGGCTCCTCGGGAAGTGCGATTCGACCGTCGTCCAGCGTCGGCGGCGTCTCGAACAGCGCCTCGGACACCGGGAAGTCGGTGGGGTCGAACTCTATCCACTCGCAGGCCGGCGACGACGAAAATCCCGATGTCGGCGAGGGTTTATATCCAATCCCGCGGCCACCCCAGCGCAGACGTGACACCTGCTATCGACACGTTGGCACGATGGCCGCTCGACACCGAGGATTGGCCACGGACCGTCCTCGTCGGCGCACTGCTCGTTGCGACGCTCCCGTTCGTCGTTCCCGGCGTCCTGCTCGCAGGGTATGCCGTCCGCGTCCTGCGAGTGGACGTCGGCGACGACCCACTGCCACGGTTCACTGATATCCGGGCGCTGGCCGAGACGGGCGTTCGGGCCACGGGAATCGTCGCGGCGTACCACCTCCCGGCGGTGGCACTCGTCGCCATCGGCACACGCGGCGCGGCGTCCGCGTCGGTGTTCCTCCAGTGGGAGACACTCGTCCGCTTCGGGCCGAGTGCAGTCGGTCGACTCCCCGGTCTCGCCGCACTCGCTGGCGCCGTCGGCGTCGGGCTTCTCGGCGCGGCGTTACTCCCGCTCTGTGGATACGTCTCGACCGTCGCAGTGACTGCGTACGCCGACACCGACACCCTTGCCGACGCGTTCGCCCTCGGACGGATTCGCCGCCGGGTGTTCTCGGCCGCCACGCTCCGGGCGTGGCTCCTCGCGTCGCTGGCCGTACTCGGTTCTGGTGTCGGTGCGTTCCTCGTCGCCACCGCCGCGACACCGATACCGGGCGTCGGGCGTATCGCCACCGCTGCCGTCCGCTTCTACGGTCTCGTCGTCGGACTCGCTGTCTGGACCGTCACACGGCCCACGAGGGAGTGCGACGGGGCGAGCGCGAGCGATATGGAAGTCGGAGAGAACGCGGCAACGCCGTCGACCTGATCACTCGTGGGCGTCCTTGACGCCCTCGACCGTCTCGCGGACCGCGTCACACCCCTCGTCGTGGAGGAGGTCACCGACGACCACCACGTCGGCGTGTTCGCCCATCTGGTGGGCGGTGTCGTAGTCGTGGACGCCGCCGCCGTAGAACAGCGTCGCGTCGTCGAGGGCGTCGGCGGCGGCCTGCACCGTCTCGGTGTCGCCGAGCGTCCCCGAATACTCGATGTAGACGATGTCCTGCCCGAACAGTTTCTCGGCGACGGCGGCGTACGCCGCCACGTCGTCCGGAGACTGGTCGCAGTCGGCGTCGGTGTACTCCGCGACCGACGAGTCGGGATTGAGGACGATGTAAGCCTCGGTGTGGGTTCGACTCCAGTCGAGGCCGTTCTCGATGCGGACCCACTCCTTGTGCGCGCCCGTCACCCAGAAACTGTCGCCGGCGTTGAACACCGTCGGAATCAGATAGCCGTCGAGGGCGTCGTCGTCGATGACGACCGCCGGGTTCGACGGTTCCTGATACAGGGGGACGCCGTACTTGCCACAGGCGTCGACGACCGTCTCCATCTTCTCTGTGGTCATACCCGTCGTCCCGCCGATTTCGATGGCGTCGGTTCCGGTTGCACAGACGTCCTCGAAGGTCTCCCCCTCCACGAGGTCCTTGTCGGGGTCCACCTTCAGGACGTGGTCCCACTCGTCCCACGGCGTACTCATAGCGACAGTCTACTCCACGGAACTATTAAAAAGGGTCCGACTCGGCGTCGATGGAGGACCGTCAGTCGGCGTCGGCCTGCCAGTTCCGCACCGTATCGGGGCCGACGCCGTCGATTTGGTCCGCCAGCGTGTCGGGTTCCGCGTCCTTCAGGCTGGCCACGTCGTCGACGCCCGCGTCTTTCAGTTTCTCGGCCGTCTTCTCGCCGATGCCGTCGACGGTTTCGAGTTCGTCGCCCGCTTGCCGGGCCTGATACTCGCGGTAGTTACAGATGGGACAGCCCAGTTCCCACGGCTCTCGGTCCGCGTCCTCGTAGGTGATGCGGATGCCCGGCAGGTCGTGTTCCTCGCACGTCTCGTCGGTGAGTTCGGCCTCGCCCCGACGGGGCATGGGCAGGGAGTACTCGCAGTCGGGGTAGCGCGTACAGCCCACGAGTCGGCCACCCGAACGGAGGCGCTTGATGGCGAGTTCGCCACCCTCCTCGTCGCCGCACTCGGGACACGGACCGACGACGAGGTCGGGTTCCTCGTCGGCCGCCTCCGCCGCACAGAGCGGACAGCCGTGGACGAACGTCTTGCGCCCGGCGAGCATCTTCACGTCGCTGAGGCCGTGGTCGGGGCACGTCTCGTCGAGGAGGATGGGCTTGCCCGTCGAGGGGAGCGGGAGCGTGTACTCGCAGTCGGGGTAGCCGTCACAGCCGACGAAGTAGGAACCGTTCCGACTCCGTCGGATGACGAGGTCCTCGTCGCATTCGGGACACGGGCCGACGGTCTTGTCGGCTTTCAGCGACTTGCGAAGGTGGTCGCCGAGCGCCTCTCGTGACTCCATCAGCCCATCGAAGACGCGTTCAAGCATCTCGCGGGACTCGTCGGTGACCTCGTCGAGGGTCGCCTCGCCGCGGGCGATGGCCTCCATATCTTCCTCCAACTGGGCAGTCATCTCCTCGCTGACGATGCGGTCGGCGAACTCCTCGGACGCCTCGACGACGCCGCGGGCGAGACGCGTCGGCCGCGGCGGGTCACCCTCGATGTACCCGCGGTCGTACAGCTTCTGAATCACGTCGTGCCGGGTCGCCTTCGTCCCGATACCCATCTTCTCCATCGTCTCGATGAGGCGGGACTGGCCGTACCGCCGCGGTGGCTGGGTCTGCTTGGCCGCCATCTGGGCGTCGGCTAGTGCGAGCGTCTCGCCCTCCGTCACGTCGGGGACGTAGTTCTCGCTCGTCGAGCGGTAGGGGTAGACCGCGTGGTAGCCGGGGTTGACCAGGCGCTTGCCGTTTGCCTTCAGCGACGGGTCCATCGCATCGTCGACGGTCGCCACCACGCGCAGGTGCTCCCACGTCGCCGCGTCGGCGACGGTGGCGAGGAAGCGCCGGACGACGAGTTCGTACACCTCCCACTCGTCCTCCGAGAGGTCCGAGGGCGAGGGGAGTTCGTCGGTCGGGTGAATCGGCGGGTGGTCGGTCGTCTCCTCGTCGCCAGCGGTCGGTTCGATGTCGTCGGCGTCGAGGAGGGAGGCGGCGTCGTCGCCGAAGCGCGGCCCCGAGGAGAGCGCGTCGAGCAGGTCTCGCGGCTCCAAGTCGTCGGGATAGACCGTGTTGTCCGTGCGCGGGTACGTGATGTAGCCCGCCGTGTAGAGGTCCTCCGCGATGCTCATCGCCCGCTGGGCGGAGTAGCCGATGCCGCTCGCGGCGCGGATGAACTGCGTGGTGTTGAACGGCGCCGGCGGGTCGTCGGTCCGGGTGCGACGGCGCACCTCGTCGACCGTCGCCGCCTCGGCCGCCGCGAGAACGTCGTGGACCGCGTCGGCGCGGTCCTCGTCCCAGACGCGTTCGGCCTCGGTGTCGTCCTCGTCGAGGTAGAAGTACTGGGCCTCGAACGTCTCGTCCGCTTTGGTCAGGTCGGCGAACAGCTCCCAGTAGTCCTCGGGGTCGAAGGCGTCGATTTCGCGCTCGCGGTCGACGATGAGCTTCAGCGTCGGCCCCTGCACCCGCCCGACGGAGATGAAGTCGTCGCCGAGCTGTCGGGCGGAGAGGGAGAGAAATCGCGTGAGTGACGCGCCCCACATCAGGTCGACGATTTGGCGCGCCTCGCCCGCCGCCGCGAGGTCGAAGTCCAAGTCGTCCGGGTCGGCGAAAGCCTCCGTCACTTCGCGGTCGGTAATCGAGGAGAAGCGCACCCGGTCGACGGGTGCCTCGTCGTTCACGTCGCGGACGAGTTCGTACGCCTCCTTCCCGATGAGTTCGCCCTCGCGGTCGTAGTCGGTGGCGATGACGATTCGCGAGGCGTTGCGGGCGAGGCGACGAAGCGCCGCGACGATGTTCTCCTGTGTCGGGCGCTTCTCCACCTCGGCGCTGATGAGTTCGACTGGCTCCACGTCGCGCCAGTCGTCGTACTCCGGCGGGAAATCGACGCCCACGACGTGGCCGGACAGGCCGATACAGCGCTTGCCACCCCACTTGTAGACGTTGACCCCGTTGACCCGGTCGGCGTCCGCGCTCCCGTCGCTCAGGATGTCTGCGATGCGGCGGGCCGCGTTGTCTTTCTCCGTGATAATCAGTTCGGGGCCCCGTTTCATCGCCCAGTCGTACGCCGACCAGCCGCCTAAACCTTTCGTGGCCCTAATCGCCAGACGTGGCCGTTGTGAACGGGTGACATGCGGTCCCGGCACGGTCTGCGGAAACGGCGTCGCTTATACGGCAGGACCCGTTCCACGCACGTATGTCGTCAGGCATCCACGTCCAACTCGAACTCCGCGGCGTGGCCGACTGTCCTGCGGCGTCGCTGAGCGAGGAAGTCACGCTCGACTCGGTGACCGTCGACCGACACGGGAGCGCGGAGGCGACGAACGTCGTCGGCGAGGTGACCGTCGACCACGACGGCGACGCACCCACCATCGACGACGCCGAAGCGGTGTTCGAAGACGGGTCGCAGTCGGTGTACCGCTACGCCCATGAACAGGACTGCCCGTGTTCGCGGGTCCCGGAACAGGGCTGTCCGGTTCGCGACGTGCGCACGGATGGCGGCCGCCTCTGTCTCACCTTCGTCGCGCCGGACCTCGACACCCTCCGCGCTATCGTGACCGACCTCCAGTCCTGCTGTGCGGACGTGACGGTCCAGCGGTTGGTTCGCTCCGGCGCCACCGACGGCGACCAGTCGCTCCTCGTCGCCGACCGCAACGCGTTCACCGACCGCCAGTACGAGGTGCTGAAGACGGCCCACCAGATGGGCTACTTCGACTCGCCGAAGGAGGCCAACTCCCGGACTGTCGCCGAGGAACTCGGCGTCTCCGTCTCCACGTTCGTCGAACACCTGTCGGTCGCACAGACCAAACTTTTCGACCAACTTATCTCCAGCTGAGGCGCTTGTTGTCATTTCCCATATACTTAAATAAACCCGAACAGGCTAGAGAAAGGGTGTATCCGACCGCGGCGTCGACAGAGGGGTGACGCAATGTCGCAGACCATCTACAACGAAATCGGTGGCCGAGACGCAGTCGAAGCAGTCGTCGACGACTTCTACGACAAGGTTCTCAACGACGAACAGCTGATTCCCTACTTCGAAGACACGGACACGGCCGAACTCCGCGCCCACCAGATACAGTTCATCAGCGCCGTCACGGGCGGCCCCGTCGAGTACACGGGCGACGACATGCGCGCGGCCCACGACCACCTCGACATCGCAGAGGAAGACTTCGACCTCGTGGGGAAATACCTCACGCAGGCCCTCGAAGAGAACGGCGTCCCCGAGGACAACGTCGAGGCGATCATGGCCGAAGTCGTCGGCCTCAAAGCGCCGGTTCTCGGCCAGTAACTACGCTTCGAGTCGCTCGCGAAGCAGTCCGTTGACGGTTCCGGGGTCAGCGCTCCCGCCCGTCTTACTCATCACCTGTCCGACGAGGAAGTTGAGCGCACCGCCCTCACCGGCGTGGTAATCTTCCACCGCGTCGGGATTCTCGTCGATGGCTTCCTCAACGGCGGCGACGACCGCCTCGTCGCCCGCCTTACCGAGGTCCTCGCGGTCGACCACCGCGTCGGGGTCGAGGCCCTCGTCGAGCATCGTGCGCAAGACGACCTCACGAGCGTTCTTTTCCGTGATTTCGTCGGCGGCGACGAGCTCGATGAGGCGGGCGAACTCGTCCAGTCGGTCCTCGACGTCCGCAATCCCCATGTCGCGGTAGTTGAGTTCGCCGAGGAGGTCGTCAGCCACCCACGTCGCCGCGAGGTCGGCGTCGAAGCGGTCGGCCACGTCCTCGAAGAAATCGGCCACCGACTTGGTGGAGGTGAGTTTCGACGCCGCCTCCGCGTCAAGGGCGTACTCCTCGCGGAAGCGTTCGCGGCGCGCGTCCGGGAGTTCGGGGATGGAAATCTGCTCTTTCCAGTCGGAAACTCGAAGCGGCGGGAGATCGGCCTCGCGGAAGTAGCGGTAGTCCTTCTCCTCCTCTTTCGAGCGCATCGAGACGGTGATGCCGCGGCTCTCGTCCCAGTGGCGCGTCTCCTGTTCTACCTCACGGCCCCGCTTGACGGCGTTTTTCTGCCGCGTCACCTCGTAGGCGAGTGCCTGCTCCGCGCCCTTGTGGCTCGAGATGTTCTTCACCTCGGTCCGGTTGGCGTCGGCGAGGACGTCCTCGTCGACGTCGCCGTCCTCGCCCACCTCGTCGGCGGGGACGAGCGAGATATTGGCGTCGATGCGGAGACTGCCGTCGCGGGAGGCATCGAAGACACCGAGGTATTCGAGGACCTCCTCCAGTTTGGCGAGGAAGGCACGCACCTCGCCCGGCCCGCGGAAGTCCGGTTCGGTGACGATTTCCATCAGCGGCGTCCCCGCGCGGTTGTAGTTGACCAGCGAGTAGTCGGCCGTCTCGATGTTGCCGCCCTCGTGTTGGAGGCTTCCCGGGTCCTCTTCGAGGTGGGCGCGGCCGATGCCGATTTCGCGGCGCTCGCCCTCGACGCTCACTTCGAGACTGCCGTCGGAACAGATCGGCGCGTCGTACTGCGTAATCTGGAAGTTCTTCGGGAGGTCGGGGTAGTAGTAGTTCTTGCGGTGGAACCGAGTCTCCTCGGCCACGTCGGCGTCGATAGCCTTCCCAATCTTCACCGCGGACTCGACCGCCGCCTCGTTGAGGACAGGGAGGGCACCGGGCAAGCCCAGACAGACGGGGCAGGTCCGGGTGTTCGGCTCCTCGTCGTCCGCCGCCTCGATCGAACAGCCACAGAAGATCTTCGTGTCGGTCTCGAGCTGGACGTGAACCTCCAGCCCGATGACGACCGCCAAATCTCGTTGCTGGAGCGCCTGCGCAGTCATTGCGCGGGCTTACACCGCCGGTGGCTAAAGGCTAACGGGACTCGTCCCCGTCCGCCTGCCACGACACCTGCTCCACTTGGTCGGTCTCACGGAGGATGAACGGCCCGATAGAGAGCGTGTGTTTCGTCACCGTCGCGATTCGTAGGACGTAGGCTATCAAGACCAGAAACGGGAGCAGCGACACCGTGGCCGCGACGGCGACGATGGGCACGACGGCGGCGTAACGAGTCGGGTCGAAGAACGCGACCATGCAGACGGCGACGAGAAGCGCCGGGAGCGCGGCGGCGAGGATGGCCCGCGAGAGGTCGATGAGTTCCCACTGGAAGTAGAGCGTCTTGACGTGTTCTCGCGCGGGCCCGAACAGTTCGAGCGTGTCGAGCAGGTCGTCGAGCACCTCGTTCGCGTCCGACGAGAGGGCGTACCGCTCACGGATACGCCGCGCCGCGAATATCTTCCACGAGTAGTTGAAATCGAGCGCCGCCGACACTACCGTGAACTTGCCGAACTGTGCGCCGTCGAGGTCAGTGGCGACGCGGTCGGCGTTCTCGCTCAGGCTCTCGGTGAGGTCGCGGACAGCCGCGTAGCCGTCCTCAGTCTCGTCGACGGCATCCTGGAGTTGCCGCGCTCGCTCGCCAGACACCTGCACGAGCGCTCGAAGGAACTGCGAGGGGCGTGCGGGACTGACGGGGGTTCCCAGACGGTCGGCGACGTCTGCCCGGAACGACAGCGCACCGGTCATCCGCTCGCGCTGGTCGCCGACGGCACCGAGTTCCTGCGAGAGGACGAGCTGATTGAGAGTCAAGACCAGCGTCACGCCGGTGATGGTAGCGGTGAGCAGCCCCTGAAACAGCGTATCGACCGAGTCACTCTGCTGGAGCGTCGCGGCCGCCGCGGGGAGGGCCATTCCAATCCCGAGGAGTGCGAGGCCGACGACCACGACCAGTCCCGCGACGACGAGTCGCCTATCGGCTTCGAGGAGGAGCCAGAGTTTCGCCCGACTGCCCGCGGCGCGGGTCCGCAACTGGTCACTGGGGCTAGCTCCTCCGTCCCCGGAATCGTCGGCCATGCCCGAGACGACAGCCGCCAGCGTCAAAAGCGGCGGGCACGGGATTAGGCCGAGCGCTATTATCGGTCCCGGCCGAAGCGGGGCTATGGACGAGCGGGCCATCTCTCCCATCGTCGGCGTCGCCCTCATGGTGGTCATCACGCTCCTACTGGCGTCGATGTTCGCCGTCAGCGCTCTCAATCTCGCCGACTTCGGGACGGAGCGAGAGGCGGTGGCAGACCTGACCGACAAAAATGAGGGCGCCGACGCGGGCGGCACCGAGTCGCACGCGGGCGAACTCATCTGGCCGGTCGACGACGGGTCGGGGGCGACCACCACACACGTCGTCAACTACACCATCGCCTCGGACTCGGACACCGCGGGCAACTCCCTGAACTCGGTCACGATAGAATACGCGGACGGGTCCGTGGACGTGAGCGACGTGGACGAACGCTCCGACGTTACGTTGGTCGGTATCGACGGCGACCGCGACGGAAGCGTCGAGGACGACGCGACGAGCGACGTGGAGTGCTGTCCGCCCGGCGACGGCGTCATCGTCGCCGACGGCGGGAACACCCTCCGCATCGAGCTGACGGGGAACTACAATCTGGCGGCCGGCGACGCCCTCAGAGTCAAATACACGGCGGTGACGAATCCGAGCGCCGGCAACCACAGCGCCACCGTCACCGTCAACGGCGAAGTCGACGACACGGGCACGGTCGAGGTGGAGAGCTGACGGCGGTCAGTGCCGTAACGCGAATCCTCTTCCGGGCGCACGCCGAACGCCCGACGACTCCATGGGTGCGCGAGCGTCGTCCGGGTGGTGGCAGACGCCGGAGAACGCCCTCTGGGTGCTCGTCGCGTCCGGCACGCTGACCGTGATGGCCGGGGCGATTCTCGGCCCCGTCGTCAACCAAATCGGGACGAGTCTGGGCGTCTCGCAGTCGCTCGCCGGCCTCGTCATCACGACACACGGCCTCTTCATCGTCCTCACCAGCCCCGTCGCCGGGCGACTCATCGACCGCTACGGCCCCCGTCGGCCGTACGTCCTCGGCCTCGCCCTCTACGGCGTCGCCGGCGGCGCGGGCTTGGTCGTCGAGTCGTTTCCGGCACTCCTCGTCACGCGCGCGCTCCTCGGCGTCGCCGTCGCGTTCGTCTACACGTCGATTACGGTCCTCATCTACTCGCTCTACGAGTCCGAGCGCAAGGACCGCGTGATGGGGCTTCGGGGGAGCGCCAACAGCTTCGGTGCCGCGCTGTGGCCGCTGGTCGGCGGGGCCCTGGGTACACTCTCGTGGCACGGCCCGTTCGGCGTTTACCTCCTCGCGCTCCCGTTGGGCATCGTCGCCGCGGTGACGGTGCCGGATCCGGCGCGTTCGCCGCGGGAGAGCAACGAGGGCGACATCGCCGCCCTGCGCCGCACGCTCCGAACGCACCCACTCCTTGCACTCGTCTACGCGCTCTACTTCGCGACGAACCTGTTACTCTACGCCATCGTCGTCTACTATCCCCGGGCGCTGGCGACGGTGGGAGTCGACTCGTCGCTCTCTATCAGCCTCTATCTGGCTGCGATGGGCGCCGCTGGCGGCGTCAGCGCGTACTACTACGACCGAATCCGACGCCGGGTCGACTACCGACAGCTCGTCCTCGCGGCGTGTGCGCTGTGGACCGTCGGCTTCGCCGTCGCGGCGACGGCACCGACGCGAACCGTCGCCGTCGCCCCCGTCGTCCTGTTCGGACTCGGGCAGGGACTCGTCTTTCCGACCGTCCTCCTCTGGGTCGAGGAACTGGTGCCCGCGGACCGACAGGGGCAGTTCAGTTCGTACGTCGCCATCGTCGGCTACGTCGGCCAGTTCCTCGCGCCCGTGGCGTTCGGCCCCGTTGCGGGCGCGTTCGGCGTCCACGCCGTCTTCGCCACCGCTGCGCTCGGCGCGGGCATCGCCCTCGTCTCCCTCGCGTGGCGAACGTTGTCCTGACGGGACACGCCGCGAGCGACGGATCTCCAGTCGAAGCCATCGGGACGTCTATATAGAGGACCGTTCTCGCGGGGACCACCACCGGCAGTTCGGTCGGTCACGTACCCCACATAGCAGGCACTAAACGTCTTCACGCCCGAGTCGTCGATGGGTCATGTCGAACACCTCCACGCCCGACGACGCCCCGGCCAGTTCCGACGTGAACGTCGACATCGACGATGGAGGCGACCCCCGCTGCCTCCACTCCGTCGTCGTCACGTACGAGGGAACGCCGGACCGACAGACGCTCTACCCGTCCGACGCGGGCGAAACCGAGCGACTCACCCATTGGTTGACCGCCGACGCCGACGCCTTCCGCCACCTCGACGAGATGCGCTAATCTTCGAGCGCCCGCCGAACCGCCGCCACTCGTTCGTTCCGCGTCCGAATCACGTCCTCGGGAGCGACGTCGTACTCGTGAAATCCGGCACCGTCGGCGACGCCGCCCCGCCCGGCGTCGAGGCGGTCCGCGAACAGCGACCCGGGCGCGTCCGCGTCGCTCAGGTGCGGGTAGAGGTCCGCCGCGATGGTCTCGAACAGGTCCAGCCCCGCGAGGTCCGCCGTCTCGAAGGGGCCGATGGCCGCGGTGCGGAGCGCGTAGCCGTCCCTGACCGCTCGCTCCACGTCTTCGAGCGAGGCCACGCCCTCCTGCACGAGATGCGTACACTCTCGGAGGACGGCGAACTGGATGCGATTCCAGACGAAGCCGGGCACGTCTCGCTCGACCCGAATCGGGTCGCGGTCGACCGCCTCGACGAACGCCGCCGTCCGCGCCACCGTCTCGTCGCTCGTCTCCGCGCCCCGAACCACCTCGACCGTCGGCATGAGGTAGGGCGGATTCCACCAGTGACAGCCGATGACGCGGTCCGCGGCGTCTGGCACCGTCGCCGCGATGTCCGTAATCGGAATCCCGGACGTGTTGCTCGCGAGGACGGCATTCTCGGGCGCGGCATCGACGAGCGTCTGGAACACGTCGGCCTTCACGTCCAACGACTCGGAGACGGATTCGACGACGAACTCGGCGCCCGCGACTGCGGCCGCGGTATCGAGCGTGTCGTCGATGCGAGCGCGAATGGCGTCGGGGTCGGTGTCCAGCCAGCCGTTCGCGTCGAGGAAGTCGAGGGCGTCGTCGACGCCGGCGCGGGCGTCGGCGAGGTTCGACTCGCGGTGGTCGACGAGCGTCACGCCCGCGCCGTGGCGCGCGAACTGGAGGGCGAGTCCGTGCCCCATCGTCCCGGCGCCGACGACGGCGACGGCGGTCGGTGTCTCGGTCGTCATCGGCCACAGCGTCGTCGGTCGGGTGCTTAAACGCCGCGACGGCCGCGTGGGCATTGCCACCTCCGGTAGGCACAACACTCCGGCGGCGCACGGACGGGTATGAGCGACGACTTCGAGTACGAGACGGAGCTGCAGGTCCGCTTCGCCGACATCGACGCGATGGGCCACGTCAACAACGCCACCTACGCCACCTACCTCGAACAGGCGCGGGTCGACTACTACGCCGACGTACTCGGTGTGGGGCTGGACGACATCGACACCGTCCTCGTGAACCTCCAAATCGACTACCGACACGAGATTACGCTCGACGACGAGACGGTGACGGTGGCGATGGGCGTTACCTCGATTGGCGAATCGAGCGTCACCGTCGACTACGAGGTTCGGGCGGGCGACCACGTGGCCGCGACGGCGGAGACGACGCAAGTGTACGTCGACCCCGACGAGGGGGCGTCCCGACCGCTCCCGGAGACGTGGGTCGAGAAGATGGAAGCGCGGCGCGACGAGTGAGACGGATTACTGTACCTGTTTCCGGAGATTCGTCGGCGTCTCGGCGACTGGTCAGTAACGGCTCACAGTAAGAGAACTACTCCTCTTCGTCGCGGAGTTCGAGCTCCGCCACGAGGTCGTAGGGGTCCATGCCCTGCCGGATGCGGTCGAGCATCGCGAAGGCGTCGTCGGGCGAGAGGAAGTGCCGCGTCACCGCGCGGCCGAGCGGCGTCGGTTCGAGGCCGTCGATGAAGTCCCACTCGAGGAGTTTGCCGATGGCCTGTGTCGTCGGCACGTCCCCGAGCATCCGGTCGTTGAGGCGCTTGGCTGACTTGCCCGCGACGGTGATGTTAGCGAGTGTCTCCTCCGCCGCCGCCGAGAGGTCGTAGATGGTGCGGACGTCTTCCATCTCGCCTTTCAGCAGCTTGAACGCCACCTCGTCCTCGGTCATCTCCATGCTGTTGTGGTAGGCGGTGTCGGGTTCGACCAGCAGGTAGACGGTCCCTTGGTCGTGGTAGTCGGGGCGACCCGCGCGGCCGAGCATCTGTTCGAACTCTTGGACCGAGAGCCACTCGATGCCCATCGCGAGCGTGTCGAAGATGACCTGCGAGGCGGGGAAGTCGACGCCGGCCGCGAGGGCGGCGGTGGTGACGACGGCCGCGAGGTCCTGATCCCCGAACTGGCGCTCGACGCGCTTGCGCCGGCCGTAGTCCAATCCGGCGTGGTAGGGCGCGGAGTCGTACTCCAGTTTCCGCGAGATTTCGTGACAGCGCCGCCGGGAGTTGGTGAAGATGATGGTCTGGCCCCGGTACCCCTTCGAGGACTTGCTGTCGAACTCCCGGCGGACGAGGCGGTTCTCGATGCGGGTCTTCTTCTGGGCGTCCGCGAACGTGAGGTGGCGCTCGATGGGGATGGGGCGCTCCTCGAACTCGATGAGGGTCGCGCGCAGGCGCTTGGCTAACCACTCGGGATTGCCAACCGTCGCGGAGAGGTAGACCCACTGAGCGCCGTCGTAGCCGCTGGACTGCCCCGCCCGGCGCTCGCAGTAGTGTTTGAGCCGGGATATCATCCCGTCGAGGCGGTGGCCGCGTTCGCCCTCCTTGAGGGTGTGCACCTCGTCGATGACGACGGTCCCCACGTCGCCGAGGTCCTTGCCCGTCCGGAGCGCGTGGTCGATGCCCTCGTAAGTGCCGACGACGACATCGGCGGAGGGGTCGAAGCGGGCCCCGCTGTCGCTGACGCGACTCCCGCCGACGCGGATGGTCACGTCGACGAGGTCACCGTACCGCTCCTCGAAGTTCTCCTGTTTCTGGTTGGCCAGCGCGACCAGCGGAACGAGAAAGAGGAGTTTGCCCTTCCCCTTCAGCGCGCGGTCGATACCGGCGAGTTCGCCCACGAGCGTCTTCCCCGTCGCCGTCGCACTCACGACGAGTTGGTCGTCGCCATCGAGCAGTCCGTTCCGGACTGAGAGGCTCTGGACGGGAAGGAGCGAGTCGAAGCGGTCGGTGAGCTGTCGTTTCAGCTTCGGATGCAGGTCGAGGCTGTCGGTCGGCACCGGGTCCACGTCCTCGACGGTCGCCCCGATTTCGTCGAACTTCGTCAGGTCGGGGTCGAGTTCCCCCTGCAGGAGGTTGGTGATGCGGTCGAGGTCCTGCACCTCCAACAGGAGGTCTTCGAGACGGTCCTCGGCGGCGCCGGTCAACCCGCCGGCGTACGCGAGTTCCGTGTCGAGTTCGCGCTTCGCACAATCGGGGCAGATGTAGTCGCGATCGGACTTGATGGCGGTGTCCTCCGTGATGGGTGAGTAGCGTCCCTCGGAGGCACAGTAGCGACAGGTGCGGACGGTGAGGGCGTCGAGTTGGTAGCCGTCGAGCATCGATTGCAGGCGCTCGCGGCCGTCGGGAGAGGTCTGCTGGGAGATGCGGATGCGCTCGGCGCGACGCGCGAGTTCGACGAACTGACTCGGGTCGCGTGGCTCCTCGCTGGACCCGCGCTGGACCCGAAAGCGGGCGGGGCGCGGGCCGGCGTCCGTCTCCTTCAGTTCGAGGACGGCCGTGAACACTCGCTCGCCGTCGCGAACGACGGTTGCGAGGAAGTCGTCGTCGTCGCGTTCGTGGAGGAAGAGCGTCTCGACGCGTCCGACCTGCCGTGACACGATTCCGAGTACGGGAACCGAGTATTTCAGCCGTTCGACTCCGGGTCATACTGTCGGCCGTATTGACTTACAGCCAACAGTATCAGTCGGCGAGTTCGATGGTGTCGTCGCCGTTGGGGACGGCACAGATGAACGCCCCTTGCTGGTCGCTCTCGTTTCGATACCAGTGGACGACGCCCGCGGGGATGAGTAGGGAGTCGCCCGCGGAGACGACGTGTTCCTCGTCGTCGACGCCGACGACGTACTCCCCTTCCAGTACGTACTGCTGGTGTTCGACCGCGTTGGTGTGTTTCGGCACCTCGGCGCCGGGGTCGAGGGTGAACCGCCGCATCGCGAACGTCGGCGCGCCGTCGGATTCGTCGAGCAACACGCCCTTCGACAACCCGTCGGCGGCGTCGACGGGTGCGTACTCGATTTGGTCGGCGGATTTGACGACCGGCGTCGGTGACTGCTCGCTCATGCGACCCGGTAGGCGGGCCGCCGACTAAGCGTTTGGCGTCGCGGGAAACAGTCGGGGACGACCGCGCTCAGCCGTCGGTGTGGTACCGAGTGTTGGCCTCGGAGATGATGCTCTGGGCGGCTTGGCTGTCGTCGAAGCCGTCGACGACGATGTTGCCGTCGGGTTCGAGGTTCTTGTAGGTCCGGAAGAACTCCGCAATCTCGTCACGGGTGTGCTGGGGGAGGTCGTCGACCTCGGAGACGTGGTCCCAGCGCGGGTCGTCGGCGGGGACGCCGATGATCTTGTCGTCGTTCTCGCCCGCGTCGGTCATGCGGACCACGGCGACCGGCCGCACGTCGAGGACACACCCGGGGAACAGCGACGATTCGAGCATGACGAGTACGTCGAGGGGGTCGCCGTCGCCCATGGCCGTCTGGGGGATGAACCCGTAGTCACCGGGGTAGCGGACCTCGCTGTGGAGCATGCGGTCGAGGATGATGCGATGCGGGTCCGCCCGGTATTCGTACTTCTCGCGGCTGTTCATCTGTGCGACCGAAACCGCGGTGATTCGCTCGGGGAAGTCGTCGCTCTGGTCGAGATCAGTGATGTAGTTCATGGGGTCTCCGTTCGTCGCGTCGATTTGTGCTGTACGCTGCGCGTCGGAGTCCGCCGCGGACACCTGCCCGGAAACCGCGAGACCGGCAACCGAACCGGCTCCGAGCAGGAACGACCGACGCGACGCCGACGGTGGCAGTTCGTCCATATCGTCGAACATCGAGCGAATCGGGTGACGCTGGCCGATTGAACGTTTATATGATTGAAATGTAACCGTCACAGCGTTCGTGTGTGAACAAGAGTCGTACTGTGCCGTCGCCCGACATTAGGCTCACAAAGTTAAGTCGGCGCCGACACTAGGTTCGGTATGCGCGGCATCCGCATCGGAAGTGCGTTCGGCATTCCGATCAAACTCGACCTCACGTTCTTGCTCGTCCTCCCGCTATTCGCGTGGCTCATCGGGTCGGACGTTGCAAATCTCGTCACCGTTCTCAACCGGACGTTCAGCGTGTCGATGCCGGTCGATACGCTCACGGCCGGGTCGACGCCGTGGATTCTGGGTGCCGCGGCGGCAATCGGGCTGTTCGTCTGCGTCCTCATCCACGAGTTCGGCCACTCGCTGGTCGCGATGCAGTACGGCTACGAAATCGACTCCATCACCCTCTGGCTGTTCGGCGGTGTCGCGCAGTTCGCCGAGATGCCCGAGGACTGGAAACAGGAATTCACCATCGCCGTCGCCGGCCCCCTCGTCAGCGTCGGCCTCGGCATCCTCTCCTACGTCGGCTTTCTCGCTCTCGGCGGCGGGAGCGTCCCGACGGTGCAGTTCGTCCTCGCCTACCTCGCGATGACGAACGTCGTCCTCGCGGTGTTCAACATGCTCCCGGGCTTCCCGATGGACGGGGGGCGCGTCCTCCGAGCGTTGCTGGCGCGTCGGCGACCGCACGCCCGCGCGACACAGATTGCCGCCGAGGTGGGGAAGGTGTTCGCCGTCCTCCTCGCCATCGTCGGCCTCTTCGCCAACCTGTTCCTAGTTGCGCTCGCCTTCTTCATCTACATCGGTGCCTCGGGCGAGGCCCAGCAGACGGTGCTGAAAGCGGCGTTCCAGGACGTCACCGTCGGCGACGTCATGACGCCCGCCGCGGACCTGAAGACGGTCACCGCCGACACGTCGCTCGCGGAACTGACCGACCGGATGTTCCGCGAACGCCACACCGGCTACCCCGTCCTTCGACAGGGGAATCTCGCCGGGATGGTGACCCTCGACGACACCCGAGAGGTGCGCGAAGTCGAGCGCGACGCCTACCGCGTCGAGGACGTGATGGAGACGGAGCTGGTGACGATTTCGCCGGACGCGGACGCGATGGACGCCATTTCCCTGATGCAAAAGGAGAGCGTCGGCCGCCTCCCGGTCGTCGACGAGTCGGGGGCCCTCGTCGGCCTCATCTCGCGCTCCGACTTGGTGACGGCGTTCAACATCATCCAGACGCGGGGCCCCGAAGCGAGCGTGGACACCGGACTCGACCGGCTCTCAGCCGACCCAGACCTCGTTCGGCGGTAAGCGGCCGCGAGCGCCCCGGAACCGGCCCTGTCCAAGGGTTCTTCTACCAGCCGCGACTCAGATGGCGTATGCGTATCGACGACCCGGCTGAAGTGCCAGACGTCTCTCGGAGCCGGGAGCCGGTCACCGTCCTACACGTCGACGACAATCCGGATTTCCTCGACCTCTCGTCGACGTTTCTCGAACGCGTGAACGACTCGCTCACCGTCGAGACGGCGACGACCATCGAGGCGGCGCTCGACCGACTGGAAGGCGGCGACGTGGATTGTGTCGTCAGCGACTACGACATGCCCGACCGGAACGGGCTCGAATTCCTCCGACTCGTCCGCGACCGGTACGGCGACCTGCCCTTCGTCCTCTTCACCGGCAAGGGGAGCGAAGAGATAGCGAGCGAAGCCATCTCCGCGGGCGTTACCGACTACCTCCAGAAAGGACCGGGCACGGACCAGTACGCGGTCCTCGCCAATCGCGTTGCGAACGCCGTCCGGAAACACGACGCCGAGCGCATGGTCACCCGCGCGTACCAGGCGATGGACACCGCCCGCGAGGGTATCGCCCTCCTCGACGAGGACGGCGAGTTTCAGTACGTCAACCAGGCGTACACGGCAATCACCGGCTACGACCGGGACGAACTGGTCGGCAAACACTGGGAGCTGCTCTACCCCGAGGGGCATGTGGGACACGTTTACGAGGAGATTCTGCCCGCCGTTCCCCGAGACGGCAGGTGGACCGGGCGGACGGTGTACGAGCGCAAAGACGGCGAGCAGTTGGTGACGGACCACGCGCTCGCGTACGCCGACGACGGGACGCTCATCTGCCTGGTCAGGCAGGCCACGGCCGAAGATGCGAGACACTCGGGTGGACTCGGCCAGCAGCCGTTCTGGACGGCCGTCGACGACATAGACGCGTACGCCGTCGTGACCGTCGGCGAAGAGGGGCACGTCACGGGCTGGAACGACGGCGCCGAACGGCTCTTCGGCTACACCGAACGAGAGATACTCGGCACCGACGTCGCCGAGCTCTACACCGACGAGGAGCGGTCGGCGGCGTTGCGCGCGACGGCGCGTGAACGGGGGACGGCGGCGGACGACAGCTACCGCGTCGGCGAGGACGGCGAGCAGTTCCGGGCTCACACCGTCGTCTCGGCTGTCGGGGACGGCCGGGGCTTCGTCGAACTCGTCCGGGGCGGCGTCCTCGATACGGCTACGCCCACGGAGAGTCACGTCCTCGAAGACGCCCTCGACTCCCTCGAAGACGTGTTCTACGTCCTCGATGAGGACGGAGCGCTCGTCTACGTGAACGAGCCGCGGGGCGGGGAGCTCACGCGGGCGAACCTCGATTCGCTGGACCCGGCGTCGCTGTTCCATCCCGACGACCGGGAACAGATCGAGGCCGGCATCCAGCACGCACTCGATACGGGCCACGACACGCGCGAACTCCGGTTCCAAGACGGTGACGAGTACTGCACCCACGAGTTCCGGACTTGGACCCTCGACGGCGCCGACGACGAGTCACGGCACGTCGTCGGCATCGGACGCGACGTGTCGGAGCGCAAGGACCGCGAGCTGGCGCTGAACGACCTCCATCAGACGACACAGGACCTGATGCGCGCGGACTCGACGGACGAAATCGCGGCGATTACCGTCGACGCACTCTCGGACATCCTGACGCTCACGCAGGCCGCCGTCCACCAACGAATCGAGGGGGAATCGGCGCTCGAACCCATCGCGTGGACCAGCAACATCGAGGACGTGCTCGGCACACCGCCGACGCTCGGGACCGATAGCCTCGCGTGGAAGGCGTACGAGCGCGGCGAGTTCGAGCAGTACGACGACCTCCAGCGAGCCGAGACGCTGCACAACGAATCGACGGTCTTCCGGAGCGAACTCATCGTCCCGCTGGGCGACCACGGGGTCGTCCTCGTCGCGTCGACGGACGCGAGCGCGTTCGACGCGAACGACCGCCAACTGGCCCAGCTGCTCTGCGAGAACGTCACCGCCGCCATCGAACGCGTCGAGCGCGAGGCGATGCTCCGCCAGCGTGAATCCGAACTCCAGCGGGAGAACGAACGCCTCGACGAGTTCGCCAGCCTCGTCAGCCACGACCTCAGAAACCCGCTGAGCGTCGCCGACGGCCACCTCGAACTCGCGAGCGAGGAGTGCGACACGTCCCACATCGAGACCGCACGACGAGCGATAGACCGTATGGGGACGTTGATAGACGACGTGCTGACGCTCGCTCGCGAAGGCGAGTCTGTCGACACCGCGGAGTCGGTCGCTCTCTCGACGGTCGCCTCACAGAGCTGGGAGAACGTCGGCACCGGCGACGCCGAGTACCGCCTCGCCGACGACGTGACGGTCGTCGCCGACCAGAGTCGACTCTCACAGGTGTTCGAGAACCTCTTTCGGAACGCCGTGGAACACGGCTCCACCGACGGTCAGCCCGCCGATGGCGACCACCTCACCATCACCGTCGGCGCCATCCGAGACGGAGACGGCGACCCCCGCGGATTCTACGTCGAAGACGACGGAGTCGGGATTCCGGCCAACATCCGCGACCGGGTGTTCGAAGCCGGCTACTCGACGGACGACGCGGGGACCGGCTTCGGTCTTCGCATCGTCCGAGACATCGTCGAAGCCCACGGCTGGCAGATTGCGTGTACCGCCAGCGAGGCGGGCGGCGCCCGGTTCGAAATCACGGGCGTCGACGCCCAGTAATTCCGGTCAGAAGTCGTCGAGGCGTCGCTGGTCCGGAGCGATGCCCGCGTCGGTGTCCACGCTCTCGCCGCCGAGGAGTCGCGGCAGCGCCGTGTGGGCGAACGTGATGCCGAGCGCGAGGACGATTGGCGCGAAAAACAGGCCGTAGAAGCCGAACACGACCGGACCGAAGATGTACGCCAGCATCAGGAGGCCGACGTGGGTTCGCTCGCCGCTGAGATAGGGCCGGAGGACGATGTCCGGAATCGTGTCGACGACGACGACGGCGACGAACAGGAAGGCGACGAGATAGCCGAGCAGCGAGTAGTCGCCGCTGATGGCGAGGGGAGCAGCCATCGCCGCGGTAATTGGGAGGTAGACGATTTTCATCCCGACGACGGGGACGAGGCTCGCGACGCCGGTCAGGACGCCCGCGAGGGCGGGGTACGGGACTTCGACGGCCGCGGGCACGAGGGCGTTGTATCCTTTGAACGCGCCGACGCCGATGAGTGCGATGGCGATGACGTTCAGGAGGTTGCCGAAGAGGATGGCTTCGAGTTCGTCGTCCGCGGCCTCCAGATACTCGCGGACGACGGCGTCATCGTCGAAGCGGAGGAGCCAGTCGTGGAACCGCCAGCCGTCGATGAGGAGGTAGTAGGTGACGACGACGACGATGAAGAGGTTGAGGAAGAAGCCCGTGATGGCGCTGGTCAACACCGCCGCGTTCTCGACGAGGAAATCGAGGATGGCGTCGAACCGCCCGGCGCGATACGCCTCAACGATGCCCTCGAAGGAGAGCTCCGGGAGTTCGTCGACCCCCTGAAGCCACGGCACGTTCGTCGCCGCCGTCTCGAGGACGGGATACGTCTCGAGGAAGGTCTGTGTCTCCGTCACCACCAACACGAGCGTGTAACTGAGCAAGAGGAGCAAGGGGATGGCGAGGAGTGATAACACCGTCACCGCCCGGACGCGAGCCGGGAGCTTGAGGCGTCCGAGCGCCTTGTAGAACCGACGCGTCGAGTAGTAGAGGAAGATAGCGACGGTGAGGGCGGCGATGAACCGATACGCGATATAGCCAGTGACCAAGGCGACGACCAATCCGAAGAGGGCGACGACCGCACGGCGTTCGTCCATTGCGGGCGAGTGTGCTCGCGGCAGGGTGAAAAAACCGGGTGTGGAAACGCCAAGCGTGCGACGGTGAGGAGGTGTTACGAAAGGAGGGTCCAGGTGCGAGAATCGAACCCGATTGCGAGACTCGCTAGCGCTCGTCTCGCGTGGTTCGATTTCGCCTTCCGGCGTTCTTCGTCACTTCGTTCCGCAGAAAGTCCGGGTGCGAGAATCGAACCCGCGTCTCAGCCTCCACAAGGCTGAAGGATAACCACTACCCTAACCCGGACACATCCTACGATACTTGGCTGTAAGTCAAGTAGGTTACGACTCAGAGTCGGCGTGTGTCGCCGCCCCACGGCGAAGCCGAGGCGCTTTAGTTCGGCCGCAGTCTACACACCACCAGTGGCTATCACCGACAAAGTCTATCTGAAGAACCACCGGCAGATCGTCTCTCAGTTAGACACGTCCATCCCCAAGGGCGCGTTCAAGGGAGCGACGATGGAGGTGCTCTACAGCGGCGACGGCCTCTCCAAACTCGACGACGCCACCCGCGACCGACTGCTGGATTTCGCGACCGACTTCCTCGACTGTGAGGACCCCGACGACCTCTACACCGGCTACCCCGAACGGCAGTTCATCCGCTATCTCTTGGAACTGCGGGCGGAGGGCCTCGGCCCGGACGCCATCGTCGACGTGATGACCGACGACTACATGCTGTACGCCTACCCCGGCGACGTGCTCTCCTTCCTCGACCAGGCGGTGCGACGGCTGGAAGCGGTCGAATCGCTGGCAGCTGTGGAGGGTGACACAGAAATGGAACAGCGGGCGGCCGAAGCGCGGCGCGCGCTGTCAGCCTAGGTGATACGGTTCGTCGCGTTCGCCGTCCAAGTCCTCGAGGTGGATGACCTCCTCGTCCTGTTCGAGCTGCTCGCGGAGCTGGTCGACGTAGCGTTTGTGCTCGTCGAGCTGTTCCCGCAGGTGTTCGGCTTCGAGTTCGAGGCGTTCGTGCTCGCGGACGAAACTCTTCGGTACTTCGACTGTGGGCGGGAAACTGGGCTCGTCGTCCGACTCCGCGGGGAGTTCGTGTTCGGGGACGACTTCGACTTGGCCGTCGTGGGCAACGAGCATATCGACGTAGTCACGGAACACCGCCGAGAGCGAGATGTCACGCTCCTCGGCGATTTCGCGCAGCGTCTCGAACGCGTCCTCGTTGACGCGGAAGGAGACGGTCTTGTTCTTGTTGCCCATGGGTGATGGGGAAATGGAACCTCGATTCACTTAACGGTTCGTCAGACGACCGGCCACGACTACTCGGCGGGGGCGTCGAGCGTCGTGTCGGCGTCTAACTCGTCCGTTTCGTCGAGGCCTTCGAGCGCCGAGAGTGCCGTCTGTCGGTAGTCGTCGACCGACAGGTCGTACTCCTCGCGGGCCATGCGGGCGTACTCGTTGCCCTCGTCCTCGAAGGCGGTGACGCGTTCGAGGGTTCGCTGGGCCGTCTCGACCACCCAGCGGTCGCGGGTAGCGGCGTCGACGGCCGTGATGGACTCGGGGCGGACCGAGACGTTGACCGAGCCGTCATCAGTTTCGTAGGTTCGGGGTTTGCCGACGACGGCGACGTAGGCCGGGGGTTCGAGGTCCCGGAGCGCCGACGCGGCGTCTGGTTGGTACTGCCCGGCGTAGACGAAAAACGTCCCCGTCGGGTCGACGATGCGGCCGCGCCAGTACTCGTCGCCCTCGCCCACGTCCTCTTTCTCGGTGAGGGTGCCGACGAGGAACACGCGGTTTGCTCGCTCCCCCGTGGGGAGGAGGAGGTAGACGGGTGCGCGTTCGTCGTCGGACTCTTTGAACGTGTGACTGGCGTCGTTGAACTCGCGGGCGAAGACGCGACGCGCGACTTCGCGGGTGGGTGCCTGGCTCATGTTAGATCGACCTCGCTTCGATGAGGGCCGCTTCGGCGTCGACTGGGTCGGAGAGCTGTTCGAACTCGTCGACCAGCACGTACCGGCCGAACTGCGGGCCGCTCACTCGGTAGTATCGACCGAGCGTCCCCGACTGCATCTCGTCGGCGACGACGGTCGTATCGAGCGCGTCCATCGCCATGTCCTTCGCCTCCTCCAGCGACATGCCGGTGAGGGCTTCGGTCTGCTCGCGGTCGAAGATGACCTCGTGCACCGACTCGCCGTCGTCGAGGACGGCCTTGATTCGGAGGTCGAACTCGCCCTCGACGCTCCCGTGTTCGGAACACCGACCGTTCTGGAGGACGCGCGTGCAGTCGTCTTCGGGGCAGCGCTTGATGAGGCCGCTCCCGCTCTGGATGTCCACCAGCGCGCCTTCGACGGTTTCGGCGTCGTCGCCGACCTCTATCTCCTCGTCGACTTCGGTAATGGTCGTCGTCCGGTTGAGCTTCACCGAGAAGTTGCCCTGATACTCGTCGGTAACGAGGTTTTCGAGGCGGTACACCGTCCCCTCCTCCAGTTCGGGGAGGTCCGAACTCTCGAACGCGACGAACTTGGTCGTGCCCGACTCGTCGCCGAGGAGACCCACCTGCGCGACGGAGTCGCTGCGGGCCTCCCAGAGCTCGACGACTTTCGCGGTCACGTCGAGCCACTGCTCGTCCTGTTCGATTTCGGCGAGGCCGACGGAGGCGTTGCCGCCGCCGCCGAGCGCTTCGCGCTCCAAGCCAGCCTCGTCGAGGTAACTGTTCACGACGCTACGGCGCGCCTCGTCCACCGGAACCCGGTACTCGTTGACGAGGTTGTCGAGGCGCTCTTCAACCTCGTCGACCGTCAGGTCCAGATGGTCGGAAAACTGCTCGACGATATCCTCTGCGTGGGTATCTAAATCTGTCATGGTCTCAATCGCCTCCGTGTTGTTCTCGTGGGGAGGCACACGACGGTTGGTGCGCAACGATATAAAAACTTCCGCGACCGGGGTGGAAGTGAAATCGCGGGCTTGCGGCGGGAACGGGCCCCGAGGCCGCGGGCCGACGAACCTTTGGCCCTGCCGAGCGGAGGGGAGGTATGGACGACCGACTGGAACAGTTCGTGCGGACGACGTTCCGGACGGCCGGCCGGCGCTACGCCGAGGCGCGGCGCGCGTATCGAACCGGCGAGGCGAGCGCCGACTTGCCACGGGACGACGAGGGGAAGGTCCGCATCGTCTGTCGCCGCGAGGCCGAGCGTCGCGCTGTCGCTCTCGACGACGCCGGGCGCCCGGAGTGTTTTGAGGGCGGCCATCCCGACTGCGAGGGCTGTCTCGAAGACGTCCGCGAGGGCGTCGTCGAGACGTGGTAGCCGGGGCGTTTTTGCCCGGGCGTCGCCCACTCGGCGCATGGACCGACCGCTCGTCGCAGTCGTACTCGCGGGCGGCGTCGGCTCACGTCTCTACCCCGCGAGTCGCCGCCACCGCCCGAAGCAGTTGCTCTCACTCGGCGGGACCGAGACCTTACTCGAACGCACCGTGGACCGGGTCGACTTCGCCGACGAGGTGGTCGTCTCGACCCGTCCCGACTTCGCCGACGCCGTCCGGGACGCCGTGCCCGAGGCGACTGTCCTCGTCGAACCCGCGGGCAAGGACACCGGTCCGGCGCTGGCGTACGCCACCCACTACGCGGCCGACACCGTCGACGACCCCGTGGTTCTCGCCCTGCCGAGCGACCACCACGTCGTCGGCGAGTTCGAAGCGGCCGCGCGCCGCGGCGCCCGCGTCGCGAGCGACACCGACGCCCTCGTCACCTTCGGCGTCGAACCCACGCGCCCCGACACGGGGTACGGATACATCGAACCCGGAGCGAACCACGGCGACTACGCCGAGGTAACGACCTTTCACGAGAAGCCGGACGCCGAGACGGCGAAACGGTACGTCGAGGCGGGCCACTACTGGAACGCTGGCATCTTCGCGTGGACGCCGACGGCATTCCGGCGCGCGGCGCGGGACACGCCGCTCGGGCCTATGCTCCAGACGCTCGACGCCGGGGACCCAGACGCCGCCTTCGACGCCGTCGACCCCGTGAGCGTCGACCACGCGGTGTTCGAACGCGCCGACGACGTGGTGACCGTGCCGCTGGGCGTCGAGTGGGACGACATCGGGACGTGGGACGCCCTCCGACGCCTCCTCCCGGCTGACGAGGACGGCACGGTCGTCGCGGGCGACGCCGAGGTGACGAGTCTCGACGCACACGACAACGTGGTGGCGGGGGACGGCGTCCACGTGTCGCTGGTTGGCGTCGACGGACTCGCAGTCGTCGCGTGGGACGACCGGGTGCTGGTGGTCCCGACCGAGGACGCACAGCGAGTGAAAGAGCTGGTGACGGAACTGGAGCGTCGCGGCGAGGCTTAGTCGGCGCCGGCCCGATTCTCTTGGGACTGGCGGACGCGGACGGTGCCGTCGGTGGTCACGCCGACGAGAAGCGGCGCCTGAATCTCGCGCCCCTGCACCGCGTCACCGGCCTCGTCGCTGACGAGTTTCATCAGGTCGGGGGCGGTGTGGTTCACCTTGACGCCAGCGGAGTCACAGGCGTCGTAGACGAGTTTCGGGACGTTGTAGAGGTCGGTGTCCTGGTCGACTTCGACCCGAACCGGCGCCGTCAGCGCTTCGGCGAAGGCGACGGTTTCGCGGGCTTTCGCCACGTTGTCTCGGGCGCTCGATTCGATGCTCGAAACGTTCGCGCGCGACGTGCCGAGAATGTCGGCGATGGTCGACTGGCGAACGTCTCGCTCGCGCAGGGCGAGCACTTCGGCCTGCCGACGCGTCAGGACGCTCTTCTCGGGGTCGAAACCGGCGCGTTCGAGCAGTGCCTGCGCGTCCGGGTCGTCTTCCATACATCGGACTACGCTCCCGCTACCTAAAAACTCCACTTCGTTCGCGTCGAACTGTCCACGTTCGTAGGGGCTATCCGCCCCAGAAGTTGTCGCGACTGCCCAGCTGCTCGGGACGGCCCGAGTCGTCGCTGGAGTCCGACTCGTCTGCCGTCGCGTCCGCGTCTTCGTCCTCACCCTCGCTTTCCTCGTCCTCCATGGGGAGACGCTCGACTTCCGCGGCCGTCGCGTGATTCGCCTTCACGCGGTCGATGCGGACGCGTGCCCGGGACGGCGGGAGCGTGCCGTCGACGAGGACGATGAAGCCGTCGTCGGTGCGGCCGACGCCCGCGCCGCTCTCGTGGATGTCGGTGATGTCGACGACGACTTCCTCGCCGGGTTTCACCGGTTGCTGTTTCAGGTCGGAGATGGGCATGTCGTAGTGCTGACACCACTCGGCGCCCCCGCGGTCGCCGTAGTGCTGACACCCCATGCCCTGGATTCGCTCCGAGAAACTGGGGCAGTCGTCGGCGAGTGGACAGTCCGCCATGTCTTCGCCTACTCCGCGACCCGTCTAAACGCTTGTGTTGTGCGCGATGTGGCCACGGACACTCGCAAGCGTTATGACCGTCGACCGGAAATCGGGTCGTATGGCTAAGTTCGAGGCAGCGGAAGACCGGATGCTCGAGAAACAGATTTGCATGCGATGTAACGCGCGCAACTCCCCACGGGCCGAGAGCTGCCGCAAGTGCGGCTACAAGAAGCTCCGACCCAAGGCCAAAGAGCCCCGCAGCGCCTAATACTTCGGTTCTCGACGTTTCGCTCGCGAGAGCGCGCGTTCGATTACGTCCCGGACGCTCTCCTCGTCCGCGTAGAAGGGGTCGCCGTGGCCCGCGTACAGCGCGTCGACCGATGCCGGCAGTCGCTCCAGTACCGTCTCCAGACTCTCGATGAGTCGGTTGCGCGACTGTCCGGGCATGTCCGTCCGTCCGAAGCTGCCGTCGTCGAACGCGCCGTCGTTGTAGACCACCACGTCACCGCTGAAGAGCGTCGTTTCGCTCACGAGTGAGACGTGGTCGTCGGCGTGTCCGGGCGTGTACACCGCCTCGAACGTCTCGTCCCCCATCTGGACCGTGTCGCCGTCGGCGAGTTCGTGCGTTCGGCGCGGATGCTCGCCGTAGGCGTAGACGTCGGCGTCGAACGCGTCGAGAACGGCATCGAGTTCGGCGACGTGGTCGCTGTGCTGGTGGGTGAGCACCACGCGGTCCACGTCGTCGACGTACTCCGCGACGACCGTTTCGACGCCCGGCATTGCCCCCGCGTCGACCAGCGTCGGCGACTCGCCCGTGACCAGATAGGCGTTGCACGTGAACTCCTCCGCAGTCGCAGTGACGTGGTGTACGTCCATGTACAATACGTCGGCTGTCCAAGAGGTATAAGCGGTGGTCCCCCGGCAAATCTTTTTTGGTGTGCACCTGCAATATTATCCTGTATGGGCTTTGGGAGCTATGACGAATCCGAACAGGAGAACCAGGAGTTAGACGCCGACCTCGACGACAACGAGGGCATCGAGACGTCCGAAACCGATCACCGGGGGTCGGTCGAATTCGAGATCGGCGCGTCGAACGACGAACTCCTCGACCGCCTCGAGGACATCAAAGAAGAGTAAGAGGGACGCTCGAACCCTCTGGACCGCGATGAAATCGGGTGCGCGAGCGCTCGGCGTCGCCGAATCCGTCGCCGACGCCGACGAGCGAAGCGTCCTCTGCGGCGCTGTCGTCCGGGCCGACCGGACCGCAGACGGGTTCGTCTTCGACTCGTGTACGGTCGGTGGCACCGACGCCACCGACGCCATCGAGTCGCTGTTTTTCGACCTGGGTCGCGACGACATCCAGCACCTCCTCCTCGCCGGCATCGCGCCGGCGTGGTTCAACGTCGTCGACATCCGTGCGCTGTCGGCGGCCGTCGACCGCCCCGTCGTCTCCGTCTCCTTCGAATCGAGTCCGGGACTCGAACCGGCGCTTCGCGAGCAGTTCAGTGGCGACGAACTCGACCGTCGGCTCCGAACCTACCGCGCTCAGCCACCGCGTCACCGCTGTTCGGTGAACGGCGACGAGGTGTACGTCCGCGCGGTCGGTATCGACGACGACCGAGCCGACGCCGTCGTCAGGGCACACACCGCCGAGGGCGGGCGTCCAGAGCCGGTCCGGGTGGCTCGGTTGGCCGCGCGGGCCGCCCGCGAGTTCCGGGCGGGCACGGACGCGGACGTTTAAGCCGTCGGCCGTCGGCCTTCCGGCATGGTCGAAACCGACGGGCCGGACGTCTGCGCCTGCGAGCGCTGCCCGGCCCTCGTGGAGTCGCGGAGTCGCATCGTCAACGGCGTCGGCCCCGCGGACGCCGCGCTCTGTTTCGTCGGCGAGGCGCCCGGCGCCAACGAGGACGAGGAGGGCGAACCCTTCGTGGGCCGGTCGGGGTCGGTGCTCGACGACGCCCTCCGCGACGCGGGCCTCGCGCGCGCCGACGTTCGCATCACCAACTGCGTGCGCTGTCGCCCCCCGGAGAACCGCGACCCGCGAGCCGAGGAGCTGGACAGTTGCGCCGACTTCCTGGACCGCGAAATCGAACACGTCGACCCCGACCTAATCGTCACGCTGGGCAAGGTGCCGGCCCAGCGAGTGCTGGACCGCGACGTTGCCATCACGAAGGAGGCCGGGTCGGTAGTCGACGCTCGCCTCGGCGGCGAGAGCCGGCGCGTCCTGCTCTGTCTCCATCCCGCGGCGACACTGTACGACCGGAGTCAACGCGAGTCGTTCGCGGACGCCATCGGGAAGGCGTCGGCGCTCGTCGGCGCGAGCGAGAGTGACCAAGCCCGCCTCGGCGACTACTGAAGGTGTGCCCGGCCACAGCCGACGCCTAACGGAAAGTGACTTGCACCCCGCCGCCCGACGGAGAGACATGAGCCTGTCCGAACCGCCGGCGGAGGCACTCGCGGACGTGGTCATCGTCGACTACGGCCTCGGCAACCTCCGGTCGGCCACGCGTGGGCTAGAGCGTGCGGGCGCCGCCGTGACGATTACCGACGACCCCGCGGACTTCGCCGATGCGGACGGCATCGTCCTCCCGGGCGTCGGCGCCTTCCGCGAAGGGATGGAGAACGCCGGGCCGTACCGCGACGCCCTCGCGGACGCCGTCGACCGCGGCCAACCCGTCTTCGGCATCTGTCTCGGGATGCAGATGCTCCTCACGTCGAGCGAGGAGGCAGACCACGCGGGCGAGGGCGATGTCGTCGGCCTCGATTTCGTCCCCGGGCGCAACGTCCGGTTCGACGAGGGACAGACGGTTCCCCACATGGGCTGGAATCAGCTGTCGGTGGAGCGCGACCACCCCATCGTCTCGGGCGTCGACCCCGCCGACGCGCCGGCGCGTGACGGGCCGGGCGGTGGCTCCGTCGACGGCGAATACGCCTACTTCGTCCACTCCTACTACGCCGTCCCGGACGACGACGAGGCAGTCGTCGCGACGGCGGACCACGGGCGGTCCTTCCCCGCTGTCGTCGCCAACGAGGACGGAACGGTGTTCGGGACGCAGTTCCACCCCGAGAAGAGCGGCGAGACGGGGCTGACGATTCTGCGCAACTTCGTCGACGTCTGTTATTCGGCCTGATAATCGGGCGGACATCCTTTTATCGAGGTGTATCTCACGGTCGCTGTGGACGAAGCGACGAGCACCGGCATCGAATCCGGGTACCAAGCCCTGTTCGAACACGTCTCCGACGGGCTGTTACTGGTCGCGCCAGACAGTGGCCGAATCAGAGACGTGAACGAGTGTTTCACGTCCATGAGTGGATTCGCGTGTGAGACGCTCGTGGGGCGACGACTCGTCGACGTACTCGTCGGCGAACCGGACCGAGACCCAGTTCGAGCCCTGTTGGATGCCGACGAAGACGTCGAATGGTGTCTCCAACGACGTGACGGAGAGACGTTCTGGGCGGAACTGTCGGCGTCGGTCGGTGACGTTGGCGGTCAGCGCTGCGTGGTGACGACGGTTCGTGACGCGAGTGAGCGGCGACACCGAGAGAAGGGATGGTTCGAGGAGTTGGTGGAACACGTTCCGACGGGCATCTTCCGGGCGCGACCCGACCCCGACGAACCGTTCCTCGAAGGTAATCCGACGATAGTCGAACTATTCGACGTAACTTCCCGGACCGACCTCCTTTCGACGCCAGTGGGCGACATCTTCGCCGACGGCGACGACTGTCAGGAGTTCTTCGAGCAGGTGGCCGAAGAGCGAGTGGTGAGCGAGCGAGTCGAACTGCGGACGCTGAACGACGAGCCGTTCTGGGGGCAGGTCACCGCCTGTCGATTCACCGATGCCGAGGGCGAGACGTACGTCGACGGCGCGGTCAAAGACGTGACCGAATTCCGAGAGCATCGGCAGGGCCTCGAAGAGCAAAACGAACGCCTCCAACTGTTGAACCGAATCGTTCGCCACGACATCCGGAACGACATGCAACTCGTCCAGGGGATGTCCGACCTGCTCGACGACGTCGAGAAGGGCGACACACCACATTTGGAGACGATTCGCTCGCGGACCGAGCACGTCATCGAACTCACCGACCTGATGGGGGAGCTGATGGACGCCCTCGTCACCGAATCGGGGAGCGAACGCGAGCCGACGAACCTGTCGTTCGTCCTCGAACGGGAGATACGGGCGGCCCGGTCGAGCTACCCCGAGGCGACGATACGCACCCGCGGGAACGTCCCATTGGTCGAGGTGCTGGCGAACGACATGCTGCGCTCCGTGTTCCGAAATCTGCTCAGCAACGCCGTCCGACACCACGACGGCGACGAACCGACCGTCGAAGTGTCCGCCGAACTCGAGGACGATTGGGTGCTGGTGAAGGTGGCAGACGACGGTCCGGGAATTGACCCCGAGCGCCGCGACGTAATCTTCGGCAAAGGCGAGAAGGGCGTCGACAGCGAGGGGACGGGACTCGGACTCTATCTGGTGTACACGCTCGTCGACCACTACGGTGGCTCGGTCTGGATAGACGACAACGACCCGCGAGGGAGCGTTTTCAACGTCCGTCTCCACCTCGCGTAACCCGACGCGCTTTTCCCCGACTCCGCACAATCGGGGCGCATGGAAGCCATCACGCTCGGCCCCGCGGGGACGTACTCGCACCGCGCGGCGCGGGCCGTCGCCGACGACGTGACCTTCAGCGAGTCCGTGACCGCCATCGTCGAGGCTGTCGCGAAAGGCGAGTACCACCGCGGCGTCGTCCCCATCGAGAACAGCATCGAGGGCAGCGTCACCGAGACGCTGGATGCGCTCTCGAACTACGACGTGGGCGTCGTCGAGGAAGTCGTCACTCCCATCCGCCACGCCCTCCTCGCGCAGTCGGAGACGTTCGACGTTGTCGCCAGCCACTCACAGGCGCTCGCACAGTGTCGGTCCTTCCTCGAAGCCGAGTACCCCGACGTGACGCTGGAGGCCGTCGCCAGCACGGCCCGCGGCGTCGAACACGCCCGCGAGGACGCCTCCGTCGCCGCCATCGCCCACCCCGACAACGCCGGCGACGACCTGCAGGTGCTTGCAGAGGACATCCAGGACCGCGACTCCAACGCCACCCGGTTTTTCGTCGTCGCGCCCGCCGGCGAGGGAACCGACGCCGGCGGGAAGTCGACGATTATCGTCAACCCGAACGCGAACTATCCCGGCCTCCTCCTCGAACTGCTGGAGGCGTTCGCGGACCGCGACATCAACCTCTCGCGAGTGGAGTCCCGACCCACGGGTGACCGCCTTGGCGACTACCTCTTCCACATCGACTTCGAGGCGGGCCTCTACGAGCGTCACGCCCGCGAAGCGGTCGACGAGGTCGAGGGCATCGTCGACGAGGGATGGGTCCGGCGTCTCGGGTCGTACGATACGCGACACGTCGTCTGAGAGCGGTAGTGTAATCGACATCGAGTGAGCGTCCGGCGGGAACGCTCTCGCCGGCGAAGACGCCGGATAATCGAGAGGCGTCGGCGCGCCGGCCGGATAGGAGTTATTTTAGGCCGTGGGGCCTTGAGCCGGGATATGGACTACGACCCGCAGGAACTCGAGGAGCGCTGGCGGGAGCGCTGGGCCGAGACGGGCCGGTACGAAGCCGACCCGGACGGAGCCGACGACGAGGACGTGACCTTCATCACCGTCCCCTATCCCTACCCGAGCGGTGGGATGCACATCGGCCACGCCCGGACCTACACGGTGCCGGACGTCTACGCCCGCTATCGCCGCCAGCAGGGCGACAACGTGCTCTTTCCCATCGCGTGGCACGTCACCGGGACGCCCATCATCGGCGCCGTCGAGCGCCTGAAGAAAGGCGAAGAAGAGCAGCTCTCCGTCCTCCGCGACACCTACGACGTACCCGAAGACACCCTGCAGGACCTCGAAACGCCGATGGGCTACGCCCACCACTTCATCGAGGAACATTACAAGAAGGGGATGAAGTCGCTGGGGCTCTCTATCGACTGGCGCCGCGAGTTCACCACCAACGACGACCGCTACTCCAAGTTCATCACGTGGCAGTACGAGACGCTCCGCGACCGTGACCGACTGGAGAAGGGCCTCCACCCGGTCAAATACTGCACGAACGAGGCACAGCCGGTCACGACCCACGACCTGCTGGAGGGCGAAGACGCGGAGTATCAGGAGTACACGCTGGTTCGCTTCGGCCTCGACGACGCGGTGGTGCCGATGGCGACGCTCCGCCCCGAGACGGTCCGCGGCGTGACCAACGCCTACGTCAACCCGGAGGGCACCTACGCCCGCGCCACCGTCGACGGCGAAACGTGGCTGGTCTCCGAGCAGGCGACCGAAAAACTCCGCCTACAAGCGCACGACGTGACCGTTGAGGAGACGTTCTCGGGTGCCGACCTGGTGGGCGAACACGTCACCAACCCCGTGACGGGCGACGAGGTGCCGATTCTGCCGGCGACGTTTGTCGACCCCGACAACGCGACGGGCGTCGTCATGTCCGTCCCGGCGCACTCGCCGGACGACTACCTCGCCCTGCAGGAGGCGAAAGCCGACGACGAGCGCATGGAACGCTACGGCGTCGACCCCGAGACGGTCGAGGGAATCGAGCCAATTCCCATCCTCGACGTGGAGGGCTACGGCGAGATTCCGGCGCGCGACGCCGTCGAATCCTCGGGTGTCGAGTCCTCGGACGACCCCGAACTCGAAGAGGTCACCCAAGAGTTGTACAACCGCGAGTTCCACGCCGGCCGTCTCCACGACGAGTACGGTGAGTTCGCGGGCGAGGTCATCGAGGAGGTCCGTGAGCGCTACCGCGACGAGGGCGTCGACGCCGGCCGCTTCGGGACGATGTACGAGTTCTCGGAGGAGGTGGTCTGTCGGTGCGGCGGCGACGTCGAGGTGTCCAAACAGGACACGTGGTTCCTCCGATACAACGACGAGGACTGGAAGGAGATGACTCGGCAGCTCGTCGAGAATATGGAGTGCATCCCCGCAAACACGCGTGACGAGTACGACCACACCATCGGGTGGCTCAACGAGTGGCCCTGCATCCGCAACTACGGGCTGGGGACGCACCTGCCGTGGGACGACGACTTCGTCATCGAACCCCTCTCTGACTCGACCATCTACATGGCGTACTACACGCTCGCGCCGCGCCTGCGCGAGATTCCGGTCGAGGACCTCGACCGCGAGTTCTTCGACGCCCTCTTCTACGGCGCTGACGCCGTGGAGGACCCCGACCCGCGCGCCCTCGACCTGCGCGAGGAGTGGCTCTACTGGTACCCCGTCGACTACCGCTTCTCCGCGAACGACCTCATCTCGAACCACCTGACGTTCTACCTGTTCCACCACGCGGAGCTGTTCGACGAAGCCCAGTGGCCCGAGGGCATCGTCATCATGGGCATGGGCCTGCTGGAGGGCGAGAAGATGTCCTCCTCGAAGGGCCACGTCGTCCTGCCGGGCAAGGCCATCGAGCGCTACGGTGCCGACACCGTGCGCTTCTTCCTGCTCAACTCCGCCGAGCCGTGGCAGGACTACGACTGGCGCGCCGGACAGGTCGAGAGCGTTCGCGACCAACTCGACCGCTTCTGGAACCGCGCGACCGAACTCGTCCCCGACGAACCGGCGTCGACGTTCGACGACGAGGTGCCGGACCTCGAACCCGTCGACCGATGGCTGCTCTCGAAGCTGCAGTCGACGGTCCGCGAAGTGACCGAGGCGATGGAGAACTCGGAGACGCGAGCGGCGAGTCAGACCGCCTTCTACGGCTTCGAGGAGTCGCTCCGATGGTATCGCCGCCGGACCGACCGCGACCGACCGGGCGCGCAGTGGACGCTCCGCCACGCGCTGGAGACGCGGCTTCGCCTCCTCGCGCCCTTCGTCCCCTTCCTCGCCAACGAACTCCACGAGCGACTGACCGGGGAGGCAGCGGAGGACGTGCCGTGGCCCGAAGTCGACGCCGACTTGGAGCGCCCGGCTGTCGAGGTGCAGGAGCGACAGATAGAGCGCCTCACCGAGGACGTGAACGATATCGTGGACGTGACGGGGACCGACCCCGAACGAATCATGATCTACGTCGCCGCGGACTGGAAGCGCGAGGTGTTCGACGCCGTCGTCGAAGCCGGGGCCGACGTGGGCGCGGCGATGAGTGAGGCGATGAGCAACCCCGACCTGCGGGAACGCGGCGACGCCGTCAACGACCTCGTCGGCGACCTCGTGGAGCTCGTCCGCGACCTAGACGACGACACCGTCGACCGACTGCAGGACCTCGACGAAGGCACCGTCTACGAGTCGGCGGTGGACTTCCTCGAACGCGAGTTCGACGCCGATGTCGACGTCTACGCCGAGGACGACGACCCGCCGGACCCGGCCGACCGCGCCAGCAGCGCCGTCCCCTTCCGGCCGGCAATCTATCTGGAGTAGTCAGGCCGCGCCTTCGAGGGTGACGGTGAACGACCGCGCGTCGCCGGGGACGAGGAGGTCGAATTCGAGGCTGTCGGCGTCGACCCGGTCGTCGACGTGGTAGTCAACCGTCATCTCGTACGTCGTCGAGGCGCCCGAATCGAGCGAGAGCGAGAAGGAGTCGCCACCGTGCATCGGATGCGTGTGGTTGATGGCACCGCGACAGACCCCAGAGCCGTCGCCCTTGTTGGTCACGTCGATACCGACGGGAATGGGGTCGTTCGCGTCGACCGACTCGGGCACGTCGTAGCTGACCGCGAACTCGGGCGGCGGTGAGCGCAGGGCGTCGAGCCGAGCGTCGGGAATCGACCACCGGGCCCGCGCGTCGTCGTCGACTCGACTGTCCGAGACTTGCGAGGCCTGGCGGAGCGTGACGGCGACGCTGGTTTCGAGTGGCGCCGGAACGCGGAAGACGAGATACCCCTGCGGACTCTCCTCGGTGTAGCGACCGTCACCCACGGGTGCGAGGTCACGTTCGGGTGCGGGCGCGGCCTCCGGAAACGCGAGGCGGTCACCGCCCACGTCGAGTGCGAAGGCCCGGCCCGGCGGCGGTCGCTCGCCGCTGGCGGTGAGAGCGACGAAGAGAAACCGGTCGCTGCCGGCCGATTCGACGCCGAACGCGTCCGGCGCACTGAGATAGTGATAGGAGTGGACGGCCGCCAGTTCCGTGGCGGTCACCGTCGTCCCGTCGAGGGAAATCGAGTCGCCGAGCGTCGCTTCGGCGGTCGGCGGCGTGGAGTCGGACGAAGTGTCGAGACAGCCAGCCAGTCCGGTCAGCGCGGCGCCGAGGCTGGCTACCAAGCGTCGTCGGGAGGGCATACCGCCGCGTTATCCGCGTCGAAAATAAGGGTCTTGTGTCGGAATGGGTGCGCACCGAGCTTACATCGCGCCGCCCATGCCGCCCATGCCGCCCATGCCGCCAGCGCCGCCGGGGCCGCCCTCGTCTCCGTCACCGGAGGTCGAGAGGTCGCCCGCGGCGATGATGTCGTCGATTTTCAGGACGAGGTTCGCCGCTTCGGTAGCGGAGGAGAGCGCCTGCTCTTTGGCGTGCGCGGGTTCGACGACGCCAGCCTCGAAGGTGTCGACGACGTCGCCGGTGAAGACGTTGAGGCCGGCGTGTTCGTCGCCGTCCTCGTGGGCCGCGCGGAGCGAGACCAGCGTGTCGATGCTGTCGAGGCCCGCGTTGTTGGCGAGGACGCGCGGGACGACTTCGAGCGAGTCGGCGAAGGCGTTGATGGCGAGCTGTTCGCGCCCGCTGATGTCGTCGGCGTAGTCGCGGAGTCGGCTGGCGACTTCCACCTCGATGGCACCGCCGCCGGCGAGGACGCGACCGTCGGAGGCCGTCGCCGAGACGACGTCGAGTGCGTCGTGGATGCCGCGTTCGAGCTCGTCGACGACGTGGTCGGTCGAGCCACGGAGGAGGATGGTCACGCCGTGGGAGTCATCGCCCTCGACGTAGAACAGACCCGCGTCGGCGTCGCGCGTAATGGACCCGTGACCGAGGTGGGCGTCGGTCGCGGAGTCGAGGTCGGAGACGATCTGTGCGCCGAGAATCTCCTGCAGGAAGCCCATGTCGGACTTCTTCGTCCGGCGGACGGCGAGGATGCCTTCCTTCGCGAGGAGATACTGCGCAAGGTCGTCGATGCCCTTCTGACAGAAGACCACGTCGGCGCCCGTGGCGACGATTTGGTCGACCTTCTCTCGAAGCTGGCGTTCCTCGCTGTCGAGGAACTGCTGGAGCTGTTCGGGGTCGTCGATGCTGACCTGCGTGTCAGCGTCGGCTTCCTCGACCTCGATGGGGTCGTTCAGGAGGAGCACGTCGGCCGCGTCGAAGTCGACCGGCATGTCCTCGTTGACGGGGTCCTTGTCGATGACTGCGCCGTTGAGGAGTTGAGACTCCGAGACACCGCGACCGGTCTGGGTCTCGATTTCGATGAATTCGAGGTCGACGACGTTCGAACCGTCCTCGGCCTCGACGGTGACCGCCTGCACGGCGTCGACGACGAGGTCGGCGAGGAGGTCCTTGTCGAGTTCCGAGCTCTTGCCCGTCATCGACGTTTCGGCGACGCTCCGGAGGAGGCCCTCGTCCGAGGGGTCGACGCGGGTGGCGATGTTGTCGACCTCGGCACGGGCCTGTTCGGAGGCCATGTGGAAGCCCTTGATGATGGCCGTCGGGTGGATGTCCTGGTCGAGGAGGTCCTCGGCGTTCTTCAGGAGCTCGCCCGCGATGGCGACGGCCGTCGTCGTCCCGTCGCCGGCCTCGTCCTCTTGGGTCTCGGCGACTTCGACGATCATCTCAGCCGTCGGGTTGTCGATGTCCATCTCCTGCAGGATGGTCACACCGTCGTTGGTGATGGTGACGGTGCCCATCGAGTCGACGAGCATCTTGTCCATCCCCTTCGGGCCGAGCGTCGAGCGTACCGACTCCGCGACAGCTTTGGCAGCCGAGATGTTGTACTCCTGGGCATCCTGGTCCTTGACGCGCTGTGCGTCTTCGCCCATGATGATCATCGGCTGACCCTGTTGCATTCGCTGACTCATAGTTCATCGAAAGATTGTTTGTCCTTCTATATAAAAGTGGAGGGTCGCGGAGGACGATGCGTCGTCGAGTCGGAGGCAGTCGAACGCGAAAAAGTCGCAGACGTGAGCCGAATCGCCAAAATTGTGGCAACTGTTATCACGACTCTCGATAGGGGTAGCGAACGGTCGTCGGCGCGTCTTTATAAGGTCAGTCGACTGGTTCCTTCCAGTGGACGGTGACGGTGCCGACAGCGAAGGCGTCCTCGGTGTCGGCGTCGCGGACGATTCGGAGTTCGTTGGTGCCCTCGGTGAGGGAGACGGCGTCGCCGAAGGTGTCGACCCAGTACTGCCAGCCCTCGCTCGGCGGCACGTCGAATCCACTCATCGACTCGCCGTTGATGCGGATGTCGTGCCCGTACTCGCCCACGTCGAACGCCTGGATGCCGACGTAGCCGTCGGTGGCTGCCGCCGTCGGGACGGTGAACTCGTGGGAATCGGTTTCGTCGCCGACGTGGTCGGCCCAGTCAAGGTCGAGTTCCCGGGCCGGAGGGGCGAGTTGTGCGCCGACGTACACCGTCGCGTAGTTCGCGCGGAGTGACACGACCGACCGATTTGGGCGGCCTCGTGATAAGAGCGCCGACGGCCGTGATGGGGACCAATCCGGGGTCTCACCGAGGCCGACCGACGAAAATCGTTGCTGGCGACCTAATCGTCGAGTTCCAAGTCTTCGCCGAATTCGGGGAGGTCGTCGTCGTCGTCGAGGGAGTCCATCTCTGCCTCGTACAGCTGGTGACGGAGCTGTTCGCGCTTGTTCTTGCCGTTGCGTTCGCGGCCACTTTTCGTGTCAGGCATTGTCAACCACACGAACGCCCCCACGATATATGAACTTTTCTACGATTCCCAACAGATAGACCGCCGTCGGCGATTCGAGAGCATATAAACGCCTGTTCGAGTACTATTTCAGGATTTTAGTTTGGGAACCCACACCACCCTCGCGAATTTAGAAACGAACAGTCACTTACCTCTAGTATTCGCACCAAACTACTAAGTGAATAGAGTGTGAGTTGTTACCATGTCACTCAGAGAGAGTCGCGCCGACCAGACGCCCACCGGAGGAGTACAGCGACACGTCGCGGAATGGGTGTGTACCGACTGCGACTACGACGAGTTCCGGTCAACTACCGGCGTCGCGGGGTCGCTGGACCGCTGTCCCGCCTGCGGCGGCGACCTGATTATGCCGCGCGACGCGATGTCGTAGGTAGCGAGACTACCGGCTCGTAGGGTGAGAACGTGAAAAGCGCCGGGACAGGGATTTGAACCCTGGATCCCTGAGGGAACACGCTTTCCAGGCGTGCGCCTTACCACTCGGCCATCCCGGCTCGCAGTTACGCATACCCGCTCGGCCCTTTAACTCCTTCCGTTTCCGTGTATCCGCGGTTCGAGAACGTACGTCACACCCGCCGCCGTCGCGCCGACGAGGAGCGCGACAGCCCCGAACACGGCAGCGCTCACCGTCAGGGATTCGACGAGGAGTCGATACCCCTGCACGAGGGCGAGGAAGGCGAGCGCACCGACCACGCCCCAGAGGAGGCTGGATTTGCGTCGGGGGGTCATCGGCGAGTTCGGCCGCTCACTCGACGTCGGCGATGGCCTCGATTTCGAGCGCCGCGCCCTTCGGGACGTTGCCGACTTCGACGGCGCTGCGGGCCGGCGGTTCCGCGTCGAAGTACGTTCCGTACGTCTCGTTCATCTCGTCGAAGTCGTCGATATCGTCGAGGAAGATGGTTACCTTCAGGATGTCCGACGCGTCGGCGCCCTCCTCGTCGAGGATGGCCATGACGTTATCCAGGGACTGCTCGGTCTGGGTGGCGACGCTCTCGTCGTCGAGGAGCTCGCCGTCCGTCGTCAGCGGGAGCTGACCCGCCGTGAACAGCAGGGAGCCGTTGGTCGTCGCCTGACTGTACGCGCCCACCGCCGCGGGGGCGTCGTCGGTGCTGATAGTTCGTTTCACGCTCGCTGGGTCACGGGCGACCCGGTTAAAAGTACACGTCTACGCGGTTCCTGCCGTCGCCGGAATGCCGATACTGAGCACCCCGCTCAGACTGACATCTGATAGCCGTTGACGATTTCGACCTCGTAGCCGTCCGCGCGCAGGGCCGAGAGGAGTTCGTCGATGTGGTCCGGACCGCGCGTCTCGACTTCGAGTTCGACGCGGGCGTCGTTCATCGCCACGTCCCGCGACGTGCGGTCGTGGTGGAACGCGGTGATGTTCGCGCGGTGGTCGGCGATGATAGAGCCAAGGTCGACGAGCGCGCCCGGCTGGTCTTTCAGGATAGTCCGGAAGCGGAGATAGCGGCCCGTGGCGACCAGTCCTCGCATCACGACGGTCGTCAACACGTTGAGGTCGATGTTCCCCCCGCAAACGGCGGGGACGATTACCTCGCCCTCCTCGTACTCGATAGCGCCCGAGAGCAACGCGGCGAGGGAGATGGCCCCGGCGCCCTCCGCGAGTGCCTTCTCGCGTTCGAGCAGGTAGGTGAGCGCGATGGCGATATCCTCGTCGTTGACCGTCACCACCTCGTCGACGTTCTCTTTAATCACCTCGAAGGTACGGTCGCCGATGCGACGGGTCGCGATGCCGTCGGCGATGGTGTCGACGCTCTCGCGTTCGTAAATCTCGCCTTTCTGGAGAGATTCGGCGGCGCTCGACGCGCCCTCGGCCTGCACGCCGATGACGCGGATGTCGTCGTCGTAGGCTTTCACCGCCGTCGAGATGCCCGAGATGAGGCCGCCGCCGCCGATGGGGACGATGACCGTCTCCACGTCGGGGCAGTCCTCGACGATTTCGAGGCCGATGGTCCCCTGCCCGGCCATCACCATCTCGTCGTCGAAGGCGTGGACGTACGTCCGGCCCTCCTCGCGTTCGATGCGGTGGGCCTCGGCCTGCGCCTCGTTGTAGTCGGCGCCGTGCAGGATGACGTTGCCGCCGTAGCGCTCGGTCGCTTTTACCTTCGACACCGGCGCGTGGTCCGGCATCACGATAGTCGAGTCGACGCCCGCGCGCGTCGCCGCCAGCGCGACCCCCTGCGCGTGGTTGCCGGCGCTCGCGGTGACGACGCCCGCCTCCTGTTGCTCGGGCGACAGCGTCTCGATGCGGTTGATGGCCCCGCGAATCTTGAACGCGCCCGTGCGCTGGAAGTTTTCGAGTTTGAGATGGACGTCCGCACCAGTCATCTCGGAGAAGGCGAACGAATATTCGAGCGGCGTGTGTCGCGCGACGCCCGCGACTCGCTCACGGGCGTCGAGTACGTCCTCGTTCGAGATCATGTCAGTCCCTACCTGTCGGTGGCTGTTAACGGTTTATGTAGCACAGCGCCGCAGAACGTGAAGGGGGAATGCACGCGTGTGACGTGCATATAACCGAAGGGCGCGAAGGGATATAAACGTCATGAAGGCGCAGTGAAAGTGAAAGTAGCGGACAGAGTCGGGACAGCGGGCGTCTCAATTGATAGTCAGGAAGAATGTTCCGGCCGGACGCGGGCGTTCGCGTCGACGTACTCGGCGACGCGCTCGGCGAACGGCCCCGTTCCCGGCCACGTGACGGCCTCTGTCACGTCGAGTGCGTCGGGGTCACCGACGTAGACGGCGGCGCGTCCACCGTCCGTCCGGGGGACGGTCACGCGCACGTACAAGCCCTCGTCGACGCCTTCGTAGTCGTCGAGCGCCGCCAGCTCGTCGGTTCGGAGGAGTCGACCAGCTGTCTCACCGCCGGGCGCGAGCGTCGGATAGCGGCCGGCAACGGGATGACAGCCCTCGAGGACCGCGGCGCCGACGAAGACAAAGGAGTCGAGGACGGTGGCGACGCGGTCGGGTTCGGTGAGCGTCCCGTAGACGAAGACGTCCATCGCTGTCCGACTACCGCTCGTCGAGGGGGACGAATTCGCGCCCGCGCTCGCCGGCGTAGCGCGAGAGCGGCCGGATGAGGCGGTTGTCGTCGTACTGTTCGAGCATGTGTGCAATCCAGCCACCGACCCGCGAGAGGGCGAAGATGGGCGTGTAGATGTCCAGCGGGATGCCCATCTGGTAGTACATCGACGCGGAGTAGAAGTCGACGTTGGGCGAGAACCGCGTCATCTCGGCCATATGCTCCTCGATGGTGACGGAGTAGTCGTACCACTTCCGGTCGCCCGACTGCTCGCCGAGACGCTCCGAGTACGAGGCGAGGATGTTGGCTCGCGGGTCGCGGACGCTGTAGACGCGGTGGCCGAAGCCGGGGATGCGGCGGCCCTCCTCGACGGCCTGTTCGATCCACTCGTCGGGGTCCGCGTCGCTCTCGTCTATCTCTTTCAGCATCCGCATGACGTTCTGGTTGGCGCCGCCGTGGAGGCTCCCGGCGAGGGTGCCGATGGCGCTCGTGACGCCGCTGTGGAGATCCGAGAGCGTCGAGGTGGTCACCATCGAGGCGAACGTCGAGGCGTTCAACCCGTGGTCCGCGTGCAACACGAGGGCAGTGTCGAAGGCGTCGACCGCAACCGCGTCGGGTTCCTCGTCGTTCAGCATGTAGAGGAAGTTCTCGGCGTGGGTGAGGTCCTCACGCGGGGCGACGGGCTCGTTGCCGTCGCGGAGTCGGGTGAACGCCGCCAGCGCGGTCGGAATCTTCGCCGTGATGCGACAGCCCTTCGCGATGTTCGCCTCGCGGTCGTCGGGTTCGGCGTCGGTATCCGGGTCGTACGCCGACAGCATGGACGTGACCGTCCGCAGCATCGCCATGGGGTTCTCGTCCTGTGCGGCGAGTTCCTCGATGAGGTCGTAGACGGGCGGCGCCAGGTCGCGCTCTGCGGCCAGTCGGGCGACGAACTCTTCGTGTTCGGCCGGGGTCGGCCACGCGCCGTTCCATAACAACGACAACACCTCCTCGAAGCTCGCCTCCTGTGCGAAGTCTTCGATGGCGTAGCCGCGATAGCCCAATTCGCCGGCATCGCCGTCGATGTAACTCAGATTGGACTCGAACACGACGACACCGTCGAGTCCACGCTTGACCTCATCAGACATACGCTACTGGTTTCGGACCGTCTCAAAAAAGCGTTGCCGTTCAACCGACATCACGAACTGACGACGCGACGACGAGCGAACGCGAACCCTTCGCTCGGCTCGCCGGAGGCAGCCGCATCGGGGGGATTTTACTCCTCGGCGTCCCGCGCATAGCTATGATACTGTCGGACACCGACATCCTCGCGCGCCTGAGCGAGGGTGACCTCGTCATCGACCCCCTCGACGACGTGGACCAGCAGGTCCAACCCGCGAGCGTCGACCTTCGTCTCGGCGCCGAGTTCCTCGAGTTCCAACGGACGAACATCTCCTGTATCCACCCCACGCGCGAACAGGAAGTGAGCGAGTATATCGACGAGACGGTCGTCGACGAGGGCGAGGAGTTCATCCTCCACCCCGGCGACTTCGTGCTCGGCACGACGAAAGAGCGCGTCGAGATGCCCGCGGACCTCGTCGCCAACGTCGAGGGCCGGTCCTCGCTCGGCCGACTGGCCGTCGTCGTCCACGCCACCGCCGGCTTCGTCGACCCCGGCTATCGCGGACAGGTGACGCTCGAACTGTCGAATCTCGGCACCGCCCCCGTCGCGCTCACGCCCGGCATGCGCGTCTCCCAGCTCGTCTTCACCGAACTCTCCTCGCCCGCCAAGCGCCCGTACGGGAGCGAGCGCGGCTCGAAGTATCAAGACCAGGACGGCCCGCAAGCCTCGCGCATCGGCTCCGACCCCGAATTCGAATCATGAAGTTCGTCGAAGAACTCGTCGTCGAGGAGTTCCTGCCCACGGTCCGGTCGATGCTCGCGACGGACCTCCGAGAGCGTGGCTTCACCCAGCGCGAAGTCGCCGACGCCCTCGGCATCTCGCAGTCCGCCGTCTCGAAGTACGCCCACGGCGACGTGGCGACCAGCGAGCGCTTCAGCGAGGACGAACGCGTCCAGTCGCTCGTCGAGCGAATCGGTGAGGGACTGTCGACGGGCGATATGAGTCGCGTGCAGGCGCTCATCGAACTCGAAGTGCTCATCCGACGACTGGAGAACGGCGACTCGCTCGCCGAACGCCACCGCGAGGTCATGCCCGAACTCCGCGAGTACGACGCCTCCTTCGACGTTCACGACCCCGAGAGCGGCGCGCGCACCACCGAACAGGTCCGCTCCTCCGTGCGGCGCGGCCTCCGCATCCTCCGCAACACGTCCGCGTTCGCGAGCCTCGTCCCCAACGTCGGCTCGAACCTCGTCGAGTGTCTCCCCGAGGCGACCGACGTTGAGGACGTGGCGGGCGTCCCGGGCCGCATCTTCGACGTTCGCGGGACGGCGACGGTGCCCTCTGACCCCGAGTTCGGCGTCAGCGAACACGTCGCCGCCGTGTTGCTGTCGGCCCGTGAGGCCGGCGCGCCGGTCCGCGGCGCGGTGAACATCCGGTACGACTCCGCCCTTGTCGACGGCCTGCGAGACGCCGGCTACCCGACCGTCGAGTTCGATGCCGACCGCGAGGACTCCGGCGGCGACGCCACTCGCGAGACAATCGTCGAGGCGGTGCGCGCGGCCGACCCAGGGTCGCCGTTCGTCCTCTACCAGACCGGCGGGTTCGGCATCGAACCCATCACGTACGTCCTCGCCGACGACGCCCCGGCGGCGGCCCGAGTCGTCCGCGACCAGACCTAACTAGTCGTAGCGCGCCGCGTGCGCCTCGCAGAAGGTCGGGTCGCGCAGCTGCGCCCGGACGACACCGGGCTGGCGATGGGCGTCGTGGAGGCGACAGCGCTCGTCGTCACAGAACGCCGACCCGGTGTCGAGGAAATCGACGGCGGCGAGGAGATACCCCTTCAGCGCGTCGGTCGTCCGGGGGTCGTCCGCGACGAGGAAGTCCCCCTCGATTTCGGCCTCTAACACCTCGCGTGGCGGCGCGTCACCCGTCAGTAGGGCGTGCTTGCTCTTGGCCTCGTAGTACGCCTCGGGCTTGGCCGGCGCCTCGTACAGCCCGGGCACCGAGACAAGCGTCGGCTGTCCGAGGACGGCCACCCGCTTGTGCCAGCGCCCGTCGTGGTCGCCCCACGTCCCGAGGGCACGGTCCAAGAGCGCGATGTGCAGGTGGTCGAGACTCTGCTCGCCGGGCACGTGCGCGTTCAGCGACCGCTGAACGTCGCGCCCGTCGTAGACGATGCCGCCCGCCCGCGACGGGTTCGAGAGCGCTCGCTCCTCGTAGCGGACGATGCCTGTCATCGTGTTGCCCGTCTCGGGGTCGTGTGGGTCGGTGACGCGGGCGGCCGCGAATTCTTCGGCTACCCCGTCGTCGACGCGGCCGAGCAGTCGGTCGCGCACCCGCACCTCGGCGTCGATTCGGTCGCGGAGCCAGTCAGCGAGGGCGTCCGCGTCCGCGACGGTGGTGGGCGCGCGATAGATGGTGACCGTCTCGGGCATGCGTCTGCGTCAGTCGTCGGCGGGCGCGCGGGACGTGAGCTCCACGTCGGCGGCGTCGACGCCGAGTTCGTCGATGGCCGCTTGGGCGGCGCGCTTGCCCGAGACGAGCATGGCGCCGAACGTCGGTCCCATGCGCGGCAGGCCGTAGGTGGTGGCGACGGCCATCCCCGTCGCGATGAGGCCGTCGTGGACGACGCCCGTGTGCTCGACGATGGCGTCCTCGCTCTGGCCGACCCACATGGAGTCGTGACCGGGCGAGTCGTGGCCGGGCGCGCCGTAGGTGTCGTCGCCGGTGTTGTCCATGCCGGTATTGTGCTCCTCGGCGTGTTCGATGCCCGGCGCGTCGAGGACGTTGCGCTCGTTGAGCTTGTTGACCGCGACGGCCTCGTGCCCCGTCGCGTCGATGACAAGGTCCGCCTCGACGGCGATGGGGTCGACACAGGTGATTTCGCGCGGGAGCGCGTGGACCGGCGTCCAGTTCATGACGATGCCGCCGACGCGGTGGTCCTCGCGAATCACGATGTCGGTGAACTCCGTCATGTTCTGCATCTTCGCGCCCGCGTCACAGGCGGCCTTGATGAGGCCGGAACACGCCTCCGGCCCGTTGGCGACGTAGAGGCCCTCCGTATCCTTCGCGGGCTTGTAGTCCACGTCGAGGTCCTCCAACACGTCCTGTGCGGGGTCGCGGACGGTCACCTTGTTCATCAGGAAGCCGCCGAGCCAGAACCCGCCGCCGAGGTAGTTGTTCTTCTCGACGACCATCGTCTTCACGCCGCGCTCGGAGAGTTCCTTGGCCGCCATCAGCCCCGACGGCCCACCACCGATGATGAGCACGTCCGAGTCCGAGAAGTCCATGAACTCCTCGGTCCACTCCTGTCCGATTGCGCGTGTTACGTCCGCTTCACCGACTTGGCTGAATTCGTCGAACGAAGACATACCACCCAGTAGTATTACCAAGTGGTTCATATAGTTTGCGCCATCCCGCCGAAGGCTTTTCGCCGTTCAGCGACCAGATACGCGTATGAACTCGGAGGGAAGCGACCAGTGAGTCGACTCGTCGAGGGCGAGTGGACCGCAGAGGAGAACATCGAGACCAACGAGGACGGCGAGTTCACGCGTCAGGAGTCGGCGTTTCGTGACCGCATCGGCCCCGACGAGGCGTTCCCCGTCGAGGCCGGCCGCTACCACCTCTACATCTCGCGGGCGTGTCCGTGGGCGCATCGCGTCGCGATGACACGTTCGCTCAAGGGCCTCGACGACGCCATCTCGATGTCGCTCGTCGAACCCGTTCGCTACGACGACGGCTGGGAGTTCTCCGACACCTACCCCGACCCGCATCACGACGTGGACTACCTCCGCGAACTGTACGTCCGCGCCGACGACGGGTTCACCGGGCGACCGACCGTGCCCGTCCTCTGGGACCTGCAGGAGGAGACAGTCGTCAACAACGAGTCCGAGGAGATCATGCGAATGCTCGACGTGGCCGGTCACGAACTGGCGACGCGGGACGTGGACCTCTACCCCGAGGGCTATCAGGAGGAAGTGGACCGACTCATCGACGACGTTTACGACCCCATCAACAACGGCGTCTATCGCGCCGGCTTCGCGGACTCGCAGGCCGCCTACGACGACGCCGTCGCCGACCTCTTCGACGCACTCGACCGCTACGACGACCGACTGGCCGACCAGCGCTATCTCGCCGGCGACCGTCTCACCGAGGCCGACCTCGCCATGTTCGCGACGCTGGTCCGGTTCGACCACGTCTACCACACGCACTTCAAGTGTAACCGCCGCGCCATCCACGAGTACGACAATCTCTGGGGGTACACGAAGGACCTCTACACCACACCGGGCATCGAGCAGACGGTGAACATGGACCACATCGTCCGTCACTACTACGAGAGCCACGCGGACCTGAACCCGAAGCGACTGGTCCCCACCGGCCCCGACATCGACTTCACCGAGGGCCACGACCGGGACCAGTTGCCGGGCGGCCCGCCCGAGGCGCTACAGGACCGCTAGGACGCCCGCGCTCAGAGCGAGCGTGACCAACAAGCGCCCGACACTGCCCGCGAACGTCGCCGCCGCGAAGCGCACGTAGTCCTCTTCGAGGACGGCGAAGGCGTAAATCGAGAGCGTGTCGGGGAAGAAGGGGACCGAGAGCGCGAGTGCGAGGCCGGCGTACCCCCAGCGTCTCGCGATTTCGACGGTTCGGCGCTGTGACCACTCGATGACATCGAACCGCGACCGTTCGAGGAATCGAATCACCGGCCCGGCCTCTTTGGCCTCCTGCCCGAGGTGGAACGCGAAGACACTCCCGGCGGCCTTGCCCGTCGCCGAAACGAGAATGATAATCGCGAGTCGCGCCCACGTCGGGAGCCCCAAATCGAGCGGTGCCAGGAGGACGACTTCGCTGACGCCGGGCAGCGCGAAGGCGATGAGAAAGGAGTAGACGAAGATGATGAGGAGTCCACCCCACCCCGTGGCGCTTCGGACGAGTCGCGTCAGCCACTCGAAGCCAAACAGGTCGGTGACAGCGAGGGGGACGAACGCTTCCACACCTCACCCTCTGACGGGGGTAAGGTAAGTCTTTCAGATTTCGTCCCGGCACGCGTCGAGGTCACGGAGAAATGCCGACAGGGTGTCGCGGGTGACGTGGGGCATACAGACGAGTCGCAACTCGCCGCGAGCGGTGCGCGCCAGCCGCCAGTCACGGTCCTGTACCGCCGCGAACAGCGAGTCGGGGAGGTCGACGGCGACGAGTGGGAGGACGGGGTCGACCACGTCGAATCCGCGGTCAGCGAGTGCGTCCGCGACCCACTCCGCGTTCGCCTGTGCGCGCTCGTAGTTCTCTCGGTAGCCGTCCGGCCAGAGTTCGTCGAGCGCCGCCGCCGCGCTCGCCACGCCCGCACCGCTCCGGGTGCCGGTGAGCGTCGCCTGCGACGTGGACTCCAGATACGGTGTCTCGACCGCGAGGGCGTCCATCGTCGCCGCGTCGCGAGCCAGCAACCCACCCGCCGGGACGACCGCCTGCCCCATCTTGTGTGGGTCGATGGTCATCGTGTCGACCGCTGCGTGGCCGAAGTGCCACTCGTGGTCGGTAAAGGGCAGCGCGAACCCGCCCCACGCGGCGTCGACGTGACAGAGCGCGTCCGCCTCCGCCGCCAGGTCGGCGAGTTCGGGGATGGGGTCGACCCGACCGTACTCCGTCGTCCCCGCGACGCCGACGACCAGCGCCGTGTCGTCGTCGACCAGCGACGCCATCGCCTCGGGGTCGGCGCGTCGGTCCGAGCCCACCGGCGCGATGCGGAGGTCGACCCCGAGCACCTCAGCCGCCTTCTGAAAGCTGAAGTGGACGCTGGACGGCGCGACGACGTTCGGGTCGTCGGTGCTCGCTCGGTTGCGCGCCGCCCGCACCGCCTGAATGTTGGCTTCGGTCCCCCCGCTGGCGACGTAGCCGCGTGGCTGGTCGAGACCCGTCAGCTCGCCCAGCGTCTCGACGACCTCCGTCTCCAAGTCCGCGACTGCGCGGTACGTCTCGGGGTCGCCGGGATTCGTCGCGAGAAATCGCTCCGCTGCCGCCCGAGCCACGGGGTGTGGCCGGGTGCACATACTGGAGAGAACGCGGTCGAAGGTTTGGGGGACCGCCTGCTCCATGCCTACACCGTACCGGCGGCGCCGTTTAGCCGTTGCGCTCCGGGGTCAGCGGACCGAATCGAGGATGAGTTGCTCCTCGACCTTGTCCACTTCGTCGAGCACGTCCGCGACGGCGTCGATGTTGGCGCTGATGGACGTGATGCCCTTGCGGACGAGGAAGTCCACCATATCGGGGTCGGAGCCAGCCTGCCCGCAGATGCTGGTGTCGACGCCCGCCGCCCGACAGTCGTCGATGGCGTCGCCGATCATCTCGAGCACGGCCGGGTGGAGTTCGTCGAACCGGTCGGAGACGTGTTCGTTGTTGCGGTCGACCGCCAGCACGTACTGGGTGAGGTCGTTCGTCCCGAAGGAGACGAAGTCGACGCCCTCTGCGATGATGTCGTCGACGCCGCGGGCGCTGGCCGGCGTCTCGATCATGACGCCCCAGTCACGCTCGTCGGGGTCGATGCCGACGGCTTCCATGTGACCGCGCGCCGCTGCCACGTCGTCGCCGTCGGTGACGAGCGGGAACATGATTTCGAGGTTCTCGTAGCCCATGTCGTAGAGCCGTTTGAACGCCTCGAGTTCGTGTTCGAACACTTCGGGGCGGTCGAGGCTCCGACGGATGCCACGGTAGCCGAGCATCGGGTTGTGTTCGTGTGGCTCCTCCTCGCCACCCTCGAGCTGGCGGAACTCGTCGGTTGGGGCGTCGATGGTGCGCACCCGAACCGGCCGGGGATAGAACTCCTCGGCGACGGTCTGGACGCCGTCCATGAGCTCCTCGATGTACGCTTCGACGCCCTCGTCGCGGATGTAGCGCTCGGGCGTCTTGTCCAGCGAGAGGACGAGGTGTTCGAGTCGGAGCAGACCGACGCCGTCGGCGCCGGTCTTCGCGGCGCGACTCGCCGCCTCCGGAATCGAGACGTTCACCTTCACCTCCGTCGCCGTGACGGGTTTTGGCCGCTTGCCGACCGGCGTCTCGTCGTCGTCGCTGCCGGGACTCGCCGACGAGTCGACGTTCACGGCGCCTTCGCGGACCGTCCCCATCTCGCCGTCGACGGTGACGACCTGCCCGTCTTCGAGCGTGTGCGTCGCACCGCCGGAGCCGACGACGGCCGGGACGCCGAGCTCGCGCGAGACGATGGCCGCGTGGGAGGTCATCCCACCCTCGTCGGTGACGATGGCGGCGGCGCGTTTCATCGCCGGCACCATGTCGGGCATCGTCATCTCAGTGACGATGACGTCGCCCTCCTGCACTTGGTCGAGGTGGTCGAGTTTGGTAACGATGCGGACGGCGCCCGAGGCGACCCCCGGACTCGCGCCGAGGCCCGAGAGCAGGTGCTCGTCGCTCTCCTCGTCATCGGTCTCGTCACTCTCGTCGGCGCCGCTCGCGTCGTCGTCGATGGTCGTAATCGGACGCGACTGGAGCATGAAGACCTCGCCGCCGGCGACGGCCCACTCGACGTCCTGCGGTTCGCCGTAGTGGTCTTCGACCTTCCGTCCGAGTTCGATCAGGCGGTCGATTTCCTCCTGCGTGAGAACGCGCTCGTCGCGTTTCTCCTCGGGGACGTCCGTCTCGATGGTTTCGCCCGTCGCCTCGTCTTTGACGTGCATCACCTTCTTCGTCGCGACCGTCTCCTGTTCGACCTCGCCAGAGTTGCGGTCGACGACGTAGTTGTCGGGCGACACCGCACCGGAGACGACCGCCTCGCCGAGACCCCATGCCGCCTCGATGATGATGCGCGGGTCACCCGTCGAGGGGTGGCTGGTGAACATCACGCCGCTCTTCTCGGCGTCGACCATCGTCTGGACGACGACAGCGATGTCGACTTCCTCGTGCGGGAAGCCCTTCTGGTTCCGGTAGTAGATGGCTCGCTGGGAGAACAGCGACGCCCAGCACTCCTGTACGCGGTCGACCAGGTCGTCTTCCGTGACGTTCAGGAACGTCTCCTGCTGGCCAGCGAAGGACGCGTCCGGCAGGTCCTCCGCCGTCGCCGACGAGCGGACCGCGACGAACTCCTCGCCGTTACCCATCGTCCGGTACGCCTCGACGATTTCGTCGCGTACCTTGTCGGGGACTTCCGTCTCGACGATGAGTTCGTGTGCGCGCTCGTGGGCCGCTTCGAGCGCTTCCGAGTCCTCGGAGTCGACGTCGACCGCCGAGAACAGTTCCTCGTCAATGCCAGCCTCTTCGATGAACGTCCGATAGGTACCCGCCGTCACGACGAATCCCGGGGGGACCGGCAGTCCCGCCCCCGTGAGTTCGCCGAGCGACGCTCCTTTGCCACCGACCGTCCCCAGATCGGCGGATCGCACGTCCTCCAGCCAAGCTACAGCCATTTCGTACGCAGGAATCCCACCAGAACGATAAAGAAGGTTTCGAACCGTGCAACTACGGCCAAATTTGCGCCCCCGGCGAGAGCCGTTTCAGGCTTCGAGAATGTCGTCCTCGTCGGACGGAGGGACGGCGAGCGTGCCGTCGAGCGACGTGACCGCTCGCCCGCCGACACGGACCGTCTCGCCGTCGACTTCGACGTGGACCAGTCCCGGTCGGTCGACGAAATGGCCCTGCTCGAAGCGCATCGACGCCGGCGGGTCGTCGAAGGCGTCGACCGTGTGGAGGTACGCCCCGCAGGCGCCGCTCGCGGTGCCCGTCACCGGGTCCTCCGGCACGCCCGCGCCCGGCGCCCACATCCGTGCGTGGAGCGTCGACTCCGCATCGAGCGCGTCGAACGTGAACGCGTAGACACCGGTGGCGTCGTACGCCGCCGCCAACTCCTCGACTGCGGCCATGTCCGGGTCGGCCTCGGCGAGGCGTTCGAGGAAGTTCACCGGCACGAGCAGGAAGGGCAGGCCGACCGACGCGACGGCGGCCGGGAGGTCGGCGCCCACGTCCTGCATGGCCGCGGGGTCGATACCCAACGCCTCTCCCACGCGCTCGTAGTCCACGTCGACCGTCTCGACCGACGGGTCCTCCGTCTCCAGCCACGCCACGCCCTCGTCGGTCACCTCGACGTCGAGGACACCGGCGTTCGTCCGAAGCCGCCCCTCGTCCAGTCCACCCTCGTCGTCGAGGTGGACCAGGCTCGCGACCGTCGCGTGGCCACAGAGGTCGACCTCCTGTTCGGGGGTGAAATACCGGACGCGACGGTCCGCGTCGCCGTCGTCGAAGAGGAAGGCCGTTTCGCTCGCCCCGAGTTCGCGAGCGATGGCCACCATCTGCTCGGCATCGAGTCCCGTCGCGTCGGGGACGACGCCCGCGACGTTACCCGCGAGCGGTTCGTCCGCGAACGCGTCGATCAACAGCGTTCGGCGCGTCTCCATACCTCCGACGTGAACGGGCGACGACAAGACGTTAGGGGTCTCGGCCGAGTCGTAAGTCCTTACCCCACGGCCGTCACAGTCGGTGGTATGAGCGATCTCCCGGACGATTTCACCTGCACCATCACCAACTGGGAGTACATCTACGGCCTCTGTCGGGACGTCGCCGACGAGGTCCGGGCCGCAGAGTTCGACCCCGACGTCATCGTCGCCCTGGCCCGCGGTGGCTGGTTCGCCGGCCGGTGTTGCTGTGACTTCCTCGGGCTGGACGACCTCACCAGCCTGAAGATGGAACACTACGTCGGCACGGCGTCGAAAGGCGCCGACCCCGAGGTTCGCTACCCCATGCCCGAGGGGAGCGTCGAGGGCAAGGACGTGCTGATCATCGACGACATCGCCGACACGGGCGGGTCGCTCAGTCACGCCCACGACTACGTCACCGGCCGCAACCCCAACGACGTGCGGACCGCGACCCTCCAACTCCTCGACACCAGCGAGTTCGACCCCGACTTCGTCGGCGAACGACTCGACGAGTGGGCGTGGATCGTCTACCCCTGGAACTTCATCGAGGACATGATAGACATCGTCGCCGGCGTCATGGAGCGAGCCGACGCCGAGACGTTCGACCGCGACGACATCCGACGCCTGCTGGCGGCCGAACACGACATCCAGCGCATCGAGATGGAAATCGCCCAACCGGACCGCCTCGACGAGGTGCTCACGGAGATGGTGCGCCGCGACGTGGTCGAACCGGCGGGGACGGACACCTGGCGACTCGCGTAACGTGCGCTCCAGGCAGTCGGAGGTGGCGGCGTGAGCTCGCTCCTCTCTATCTTCGCGACGGCCATCCTCCCCATCATCACCCTCGCAGGTGTCGGGATGGCGCTTGGGCGGGCCCGCGATATCGACATCGGCCCGCTCAACACCGTCACGGTGTACGTCCTCGTCCCCGCACTCATCTTCCACAGCATCGCCACCGCGTCGTTCTCGGGGGCGACGCTCGCCCGCATCGGCGTCGCCACCGCCGCCTATCTGGGCGGCATGCTCGTCGTCGCGGAGGTGGTGGGCCGCGTGCTCGGCCTCGACGAACCCATCCTGAGCGCACTCGTCCTCGTGAGCGCCTTCCCCAACTCCGGCAACTACGGCGTCCCCCTCTCGGAGTTCGCCTTCGGCGTCGACGGCCGGAGCACCGCCGTCGTCTACCTGACGGTACAGACGGTGCTCGTCTACACTATCGGCATCTACATCGCGCAGCGAAGCGGTGGCTCCCACGGCCTGAGCGGGATGAAACGCGCGTTGGAGATTCCCCTCGTCTACGCCGTCGCCGCCGCACTCCTCGTCCGCTGGCTGGGCGTCGCACCCCCCGCGGACGGCACCGCGATGGCGACGCTCGAACTCGTCGGCAACGCCTCCATCCCGCTGATGCTCCTGATTCTCGGGATACAGCTCACCGACACCGACTACGGCGCCGCGCTCCCGCAGGTCGGCGTCGCGTCGCTTCTGAAGATGGCCGTCGCGCCCGCCGTCGCCGTCGGCGTCGCCCTCGCCGTCGGCTTCGATAACCCCACCGTCGCGCGGACGTTCGTCCTCGAATCCGCGACGCCGGCCGCCATCACGCCGCTCTTGCTCGTCGTCGAATTCGGCGGCGAGTCCGCGGGCGACGGCCTCTCCGTCGCCGAGTATGTCAGCACTACCGTCCTCGTCACGACACTCCTGAGCGTGCCCGTCCTGACGCTCCTCATCGCGGCGCTCGAATCGGGGTTGCTCGTCTGAGCTGAGCCACGACGCTTAAGCCCTCGCGCGGTCCAGTGGGGATGAATGCGCGAGAGAGACGGCCTCGACTACCTACTCGTCCTCGTCGTCGCGGTGTTGGCGGCGGTCCACGTCCCACCCTACGCCGTCGTCGAGCGTGAAGCCGTCCAACTCGCCCACGACACCGGCATCGCCGCCCTCGTCTCCTTCCTGGTCGACATCCGAGTCGCTATCCTCCTCCTCGCGATTCTCGGCCTGATTATGGTCCTCGCCGTCACCGACAACCTGCCAAACTAGTCCGCGACGGCTTCGTCAGCCTCAGTCTGCCACCGCTTCGTCGCCGACCGTCGGCGCCGACGGGTCACGAATCCACAGGTCGCCGAAGAGGTCGTCCTGCCGGAGTCGAATCTCGCCCCGATTCGCCAGAAAGAGCAGGGCGAGAAACGTATCCACGGGCGCGCCGCCCGCCGTCCGCACCTCTGCGAACAGCACCTCGGCGCGCCCCGCGTCGTAGTGAGTGGACACCTCCTCGCGGACCGACTCGATGGTCGTCTCGATGTCCTCCGTGTGCGTCGTCTCCGTCACGTCGTTCTCGGTGGGTTCGCCGCCGGGACGCACGTCGTCAGCCGCGCGGTAGTCGAGCGTCTGCGTCCCGCGGTCGTACCCGGCCGGCGACTCCGAGGTGTCGTACGACCGCGACTCCTTCCACCACGAGTCCCGTTCAGCCTCCCGGAGTTCGCGGACCAGCTCGTCCAGCGTCTCCGGCGACCCGCGGGCGTGCTTGCGCTCCAGTCGCCGGTCGAGCTCCTCGTCCAAGGCGTCGATGGGGTCGTGGCCGTCCATCGGCGGCGCGTCGCCACCCTCCATCGCGACTTCCCACGGCTCCGGCTCCGGTTCGTCCGGGCCGTCGTCGAGCAAGGCGTCACTTTTCATCCGCAGGAGGACGCTCGCGTAGAAGAGCGCCCGCCCCGAGGTCCGGAGGTCCGTCTCGTCGAGGTGGTCGAGGAAGGCGTCGGTCACGTCGACGATGTCGATGTCCCACGGGTCGATGTCGCCCTCCTCGGCCAACTGCACCAGCACCTCGACCGGTTCCACCTCGTCATCGTCGGCCTCGGGCAGCGTCACGTCGTCGGGGACGTGCTCAGTCATCCGCGGCCACCTCTGGGTCGCCGTCGTCGAGTCGGATACCCGTCACGGCGCTCACGTTGTCGCCCTGCATCGTGACGCCGATGGCGCGCTCGGAGCGGTCGAGCAGCGCGGAGCGATGAGAGACGACGACGAACTGCGCCTCGCCGGCCAAGTCGTCGACCATCTCGCCCACGCGCTCGGCGTTGGCGGCGTCGAGGAAGGCGTCCACCTCGTCCAGCGCGTAGAACGGCGCTGGGTTGTGACGCTGGATGGCGAAGATGAAGGCGAGCGCCGTCAGCGACTTCTCGCCACCGCTCATCGCGTCCAGTCGCTGGACCGGCTTGTCGCCCGGCTGGGCCTTCATCGTCAGCCCACCGTCGAAGGGGTCGGCCTCGTTCTCCAGGTGCAACTCGCCCGTGCCCGCGGACAGGCGCTCGAAGATGTCCTGGAAGTGGGCGTCGATGGCGTCGAACGCCTCCATGAACGTCTCCTTTTTCATCGCCTCGTACCCCTCGATGCGCTCCTCGATGGCGTCGCGCTCCGAGACGAGGGTGTCGCGGCGCTCCTGCAGGTCTTCGAGGGCGTCCTGCACCTCGTCGTACTCGTCGATGGCGAGCATGTTCACCGGCTCTAACGCCTCCATCTCGGCTTCGAGGCGTTCGACGTTTTCGGCCACCTCGTCGTGGTCCGGAATCTCCTCGGCGTCGTAGTCGCCGACCTCCGTTTCGAGTTCGTCTATCTCCCACGACAGGCGCTCGACGTCGTCCTCCAAGTCCTCGATGGCCGCCTCCACGTCGGCGACGCGTTCGCGGGCGGTGTCTCGCTCCTCCCGTGCCTCCCGCAGCTCGTCCTGCAGGTCGCTGCGCTCGGCTTTCAGGTCCGCGAGTTCGTCCTCCAAGTCCTCGATGGCCGCCCGCTTCTCTTCGAGGGTCGCCTCCCGACTCTCGATGTCGGCTTCGGCCGCCTCGATTCGCTCTTCGGCCTCGGCCTTCCGGTTCTGGGCGTCCTCGATGGTCGCCTCCAGCTCCTCGATGGACTCCTCCGCGTACTCGACTTCGAGTTGGCGCTCGTTGAGCTGGGCGTCGAGGTCGTCCATCCGGTCTTCGAGGTCGTCGATGTCGCCCTCTATCTCCTCCTTCTCGGCGGTGAGCTCTGGCACGCGCGAGTCGGCGAGTTCCTCCTCCAACTCCGCGATATCCTCTTCCAACGCCGCGATGTCGTCGTCGAGCGCCGAAATCTGGTCTTCTAACTCGCCCATCTCCGCATCGACCTCGTCGCGTTCGGCACGGAGGTCCTCAAGTTCCGTCTCCAGTTCCTCGATTTCAGTCTCGGTCGCATCGATTTCGTCCTCCACGTCCTCGATGTCGACTTCGAGGTCGCGAACCCGGTCGGTCGCGTCGCTCTTGCGGTCGCGCGCGTCGTCCAAGCGGGATTCCACGTCGCGAATTGCCTCGCGGACGCACCGACGGTCGTCCTCCAAGGATTCGATTTCCTCGGCGAGGCGTTCGAGTCGCCCCTTGCCGCTCTTGGTGAAGGAGTAGCGCGAGCCACCGCCGGACCCGCCGGTCATCGCCCCGCTTTTCTCCACGAGGTCGCCGTCCAGCGTGACCATCCGGTAGTCGCCCATCAGGTCGCGCGCGGTGTCCATGTCCTCGACGACGAGCGTCGACCCGAGGACGTACGAGAAGATTCCGGCGTAGCGGTCCTCGTAGTCGACGAGATTGCGCGCGAAGTCGACGACCCCCGGGTGTGACGGCTCGTGGGGGAGGCCGCGCCGGTCCATCTCGGTGAGGGGAAGGAACGTCGCACGGCCGGCGTTGCGCGATTTCAGGTAGTCGATACACGTCGACCCGACGCCGTCATCGTCGACGACGACGTTCGCCAGTCGTCCGCCAGCGGCCGTCTCACACGCGGTGGCGTACTCGGCGTCGACGCTTCCCAACTGCCCGACTGCGCCGTGGACGCCGTCGATGCCGCCGTTGAGGACCGTCGTGACCGACCGGGGCCACGAGTCGTCGCCGTCGCGACTCGCCCGCGCTTCGAGTTCCGCGTACTCGTTCTGTTTCGAGCGCAGGTCGTCCTCGATGTCGTCCAACTCCTCCTGCAGGTCGCTCTTCTCCTCGCGCAGCTCCTCGATGCCCGACTGAATCTTCTCGCGGTTCTTCTCGGCCCGGTCGAGTTCGCCGTTCAGGTCCGAAATCTCGGCTTTCAGGTCGGGAATCCGCTCGTGGGCCGCTTCGAGTTCGTCTTGGGCCTCGCTGATGCGGTTCGAGCGCCGACGCGCCTCGTCCAGCAGACGGTCTTTCTCTCGCTGGGCGTCGTTGCGCTCGGTCTTTCGCTCCTCTATCTCTTCTTTGCGCTCCGCGAGTTCCTCCTTGAGTTCGTCGAAGGCCGTGTCGACGTTCTCGATTTCTTCCTCGACGGACGCGAGCTCGTCCTGCTTGTCCGCGATGTCGCCTTTGACCGACGCCTTCTCGACCTTGATGGAGCGGATTTCGTCCTCCAAGTCGTCGAGCTCCTCGGTCTTGCGGTCGAGAGTGACGAAGGCCTCGCGGCGCTCCTGTTCCGCGGACTCGATTTTCTCCTCTTGGTTCTCGATGGTGGCTTCGAGGCGACCGATTTCGCCCTTGATCTCCTCGATTTCGCTCTTTATCTGGAGCTGTTCGTCCTCGCCTTTCCGCTCGATTTCGCGGGTGAGGTCGGCGAGGTCGGCTTCGAGGTCGTCCACCTCGGCCTCGGCCTCGTCGAGGGTCGCCTGCCGGTCGGCGAGTTCCTGCTCTTTGGCCTCGATTCGCTTTTCCGTGCGTTCGAGGGTCGTCCGCTTGTCCTCCAGTTCGGCGGCCTTCAGGTAGCCCTCGTACTCCTCTTTCTCCTCGCGGAGCGACTGGTATTCGAGCGCCGTCTCCCGTTCGTCTTCGAGTTGGTCGAGGCGGTCCTCCTTCTCCTCGATGCGGAGGTCGGCCTCGTCGATGCGCTCCTCGACGGTGTCGAGTTCGCCGTAGGCGTCCTCCTTCTTCGCGTCGAACTCGGCGACGCCGGCGATTTCGTCGATGATCGTCCGGCGCTCCCCCGCCGACATGTTGATGATTTCGGTCACGTCGCCCTGCATGACGACGTTGTAGCCCTCGGGCGTCACGCCGGCCTGCGCCAGCAAGTCCCGGATGTCAGAGAGGTTGACCGACCGACCGTTGAGGTAGTAGTACGAGTAGTAGTTGTCCTCGGTCTCTTTGACCCGGCGCTTGACGGCGATTTCGTCCACGTCGCCCACGTCCTCGGTGCCCGCGGCGTTGACTACCTGCGAGCGGTCCAGCGTGCCGTCAGAGTTGTCGAGGACGACGGTGACGCTCGCCTCGCGCGGGCCGGAGCGCTCGGTGTCGTCCTCGTGGCCGGGGTTGTAGATGAGGTCCGTCAGCTTCTCGGCGCGGATACCTCGCGTCCGTGCGAGGCCGAGTGCGAAGAGGACGCCGTCGATGATGTTGCTCTTGCCGGAGCCGTTCGGCCCGGTGATGACGGTGAAGTCCTCGTAAAACGGAATCCGCGTCTTTCGGCCGAAGCTCTTGAAGTCGTCGAGTACCAGTTCGTTGATATGCATGGGGGCTGACCCCGATCAGGCGACGATGATGTCGTTCCCGTCGGAGCCGTCGTCGTCTTCGGTGTCCGCGTCGGCCGCCGAATCAGTTTCGGGTTCGGCGTCGGCCTCGGCGTCAACCGTCTCGTCGGCGTCCGTCTCGGCCGCCGGGTCGGGCGTGTCGTGGTCGTCCACTTCGACGCCGGACGACTCGCGGGGTTCGGGTGTGCGCGAGTTGTCGACGCCTTCGTCGGATTCGAGCTGTCGGAGCCGCTCTCGCGTCTCGACGAGTTCCTCGGTGAGGCCATCGACTGCGGCCTGCAGTTCCGCGACCTGAGATTCGAGCTCCTCCACCCTGTTGCTCATGCCCGTATCAGGCGCCCCCTGACGTATAAATGTGCGTCAGACATCCACTTGGTCGGCGTCACGAGCGCCGAACCGCGGGGTCTTAGTGGTCTCGGAGTCGACACCCGTCCATGCGCCACGTTGGACTGAAAGCCCGAATGGCGATCGTCGGCTCGATCCTGTTCGCGTTCTACGCAGTTGCGGCGGCCGTCGTGATGGGTGTCTTCCAGTGGCCGCTCTGGCTCGTACTGGTCGGGAGCGTCCTCTTCGTCGGCGTCCAGTACAAGATAGGTAAGTGGATGGCGCTCCGGAGCGTCGGCGCCGAGGACCTGTCCGAAGAGCGTGCCCCCGACCTGCACCACCGGGTCGAATCGCTCTCGCGAGACATGGGCATCGACAAGCCACGACTCATGATCGCCCGGATGGGCGTGCCCAACGCCTTCGCCGTCGGACGCAAGGGCGCGGGCACCGTCGTCGTCAGCGAGGAACTCCTGCGAACGCTCGACGACGCGGAAGTCGAGGGTGTCCTCGCACACGAACTCGCACACATCCGCAACCGCGACGTGGTGATGATGGTGCTCGGCCAAGGCGTCGCCTCCATCGTCGCCATCGTCGCCCAGTGGGCCGTCCTCATGACGGGCGACAACGACATCGCCGACTTCTTCCTCGCCATCGTCGTCGGCCAACTCACGCAGATGCTGGTGATGGTGTTCGTCTTCGCCATCTCCCGGTACCGCGAGTACGTCGCCGACGGCGACGCCGCAGACGCCATCGGCACCGGCGAACCACTCGCGCGCGCACTCGAAAAGATTAGTCGCGGCGCCGAAGGCCGCGACAGCGAAGTCGACACGCAGGTGAACGCACTCTGTATCTTCGACGGCCGCGGCGGCCTCGCGAACCTGCTCTCAACGCATCCTCCGGTCGAGAAACGCATCGAGCGCCTCCGCCGGTAGATGGCCGACGTTCGAACCCTTCTCGCAATCGTCCTCGGCGCCCTCCTCGGTCTCGTCTGCGTGCTCGCACCCGGCGCCGTCGTACGCGTCCAGGCCGCCGGCCGTCGCCCCGACGGCACGGGCGGCGAGTACGGCACCGACACGGTGTCGACGCGGTGGAAACGAGTCGTGCAGGCGCTCGGAATCGGCTGTCTGCTCGTCGCCGCTGGCCTCGTCACGACGCTCTAAGCGTCGCGCACGACCTGGTCGAAGACGGGTTCGAGGCTGGCAACCACGTCGTCGTCGTGCGCGTCCCCGTGGAGGTGGAAGTGGCCCGTGGCGCCGACTCGGTCGAGCTGGCCGGCGAGCGTGTGGAGGAACCGATAGACCGAGTCGGAGTCGGAGTACTGCAAGAGCACCGTCAGGGACCGGAGACAGAGCGTCGTGTGTGGGTTGTACTCGTCGTGCGATTCGAGCAGTTCCGTCAGCGTGACGCCGAGATCGGTGAGGTTCCCCGGCGAGTCGACGAGTTCGACCTGTAGGTCGGTGTCGTCTGGGGCCGCCGAATCGAGGCGTTCGCGCGGGTCGCCGGCGTCCCACGTGGCGCCGTCGCTCATGACGACCGTCGCGCGAGGCGGGACGCCGGCCGAGGCGTGCCACTCGTCGAGCCATCGAGCCGTCGATCCGGCGAAGGAGACGGTGATGACGTCAGACTGGTCGGGCCGCGGCGCGACCCGTTCACACGCCGTGGCATCGACCGTCGTCTCCGAATCAGCCAGATGAAGCGTGCTCACCGGGCGGGTATGAGTCGAAATGAGATCACCCCGGTGCTAGTATCGAATCTAGACAATTAACGTCTAGGCCAAATTGCTTCACCGGAGACGCGCCACGGCGAGCAGTCCGAAGACGACCAGTCCCACAGCCGGAACCAGCGGGAGGTCGAACGGGCCGACGACGGGGACCGGAACCCCGATAGAGGCCCCCAGCACGTCCGGCATCGGTATCGTCACGCCGAGGACGGGGACCGTCACGCCAGCGGCGGCGGGCGGGGCGGGCGTCGCCGTCGGCGTCGGCCCGGGCGTCGCCGTCGCGGCGGGCGTGGGCGTCGGCGTCGCCGTGGGCGTCGCCGTCGGCGTCTCGACTTCGCGAGTGCGATTGAGCGAGACGACGTGTTCGGCGCCCGCAGAGTCGATGACGCGCAAGCGAACCGTGACCGTCCGGTTGTCGGGCGCGTCCAGCTGCGTGTCGACGTCGAGGTCGGTCACGACCGACCCGCCGTGGACGGAGGCGATGTCAACCACCTCGCCCGTCTCGGGGTCGACCGTCTCGACGGTCGCCGAGGTGATTTCGCCGCCAGCGGCACGGCCGCGAACCGCGACCGTGTCCTCGTCGACGAACCGCGTGCCGGCCGGGTTGAGTCGGAGTTCTGGCTCGACGGTCCGACTGACGGTCACCGTTCGCTCGACGGTGTTGCCCGCGGTGTCGGTCGCCTCGATGACGACGGCGGTGCTCCCGGGGTACAGCGAGCGGTTCGTGTCGAACGTCACGCGCTGGCGCGTCGGGTCGGGGCGTTCGAGTCCGGGTTCGACCAGATACGCCGTGCCCGAACTGTCCGCGGGGTGGATGGCGACGTGGCGAATCTGTCCGTTGTCCGTCGCGGTGCCGTGAATCCGTAGCGAGTCCGGTGACGTACGGACGACGGACAGCTCCGACAGCGACGGCGGCGCGGTGTCCTTGAGGATGAGTTCGAACTCGTGTGTGCGGACGTTACCGAGTTCGTCGTAGTACTGTGCGGTGACGTTGTTCTGGCCGACGCCGAGGAAAATCGATTGCGAGAACGAGCCGTCGAAGCCCGACGCGGTGTAGACGGCGCGGTCGGTCTGCGTTTCCGTGCCGACGGAGTACTCCGCCTGCCGGACGACGCGCAGATGACTGACGCCGGTGACGTCCGTGAAGTTGCCCGCGAGGGCGACCTGCGAACGATTCACAGTCACCGTCTCCGGCGGTGACGCGAACTCCTCCGTTTGGAACGGCGTCTCGTACTGGACGTACGGTTGCGTGTCGTCTTTCGTGACCGTCACGGTGTGACTGGTGACGGTGTCGGTCTTGACGACGACCGTGAGCGTTCGCTCGCCGCTCGACAGCGAGAGGTCGAACGTGTCGTCGAACGCCGTCGAATTCGGCGTCTCCCGGCGGACGGTCGTTCCGTCGACGCGAACCGAGACGACCCGAATCGACTGCTCGGCGTCGACCGAGACGCCGACCGTCGGGTCCTCCTCGACGAGCGTCGAATCACCGGGTTCGAGCGTCGACCCCTGCACGGTGACGGTGATCGACGGCGACGCGCCGACGACCGTCGCGGGTACGACCCCGGCGACGACCGTCGCCACGACGACGATTGCGAGCGCGATACGCGACACGGGGGGCTCCATCACCCTCCCGTCGGCGGCCAGAGGGTTTCAAGATGTGGGATACCTTCTCAGGACTGAGAATCGCGCTGTCGCTACGAGTCGATGCGTCGGTAAAAATGGAGTACTGTATCGAAAACGATCGCCGAGTTACAGGCGAACGACGTTCGTCGCGCGCGGACCCTTCGGCGAGTCCTCGATTTCGAATTCGAGTTCCTGTCCTTCTTCGAGGTCCGGGCCGCCCACGTCTTCCATGTGGAAGAACACGTCGTCGTCCGCGTCCTCAGTTTCGATAAAGCCGTAACCGCCAGTGTCGTTGAAGAAATCAACCGTACCAGTTGCCATTGCAATCTACACGAGGGGCCATCAACGGATAAGGCTTCCGTGATGGGGATGCACACGGAGAGAGACGGTGAAAATGGGCATAGCGGCGGTCAAATCCCCCAAATCGTACGACAGGGGGCGACCGAAGGATTGGTTACGAGACGGACACTCTACTAGGACGTGTTACTCTCGCCTACCGTCGCGTATGCGCTCGGTTTCGCGCTGGCCGGACTCGTCTGCCTCGGGGGCATCGCCCGCGCCCGTCAGATAGAGGACGCCGGCACCCGCCGTGGACTGGTCGCGCTCCTCGCGACCAGCGGCGGCTGGGCGGTCGCACACGCTGTCCTCCTCGTACTCCCCGGTCGCGGACTCAAGACCGGCGTGTATCTCGTCGGCCTGATACTCGGGTTCAGCACCGTCTTCGCGTGGCTCTACTTCTGCTCGGCGTACACCGGGCGGTTCTATCACCGCCGCCCCGCGTACCGTCAAGCGGCCGTCCTGCTCTACCTGTTCGTCGTCGGTGTGAAGGTGACGAACCCGTACCACCACCTCTACTTCACGACGATGGTCGTCGCGGAACCGTTCCCCCATCTGGCGATTCAGCAAGGGCTCTTCCACTGGATTGTAACGGGGCTCTCCTACACGCTCGCGGCCGTAGGGATGTTCGCCCTCTTCGAGACGTTCGTCGACTCCGAGTACGACGCGACGCCGCTCGCGGGCCTAGTCGGTATCGCGGGGTTGCCGGTCGTCCTCGACATCGTCGGCTACGCGACGCCGTACCTGATCGACATGATTCACGCCCCACTCGGCGTCGCGGCGTTCGCGCTCGGCGTCCTCTTCGTCTTCGAGGACCGCTTTTTCGCCGTCCAACTCACCGAGGGCGTCGAAGGACCGACGGTCTTTCTCGACCGCGAGGGGCGAATCCGCGAGTACAACCGCTCGGCCGAGCAACTGTTTCCGGACCTGTCGGCTGCCGCCGGGAGCCCGGTCGACGCGGTTCCGGCGCTGGCCGATGCCCTCGCGAGCGACGCGGACACCGTCTCGCTCGATGTCGACGGCGACCGCCGACACTTCGTGGTGAGCGAGAACTCCTTCGAGGTCGGACAGGGGTCGCTCGGCCGCATCCTCGTCTTCTCGGATGTGACCGCGCTCGAACGACAGCGTCGAGAGCTCGAACGACACAACCGACAGCTCGAGGACCTCGCCGGCGGGATGCGTCACGAACTCCGGAACGCGGTGACCATCGTCCGCGGCAACGTCGAGTGGGCGATGAGCCAGCTCGAATCGGGCGAGGTGGCGGAGGCTCGTGACGCCCTGCGGACGGCGACGAACACCACCGATCGGACGACGCGGCTGATGAACGACTTCGCGACGCTCGCCCAGTACGGCCGGACGGTGACCCACACCAAGCAGGTCGACGTCGCGGCGACGGCGCGCGCGGCGTGGCCCGACGCCGCTGACGCGACGCTCACCGTTGACACCGCGGCCACCGTCGAGGCCGAACCCGGCCGGCTCGAACTCCTCTTCGAACGCGCGTTCGAGTTCGCACTCGACAACGGCGCCTCGACAGTCACCGTCGAAGACTGGGACGACGGCATCACGATTACCGACGACGGCGAGCCGCCACAGGGCGACACCGACCGCTACTTCGACTACGACGACGCCGTGTCCAACGAGACCATCGGCACCAGTCTTCCCATGGTTCGCACGCTCGCGCGCGTCCACGGCTGGGGGGTCACCCTCGACGGTGACTACCGGGACGGGATTCGACTCGTCCTCACGTGGGACTGAAGCGAGTCGGCGGCTACTCCAAGAGGTAGCCGAACGCACGGCGTGCGTTGTGGCCGGCGTCGGTGGCCTCGACCTGTTGAGTCGTGCCGACGGATTCGACGGTGACGAATCCGCGGTCCGATAGCGGCGCCACGACGTGGCGTCGGAGGCGGGCGTAGGACTGCTTGGTCGGCTTCCCCGACGCGTCGAACGGGCGGTCACAGTCGCTGATGAAGGGGAGGTCGCGGTCGGCACCGAATCGGATGAGCGACCGCTTCGAACACGGACCCTCCTCGACGAGGCGGTCGAGGATGGCAATCTGCTGGGCGTCGGGACGGTCCATGGGATAGGTCGGGAGGTCGATGGCGAGTTCCATCCCGTAGCCGACCGGCTCCGCCCCCGAGGCGTATCGCTCGGCGCGGACGTAGTAGGGTTGGGCGTCGCCGGTGACCATGCAGGCGATCATGCCACCGATGGCGGTGATCTTGCTCCCCGTCGCGAGGTTCACGTACACGTCGTTGCCGACGTCGGCGTCGTCGCTGGGGGTCACTTCGGCCGTCGCGATTTCGGCGATGACCGCGATGGAGTCGTACAGGTCGAACAGTTCGCACTCGCGGCAGTCGATGTCGATGCCGGCCGCTTCGAGGTCGGCCAGCACGTCGTCGTGGTAGTCGGGACGTTCGAGGTCGTCGGCGAGCCAATCGAGGAGAATTACGCGGTCGGCCCGGTACTCCCGCGCTGGTTCGACGATGCGGTCGTGTTCGAACCCCAGCGGCATGACGTGGACGCGCTCGGCGACGTTCATGTCACGTCCTCACGCGGCGACGCCAATTAAGTAACGCTCGTAACGTAAGTAACGCATAAACACTCAATTGTGTGGGGGGTCTCGACCGGGACGTGTGCCGCCGCGCGGGACACAGGGGGGAGTCGACGGCCGGCCAGAGCGCCGGGGTCCGGCGAGGGGGTGCCTCCACCGCAGACGCGGTGCCACCCGGGGGGCGTCGGGCCGCGTTGCTCACGGAATCCGTCGGCCCAGAAGGTCAGACGCCCGTCTGACGACGCACAACGATTATACGCGTCAGCGCGCGACTCGTGGGTATGCCACCCATCAGACGGTGTCACGCCTGTGGCGACCACTTCCGGCCGTCGCCGGACCGTCGCCACGGCCGGATTCGGTGTCGTCACACCGCGAATCCGGACGTGACCCTCCCCGACCTGCAGTTCGTCTGTGCCGACTGCCGCGAAACGGTGGTGGACCTCACCCGCCACTGGGAGCAACGCGACGCCATCGACGACACCTGCAGTTTCTGTGATTCCACTGCGACCGACACGGGGCGAGTCGACCTCACCAGCCTCGTCGACGACCGCGTCGTCTCACAGGGGCGGTACCACCTCTGTCGGGAGTGCGAACAGGTGTTCGAGACGTTTTTGGAGGACCTCCACGTCAGCGTCGACCTGCCGGACCCGTGGACCCACACCCCGGCGTCGAACGGCGCCGTGTTCGACCGCGAGGGCGACCTCCGCGTCGAGACGACGCCGCTGACTGCCGAGGAACCGCGTCTCCGCTTTCTCGTCGAGGAATCAATCGTCGCGGAGGCCGTGCCAGTCGGCCCACCGCGAGCACGCGCCCGCGAGTTCGTCGCGGCGTTCGAATCGTTCTATCCGACCGACCCGCAGTCGCTCGCCGACGACGTCATCGAAGGCAATCCCGACCTCCGCGCCGTGCGCTCTCGCGGGCGCGCGTAGAGATTACTGCCACGAGGCGTAGAGGTCCTCCGCGACGACGCCCAGGCCGAAGAAACTCGCGAGCGTCGTGAGCAGACCGCCGAGGAGCGGAATCAGGCCGACAGCGGCGAGGACGAACGCCCCGGCGACTATCGACAGGCCATCGGGCACCTCTCGCCCTCGGAGGAGCGTCCCCAGCCAGCAGACGGTGATGGCGTTGCCGACCAGTCCGACGACGAAGAGCGCCAGCAGTCCGGGGATGGTGATGATCAGCCCGATGATGGTTATCGCGAGCAACACCAGTCCGATAGGGACGGCGATGCCGGCGAGCAAGCCCCACAGGAAGGGTTCGACCGGGTCGTCCTGCAGGCCGGCGAGCATCCGCCGCGTGTAGTCGGGGGCGATGCCGAGCACCGCCCCGCCGAGAATCAGGTTGAGGACGAAGGCGACGCCGAACTGAACGCCGAAACGAACCACCAACTCCGTCTCGGACCCCATCGGAGCCTGTGCGACGGCGACACCAGCGAACGAACACGTAGCGATGGCACTCGCCACGAGGGCGAGCAATCGAGTGGAGGGCATCGAGCAAGCGATTGGCCACCGGCGACTAACGCTTTGGGGTTCGTGTCACGCTGTGAGCCCGTGCGACAGCCAACCCCTCAGTGGGCGGAGATGCCGGAGACGACGTTGAGGACGTAGACGCCGACGAGGATGAGGCCGATGCCGACGACGCCGGCCACGTCGACCTGTTCGCCGAAGACGACGACTCCGAGAACGGAGATGGCGACGATGCCGATGGCGGCCCACGTCGCGTAGACGAGGCCGACCGGGAGCTCCTCCAGTGCGAGCGAGAGGGCGTAAAACGCCACCCCGTAGCCGACGACCACGCCGATACTCGGGAGCGGGCGCGAGAATCCCTGCGAGAGTTTGAGTGCCGTCGTCCCGATGACCTCGGCGACGATTGCGAGGCCGAGTAATGCGTAGGGGGTCATACATATGCGGACGGCAGGGGGTGGGATAAAGGACACCGGCGAGTGGGTAGGTGGGTGTCTGTTGGGGGTGGTGCTGTGGAAGATCTCGTTCGAGCAGGGTATTGAGAGAAACTGGCCGCGTTGAGCAGGGCCGATACTTCGTATTGATTCAACCACATCATCAGTTGTCACGCTGCTCGTACTCTCGAAGATTCATGGTGTCCGAGTTCCTCGTATTACAGTCAAGAACAGCGGAGATTCTATTCTTCACTCCGGATCACGCCGCCGCCCCCGGCCGGTTCTGTCCGACTAGCTATACTTCTCTGACACAAGTTAGGTCCCAAAGAATCCCTTAAACTTGGTGGAGTCGTGCGTCTTGGTCTTGATATTCTTCGGGACAGTCACCGACTCCCCAACCTTGTCCAGTCGTTTCAATATATGAATACTTCTTCCCATCTAGTTCCCAGTACCATCCAGATGGGTCGTTATCACGAATACCAGCCGCCATATGGCCTGGTGGCTGAATAAGCACCATATCGTACCCAAATGAGTCCGCCTCTAATATGGAAGCCAACATTATAGATGTGTCCTCACAGTCACCCCCCATCTCAGTCATCGTCGCCAAAATGAACTTCGTATAGTCGTCGAATCCTCGACTGACATCGTCAGGGACGTAAGGTAGCGCCTGAGTAAAATCGATAGCAAATTCGACAGATTCACGCTCATTATAGCCGCGTGCATCTGCTTCATCTCGCAACAGCGAGGCTAATTCTTCAGCCGACCCCTCTGTTAGTTCATACGCAACGTATTCTTGGCGTGACCGCCCGCGATCTTTTCGTACAGTCTCAGCATGTGCGGACTTATACGCGAAAAAGTCAATAGTCCAATCATCTCCCGCTGTTCGGCCTGAGATATCGAGCTGATAGGCCCCTTCAATGCTATTTCGTGAATAATTCGCTCCAGAGTCATCCTCAAGTTGCTCTTCAAAATCTGCCCGTTCAATTCCCGTATCTGTGACATCGAAGGGATCTGTTTCCATAATAGGCTCCACCGCAGAGTAATCAATATCTTCCTCAGCCGCATCTTCCGGGACAATCCCGACAAAGAAGTTATAATTTGCCGACTGATCCGCGTTATCTGGATCAAGATCAAAATCAACCGTAACTTCGTTTGAACCCTTAGATTGATCAAATGTATCACTGAATTTCTCTCTAATGATCCCCTTACGTGGGAACTCGAAGAATTGCACAAGAAGCTTTGCTGAGTCGTAATCCGTCTCCGGATAATCTTCAGTAACTTTCACAGTTACAGACTGGAGAGAGAACGTAGTAATGTGTGAGAGGTCCCTCCAGTAATCATCATTGACGGTAAGCTGGTTAGTTTCTTGTGACGGAGTCTGGGTTGGAGTCCGAGTCTGTGTCGAAGTCGAAGTTGGTGTTGACGTTAATGTCGGCGTCGACGACGGGGCAGGGGTCAGTGTTGGCGTTGAGGAATTCTGTAGATCAGATTTCTCTTGCACTTCTGGATCCTGTGGTGCATAGTCTTCACTGTCGATAACGCCATCACCATCGGTATCCTGGATATCATTCTGATCACTATTGCCCGAACAACCTGCTCCAATAGCGGCCACCGATGGTCCGGCCAGCTCTAAAAACCGGCGTCTATTCATATCTATCTCAGTGAGTTATACTGACTAAAAGGGGCTGAAAAGGGACAGTCTCACCGGATAGATGACATAATTTGATAGATATAGATCTTCCCGGCTCGTTAATTTGGTGACCAGACAACAATGTTGAAATGTGCGAAGGGGATCCCACACCTATTGGAATTTTATGATATGTTATAGTTAAATATCGGCCACCCAATGACCATCAACAGCTGATTTCGGAGACTTGAGGTAGGTGTTGATCTCCGCGTCGTATCCGAGTACCATCTCGGTGCTGGCCTCAATCCCGTCGGCGGCCGCCTGCGTCTGCGGGAGGAGGAGTACAGCGAGCTGTTTCCATCCTGCACGGAGCAGATGCCGAGTGGGGTGATCGGTGCGTCCGGGGCTGACAGTTCCGCAGCCCGCTGTTTCACCAATATCACAATGGCTCCAAATCCGTTCCTGCGGTTTTCCCCAAGTTTTTGCGAAGGAGCGCGAGGGAGCCGGCGCTCCGCGCCGGCGACAAGCGACCGAGCAAAAAGTGGGAATGGGACCGCCCGGATTTGAACCGGGGTCACGGGCACCCAAGGCCCGAAGTATACCAGGCTAACCCACGGTCCCGCATTCAAACTTGCACCGCGCGGGCGCTAAAGGATTTCGTTCGGTCAGTCGGCGCTGATGGCACAGCCGTCGACGTACTCGATGTCGTCAATGGAGTCGATGGGGTCGTCGCCACAGACGGGACAGTCGGGGTCCTGGGTGTAGGGCACCGTGTCGAAGCTCATGTCCATCGCGTCGTAGAAGAGCAGGCGCCCGACGAGCGGGTCGCCCGCGCCGAGCAGGACTTTCACGGCCTCGGTGGCCTGGATACAGCCGACGGTGCCGGGGAGGACGCCGAGGACGCCCGTTGTCGCGCAGTCGGGGACAGTCCCGGGTTCGGGGGCCTCGCGGAACAGGCAGCGATAGCAGGGGCCGTCGGGGTGGAGCGTGGTGACCTGCCCCTCGAACTTGTAGATGGCGCCGTGGGAGACGGGGATGCCGGCGAGTCGGCAGGTGTCGTTGACGAGATATCGCGTCGGGAAGTTGTCGGAGGCGTCGACGACGATATCGTAGTCGGTCAGCAGGTCGGCGTTGTCGCGGTCGAGTCGTGTCTCGTACGTCTCGACGGTCACGTCGGGGTTGAGCGCGCCGACGAACTGCTTCGCGCTCTCGACTTTCGGTTCGCCCACGTCGGCGTCGCGGTGAATCACTTGGCGTTGCAGGTTCGAGCGCTCCACCACGTCGTCGTCGACGACGCCGATGGTTCCCACGCCCGCGGCCGCAAGATACTGGATGACGGGCGCACCAAGCCCGCCCGCCCCGACAACGACGGCGCTGGAGTCGAGCAGGCGTTTCTGCCCCTCCGGACCGACTTCGTCCATGATGATGTGCCGCGAGTAGCGGTCCAACTGCGTGGCGTCCAGCGAGAGGTCGCTCATACACTTCCTCCGTGGTCGAGAAGGATAAATCCGTGCCGTTTCGAGGGTTCGATAAATCGCATATCGCGATAGGAAATGACGTGTGGGTACGTGATGTCGGGGCCGAGTCGAGGCCGAAGCTTCGGCGAGAGATCGACGTTCAGGCCTCCTCGCGCCGACTCCGGGAGGCCACCACGTCGAGGCCGGGGCTGTAGTAGTACACCGGGTCCGCGTCGGGGCGGGCGAAGCCGTCGGCTCGAACGAGCGTATCGGTCGCGACGGTGGCTTCGGCGGGGTAGAGCGTCCACGGGTCGTGGCGTACGTCGGTGTAGCGGAGCGACCCGTCGGGCGCCTCGGTGTAGAACCGGTAGCGCTCGACGAGGAATTCGGCGAGGGGGTCGGCCGGTGCGTCGAAGGCGTCGCCGTCGGGGGCGTAGGTGGCCGCGTAGTGGGCGGGGCGGGCGCCCGGATGGCGGCGTCGACTCCGGAACCGAATTTCGCCGTCCACCGCGTCGAGCGAGATTCGGGCGTAGTAGTAGGGGAGGTGGTGGACGAGGCGGGCGCCGACGACGCTGGCGAGGCCCTGCGCGTCGAGGCTGAAGAAGTAGACGCTCGGGACGCCGTCGCGGGTGACGTACGTCCGGACGTTGATCTCCGGCAACCGAATCCCCAGGGCGCGAGGCGCTCCCTTCGGACGCACGGCGACGTTGGTGAAGGGGACGACCGAGAGCCATGCCTGCCCGTCGTATCGGTCGGCGTCGAGCGACGCCGGGAGATGCGCGTCCATCACGTCGGGGTCGACGGGCCAGTTCTCGAACAGCAGGTGTCGCCAGCCCATCGCCAGGGGGAGGACCATACCCCACCTTGGCGGCGAGACGCGAAGAAGACTTGCGCCGGCGCTACGTTCTTGTCGCCGGCGCGTGAGGGGCGAGTATGGCCCTCCACCTTCGCGACCGACTCCGCCCGTGGCACGGCGTGATGCTCGTCGTCTTGCTTGCCGGCATCGCCGTCTCGCTCTCCCGTGCCGAAGCACTCACCCGCGACGCCCTGTTTCGGGCCGTCCTGTCGGGGCTGTTCGGCCTCGTCATCTTCCAGTTCACCGTCGGCAACGTCTGGGGCTACGCCGTCGAGTACTACAACACCGGCGGCGAGTGGACCGACTGGCCCTTCGTACTCCCCTTCGTCAGCGCCGCCGTCGGGGGCGTCGCAGCGGGATTCTACGTCGAGGACCCTGTAGCCGGCGCGTTCACCGCGTTCTGGGTGTTCGTCTTCGTCGCCGCCGTCGTCGCCGTCGGGAGTTGGCTCGTCGTCGGCTACCGCGAGGCCGACGCGTGAGCGGGTGAGCAGTCGGGGACACGCGCCGGTCGTCCGGGGAGGTAGTCAGTCCGCCAGTTCCGCCATGTCGAGGGTGTCGAGGCGTTCGGCGGTCGGGATGCCGTCGTCGTCCCACCCGCGGAAGTCGTAATACTCGTCGAGCATCGCGTCGAGCTCCTCCGGCGGGCAGTACATCCCCTCCGCGGGGCCGTCGGGGATGGGTTCGTGCATGATGCGATGGGAGAGGGTGTCCGTCTCCCGGCGCGCGACGCCGCGTTCGACGTTGATGAGGCGTTCGAGGTTGTAGACGCGTTCGCCGATGCGTTCCACGTCCTCGGTCGAGAGGTCCCATCCCGTCGCGGCGTTGATGGCGTCGCGGTAGCGGTCGGTGACGCGCTTGCCCCACCCGGCCTCGCTCACGAACCGACACTGGGTGAGCGAGTCGCCCAGCGCGGTGAAGTGTTGCGTGCGGGCGGCGAATTCGGGCGTCCCCTCGGTCGTCTCGTCGTGTTCGCCGTCGTACTGGAGCGTCGGTCGCGTGTCGTGATGGGAGCCGCCGCGGGTGGCGGTGGCGTAGCCGATGCTCATCCCCTTCAGGCCGCGCGGGGAGTGAGCGGCGAACTCCAGTCCCTTGACGCCGTGGAGGTACTCGTCGGCCTCGTCGTCGAGGGAGTCGGCGAGACGGAACGACCCCTCGGCGAGTCGGTCGCCGAAGCCCTCGCGGTGGGCGACGCGGCGCGCGAGTTCGACCAGGCCATCCGCGTCGCCGAAGTCGAGGTGCGGGGAGTCGTCGTCGGTCAGGAGGCCCTTCTCGTAGCACTCGCGGGCGAAGGCGACGGAGACGCCGAAGGAGATGGTGTCCATCCCCAGTCGGTCACAGAGGTCGTTGACCTTGACCACGCGGTCAAGGTCGAACACCTCGGTCATCGTCGCCGTGCCGAAGAGGCTCTCGAACTCGGGAATCTTGGCGTCGGTGACGCCCTCCGCCTCGACGGTGACGTGTTTCCCGCAGGCGACGGCGCAGTTCGCACACGTCGTGTCCTCGGTGACGTACTCCTCGCGGAGGCGTTCGCCGCTGATGGCTTCGGCCTCCTCGTCGCCGGACTGCTCGACCTGGTTGTTTCGCCGGCCGAGTTTCCCCATCTCGTTGATGGGGTTGACGAGGCCGCTCGTGCCGTACTCTTGGAGCATCTCCGTCTCCGCCATCAGCGGGCCCATGCGGTCGCCCACGAGGCTCCGCAGGTCGCCGTCGGCGGCGACTTCGGGGTCGAACTCGCCCTCCTCGATTACGACGGCCTTGACGTTCTTCGAGCCGAGGACGGCGCCGGCACCGCCGCGGCCGGCGACGCCCTCGCGCATCTCGGAATCGTGGAGCAGACAGGCAAACCGAACGAGGTTCTCGCCCGCCGGCCCCGTCGCGATGACGTGGACGTCGCTGTCGGCGTCGGCCGCGGCGCGTTCCTCGACTTCGGCACACGTCTCGTAGGTGTCGAGGCCAGCGAGGTCCGGCGCGGGTTCGACGCGCGCGCCCTCGCTGTCGACGTGGACGTAGGAGAGTTCGGGGGCGGCGCCGTGGAGGACGATGCTCTCGAAGCCAGTCGTCTTCTGGGCGCGGGGGAAGGTGCCCCCGAAGGTGCTGTCGAAGAAGCCGTTCGTCTGCGGGCTGACGAAGCCGACGACGCCGCGACTCGTCGACTGGAAGGGCGTGCCGTTCATCGGGCCGACGGTGAAGGCGACGACGTTCTCGGGGTCGAACGGGTCGGCCGCCGGCGGGACGTGGTCGTGGACGGCCCGTGCCGCGAAGCCGTTGCCGCCGAGGAAGCGCCGCGCGTCGGCGGGGTCGATGTCTTCGACTCTCGTCTCGCCGTCGAGGTGGACGTGGAGCGCCTGCCCACCGTAGACGGGCGGAAGGTCGGCCACGCTACGCCACCTCCAGCGAGTCGACTCGCTGGCGCGTCGCGATACGCAGTCGTTGCATATGGCGACGTGGACGCTCCGCGCACAAATCGTTTGTCGGTCGGCGAGACGAAATACGGACCACCTCCCGGGCCTGTCGGGCGAACGAACGTTCGGCCCGACTACGACGACTGACTCGGAAGCGCGAGCGAGTAGATGATGAACGCCAATCCGATTATTTTGATGATGTTTTCGGCTAACGGCACGTGATAGGTGTAGATTGTAAGACTGAAATTCGCTCGAAGGCCGACGGAGGCGACCGTAATCGCCAACAGCGGCGGAACGACCGTGATGAGTCCGATTCCGACTGCCAGAAACAGCATCCGTCGCCCGCCGTGTCGACGATATCCCTGATAGGCCTGGTACACGACGAACGACCCCATCGCAATCGTGACGAGTACCACGACGAACAGGACGAAGTAGAACTGCGGAACGGTAGCGAGGTTAACTTGAAGCACGACCATCAGATATCACCCCACATATCGGTGAATCGGTCTGCCATAGTCTCCGGCGGTGCTTCTTCGATTTCGAGGGTGAGTTCGTCATTGTCTAATTCGATGGTGAGGCGTTTGATTCGCGCTTTGTAGACGCTGTAGTGGTGGCCCTCGTCGCCGAGTTGGGTGCGTTCTTCGAGGAGCCCACAGTCGATGAGTCGCTCGGTCCGACGGTAAATCGTCGGGAGTGACGCATCACACTCGTCGCTCAGCTCTTTCGCCGACTTCTCGGTCGTGTTCGTCGACTTGAGGATTTCGCGAGCGTACTCGTCGTCGAGGAGAGCGTAAATCTCGTGCGACAGAACGCTCTCGGTCACAGCTAGTCGTTCGCACAGGAGTAGTTAATTCAGTCGCTCGTTTTCCCACCCAGTATAAAATCATCGATGATTATATACTCTCGCCGTCGTGGACGGTGTGACGACACGGCGTTCCCGGGCGCTGTGTGAGGACCAAAGCGGGATATGACGGAGAGCCGTCGAGTCTCCAAACTCCACTTCTGGGCGCTAATACCGCCGTTTTACCGGGTTAGAAAAACGTGATTCTGTTATAATTGCTCTCGAGTCGATGCTACGTCTCATGGGAACGCAACACGCTCGATTCGACTCACGTACGGATGCGACTTCAGCATGACACGGAAGACACCGCGTAACTCACGGTCGGTGACCGTCGCGCTCACCGCGGTTCTCGTGATGGGACTCGCCGTCGGCGCACTCCCCACGATGGCGACGGCGCAAACGTCACAGTCTGGAAACGTCATCGGCCATCCGGACGTCACGTTCGCGACGTCGTCCGGGTCGCTCTCGGCTGGCACGACGACCGACCTCACGGTTTCGGTCGTCAACCGTGGCCTGATTACGACCCACGGCCCATCGCAGTACGAAGACGAGGTGATGACCGCGCGGGGGCTTACGTTCGAAGTAGACGACGGGAACGCGCCGGTCACCGTCCAGACCGGACAGGTCTCTCTGGGCAACTTCCAGACGGGGAGCGCAGAACAGACAGTCTCCATCACGGTCCCGAAAGATGCCGAACCGGGAACGTACCGACTCCCGGTCGAGTACGAATATTCGCACACGCGTCACGTTCGCTACGGCCCCAGCGGACCCACGGAGGGCAGCGATACCACACGAACGGAGACGGACTCGATAACGATTCGAATCGAGGAAGACGCTCGGTTCGAAATCGTCGGCACAGACGCGACGACCCAAGTCGGCGACGACAGTGATATCTCGTTCACACTCAGGAACACCGGGTCGGAAATCGCGAGCGGTGCGAGTGTCACTGCGGAGTCGAAGAGCAGTTCCTTGACCTTCGAGTCCGGCGACACGTCCTCGACCGCATCCGTCGGTGACTGGGAAGCGGGAACGAATCGGACGCTGACGTACAATGCCGCGCTCGAATCTGGGTCGGCCGTGCGTGACTATGCGCTCGATTTGGTCGTGGACTACGACGATATCGACGGAATCAGTCGAACGGCCGACCCGCTCACGACCACCGTCGAGTCGACGCCCGCCCAATCGTTCGCCTTCTCGGACGTGTCCTCGTCACTCCGAGTGGGCGAAGACGGGGACATCGTCGGCACGCTCGAGAACACCGGCTCCAAACCGGTGCGGAGCGTGGCGATTCGCCCCGTCAATACGTCGGAGGCAGTCATCCCGAGCGAGGATTCCACCGCCGTCGGGTCGCTCGACCCTGGTGAATCCACGTCCTTCCGAGTACCGTTCGAGATTACGAGTGAAGCCGTGGTCGGGGAGAAATTACTCGACGTCGAGGTTCGGTATCGTGACGGCGAGGGCGACCAGCGGACCTACGACAAACTCGACCTCCCGGCGACTATCGAACCGGAGCGGGACGAGTTCGAACTCGCGGTGTCGGACCGAACGATTACCGCGGGCAGCTCACGAGTCGTCACGGTCGAAGTGACGAACAACCTCGACGAAACGGTGACCGATATGGAGGCACGGCTGTTCGCCGACGACCCCCTCAGCGCCGGTGCCTCGGACACGAGCTATATCGAGTCGTTAGCCCCTGGCGAGTCCGCGACGCTGGCGTTCGAGGTGACGGCAGCGTCCGCTGCGACGGCCGGAAGCACGTACCCGATTTCGTTCGACGTCCGGTATACGGATAGCGACGGTAACACCCACCTCTCGGATACGTTCAGGAAGCCACTCGACGCCGTCGAACCCCAGAACACCGGCGGACCACCCCTCCCACTCGTCCTCGGGGCGGGGATAGTCGTGGTCGGCGGTATCGTACTCCTCTACCGGAGGCGCCAGTAATGTCTCTGGCCGAGAAGATTGAAACGGCGACAGAACGCCTCAACACGACCATCGTGGACCGCCCCCGTGCGGTCGTCGTCGTCTTTTTGCTGCTCACAGGTCTCTTCGTCGGCGGACTGGGCTCCGTCCAGATGAGTGCGGGAGGGCTCGACGCGTTCACAGACGACTTACCCGAACAGAAGGCCCTAGACCAAGTCGACCAGAACTTCGAGGAGCCGTTTCGAACGGACACCGAGACCACGACACAACTCATTCGGACGAACAGCAACGTCCTGACCAAAGAGGCACTCGTCCGTGACGCTCGCCTTCTCGAACGCGTCGCCGAACGCGACGACCTTCGGATGGAATCGGCGAGTGGGCCGGCTCCGAGTGTCGCACAGCAACTCGACCCGTCGGCGACCACGCCGGCAGAGTACCGGCGAACGCTCGAAGGCGCGAGTCCGTCCGAAATCAGACAGGCGGTTCGAGCGCTTGAAAGCGACTCCCGGTTTACCGGCGTCGTGTCGAACGACTTCAATCCGACGAGCGTCTCGGCGTCCACATCGATTACCACGGTTTCGCACGACTTCCCCGAGAGCTTCGGTGACGACGACCTGACTGCCGTCCAGACGGACCTTCAAACGATTGCCGACGACACGCCGGGCGACGTTCGTGCGTTCGGGTCTGGAACGACCGAAACGGAGATATCGCAGTCCGTGCAGGACTCGCTCCTCATCGTGATGCCCGTCGTAGTCCTGTTGTTGCTCTTCTTCTTGGTGGTGGCGTATCGCGACCCCATCGACGTGCTGTTGGGACTGGTCGCGCTCGTGATGACGATTATCTGGACGTTCGGATTCCTCGGGTATTCGGGGATTCCGTTCAGCCAGCAGATGATTTCGGTGCCGGTGTTGCTGCTCGCCGTCGGCGTCGACTTCGGCATCCACATCATCAACCGCTATCGAGAGGAGACGGAACGCGGGTTCGAAGCGGTCGAAGCGATGCGAGAAGCGAACGCCCAGCTCCTGATTGCGTTCGTCATCGTCACCGTGACGGCCGTGTTCGGCTTCGGTGCGAACGTCATCTCCGACCTGACGCCGATTCGGAACTTGGGCATCGCGTCGGCGGTCGGTATTATGTTCACGTTCCTCATCTTCGGGATATTTCTACCCGCCGCCAAGTTGGTGACCGACGAGATACGCGTCCGTCTCGGCGTTCCAGACTTCAACTCGTCGCCGATAGCGTCCGAGGACTCGGTGCTCGGCCGCGTGTTGGCGTTTCCGGCACGCGTGAGCCGATACGCGCCGACGGTAATCGTCCTAGGATTGCTCCTCTCGGGGGCCGTCATGGGTGCGTATGGCGCTGGCGTCGGCACCTCGTTCGAAAACGAGGACTTCCTGCCACCCGAAGAGCTCCCGGCCTACGTCACGGGATTACCCGAGCCGTTCAATCCAGGGGAGTATACGATTACGTCGACTATCAACTTGCTCGACGACAAATTCGGGAGCAGCCAGAGTAGTACGGTGAAGATATACGCCCGAGGAAACTTCGAGCAGGACCACGCGCTCGAAGCCCTCGCAGCCCCGAACGACGACCCCCCAGAATCACTCGCAGTCGGACCCGGTGGGCAAGCAGAGGCACAGAGCATCGTGACCGTCATCGAATCGCACGCGAATCGAAACGAGGACTTCGCGGCCTTAGTCGCTCGAAACGACCGGAACGACAACGGGATTCCCGACCAGAATCTCGAGCGAATTTACGACGAGCTGTTCGCGTCCGCGGCGGGTGACCGGGCCAAACAGTACCTGACGGAGGATTACCGGTCCGCCCAAATCGAATATCAGACCGACGCCGATGCCTCACAGACGGAAGTGACGACTGGCGGAACCGAATTAGCAGACAGGCTCCAGTTCGAAGCGACGTCCACGGGGAGCGTCGTCGTCCGTGCAGCGGTGATGGACCGTATCTTCCAGTCGGCGATTCAGGGACTCGCCCTCGCAGTCGGACTGACTGCGGCATTCCTCGTGCTCATCTACGGCGTCTTGGAACGGAAGCCACTGCTCGGCGTCGTCAACGTCTTCCCGATACTGATTGCCATCGCCTTCTTGCTCGGGACGATGCGATATATGGACATCACGCTGAATGCGCTGACGGCGACCATCCTCTCTATCTCCGTCGGGGTCGGTATCGCGTATTCGGTGCACACGACCCACCGGTTTATCGACGAGTACGATTCGGCGACGGGCGCACACGAAGCGATGATGGTGACACTGACCGGAACCGGTGGCGCCCTATTCGGGAGTATGCTGACGACCGCTCTGGGGACGGGTGCGCTCGCACTAGCCATCACCCCGATTCTCGGCAACTTCGGCGTGCTGATTGCGCTCAGTGTCACCTACTCGTTCTTGGCCGCGGTCGTCGCACTCCCGCCCGCGGTGTTGCTCTGGGAACGATTCCACCAGTGGGACGTCGATGTACTGGCGCGGTTCCGTCCAGTGAGTCAATAGACACCGTCGGAACCGAGCGTCTTCGACCGCAACTACTGGACACAGTTCGCTGTTTTTGGCGAGTGGTATGGATTGCATATAGCGACATGTGATTTACTCCACCGTCGGCGGGGAGCCGAACTTCCTTTGTCGCGCACGCGAAAGGCCCCGTATGGCCGACGACATCGACGACGTTGACCGTGCCATCCTACACGCCCTGCAGGAAGACGCGCGGAACATGTCCTCGGGCGACATCGCCGAGCGAACAGGCACCTCGGACAGCACGGTCCGCAAGCGCATCCAACGCCTCGAATCGGACGGCGTCATCAAGGGGTACAGCGCCGCCATCGACTACCAGCAGTCGGGCTACCCGCTCCGGATGCTCCTGTTCTGCACCGCCTCGATATCCGAACGGGGCGACATGATTCCGAATATCCTCGACATCGACGGCGTCGTCTCCGTTCAGGAGCTGGTCACGGGCGAACAGAACTTGCTGGTCACCGTCGTCGGCGAGGAAGACAGCGACATCACGTCCGTCGCACAGGCGCTGCTCGACATGGGCCTGACCGTCGCCGACGAGGTACTCGTCCGAAGCCACGAGACGAAACCGTTCGGCGAGTTCGCGTCAGAGTCGGACGAGTAGCGTTCGGCGTGAAACCGAACACCATGAGAAACTATAACGTTCTATAATCGGTGTTTTGAGGAACAATCTGGTAAAATAGAAGGCCTTAATAGGCAGTCTGTTCGTTAATTGGGTAGAGACGACGCGTCGGGGAGTACCCACCCCAGCGGGTCGACGAACCGAACGATGACAGGAACGGACCACTCACCGACGGTCGGACAGTTGCCGAGTACGGAGGCGTCGTCGCCGCTCGCACCCACGACCCTCACGCGACTCGTGTGGGGGCTGTGGGTCGCGAGTCTGGGACTGCTCGTCGTCCGACCCGGTGGCGGCTGGACGTTCCCGGGCGTCGCCGTCGACGGTCTGACCGTCCTGATGTGGGTCGTCGTGACGTTCTTCAGCGGTATCGTCCACAGTTACTCGCGGCGCTACATGGCGGGCAGCGCCCACCTCGGCCGCTTTTTCCACCGGCTGTTCGCGTTCACGGTGGTCGTGATGACGCTGGTGGCAGCCGACCACATTGCGCTCTTCGCCCTCGCGTGGTTGGGGATGGGCCTCGTGATGGCCGACCTCATCGGCATCGTCCGCGGCTGGCCGCAGGCACAGGCGGCGAAGACGCTCGCTCGCCGGTACTTCGTGGCGAGCGGCGCGATACTGGCCGGCGTCCTCGCCCTCTTGGCGTGGGCGACGGGCGCGACGACAGTCTCCGGCATCGGCGCGGAAGCGAGCACCCTCTCGACGCCAGTATGGGCCGTCGCCGTCTGCGGCCTCCTCCTCGTCGCGATGGTACAGTCCTCGCTTCTCCCCTTCCACACCTGGCTGCTCTCCTCGATGACGGCGCCGACGCCCGCCTCGGCGCTGATGCACGCTGGCTTCGTCAACGCGGGCGGGATTCTGTTGCTTCGCTTCGCCCCCCTCGTCACGCTCGACGCGGCGTTCATGCAGCTGGTCGTAGTCGTCGGCGCGGTGAGCGCGCTCGGCGGCAAACTGCTGAAGACGGTCCAGACGGACATCAAGCGCCAACTCGGCTGCTCGACCGTGGGGCAGATGGGCTTCATGATACTGCAGGCCGGCCTCGGCTTCTTCGGGGCGGCCATCACCCACCTCATCCTCCACGGCTTCTTCAAGGCCTATCAGTTCCTCTCGGTCGGCGACGCCGTCGAGCGGACACAGCCCACGAAGACAGGCGAGACGGCGTCTCTGGGCGTCTTCGGCACCGCCCTCACCGCCGCGACGGCGCTCGCCGGCGGCGCGGTGTTCGTCGCCCTCACCGGGAAGGGGACGCACTTCGGCAGCGGGCTGGTGCTGGTGGCGCTGGTCGTCCTGACGACGTTCCACGCGGCGCGGACGGCCGTCGAAGCCAGTGCGGCGCCGGCGTCGGCCCGGTTCGTCGCCATGCCCCTCGCCATGCTCGTGGCCATCGCCGGCTACGGGCTGGCGTACCGCGCCGTCGACGCTGCGCTCGCGGGACTCCCCGTCGTGACGGCGCCCGCCGACCTCACCGCCGTCCACGGCCTCGTCCTCGCCGCGTTCCTCGGCGCGTACGTCGCCATCGAGGGCGGCGCCTACAAGCGCAGCGACTGGCTCTACGTGACGCTCCTGAACGCGACGCAACCGGCTCCCGAGACGCTGCTGACGAACACGGAGGATTACAATGAGTACTGACGCCGCGATTCGCGACAGCATCGAGCAGGCGGCATCGACAGTCGGCCGCGTTTGGCCGCTCCACTCGTTCGTGGCCAGCAACCCACTCGCCGACCTGGAAGACCAACCGTTCCACGAGGCCGTCGCCCGCGCCGAAACCGCACTCGGTGCCGACGGCTACCCCGACACCGAAGTGTTCCGCCGGGCGTGGGCGGACGGCCGTATCGACCCGGACACCCTCGAAGGGGAACTGAAAGCGCACAGCTACGACGCCGACCCCGAGGCGCTCCTCGACCGGATGGAGCGCGAGCGGTCGACGACTCCGTCGACGGCGGGGACCGACCGCGTCGACCAACTCGTGACGAAGTGGCTCTCGGCCTTCCTCGACCAAGGACACGCGAAGTGGTCGATGCCCCACCGCGAGGAGGGCTTCTACGCCGCGTTCCGCGCCGTCGCCCCCCACGACGGCGAGATTCCCGACGGCGAGACGGTGAGCGACTTGCCCGCGGAGCCAATCGAGGCGATTCGCCACCTCCTCGACGACCGCCCCGTCGGCGAGTGGCAGGACCTCTTCGAGGCGCACCTGACTTCCCTCCCCGGCTGGACCGGATTCGTCCGCCAACAGGCCGAGGAGGGCGACGCGTGGCAGTCGACGTATCCCATCACGCTCCCCGGCTACCTCGCCGTCAGGCTGACGCTTTCGGACCTGCTCGACGAACCGGCGCCCGAGGTGCCCGACGACCCAGCGGAGGACGTTCCCCTCGCTGCCTGTTGGCTCCGTGCGTGGGAGTCGACGTACCGCGAGACGCTGACCGACGCCGTCGCCGACGCGAGCGAGTCCCTCGACAGCGACGAGGCGCGCCCGGACGCGCAGCTCGTCTTCTGTATCGACACGCGCTCGGAGGTCATCCGCCGGCACGTCGAACAGGCGGGGGCGTACGAGACGTTCGGCTACGCGGGGTCGTTCGGCCTCCCCATCCGGTACGAGGGGTACGACTCCGACGCCGTCGACGCGTGTCCGCCGGTCGTCGACGCCGCTCACCGCGTCGTCGAGCGCCCCACCGACGACGCGACGAAGGTGCGTCGCGACCGCGTGACGGCCGCGCTTGACGCCGGGAAGGAGACGCTGTCGACGCTCAAGTCCAACGTCGCGACGGTGTTCAGCTTCGTCGAGAGCGCGGGGCTGGGCTACGGGGCCGCGCTCGCGACGCGGACGCTCGCACCGACGCGCGCCGGCGCCCTCGACGACGACCCCGGCCCGGACGTCCACGAGTTCTGTTCGCCGGGCGTCGAACACGACCCCGACGGTGAGGGCTCGCTCCCGACGGGGATGACGTTCGAGGAACGCGTCGACTACGCCGCGGCGGCCTTCGAGACGATGGGCTGGGAGACGTTCGCCCGCCTCGTCGTCTTCACCGGCCACGCGAGTCAGACGGCGAACAACCCGTTCGAGGCGAGTCTGGACTGTGGCGCCTGCGCCGGCAACCCCGGCGGGCCGAACGCCCGCGCCCTCGCGACCATCTGTAACGACCCCGAGGTCACGGCGGCGCTCCGCGACCGCGGCGTCGAGATTCCCGAGGACACCCACTTCCTCGCGGCCGAACACGACACGACGACCGACGCGGTGACGCTCTACGACGGCGACGTGCCCGAGAGCCACCGCGAGGACGTCGCGCAGTTGCGCGCGGACCTCGACACCGCACAGACCGGCGCCGCCGCGGAACGCGACGGCCCGGACGGCGTCGGCGACGCCGAACGCCGCGCCAGCGACTGGGCGGAGACCCGCCCCGAGTGGGGACTGGCCGGCAACGCCGGCTTCGTCATCGGCCCGCGTGACCTGACCGCGGATCTGGACCTCGACGGCCGCTCGTTCCTCCACGACTACGACTGGAAGACCGACGACGAGGGCGACGCGCTCGAAGCCGTCATGACCGGACCCATGGTCGTGACCCAGTGGATCAACCTGCAGTATTACTTCTCGACCGTCGACACCGCCGTCTTCGGTAGCGGGTCGAAGGTGACACACAACCCGGTCGGCAACTTGGGCGTCTACCAAGGGAACGGCGGCGACCTGATGAGCGGCCTGCCACAGCAGTCGGTGCTGGCCGGGGACGACGACCCGCACCACCAACCGCTCCGCCTCTCGACGGTGATTCACGCGCCCGTCGACCGCGTGACCGACGTGCTGGAGGCGCACGAGGACCTGACGACCCTCCTCGACAACGAGTGGCTCTCGCTGACGGTCGTCGACCCGACGCGCGACCACCGCGCGTTCCACTACGAGCGCGGACTGGAGTGGACGGCCGCGGCTGAGACGACGGCGCCCACCGTCGCCGACGACTGAGTCGGCGCAGTTGCTTGAATCAGCACAGTCGCTGAGTCGGCGTAGTCGCTTGAGTCGACCAGCTGCTTGAACTGGTGCCGCTGCTACACGAGCGGTGAAAAAACGGAGGAAGTCGGCGCGTTACTTGCCGCGGCGTCGGTCGCCGCCGATGCTGGGTCGGGTGTGTTCCGTCCCCTTGCCACGCTTCTGCTGTCCGCGACCCTTCTGACCGGCGCTGGTCTTGCCACGGAACGCACGGCCGCGGTGCGTGTCGTCGCAGACCCAGTTCAGGTCGTCGTCGCTCTGAATCGCGGGGTGTTCGGGGTCGACGAGAATCACTTCGTGCCACTTCTGCGACCCGTCTTCACCCACCCAGTAGGAGTTGAGCACGCGCATGTTGGGGTACTTGCGCGAGGTGCGCTCCTCGGCGATGCGCTGGATGCTCTTCCGGCGACCGATGCGGTTGACGCCCTGTCGCTTCGAGCGTCGCCCGGCCTTGAATCGGCGCTTTCGGGCCCCGCCCTTGCGGACCGAGGTCCGCGCGACGACGATGCCCTGCTTGGCCTTGTAGCCGAGGTTGCGCGCCTTGTCGAGGCGGGTCGGGCGCTCGATGCGCTCGATGGCGCCCTGCTCGCGCCAGTCCTGTTTTCGTTGCCACTGCAGTTCGGCGAGTGCCCCGTCGTCGGGGTTCTGCCACGCGTCTCGGATGTGAGAGTAGAAGCTTCGTGCCATGGTGTTACCCACGGGCGCTTGCGATTCAACGCCGCCGCGAGGCGGGTCACATATCGTCCCGACGAGTCGGGTGCCCGCTGGGGCCCGTGTACCAGCGAGTTACCGACTCTATCGCCCGACTCCGCTTAAGAACTTCGACTCGTCGCGAACGCGCGCACCGTCTCGAACTCGCCGTCCGCGACGGCCCGTGCGACGCGGTCCGTGTCCACCTCGGGCACGACGGCCGGATACTTCCGCCGGAAGAAGCCCACGAGGTTCGACACGTCGCGTTCGAGGAGTTCGTCGGCGTTGGCGTGGTCGGTGGGGACCGACTGCGGCCAGTCGAAGATGGTGATACCCGAGGATGCGACGGCGACGTTGTGTTCGCTGAGGTCAGCGTGGACCATTCCCGCGTCGTAGGCGCCCGCCACCTCGTCGAGAATCAGGTCCAGGACGCCGACCACCTGTTCGTCCTCGAGTTTCGCCCGCGCGAGTTCGACGCCCTCGAACTTCGTCATCAGGATGGCGTGGCGGTTGTGGTCGACCGGTCGCGGGACCGCCACGTCCGGATAGAGCGTTTCGAGCGCGTCGTGCTCCCGTTCGGCCGCCTTGCGCGCCGTGTAGAGCCACGAGACGTGGTGGTTGTCGGCGGTGTAGTCTCGCTCCTTGTCCACCTCGCGGAAGTTGGTGTACCCCTCGCGGTGGAACTTCAGCGCCAGCGGGCGGTAGGACTGGGCCTCGTAGACGTCGCTCTCCTTGCCGACGCCGAGGGGGGCGCCGACGCCCTCAATGGACTCACGCTCTGCGAAGGTGTGGAGCGCGAGGGCGTCGTACCCCTCGAAGGTGAGCTGGTAGCCCTCGTACTGGATGGTCCGGCGCTCGACCAAGTCGCGTTTCATACAGCGGTCGAGCCGATACTCGACCTCTTCGGCCGTCAGACCGGCGTTATCGGGCAGTTTCTCGCGGTTCACCCACTCGCTGAACCGCATCCCCTGCTCGACGCCCGAGAGCAGATAGAAGTCCTCGGGTTCGAGTTCGGCCATCACGCCGGCGACGTTTTTGACCATACGTCGTCTGGGCGCGCAAGGGACAAAAGCCCCCCGCGTCGGGGGCGATAAACTGTATGTCGCGATAGGAAATCGGGTGTTCGGCGTATCGGTGCCGCGGGACAGTTACTCGTCGTCGAGGCTCGGGTGGGTGGGTTGATCGGAGGGATGTGGGTCCGCGAATCGCTCCCGGAGCAGTTCGCGGGCCTCGTCCTCGCGGCGACGACGCTCGTCGTCGTCGATTTCCTCACAGCCCGGGGGCAGGTCCCGGCCCCGGTCGGTGAAGTAGCCGTCGGGCGCCACCCAGTCGTGATAGAAGGGCTGGTCCGCCTCTTCGAGTAGCGTCACCGCCACCTCGGCGCCGTGGCCGGCGTTGACGATGGCCTGATGTGGCTTGCCGGCGAGGCGCCCGGCCGCGTACAGCCCCGAGACGCCCGTCCGCCCTCGCTCGTCCGTCTCGACGAAGGGCTTGCCTCGGTCGACGACTTCGACCGCGTCGGGTAGGTAGTCGACGGCGTTTTTCGTCGCGACGACGACGCGGTCGGCGCGGTACTGGTCGCCCGACGCTGTCTCGGCGACGAACGGGTCGTCCGCGCGGAGGCGAGTCACTTCTGCCTCGCGGTGTTCACACCCCGCGCGGTCGGTGCCCTCGGCGAACAGGTCGAGCAACTGTCGGGCGTTGACGCCGGCGGGGAAGCCGGGGTAGTTCTCCAGATGCGCGTTGCGCCGGAGGATGGACCCACCAGCGTCCAGAACGAGCGTATCGAGACCGGCGCGAGCCGTGAACGTGGCCGCCGACAGACCGGCGACGCCACCACCGATAATCAGTACGTCGTGCATAGACGCCGACAAGCGGGGGCTCTACTTGTAGCCGCCGTCCGCGGTCGGGGGCGTCGTATGCTAGCTCGTCACGTTGTCGGCACAATCGAAACGGACGCGCAATCGGAGCGTGACGCTGGCGACGCCGCTCGGCACTCGACGGTCCGAAGGATGGAGAGTGGTCGTGAGAGGGCGTCGACGCCGTCGTAGTCAGCCGCCGCGCTCGATGGTGACCGTCTCGTCGATGTCCAGCTGGTCGACGGTCGATTCGAGTCGCTCGATGGCCACGGCGATGTCGGAGACGAAGGCCGCCTGTTCGGCGTTCGCGTCGGCGATTGTCTCGACTTCGTCGGAGACACTCTTGGCGCGGTCAGCGGCGGTGTCGACCATGCTCGCCACCTCCTCGGTCCGGACGGCTTGGTCGTCGGTCGCCTCGGCGATGTCCTCCATGCCGGTCGACGTTTCGTCGACAACCTCGACGATGGTCTGCTGGTTGTCGACGAGCTCCCGAATCGTGTCGGTGCCGTCGTGCACCTCGTCGGCGACGTTCTCGACGCTCTCGATGGTCTCCTCGGCTTCGGTGCGGATTTCGCGGATAATCTCGTCGATGCGCTCGGACTCGGACTGCACCTCGGTCGCGAGCGATTTCACCTCGTCGGCGACGACGGCGAACCCGTCGCCCGCCTCGCCCGCCCGCGCGGCCTCGATGTTCGCGTTGAGCGCGAGGATGTTCGTCTGCTCGGCGATGTCGTTGATGACCTCCACGATGTCGTCGATGGCCGCGACCTGTTCCGCGAGGTTGCGAGTCCGGTCGGCCACCTCGTCGCTCCGCTCGGCCACGTCGCTCATGCGCTCGATGGCGTCGGCGCCCGATTCGGCGCTCTGGGCCGCGAGGCGTTCGGCCTTCGCGGCGCGTTCGTTAACCTCCTCGGCAGAGGCAGCGACCTCTTCGACCGTCGCCGAGAGCGAGCCGACCTCCTCGGCGACCTCCTCCATGTTCTCGACCTGTTCGTCGGCCAGCGAGCGCGTGCTCTCGATGGCCTCGTCGACGCGTTCGGTCGTCTCGACGGCGCTATCTGCCTTCGTCGACACCTCCTCCGAGACCTGTGACTGCACCTCGGTGATGGTCTGCTGTTGGTCCACGAGGTCGGTCACGTCGGTCGTCGTCTCCAGGGCGCCGACGAGTTCGCCGTCGGGGTCGCGGAGGGGGACGCCGGTCGATTGAACCCACCGCTCCCCGTCGGCGGTCGGGATGGACCGATACTCGTCTTCGGTCCGCGACTGGCCCTCGCGAGTGACGGTCTGGGCGAACGTCTCGTCGTCTTCGGAGATGGGATAGGCGTCGTAGACGTTCTCGCCGAGCACCGTCTCGGCGTCGAAGCCGGTCACCGCTTCGGCCACGTCGTTGTGGTGTGCGAGGCGGTCCTCGGTGTCGAGGACGACGGCCATCTTCGGGTAGTTCTCGACCAACTGCTCGAAGAGGCCGCGCCAGTAGTCGCGCTCGTATCGAAGCTGTTCGACTTCGCTTTCGGCCTCGACTTCGGGGGCGAGTCCACCGGCATCACGGTGTGTCGACTTCATCGTCGGTGCAGACATTGCCGGGGATATCGGTCGGGGCACCGTAAGCGTCACTCCGATAGAATCACGTGTGATACTGGGGCGAGGGGCGATTCGCCGCCGCGTCGACCGCGGACGTTCGAGTCGCGGGCGGTTCAGGCCTCGGGACGGACGCTCGACCGCAGCGCGACGCTGGCGATATTGCCCCCGCACTCGACGGTGCGCTGGAGGCTGGCAAGCACCCGCGAGAGGGCGTAGGCGCTGGCCGGCGACGACTCGAAGAGCGCCTCGTCGAGCGTTCGAACGTCGTCGACGAGTGCGTCGCGGCGGTCGAGTGCGTCGTGTGCGTGGTCGGGGTCGGCGTCGAGTGCCGCCGTCGTCGCCACCTCGACCGTCTCGCGGGCGTCGGCGGCGAGGGCAGTGACCTCGTCGAGAGCGTCGGCGTCGGTGTCGACGCGGTCGGCGAGCGACCCCAACCTGACGGCGTGGTCCGCGACGCGTTCGAGCTGCCGGGCGACGACGTAATACTCGAAGAGGGCGGCGCGCCGCACGTCGAGGTCGTCTATCTCCTCGAAGTCCGCGAGCGAGCGCGTGAAATGCCGGGTGAGCATGGCGAAGAGGCGGTCGACCTCGTCGTCGCGGTCGGCGAGGCGGTCGGCGTCCGTCTCCGCCGACAGGGCCTCGGCGGCGGTTCGATGCATGGAGCAGGCGGTGAACCGGAGCTGGGACACCGACTGTCGGATGGACACCTCGGAGGCGTCGAGGACGTTCTCGACGGTGACGTGCGTGTCCGTCTCCTCGGTGACGGAGAGGCCGACGGCCGTCTGGACGAACTGGCGGACCGCGCGTCGCTCGGCGTCGGTGAAGGTGGCGTCAGCGGGGGCCCGGAGCGTAATCCGGTCGTAGCCGACGGCGTCGGCCGCGCGGAGCGTCCGCCCGACCGCCTCGGGGTCGGCGCGCGGTAACGTGACCGTCGTAGAGCCGAGCGCACCGCCGTCGTGGGCGGCGCTGCGGACGACGAGCGAACCGTCGGTGTGCGGGTAGAGATGAATCGGCATTCCGGCTTCGAGGTGGTGTTCGAGGGCCCACTCCTTCGGCAGCGAGACGGAGTAGGTCGATCCACCGATCTTCTGGAGTTTTCGGGTTTCCATGTTAGACGAGCGTCGGGTCGCTTTCGACCATGTACAGGGTGCGCGCGGCGATGTTGACGGCGTGGTCGCCGACGCGTTCCAGGTCGCGGACGATCAACAGCAGTCGGGATACGTCGTCCATCAGTTCCTCGACCGCCCAAGTGTCGCCGTCGTCGACTTCGCGCTCGATCAGGTCGCGAACGATTCGCTCGCTCGCGCGCTGACACAGCGTATCGAGGTCGTCGTCGCGCTCCGCGACCTCTCGGCAGAGCGCCGCGTCGTCGGTGCGGTAGGCCGTCATCGCGTCGTCGAGCATCTCGCGGGCGAGGTCGCCGATGGCCGAGAGGTCGACCTCCTCGAACCGCGCCCGGTCGGCCGCGAGCGTATACCGGGCGAGGTTGACCGCCAAGTCGCCGACGCGTTCGAGGTCCGTGAGAATCTTGAACGACGACGCGACGAAGCGGAGGTCGCTGGCGACGGGTTGCTGGCGGGCGAACAGCTGGATGCACGTCGCCTCTAGGTCGAGGTAGCGACGGTCGACCTCGTCGTCGGCCGTCGCCACGTCGCGGGCCGCGTCCTCGTCGACCGTCTCCAGCGCCGTCAGGGCACGGTCGAGGCGACCGGCGACGAGGTCGGCCATGTCGAGGACGTCCGTGCTGAGGTCGGCGAGCGACTGCTGGTACTCGTCTCGGGTCATCTACCCGAACTTCCCGGTGATGTAGTCTTCGACACGCTGGCTCTGTGGATTCTCGAAGATTTGGTCCGTATCCCCGTACTCGACGAGTTTGCCGCCGGTGAGGAATACGGCGGTCTGGTCGGAGATACGCGCCGCCTGTTGCATGTTGTGCGTGACGATGACGACCGTATACTCCTCCGCGAGGCTGTCGATGAGGTCCTCGATTTTCGCGGTGGCGATGGGGTCGAGCGCGGACGCTGGCTCGTCCATCAGGATGACCTCGGGGCCGACGGACAGACAGCGAGCGATACAGAGCCGCTGTTGCTGGCCGCCGGAGAGGCCGAGGGCGTTGTCGTCGAGGCGGTCCTGCACCTCGTCCCAGAGCGCGGCCTGTTTGAGCGCTCGCTCGACGAGTTCGCGCTCCTCCTCGCTGTCGTCGCGGCCGAGCATCCGCGCCAACAGCCCGGTTTCGATGTCGCCGTGTTTCCGCGGGCCGTAGGCGATGTTGTCCCGAATCGACTTCGGGAAGGGGTTGGGTGACTGGAACACCATGCCGACCCGCTTGCGGAGTTCGACCAGGTTGATGCCGTCCTGGTAGATTTCTTTCCCGTCGAGTTGGACCGACCCGTCGACGCGGGCGGCGTCGATGCGGTCGTTCATCCGGTTGAGAGAGCGGAGGTAGGTCGACTTCCCACACCCCGAGGGGCCGACGAGCGCGGTGACGCTCTCCTCGGGAATCTCCATCGAGACACCCTTCAGGGCGTGGTCGTCGCCGTAGTAGACGTCGAGGTCCTCGGCGACCATCTTCGCGTCCCCTTGGAAGTCGTACTCGACCCACGCTTCCTCCGTCTCCTCGACCGTCTCGCCGCTGGTGGTTTCGAGGGACTGGTCGCTGTCCGTCGTTCTGGTCTGATGCTGACTCGTGGTCTGTTGGGAATTACTCATGGTTATTCGTGCTTGAGTCGCTGTCGGAAGTAGTACCGCGCGCCGATGCCAATCGCGTAGAACGAGAGGACGACGAGGAGGAGGATGAGCGCCGTCGCCCACCGGAACCCGTCGGGGTCCGAGACGTTGCTCCCCAAGCCGACGCCCGCGGTGATGAGGGCGTACAGCTGATAGGGGAGCGCGGAGGTCGCCTGCAGGAGTTCGGGGTTGGCGACGAAGGGCGGCGAACCGGTGAACTCAAAGCCGCCGATGACGTCGACAGTCTGGCCTCCGGGGACGAACGTCCCGCCCGCCATCGTCAGCAGAATCGGCGCCGTCTCGCCCGCAATCCGGCCGACGCCGAGGATGACCCCCGTGATGACGCCCGGAAGCGCGGCGGGGAGGACGACGCTTCGAATCGTCTGCCACTTCTTCACGCCGAGCGCCGCGCTCGCGTCGCGATACTCGTCGGGGACCGAGAGCATCGCCTCCCGACTCGTGATGAGCACGAGTGGCAGGAGCATGAAGCCGAGCGTGAGCATCCCCGCCAGCAGCGATTTCCGGTTGCCGAACCGGGGGATGAGGAAGGCGAACCCGAACAGGCCGAAGACGATGCTCGGCGTGCTCCAGAGCCCGTTCGTCGCCACCTCGACGGCCTGCGTAAAGCGGCCGCGCTCGGCGTATTCGGTGAGGAAGATGGCCGCACCGACGCCCAGCGGCACCGCGAACAGCACCGCGCCGACGACCAGCCAAATGGTCCCCACGATGGCCGGGAGGACGCCCTGGAAGTCGTTCAGGAGCGCCACGCCGTTCATCACGAAGGGGACGTACACGGGCAACTGAACCGACCCGAACACCTGCGGGCCGACGCCGGCGCCGACGCGGACGCCGTGAAGGAGGCCGGGAAGCCCCCGGACGACGACGAAGGCGATGAGGATGAACAGGAAGGCGACGATAGAGAGCGCGTTGAGATAGACGAGGACGTACGCACCCATGTGTCGGCCGCGGGCGCCGAACCGGCCGTAGGCCTTCGCGGCGGCCCAGCCACCGTAGAGGGCACAGAACAGCGTCGCGACCGGGACGAGGAACTCGGCCGTGATGGAGGCCTGCTGTTCCCAGCCGAGGTCCCACAGCCAGTCCGGACCGATAGTTCCGGTGAGGAAGACGGCGCCGACGAATGCGAGTAAGGCGCCGAGCGGCACCGTCGACCCCACGTCCTCGCGGGGGACAGCGGTAGCGGCAAAGGCCACGCCGCCGGCGACGATACCCCCAACGACGCCCCCGGCGGTGCCGAGGCCGAACGTCTGGGAGGCGACGCCGCCACCGATGACGAACCACGGGACCGCCGCACCGAAACTGGCTATCAGGCCGGCAGTCGCGTCGGGGTCGGTCTCGACGTAGCCGACCCACGACCCGAGACCGAAGGCGGCCACCGTGCCGCCGAGTGCGACCAACAGCCCACCGAGCAGTGTCACCGTCGGCAGGCCGACGAGGGTGCCGGTGAGGCTGACTCGCTCGAACATCGCCGCCACCGCGAGGACGAACAGCGTCGCGGAGAGACCGACCGCCACCGCGGCGACGGCGTCGGTCAGCGTCGTGTCGCCCTCGACGAGTCGCGACTGCGTCGCGCCCGCCATCAGGCCCCACCCCCGAGCTTGCTCCGCATTCGCCACTCGATGTACTGCGCGCCAATCGAGATGACGAGCACCGTGACGAAGAGGATGACGCCCGCGACGAACAGGGCGTCCATCTGGAAGCCGTCTGCCTCGCCGTAGTTGCGGGCGATGAGCGACGTGAGCGTCTCCTGACCGTAGAAGACGTTCACCAGCGGGTCGGTGAGGCGTGGCACCCCACGGAGCATGACCGTCGCGGCCATCGTCTCGCCGATGGCGCGGCCGACGCCGAGGAGGACCGCGGCGGAGACCCCCGAGAACGCCGCAGGGAGGGTAATCGAGGTCATGGTCTGCCAGTCGGTCGTCCCGACGGCGAGCGACCCGCTTTTCATCGATTCGGGGACGCTACTGAGGGCGTCCTCGGCGACGGAGACCACCGTCGGGAGCGCCATCAACCCGACGACGATGCCGACGAAGAGGTAACTCCCCTGCCCGGTGGTCCGGAACTGGTCGGACGCCCACGGGCTGAGGATGGTGAAGCCGATGAAGCCGTAGACGATGGAGGGGATGCCAGCGAGGATTTCGACGCCCGGTTTGACGAACTCCCGGACGACGTCGGGCGCTATCTCCGAGAGGAAGAGCGCGGCGGCGACGCCCAGCGGTCCGGCGACGGCCGTCGCGACGACGGTCACCATCACCGTCCCGTGAATCATCGGCACCATCGAGTATCGAATCGGCGGCGACACCGCGTCCCAGTTGGACTGGAGGAACATCCGAAGCCCCGGGACGCTCACGCCGAACACGGTCGCGCTCTCGTACTGAAGGACCGGCACCGACTCCCGGAAGATGAACACGATAATCAGCCCGAGTATCAGCAGGGTCGAAACCGTCATCGTCAGCGTCAACACCAGCGCCGTCTCCTCCTGATGTCGCACCCACCCGTACCCCGTCGCCGCGAGGAACACGGCGAACGGCAGGATGGTCAGGTTCGACACCGCGAGGAAGCCGACGAACGCCGCCAACAGGGAGACGGCGATGACCGTGACGACGACCAGCGCCGCGGGGTCGGTGTCGTGGACGAAATCGCGAACGCACTGGACCTGTTTGCCGGCGGCCGCGGTCAGTCGTTCACTGCGTGTTACTGGTTCCATCGTGGTGGAGTGGGTCGATATGAGTATGTCATAAAAACGGAGTGGCAGTGGTTGCAGGCGGCGAGCCGAGCGGCCCGCTGGATTAGGGCATGACCAGGTCTTCGGTGGCGAGCGCCGACACCTGCTCTTTCATCGACCGCAGGTCGCTCGTCGGCAGCGGGATGTAGTTGTTCCCCTCCACGAAGATGGTCTGACCGAACTCGTTGAGGAACATGTTGATGAACGCGGCTTCTCGCGCGTCGTAGCCGCCGCCGTCGGGGTTGTCCTCCTCGATGAGCGTGTACATGTGGAGGTCCCGATTGAGCGGGTAGTCGCTGTCGAAGATGGTGTGCTCCGCGTCGCGGTCCGGTTCGTAGAGCGTCCCGTCGAAGTCGATGCCGACCGGAACGACCGACTCGCTGGTGAACGCCAGCGCCATGTACGCGATGGCGCCCTCGTTCTGGGAGACGGCCTGCGCGACCTGCTGGTTCTGCCCGAAGCGGGTGTCAACGCCCGACATCGAGGCGTTCGCATCACCGAGCATGTTGAGACGGAACGCGGTGTCCGTCCCGGAGCCCTCGGCGCGACCGATGGCGTAGATTTCCTGGTCGTAGTCGACCCCTTCGATTTGGTTCCAGTTGGTGATCTCGTCCTGATAGATGGCCCGGACCTGCTCGCCGGTCAGCTCGGTGATGCCGGCGTCGATGACGTCCGAACTGACGACGACCGGCTGGCCGTCGCGGCCGACGACGTTGTCGACGACCGTACTCTGGGCCTGCTCCTCGCTCCAGTCGAGTTCGGCCGTGATGGGCCCCGAAGAGTTGCCGATGTCGACCAGTCCGTCGGTGACGGCTTCACAGCCGGTCCCCGAGTGGCTCAGGCCGACCGTCGTCGGGAACGGCGGGCTGGAGCGCTGCTCGGTCGGCTCGAAGCCGAACTTCGAGGCGAAGTAGTCCGCGATGAGCATGTCCGGCTCGCCGAGCTGTTCCCAGCCGGGGACGGTGCTCTCCGAGTTCGACCCCCAGTACTCGCCGTCGCTCGGCGGTGCGTTGGAGTTCCAGTAGGAACTGCCGGTGTTCGAGATGGGGTAGACAGTCGAGGACCCCTCCGCGGTGAGCAGCGACGCGTTCTGCCCATCGCTGCTGGACCCCGACTGCGAGCCTTCGCCGTCCATGCCGGAGTCAGTCGCAGTGGCGCCGGAGTCGCCACCGCTCTCCCCGCCACTCCCGCCACCACCGGACTGGCCGCCGCAGCCGGCCAGGCCGGCGATGCCGACGGTGCCAGTCGTTGCGATGAACGTCCGTCGTGAAACGCGACTGTTTCGGTCTGAGTCGTCAGACATCACCTGAAGAAGCCGTACATCTGGTAAAGACCGTTTATATGAGGTTGGGTTACTAGGTCCCCGTGAAACTGTACCAAACAAACCACTACATACACGTACTTACTCTCACGATGACTGAGGCGGAAATTATAACGTCACCACCGCGAAAACGCCGTCTGTGACCGACAACGACGACTCGCTCGACGGGCAGTCGCTGGACGCGGCCGTGGACAGGGTCGTCGCCCGGACTGGCGACGACCCCGACACGGTTCGGGAGACGCTGAACCGGGTGACCGAGGAGGGCGAAGTCCGCCGCGAGGCGGTCGACGACGCACTCGCCCACGTCTCGAAGGTAGTGTCCACGCCCGAGACGCGCGTCGAGAACGCAGGGATGCTGATCGACGACGCTCGCGAGGCCGCCGAGGCCGTCGCACACCTCGACAGCGTGGCCGACCGCCTCGACGACTTCGAGGACCGGCACGCGGCCGTCGCGTCTCGGGTCGACGGCCTCGGCGACCGACTCCAATCGGTCATTTCTCTCGCGGACGAGTCGGGGACCATCTACGAGACGGCGGCCGAGATTCGGCAACTCGAGGCGGCGGCCAACTCGGCCCAGCACACCGCCGACGAACTCGGCGTCGACGCCGAGGAGTTCGAGGCGTGGGTCCGAAACCCCGACCGACGGCTCGACGCTCTCGACGACGACGCCGACGCAGTCGCGGACTTCGTCGACGGCGTCGAGGAGACCCTCGATATGCTCGCGGACGGCGACGCGGACGTCGACTCCGCCGCCGTCTGGTTCGACGCCACCCTCAGATATCGGGTGTCTCGACTCCTACTCGCAGACCTGCGTGCCGAAGTCGAAGACCTCCGAAACTGGCCCGAACCCGGCCCGAACGACGCCCACGGCGCCGTCGACGCCGAGGCCCTCACCGACCTCGACGACCGCCTCGCGGGCCTCGAAGAGGAGGTGGCGTCGCTCGGTGACCGCTTCGACGAGGCCGTCGAGTGGCGGGACCGCTACGGCGACCAACTGGCCGACTTCGAAGCTGCGCTCGACGACCACGCGCCACCCGTCGACTGGGCGGCGGTCGAGTCGTTGCTCGGCGAGTACCGACCGGACCCCGACGACGCGGAGTCGGTCTGACGGGGCCGTCGACGGGCACGAACGTCCGAAGTCCCCACTCGCGAAACCCATTTGTCGGCCAGCACCGACCGGTGAGTATGGACGGGAGTGACAGGCCCCTCGCCGACTGCGAGTGGCGATTGATTCGCGAGGAGTCGTGGTCGGGACCGATGAACATGGCGCTCGACGAAATCGCGGCCGAAACCGCCGCCGACGGCGGGCCCCGAACCCTCCGCGTGTACCAGTGGGACCCGAGTACGCTCTCGTTGGGCTACCATCAGGACCCCGACACGGTCGACTGGGACCACTGCGAGGCGGCAGATATCGACGTCACACGCCGGCAGACCGGCGGCGGCGGCATCTATCACGACACGCACGGCGACATCTCCTACAGCATCGTCGCGCCGAGCGACGACCTGCCGAGCGACCTCTTCGACTCCTATCACCTGCTCTGTCGCCCGCTGCTCGACGCCTTCGACCGCCTCGGCGTGTCCGCGCAGTTCGCGGAGACGGAACAGCCGGCAGCCTACGCCCCGTCATGTTACCTGCGCGAACGCCACCCCGCTCACGACGTGGTCGTCGAGGCGGACGGCACCGAGCGGAAAGTGAGCGGCAACGCCCAGCATCGCCGGACGGACGCCATCGTCCAACACGGCTCGCTCACGTACACCGTGCGCCCGGAGCGCCACCTCGCAGTCTTCAGCGACGAGGTAGATACCGAGACGTTCCGCGAGCGAGTGACGGGCGTTGACGACCACGCCGATGTCACGCGACGGGAGACGGTCGCGGCACTCGAAGCGGCGCTGGAAGCGTGGGCGGACGCAAGCGAGGGCACGTGGACGGACGACGAACTCGCGCGGGCGCGGGAGCGAGCGGCCGAGAAGTACGCGAGCGACGAGTGGACGAAGCGACGGCCGGGCCGACGAGAGAGCAGCGAGTGAAACTGTCTACACGCCAGATTCTGGATGCCTGAAATCTGGCGTGTGATGGCTTTCACTCGCTACTCTAAAACCCGAACGTCTCCGTCTCGGGCGTGCCGAGTTCCTCCGTGATGGCGTCGTGAATGTCGCTGACCGGCGGCGTGTCCCGAGTCGGGTCGAGCCAATGTTCGCCGAGCCAGCGGTAGCGGACGGTCAGGTCCGAATCGAGCAGGAAACAAGAGCGGCGCGAGCGACGCGAGACGCCGAGCGCCCGGTAGGTGACGCCGAAGGCGTCCGACACCGCGAGGTCGGGGTCGGCATAGAGCGGGAAACTCAGACCGAGATAGTCGATGAACCGCCTGTGGAGGCCAACGCTCGACTTGCTACACCCGACGACTTCGACGTGGTCGCCGCTGGTAAACCAGTCGAAATCGCGGAACGAACACCACTCGTCGATGCAGTCGGGGCTGAAATCGGCCGTGTAGAAGCTGAGCAACACCGGTCGGTCGGTCGTCAAATCTCCGAGAGGGACGTCTTCCACCGTCCCGTCCGGGCGAACGAGCGTGCCGCTCACGTTCGCCACGGTGTCGCCGACGGCTACCGGGTCCATAGAACCCCCTTTGCGGGGCGTCACCAAAACGGTTCGCCCCCGATTCGAAGCGCCTTTGCGCCCCTACCGCCACCAGACGGTATGCGAGTCGGAGCACACGTCTCGATAGCAGGCGGCGTCGACAACGCCGTCGACAACGAGCGCGACGTCGGTGGCAACTGCGGACAGATTTTCACCCACTCTCCGCAGGTCTGGCAGAATCCGAACATCGGCGACGACGAGGCGTCAGCCTTCCGCGAGGGTACGGACGAACATCTGACGGGGCCGTGGGTGATTCACTCCTCGTATCTCGTCAACCTCTGTACGCCCAAGGCGGACCTGCGCGAGAAGTCCGTCGACAGCATGCAACGCGAAGTCGACGCCGCCGCGAAACTCGGCATCGAATACGTAAACGTCCACTTGGGCGCGCACACGGGTGCGGGCGTCGACGGCGGCCTCGACAACGCCGTGAGCGCTCTGGACGAGCTCGACATCCCCGACGGCGTGACGGTCCTCGTCGAGAGCGACGCGGGTAGCGGGACGAAACTCGGCGGCGACTTCGAACATCTGGCCACGGTGCTGGAAGAGAGCCGGCACGACCTCGGGGTTTGTATCGACACCGCCCACGCCTTCGCCGCGGGCTACGACCTCTCGACGCCCGCGGCCGTCGACAGCGCCGTCGACGAGTTCGACGACATCGTCGGCATCGAGAACCTCCACTGCATCCACCTCAACGACTCGAAACACGCCTGCGGGACGAACAAGGACGAACACGCCCACATCGGCGAGGGGGAAATCGGCGTCGACGGCATGCGCCGCATCGTCTCCCATCCGGACCTGCGCGACCAGCCGTTCGTCCTCGAAACCCCCAACGAGGACGGCAAGGGCTTTGCGTGGAACATCGAACGCGTGCAGGAACTTCACGACGAGGCGTAGTCCGCGCCGCTTTTGCCGCGACCGACCATATCGAGTAGTGAATGAGCGACGGAGTCACGAGACGGGGCGCGCTCGCGGCCGGCGCGAGCGTCGTTGGCGGGCTGGTGGCGTCGGGGCGTGCCCGCGCCCAATCGGGAGCGGTAACGGTCGCCACGCGCAACTGCTATCTCGGTGCCGACCTCTTTCGCCTCCTCGCCGCGACGGCAACGGACGACCAGACGGTCGAGGCAGCCGTCAGCGACCTGCTACAGTCGGTCGACCGGAGTCAAGTGGCGGCGCGTCTCGACGGCGTCGCCACCGAACTCGGGCGGACGGAGCCGGCGCTGGTGGGGATTCAGGAGGCGCCGCTGATACGAACGGGCGAGCCGACGGCGGATACGACGCCGACGGCGACGGACGTGCGCCACGACTTCCGGGAACGTCTGGCGACGGCACTCGACGACCGGGGCCTGCCCTACCGCGTCGTGAGCGCGGTGGAGACGACGGACTTCCAGTTGCCGACGACGATAGACGGCGAGCGACGCGCGGTGCGACTGACCGACCGCGACCTGCTACTCGCTCACGAGCGCGCGTCGACGGCGGGCGTCACGACGGGGACGTTCGACGCCGCGGCCACGCTGGCAGACGACGGGCGTTCCATCTCGCTCGAACGCGGTTACGGCGTCGTCGACGCGACGGTCGGCGACCAGCGACTGACGTTCTGTAATACGCATCTCGAATCGGTGTCGGCGGAGACGCGTCTGCAACAAGCGGCGGAACTCGAATCGCTACTCGCCGAGCGGCGCGACCCGGTCGTCCTCGTCGGCGACCTCAACAGCAGCCCGGGTGACAGCGCCTACGACCGCCTCACGGAGACGTTTCGCGACGCCGCTTCAGGGGTCGGGAACACCTGCTGTCACCCCGCGGACCTCCGGAGCGACGCGGCGTCGCTCACGGAGCGCGTCGACCACGTGCTCGTCCGCGGCGCGCTTCGAGCGGGGAGCGCGGAGCGCGTCGGGGCCGACCCCGACAGCCGAATCGCCGTCGGGGGCGACCGCCTCTGGCCCTCCGACCACGCAGGCGTGGTGGCGACGCTGGCCGAAGGGACGCCGACGGCGACAGCGATGGACACAGCGACAGCGACGGACACGGCGACCAACTCCTCAACCTCGACCGCTGCATCGACCGAGCCACCGGCAGACAGCAATACGACGGCCGAGCTAGCCGGATTCGGGGGCGTCACGGGACTGGCCGCCGTCGTCGTCGCGGCGCTCGCGGCGCGCCGACGGGGCGAGGACGACTGATTTTTGGCACGCGGTCGGATACAGGGGGCCGTGCGCAACTTCTCGGCGGAGTACCTCAGGCGGACGCGCGCGGGCCTGTGGTCGTCGCGGGCGGCCCTCGAAGACCTGCGGTTAGCGTCGCGTGACCGCGTCCTCGACGTGGGGTGTGGGACGGGCGAGTTCACGCGCGTCCTCGACGAAGAGACGCCAGGGACCGTCCTCGGCGTCGACGCCGACCCCGAACTCGTCCGCGTCGCCCGCGAGGAGACAGACCTTCCCGTCGCCGTCGGCGACGCCCTGCGTCTTCCCCTTCGAGAGGACGGTGCCGACCTCGTGACCTGTCAGGCGGTCCTCGTCAACCTGCCCGACCCGGTCGCGGCGCTCCAGGAGTTCCGCCGCGTCGCGAGCGACGCCGTCGCCGCCGTCGAACCGAACAATGCGGACGTGGCGGTCGAATCGACGGTCGACCGCGAAGCCGAACTCGACCGCCGGGTTCGGGACGCGTACCTGTCGGGCGTCGAAACGGATGTGGCTCCCGGCGAGCGTCTGGAAGCCGCATTCGAGCGAGCGGGCCTCGTCGACGTCTCGACTCGGCGCCACTACCACCGGAAGGTAATCGAACCGCCGTACAGCGAGGCCGACCTGCGGGACGCGACGCGAAAGGCGACGGGCGCGGGACTGGCAGACCACGAGACAGAGCTCCGGCGAGCGGTCGGCGACGAGTACGACGACCTGCGGGCCGCGTGGCGCGAGATGGGGCGCGACGTCGTCGAAGCGATGCGAGCGGAGACGTACCGCCGGGCCGAGGTGGTCCCCTTCGACGTCATCGTCGGACGCGTGCCCGAGGCTTGAAATGCGGAGGCGCGGCCACCCGGCCCGTGACCTGACCGTCGCCGCGGGGCGGGCCGCAGTCGCGTGACGCCACCGCCCCGCGAGCCACCGCCGGCGTCACCTGTTCGCTCTATACTACGTCGCCCCGCACCGTCCGCCCCGTCGCTTCGGCGCGACGCTCGCGCATCACGTCCGCCGCCTCGGTCGCGGTGTCCTCGTCCAGCCCCAGCATCTCCAACGCGCCCGTGAGCGTCGGGAAGGCAAGTTCGCCGTCGCGGAGCTTGTCCATCGCGTCGTCGTCGCGTTGCCCCTCCGCCCACAGACAGACGCCGCGGGGGTCGAGAATCTCGTCGTACGCCTCCCGCGCCATCGCACCACGGAGGCGCTGGGTGACGTTGTCGGAGAAGGAGGCGTTACACACCTCGAGGTGGACGGGTTCGTCGTCGTCGAGGAGGTGGGCGGCCAGACACTGCTCCGGCGCGACGTGACCGTTCTCGTTCGCGCGCAGGTGTTCGGGGTGGGCCGCCGCCCACTCAGCGTCGACGGTCTTGCCGACGCCTGCGACGCCGTAGCGCTCCTCGAACTCGGCGCCGCGGTCGGTGTCACCGCGCATGTGGAGGTCCTTCGTGACGTACACGTCGAGGCGGTCGATCGGGTCGAGGCCGAGCGCAACGTCGCCGTAGACCCACACTTCGCGGATGGGAACGGGGAGAAGCGACGTCTCGTCGGTCGCCGCGCGTTCGACGAGGTCGACGATATCGGCGGCACGGTCCAACGCAGCGTCTCTATCCATCACTCCGCTTTGCCGCTCGTCGCACAAAGCGGTTGTCCAACGAAACCGTGATACGGCCCGCCCGGCAAGGGGGCGCCGATGGAGTGCGACAAGTGTGGCCGCGACGCCGTGATGCACGCGGCCTACTCGGGGGCGCATCTCTGCGACGAACACTTCCGCGCCTCGGTCGAGAAACGCGTGCGCCGTCGGGTCCGAGAAGACGGACTGCTGTCGCCCGACGCCACGCCCGACGACCCCGAAACGTGGGTCATTGGCCTCTCGGGCGGCAAGGACAGCGTTGTCCTCACCCACATCCTCGACGAGACGTTCGGGCGCGACCCACGGGTCGAACTGGTCGCGCTCTCGATTCACGAGGGTATCGAGGGCTACCGCGACGAGAGCCTCGACGCCTGTCGCGAACTGACCGAGAGCCTCGACCTCCGACACGAGGTGGTGTCGTACGCCGACGAACTCGGGGTGCAGATGGACGACGTCGTCGAGAAAGACCCCGAAAACATGGCCGCCTGTGCCTACTGTGGCGTGTTCCGCCGCGACCTGCTGGAGTCGTACGCCGAGGAGTTGGAGGCCGACAAACTCCTCATGGGACACAACCTCGACGACGAAGCGCAGACGGCGCTCATGAACTTCTTCGAGGGCGACCTGAAGCAGATGGCCAAACACTTCGACGCGAGTCTCGGTCCCTTCGACCGCCGCGCCGAGAGTGCCCACTTCGTGCCACGGGCCAAACCCCTGCGTGACGTGCCGGAAAAGGAGGTGGCGCTGTACGCCCACCTGTCCGACCTCCCGGCTCACATCACGGAGTGTCCCCACGCCAGCGAAGCGTATCGGGGCGAGATTCAACAGCTGCTCCTCGAGATGGAGGAACAGCATCCGGGGACGCGTCACTCGATTATGGCTGGCTACGAAGAACTCGCGGAACTGGCCGCCCAGCGCTACCGCGACGACGACACGAGAGACCTCGGCGAATGCGAGCGCTGTGGGTCGAGCACGGGCGGTCGCATCTGCCGAAAGTGTCGCCTAGTCGAATCTATCGAAGCGGTGTAAGACACGCGAGAACGGAAAAGCAGCGGTCGCGGTTACCGGATCACGTCGACGCCGTTGCGCTGGTCGACCTGATCGCGGCCGCCGTCGGACCAAGACGCCTGGTCCTGACCGACGTTCTCGCTCGCGTCGAATTCCGAAACGTCCTCGCCGTTGAGGCTCTTTCGGGACTTCTCGGCCTGTCGCTGCGTCGACGGGCCGAGCACCTGCGCGCTCTGAACGCCCGTCATGATCGCCATGACGCGGACCTTGCCCTTGTACTCCTCCTGGATGCGGGCGCCCCAGATGACGTTGGCGCTCGCCTCCAGTCGTTCGGTGATGTTGTTGGCGATGCCCTCGGCCTCTTTCAGCGTGAGGTCGGGACCGCCGGTGATGTGGACCAGCCCGCCGGACGCGCCGCGGTAGTCGACGTCCAACAGCGGGTGGTTCATCGCGTCGCTCACCACTTCTTGGGTCTTGTTCTTGTCCTGCGTCTCGCCGACGAGCATCACCGCGACGCCGCCCTGGTTCATGATCGTGGACATGTCGGCGTAGTCCAGATTGATGAGCGAGGGCTGGGTGATGGTCTCGGAGATGCCCTTGACCGTCTCGGCGATGATCTGGTCCATCACGGAGAAGGCCTTGCCGATGGGCAGGTTGGGCACGTAGTCAAGCAGGCGGTTGTTGTCGAGGACGATGATCGAGTCGGCTTCGCCGCGAAGCTTCTCGAGTCCCTCCTCGGCCTTGACGGTGCGGGCGCGCTCGACGTTGAACGGCGTCGACACCATGCCGACGACGATGGCGCCCTGTTCTTTCGCGATCTTGGAGACGACGGGGGCGGCACCGGTGCCGGTCCCGCCACCCATACCGGCCGTGACGAAGACGAGGTCGGCCTCGCCGAGGACTTCCTTGATAGTCCCCTGGGCCATCTCGGTCGCTCGCTCACCCATCGAGGGGTCGCCACCGGCGCCCAGCCCCTGCGTGAGCGACTTGCCGACGAGGATTTTCGTGTCGGCTTCGATCATCTTCAGGTGCTGTTTGTCGGTGTTGATAGCGACCGTCTCGGCGCCGTCGACGCCGATGTTGTACAGGCGGTTGACGGTGTTGTTACCGGCGCCGCCAGCACCGACGATGACGATGCGCGGATTGCCGAACTCGTCGTCGTCATCCGCGCTGCGATCCTCCCGCTCCTCGTGCTTCATGGCCTCGTCGATGAACCCATCCATGGTTACACCTTGGCCCAGCTGCGGCTACGGTTGTCGTCACGGGACTCGCTCTGTTCGTTGAGCATCTCGCGGACTGCCGAACGGATGGCCTCACTTCGATTCGGGAACTCGCCCGTTTCGACCATCTGTTCGACCTCCTCGATCTGCTGCTTCGGAATTCGTAGTGTCACACGCTCCATTGTTGCATTCCCCCGGTAAGACGGCGCGGGGCATTGCCCCATCTCGTGTCTCCAGGCCTGAGCCGGCCGGCAGCGGCGGTATCGCCGTGCGGCCAGTCGCCCTGTAAGACGACCGTCTTACGCGGAAGTACCAAGCAACCAATACCTTATAAAACTAACGGCCGTTGTAAGACAAACAGGCGAGTGACGCTTACGATTTGTCGAGTACGTCCGCCGCTGGCGTCCGACGCCCACAGCCTGGACAGAACGCCCAGTCGGAACGAATTTCGTCGCCACAGTCGCAGAACACCCGACGTGTGCCCTTCTCGCCGCAGTTGGGACAGTAAACGTGGCCGCTCGACAGTGTCTCGCCACACTGCGAGCACGTGTTACGCGACTGGGACTGACCTCGGGGTTCCTCGCGGTCCGTCTTACGCGCCGACGGTTCGGCGCCACGGTCAACGGAGACGTCCGACGGCGTGGCCGTCTCACCGTCGATAGTGACGTTTACGTTGATATCGGGTGGGTCGCGGGGCGCAAACGCGTGCTCTGCGAGCAGCGCTTCGAGACGACCCACGCCGTCGTCGCCGGATTCCTCACGCTCCGCGTCGTCGAGGTACGTGCGCAACGCTTCGCGCATCACCTCGCTTTTCGAGGCGTCGAACGCCTCGAGGCGCTCGACGAGATCGTCGTCGGCGCGGAACGTGATTTTACTCATTGATACTTGGTGACGGTCCCCGGTTATTTCAAACCTTCGCGAGTGTCAGACGCCTGTCTGTCACTCAGCCGACGAGCGGTCGGACCGCGACGGTCAAGTAGCTCCGTTCCAACCATTCGGAAACCCGTGCCCGTGTCGTTCGACCTCTTCGGAACGCTCGTGACAGCGGCGATGCCGTCCGACCCGGCCGCCACCGTCGCCGACGAGCTGCGGGCGCGCGACGTCGCCGTCCCCGACGACTGGGCGACGGCCTACGCGACGCCACATCTGGACGTGCCACGGCACACCGAAGTTCCGCTCCCGGCCCACGTCGCCGCAGCGCTCCGGAGCCGCGACGTGGACGCCCCCGACGGCGTCGTCAGACGCGCCGTCGTCGCCGCCTTCGACCCCGACGTATCCCGTCGGCCCGGCGTCGACATCGCCCTCGACGCCGCGCGCTCGCACGGCCCCGTCGGCCTGTGTTCGAACTGTAGCGTCCCCGAACTCGTCTCGCGAACGCTCGTCCGCGCGGACCTCCGGGACGCGTTCGACGCCGTCGTCACGAGCGCCGCCTGCGGGTTCCGCAAGCCCCACCCGCGCCCCTTCGAGACGCTCGCGACCGAACTCGGGAGCGACGCCACCGAGCTGATTCACGTCGGCGACAACGCCGACGCCGACGGCGGCGTGAGAGACGTCGGCGGCCGGTTCGTCGACCTCACCACTACGTCGCTTGCCGACCTCGACGCCGAACTCCCGGCCGGAGGCGACGACCCGTGTCGCTGATGGCGGCCGGCAGCGTCGCGCTCGCGGCGGGACTCGACCGCCTCGTCGCCGAACCGCCCGCAGCACTCCATCCCGTCGCGTGGCTGGGGCGGGCGCTCGGCCCGTTCGACCGCGAGTGGCGACACCCCCGACTCGCGGGCGCCGCAGTGGCGCTTGCCGTCCCCCTGTTCGTCGCCGCCGCCGCCGCCGCCGTCGTGACGCTGGGCGCTCGACTCGACCCCCGCATCGGCGCCGTCATCGCCGGTCTGGGCTGTTTCGCCGCCACCAGTCGGCGGATGCTGCTCGACGAGGCGCGTGCCGTCGTCGCCGCCAGCGATACCGACCTCTCCGCGGCCCGAACGCGGCTACGAGCGCTCGCCGGCCGCGACGCGACCGACCTCGACGCCGGCGAGGTGCGGAGCGCCGCCGTCGAGAGCGCCGCCGAGAACCTGAGCGACGGCCTCGTCGCCCCACTCGCTGGCTTTGCCCTCTTCGCACCCATCTCCCTCCCCGCGGCGGCGGGGGCCGCGGCGTGGGTCAAGGCCGTCAACACGCTCGATTCGACGTTCGGCTATCGCTCGATACCGATGGGCTGGGCGCCCGCACGCCTCGACGATATCGTGATGTGGGTGCCCGCGCGCGTGAGCGCCGCCCTCCTCGCCGTCGTCGCGGGGCGCCCCGCCGCGCTCCGGGAGGCGCGGTCGTTCGCCCGTCGGCCCGCGTCGCCGAACGCCGGGTGGCCGATGGCGACCCTCGCCGTCGTCCTCGGCGTCCGCCTGACCAAGCACGGCGCGTACGACCTGCGCCCGTCGGCGTCGCATCCGACGCCCGCCGAGGCCGAACGCGGCGTCGCCGTCGTCTCCCGGGCCGGGTGGCTGGCCTTCGGACTGACGGGGGTGGTCGCGCTGTGCTGACGGCCGCTCGCGGCGCGCTCGCCTTCCTGACGCGCCTCCCTGTCGGCGGCGGCGAGGCGGCGTGGGACGCCTTCCGAACCACGCCCGTCGCCTTCCTCGTCGCCGGCTACGTCGTGGGTGGCCTCGCCGCCATCCCCCTCGCGCTCCCGGTGCCCGTCTCGACGGCCGTCGCGGGCTATCTCCTCGCGCTCTACCTCCTCACGGGCGTCACGCACGCCGACGGCCTCGCGGACTGTGGCGACGCCGCCGCAACCCACGGCGCCGACGCCGACCGTCGGGCCGCGCTGAAAGACTCCCAGACGGGCGTCGGCGGGGCGCTCGCGGTGACGCTCGCACTCGTCACGCTCGCCCTCGGCGCCCTCGGCGTCGCGGGCGCTGGGCCGCGGGTGGCCGTCCGTCTCGCGCTCGCGGCGGAGGTGAGCGCCAAGGCGGGGATGGCCGGCCTCGCCGCCCTCGGGTCGTCCGGCCACGAGGGACTGGGTTCCGCCGTCGTCGGCGCCGCGGACTGGACGGGCCTACTCCCGGTCGTTCCCGTCGCGGCGCTGGCCGTCGTCGCCGCACCGCCGGGCAGCGAACCGGCGCTGGTCGCGACCCTACTCGCCGGCCCCGCCGTCGCGGCCCTCGTCGGACGCTGGGGGACGCGACGACTGGGCGGGGTGACGGGCGACGTGCTCGGCGCCGCGAACGAACTCGGGCGAATCGCGGCGCTGCACGCGGGGGTGGTCGTGTGGACGCTCTGGTGATGTGTGGCGGGCGCGGGACGCGCCTCGGCGGCGAGACGGAGAAACCGCTCGTCGCCGTCGACGGCGTCGCGACCGTCGACCGCGTGTGCGACGCCCTCGCCGCGAGCCGAGTAGACGACGTTTACGCCGCCGTCTCGCCGCACACGCCCGCGACGCGCGCTCACCTCCGCGAGCGCGAGGTGACCGTCCTCGACACGCCGGGCGAGGGGTACGTCAGCGACCTGACGGCGGCGCTCGACCGAGTGGGGCGGCCCGCAGTCACCGTCGCCGCCGACCTCCCGTTGCTCGCCAGCGAGAGCGTAAACGACGTGCTCGACGCCGCGTCGGGGTCGCTCGTGGTCGCCGTCCCCGTCGACCTGAAGCGACGGCTGGGGGTGAGCGTCGACACGACGTTAGAACGCGAGGGACGGGCCCTCGCGCCCACGGGCGTCAACGTCGTCGCGGCGGGGGACGACGACGTGTACGTCAGCGACGACCCGCGACTCGCCGTGAACGTGAATCGACCGCGCGACCTGTGGGTGGCGGAGACTGTTGGCTGTAACTGATGCAAGACGTTCGGCACTCCGTGGTGTCGAACGCCTGTCTCGACTTACAGCCGACAGTACGAGGCGTTGACGTGATGGAGGCCGTCTCGGACGGAACGCTTGAGGTACTGGAGCGTCGTACCGACAGTCATGGATCCTGACGCCGTGGCAGGCCTCGACCGCGTGCCACACGGGGGGGCGTCGGACGCGACGCTACTGGACTTCAGCGCCAACACGAACCCGAACCGGCCGCGGGGGGTCGCTGGCGTCTACGAGTCCGCGCTGGGCGCCGCGACCCGCTACCCCCGCGATGACTACTGCGAGTTCCGAACCACCGCGGGCGAGTACCTGGGGTGTGAACCGCTGAACGTGGTGCCGACCGCCGGGGGGATGGCGGCGCTCCGTCTCACCGTCGAGACGACGCTGTCGGACGGCGACGAGGCGCTCCTCCCGATGCCGAGTTTCGGCGAGTACGAACGCGAAGTGCGCCTGCAGGGCGCCGACCCGACGTTCGTCGCCCACGACCAGATTCTCGAGACGGACCCGGAGCCGTACGAACTGGTCGTCGTCTGCAACCCGAACAACCCGACTGGCGACGGGTATCCGCGCGCCGACCTCGTGGGCTACGCCGAGCGGTGCCGGGCGTCGGACACCGTATTACTCGTCGACGAGGCGTTCCTCGATTTCACCGACGCGCGGACGCTCGCGGGCGAATCCGGCGTCGTCGTCGCGCGCTCGCTGACCAAGATTTTCGGACTGCCCGGCCTCCGGGCGGGGCTGGCCGTCGCGACGGGCGACCTCCGAGAGCGACTCGACGCTGCGCGCCCGCCCTGGGGCGTCTCGACGCCGGCCGCGGACGTGGCCGCCCACTGCTTCCGGCAGACCCGCTTCGTCGCCGAGACGCGGGACAGGGTGCGCGGGGAGCGAGAGCGAATGGCCGACGCACTCGACGCGCGCTTCGATGTTCGCCCCTCCGACGCCCCCTTCCTCCTCCTCCGCGTCGAGGACGGGTCGGTGAACGGCGTTATCGACGACGCCCGGAACGAGGGCATCGTCATCCGCGACGCGACCACCTTCCGCGGCCTCGACTCGCACGTCCGGGTCGCCGTCCGCCGCCCCGACGAGAATGACCGCCTCCTCGACGCGCTGCTGTGACCTTCGAGGCGACGGTCCGCGACGGCGTCTGCCGACTCGCGCGCCCGTCCACGCGCTGGCTCTCGACCGGACACGACGGCGGCGAGTGTCGCGCGCCCGCGGCCTACAACTGCACCGTCCCCGACGAGTGGTCGCGGACCGACCTCGACGCCTACGTGGCCGAGCGACTTGCAGACGCGGGGTTCGGCGACGAGCCTGCGGGCCCGGTACTCCTGACGGGCGTCGACCAGCGTCACGCCCGCCGGGCGCGACTGGGGAGCGTCGAAGCCGTCGCCACCACGGGCGTCACGAACCCCGCCGCGCTTCCGGTCGACCCGCGTCCGGAGCGAGACGAAGGCGACGACGCGGTGTCCGTCGCGGGCGACGACCACGCCGGCACCGTGAACGTCGTCGTCGGGACGACGCGGTCGCTCGCCCCGGGCGCGCTCCCGAACCTCCTGACCGTCGCGGCCGAGGCGAAGGCGGCGACGCTACTCGAACTCGTCGGCGTGCCGGGAACGACGACGGACGCCGTCGTCGCGGCCTGTGACCCCGATGGCGACCCGGCGCAGTTCTCGGGCAGTGCGACGCCGGTCGGCGCGGCGGCGCGGGCGTGCGTCCGCGATGCCGTCGCCGCCAGCCTCCACGCCCGCCACCCCGACGGCGAGTACGAGGCGTCTGCGGGCGTCGTGACCGACGAGCGCGCGACGGTCACCCCCGTGCGCTGACGCCCCGTCAGCCGAACGTTTAACCACGGTGGCGCGCAACTCAGCGCCGATGGTTGAGGCGTTCGCCGTGGCGAGCGGTAAGGGCGGGACAGGCAAGACGACGAGCACGCTCGCCCTCGGGATGGCGCTCGCCGAGACACACGACGTGACCGTCGTCGACGCCGACACCGGGATGGCGAACCTGCTCTTTCACACCGGCTTGGACGAGGCGACGACGACGCTCCACGACCTGCTTATCGCCGACGCCGACGCCGACGTGTCCGACGCCGTCTACGAGCGGTTCGGTATGAAGGTCGTCCCCTGCGGGACGAGCCTCGCGGCGTTTCGCGACGCCGACCCCGAGCGACTCCGTGACGTGGTGGCGACACTCGCCGCCGACACGGACGTGCTCCTCCTCGACTCGCCCGCGGCGCTGGGGTCGAAGAGTGCCGTGCTGCCGATTGCGCTCGCGGACCGGACGGTCATCGTCCTCCAGCCCACGGTCCCCGCGCTCTCTGACGGCCTCAAGGTCCAGGAGTACGCCCGGTCGTACGGTACGTCCACGGCCGGGACGCTGTTCAACCGCGTCCGCGACGACGAGGCGGTGGACCGAGTCGTCGATCAGGCCGAGGAGTACTTCGGCGGAGAGACCCTCGGCGTCGTCCCCGAGAGCGAGGCGGCGCGGGCGGCGCGGCGCGCGGGCGAACCCCTGCTGGCACACGCGCCGGACTCGCCGGCGTCGCAGGCGTTCCGCGAGGCGGCGCGTCGACTCGAAGTGCGTGAGGGAGAGAGCGAGGCAGTCGCCGCGCGCTTCCAGAGCGCGGTCATCCCGGACGAAGTATGAACATTCCACGGGGCGAGCTGCACCGGTCGCGCGTCGTCGACGACCCGGGGACGACGCTCTCGCTCGCGCTGGACCGACAGCTGACGGGCTACGCCGTGTTCGAACCGCAGGACGCGGTGTTGCTGGGCGAGGAGACGCGCGGTGTCGTCACGTTCGAGGACGGCGTGCCGGTGCTGGCGTACTGCACCGACACGGACAGCGGCGGGGCTGAGGCACTCGCTGACGTCGCAGGGCCGGGGCCGTTCCGGGTCGAACTCTACGAACTCGACGCGTCGGCGCTCGAAGACGCCCACGCGAGCGACGACTGCCGCGTGTCGCCCGGGCTGCCGGCCGAGCGTCTGAGTGGCGACCGAGCGCTGGTGACGCGGACGCGCGACGCGGCGCCCGAGGACCGCCTCGGTACCGACGACGGCACCGCTGTCGAGGATTTTCTGGCCGACGAGTCCCAAATCGAGGCCATCCGCGAACAGGCCCGCGAGGAGGCACGGTCGCGGGCCGAGGAGTGGGGCCTGACCGACGTGCTCGACGACTGAGCGACGACCGAAATCGACACCCCGGAGAGCGACACACAGTTTTAATATCGTCTGAGATAAATGTTAGATAGGATAGCCGTTTTACCATGCGAACTTCACCCACAGATACCGACTGTCACGCCACCGACGACGTGACCGTCGTCGACCATCACGAGACGAGCGACGTCGAACTGAGCGTGACCGTCGTCCACGCCGTCCTCGAAGCGACCGGGAAGGAGCCAACGGACGTCAACCTCAACGACGTGATTCAGCCAGACGCGCTCAATCGGCTCTTCAGCCCCAAGCACGACGGCACGCCGCGACGCGGCGGCAGGGTCTCGTTCGACTTCGCCGGGTGCCATGTGACGGTGTACGGCGACGGCGAGATTCACGTCGACCCGAATCCGTAGTCAGTCCTCGTACTCGTCGGTGAGAAGGCGGTCGAGACGCTCGGCCGACCAGTCACCCTCGGTGAGTCGCACCGTCTCGTCCTCGCGGTCGAACGCGACGAGGTTCGCCTCGGCCAGTCGCGGCACGTGAATCGACGCCAGCGCCGTGTACGCGCGGTTCCAGTCGTCGCCGCTGGGGTCGTCGTGTTCGTGGCGAGCGAGCAACGTCGCCAGTCGCTCCAATTCGAGACAGGATACCGACGCGTCCAACAGCGTCCGCAACACGAACCGTCGGCGGCGGTTCGACAACAGGGTTCGAAAGTCGGGGTCGTCGGTCGCGGCGGGCGTACACACCTCGTCGAACAGCGACTGGACCGTCCGAATCGTCTGCTCGTCGACCGCCGAGGTATCAACGCGGACGACGACGCTCGCGTCGGCGCGCGCCGCGCTCTGGACGAGGAGGTGGAGCAACTGGAAGCCGGATTCGGCGTCGCTCGCGTCGAGGAAGGGGGCGAGGGCGTCGAGATAGACGAGGGCTTCGCGGTCGGCGTCGGCCCAGTCGTCGAGATAGAGCGTGATGGCGGTGCCGAGTCGGCGGAGGTCGGACGGGTCCGACATCGACGTGAGCGTGACGTCGCCACCCGAGAGCGAGCGACGCGAGGGACCGTCCGTCGCGGACGCGGAGCGGTCGAACTCGGCGTAGGTGACGACGCCGAGGGTGGCGGGAACGGTTCCGGCACGCTGGCGCCACGCCTCAACGACGTCCCGCATCGTCCGCGCCGCCGAGACGACGAGGACGTTCGTCATCGGGTCGACGTCCAGATGCGCGTCGACCGTCGTCTCGTCGTCGGTCAACAGCAACGTCGCGGTCGGCCGGGACGCCTCGGGCACACCACTCGACTCACTGCCGTCCGCTCCCCCCATACTGACGACAGTTGATTGTCGTGACACGGTATAAATGTAGGTGAACGTGGTTACCGTTCGTCGCGCGAGTCCAGCGGCGTGCCGTCTCGCGGGCAGTATTCGACCGACGGGTCGCGACTGCTGAAGCCACAGGCCGGACAGCGCCGGACCGACGGCGTCGACGCACTCCGGCGCCACAGCAGGGGCACGAACGGCAACACGAGCAAGAACAACAGGGTGTCGAAGTAGTACCACGCGGCGGCGCTCACGAGGAGACTCGCGGCGAGTCCGGCGACGGCCGTCAGGGTTCGTGACCCAACCATACGGTGACGAGGAGTGCGTCCCGGCTCACGTAAGTCATCACCGGTGGCTCGCCGAGACGGGCATCCACCGGAAAACGGTCCGTATCAGTCGTCCGCGGGCACCACGTCGCGAGCGGTGTCGGCGTCGCCCGGCGGCGCGTCGAGGACGTCGATGCGAGTGACCCACTTGACCCGCTCCCAGCAGTCGGCGTCGTCGATGAGGAGGCGGACGGGGCCGCCCCGGTCCGTGGGAATCGGGTCGCCGTCGAGACGGACGGCGAGGTGTGCGTCTCGGAGTCGGTCGAGTTCGAACCCGCAGGCGAACGCCTCGTCAGAGGAGTGGACGAGGGCGTGCGAGGCGTCGGCGTCGGGCGCGACCCGGTCGAGTAGCGCGCCGACGCGGACGCCACGCCACTGTTCGGCCGGCCTCTCACCTTCGCAGCCCGTCGACGCCGCGACGGTGGCCGTCGCCACGTCGGCGAGGTCCGGCACCGACATCGTCTGCGCGTCGGCGACGGCGCCGTCGACGGTGACCGTCCAGCGCGCCGGGTCGGTGTCCTCCGGCGGGTCCGAGTGTGCCATACGGGACGTGAAGCCGCGCACGGACAAATCTGTTTGGCCGAACGTCTCCGTCGTTCGTGGCGACGAGACGAAAGATACACCTGTGGGTAATTAGATGTAATTACCACGATGACGGACTCGCACGTTCGCTCGACGCCGGAGGTTCCGCGGCGTGTCGACTATCTGCTCGGAGCGATGGGCCTCGCGCTCTTCGGCGGGGTCGGAATCGGTGTCATCTCGGCTGCACCGGTCGAAATCGCGGCCGGTGTCGGCGCCGTCTTCGCGGCGTGTCTCCTCGCAATCGGGCTGACCCGCTACCCGCGCGGCGCCTGAGCGTCACCGGCGACGGACGAGGATAGCGACGAGGACGACCGGCCCGCCAATCGCCAGTAGCGGCACGTCGATTGGCCCCACGAACGGCAGTGGGACCGTGACCGAGGCTCCGAGGAGGCTCCCGAGTTGGGGCACGGGAACGACGATACCGACGAACGGAATGCGAATCCCGTTCGACCCGGATTCGACAGGGACCGCTGGGGCGTCACCCTCGTCCGCCGCCGCGCTGGACGTTCCCGCCGGGTCGCTCGGCGTGGGTTCTTGGTCGGTGACGGTCGTGTTCGCCAGATGTTCGGCCCCGCTCGCGTCCCGGACCCGAACTCGGATTCGGGTCTCGTCGGGCGCCCCGTCGAGACGGGTCGCGAACGAGCCGTTCGCGTCGAGCGTCGTGGATTGGATGTCGACTATCTGCCCGGTTTCGGGGTCGAGCGTCTCGACGCGGACCGAGCGCACCTGCCCGTCGGTGACGCGTCCGCCAACGGCGACCCGTCGGTCGGCGACGTAGCCCGTCTGCTCGTCGTGAATCGTGATATTCGGCGCGAGGAACTCCGAGAGCGTGTAGTTCCACGTCTGCTCGTTGCCGGCGGTGTCGTTGACGCCGATGACGACGTAGTCCGTGTCAGGCGGGTGGTAAGCCGTCGTTCCGAACGTGGCGTTGTGTCTGTCGCGGTCGGGCGCGGTGCCCTGCGAGAAGACGAACGGGTGGCGAGTGACATCGAGAGTGTCGTCTTCGTCGTCCTCGCTGTCGTCTTCGTCGTCATCCCCGCCCGCGTCCTCACCGGACTCCACCCAGACGCTCTGTACCTGTACGTTGTCGGTGGCGTATCCCTCGATGTAGAGGCGGGTCGGCGACTCCCACTTGATATCAGTAATCGTCAGCGAGGGTTCCGTGTCGTCCTCGACAGTGACGGTGAACTGGTGGATACGAGCGTTGCCGACGGCGTCCTCGGCCTGCACCGTGAATTCGTTGTCGCCGAGTGCGAGAAAGACTGGCTGTGAGAAGTTGCCGCCGGGGCCGGCGATGAGGTGTTGGCGCTTGCCCTCGCGCTCGGCGCTGTGGACCGTCTCGTACGTGTACTCGTGGTCGACGCGGACGGTATCGACGGTCGAGATATCGGTGAGTGACCCGTTGATGGTGACGTTGCCACGGTTCACGGTGAGTTCGTCCGTCGGCGGTTCGTCGACGTCGTCCGATTCCGATTCGAATGGGTCGGAGTAGTTCACGACCGGGGCTTCGTCGTCGAGTACGACGGTCGATTCGTGGGTCGCGACCCCGTCGGCCCGAGCGACGACGGTGAGTCGGTGGGCGCCGGTTTCGAGGTCGAGCACGATGCTGCGCTCGAAGTGCTGGCTCGACGGCTCGAAGGCGTGCCGCGTCGCGCCGTCGACACGCACCTCGATGCGGTCGATTGGCGCTTGGGCGTCTGCGGTCACGTCGACGACCGGGTCGGTCTGGGTGTGGTAGGTGTCGCCGCGGTCGAGGGGTTGGGCGTCGACGCCGACGGAGACGGTTGGCGAGGGCGGCGACTGCGCCGTCACGAGCGGCGACGCTCCGGCACAGAGAAGGGCGAGAGCGAGGGCGACGGCGACGCGGGAATCCATACGGTCTCGGTCGGGCATTGACCCGACGGCTTATCAGTCAACCGGCCCGATTATCAGTCGTCGAATCCGGCGACGTGGTGTTCGCAGTCGTGGCCCGCGTCCGAAAACCGCGTTCAGGCGCCTTCGACGAGTCGTCGAAGCTGGGCCGGAGGGACGGCGCCGCGGGCCGCGTGACCGCCGTAGACGAACGTCGGGACGCCGGTGATGCCCTGTCGCTGGGCCGCCTCGAAGCGGTCGTCGAGGTCCGCGAAGTGGGCGTCGCTGTCGATATCCGTCGACTCGGTCTCGCCGAGGACGGCGACGACGACGGCGGGGTCGACGTCGGCCGCCTCGGCGCAGTCCCGAAGGACCGCGGCGTCGCCGATGTCGCGCCCGTCGGTCCAGAGCGCCTCGAAGACCGCCTCGTCGAAGGCCAGCCACGTCTCGTAGGGTTCGGTCTCCTTCAGGTGAAAGGAGACGGCCTGTGCGGGACGGGAGTCGACGTCCGTCGCGATGGTCTGGGCCATGTCGGCATCGTACTGTTCCTGGAGTCGCTCGACGTTCTCGCGAGCCTGCGCGTAGTAGTCGTCGTCTTTTCCGTCGTCGGCCGAGTGGTCGATGGTGCCGTCGGGGTTGCGCTTCCCCGACCGGAGGTCGAAGGGCCGCCAGTCGATTTCGAGAGTGTCCTCGCGCTCCGCCTGATACTCGGCGAGGGATTTCCGGCCGAGATAGCAGAACGGGCAGACGTAGTCGGAGTAAATCGTGATGGGGTCTGAGTCGCTCATGTACCCAGTTGGCGGTCGAGCCGCTAAAGGGACGCGACTCGGGACTGGTCACTCCTCGTCGAGAAGCCCCATGTCCTCGGCGACGAGGTCGGCGAGGCTGTCGGCGAGGTCGGGGTCGACCATCGCTATCTCCTCGCCGTCGTGGACGTTCTCGTTGTGTCGCTCCACTGCCTCGGCCACGTCGGGGAGCGGTACCCGCGTCGTCGTCTCGCAGGCGGAACAGACGATGGGCACCGTGGGGTCGTCGTTCGTCATCGGTGACAGACGCTCACGCGCCAGCACAAAAAGACGACGGGTCGTTAGTCCGCCTCGCCGCGGGCCCGTTCGAACATCGTGAGCGCCGCTTCGCGACGCTCGCCGTGGTCGACGATGGGCGCCGGATAGTCGGGGGCGGCGTCACGACGCTCCGCGTCCGAGAGTTCGTGCCACCCATGAATCACGTCGGCGTCGACACCCCCGAGTTCGGGGACGTACTCGCGGATGTAGTCGGCGTCGGGGTCGTGGCGTTCGCCCTGCGTCATCGGGTTGAAGATGCGGAAGTAGGGTTGAGAGTCGGTGCCCGTCGACGCTGCCCACTGCCAGCCACCGTTGTCGTTCGCGGGGTTGTGGTCGACCAGTTTCCGCCGGAACCAGTCGTACCCCTCGCGCCAGTCGAGGAGAAGGTCCTTGGTCAGGAAGGAGGCGACGATCATCCGCACGCGGTTGTGCATGTACGCCTCGCGGCGCAACTGTCGCATCCCCGCGTCGACGATTGGGTAGCCCGTCTTCCCCTCTTTCCACGCCTGCAACGCCTCGGGGTCGTCGCGCCACTCGATGTCGTGTTCGTAGCCGCGGTAGTTCTCCGTGACCACCTCGGGGTTGAAGTAGAGGACGTGGTGGTAGAACTCCCGCCACGCCAGTTCGCCGCGAAACGTCTCGACGGCCTCGCGGGCCGCGTCGTCCGGTGCTTCCTCGCGGGCGCGCACCACCCGGTCGTGGACGGTCCGAATCCCCACCGTGCCGTGTGTGAGGTGGGGCGAGAGCCGCGAGGTGGCATCCGTCGCCGGCGCGTCGCGAGCGTCCTCGTAGCGGTAGATGTCGTCCCCACAGAAGTCGTTGAGACAGTGGCGAGCTTCCATATATCCGCCCGCCGGAATCGTCGCCTCGGGGTCGTCGAAGCCAAGGTCGGCGAGGGTGGGGATGGCCGTCTCCTCGGGGGCGTCGGCGAGGCGGTCGGCGCCCGGCGCCGCCACCGACGACGCCTTCTCGCGGTCCCGCCACTTCTTCCAGAAGTAACTGTAGACGGCGTAGGGGTCGCCGTCGTTCGTCGTTATCGACCCCGGTTCGTGGAGGAGGTGGTCGTGGACGGTGTGGGTCTCGATGCCGGCGTCGGCGAGGCGGTCACGCACCCGGTCGTCGCGCCGTCGCCCGAGTCCGGAGTAGGCCTGCGCCCACGACACCGCGTCGGCGTCGGTGGCCTCGGCGAGACGAGCGAGTTCGGTCGGCGCCTCGCCCCGGAGGATTATCAGGTCGCTCTCGCGGGTGCGATACCACTCTCGGAGGGCGGCGAGGCTGTCGAGGACGAACGCGACCCGCGGGGGGGCGGCGTGGTCGAGAATCCGCGGGTCGAAGACGTACACCGGGAGAATCGAGTCCGCGTCGGGAGAGACCAAGGCGAGGTTGTCCGACGGGCGCAGGTCCGTCCGGTGCCAGTGCAGGCGCATGGGAGGCCGTGGAGCCAAATCGGCATAAAAGCTGGACTCAGTCCTCGAACCGGTGGGCGATATCGGCAGACTTCGCCGCGGCATCGTCGAATTCCTCGGCGTCGAGGAGCGTCAACGTCCGCTCGCAGTCCGCCAGGACCGCCGTCCGAAATTCGCCGTGGGGGAGCTTGTTCGTCGCCACCGTCTCGGCGCTCGTGAGCACCTGGCGAGCGGTGTCGGCGTCGCGGGCGTCGAGCGCCGTCGCCCCCGCGTCGAACAGTTGGCCGAGGACGTCCACCACGTCGCCGGAGAGGTCTTGCTCCATGGACTATCGTTCGACGCCAGCCACAAGACGGCGTCGGCAGAGCGTATATCCGCGCCGCGGCCGAACCGACGGTATGTCACGAGTCACGGACATCTTCGTCGCCGACGCGGGCTCGGAGCCGATGCAGTCGGTCGAGCGCGTCGAGGCCGTCGAGGGCGGGCTTCGCGGCGACCGCTACTGCGAGGGTCGGGGCCACTACACCCCCTACGACGTGTGTGAGGTGACGCTGATAGCGAGCGAGGCCATCGCCGAAATCGACGACGCACTCGGCCTGTCGCTCGACGCCGGCCAGCATCGACGCAACCTCGTCACCGAGGGCGTCGACCTCCACGACCTGCTCGACCACCGATTCCGCGTCGGCGACGCGACGCTGACGGGGACGCGACCCCGCCCGCCGTGTTCGCACGTCGAAGAACTCGCCGAACAGGAGGGAGTCGCGCGCTCTCGGCGACGGGCGGGGCGGCATCTGTGCTGAAGTCATCGACCCCGGCGAAATCGCCGTCGGGGCAGAGGTCGTCGACCTCGGCTCGACCGACCGCACCGACGACATCGTCGCCCGCTTGCGCTCGGAGGACTAACAGACGGGCGCGGGGTCGACGCCCATCCCCCGGAGAGTTTCGGCGTACTCCTCGTAGGCGACGGCGACTGTCTCCTCGGCGGCGGAGATTCGGTGAGTCGAGGAAGCCTGCCTCGGCAGTCACTCACGACTCACCGAAGCCCACACCCTTTATCACCGCACCCCGACACCCACGCCCCATGTCCTACGACATCGCAGTCATTCCGGGCGACGGAATCGGGAACGAAGTCGTCGAGGCGGTCGAACCCCTGCTCATCGACGTGGCGGACGCCCACGGTGTTGGCGTCGAGACGACGTGGTTCGACTGGGGGAGCCAGCGCTATCTGGACGAGGGTGCGCTGATGCCCGACGACGGACTGGACCAGTTGGAGGACTTCGACGCCATCCTCCTCGGCGCCGTCGGCCACCCCGAAGTCCCGGACCATGTCACGCTCCGCGGCCTCCGTCTCCCCATCACGAAGGGCTTCAACCAGCACGTCTGCAAGCGCCCGACTTACCTCTTCGATGGCGTCCAGAGTCCCCTGCGCGACTACGAGGGCGGCGACATCGACTTCGTCGTCTACCGGCAGAACACGGAGGGCGAGTACGCGGACGTGGGCGGCCGAGAACACGAGGGCTTCGCCAACGAGGTGGCGGTGCAGGCGTCGGTGTTTACCCGCGAGGGGACGGAGAGCCTTCTCCGACCCGCCTTCGAGGCGGCGAGCGAGCGAAGCGGCAAACTGACGAACGTCACGAAATCGAACGCGCAGGCCCACAGCATGGTCTTCTGGGACGACATGGTCGCGGAGGTGAGCGAGGACTACCCCGACGTAGAGGTCGAACGCCTCCTCGTCGACGCCGCGAGCATGGACATGGTGCGCCGCCCCGACGAGTTCGACGTGGTCGTCGCCTCCAACCTCTTCGGCGACATCCTCACCGACATCGGCGGCGGCATCTCGGGGTCGCTCGGCCTCGCACCGTCGACGAACATCAACCCCGACGGCACCTACCCCTCGATGTTCGAACCCGTCCACGGCAGCGCCTTCGACATCATGGGCGAGGGTATCGCCAACCCGCTGGGCATGGTGCTCTCCGGGTCGCTCATGTTCGAGCATCTGGAGGAGGACGCGGTGGCCGAGGCGCTGTGGGACGGCGTGGCCGCGCAGTTGGCCGACGACGACGCGCCGCACACGGCCGACATCGGCGGGAGCGCGCCGACCACGGACGTGACCGACGACCTGCACGACCGCTTAGTGTAGGACGGCGGCGGCGATACCGGCGGTCTGTCCAACCCCGACGGCGACGAGACCGGCGAGTATCGCGGGCGTGCCGAGGACCACCCCGAGGGCGCACGCGACGGCGCCGAGCGCGGAGAGGGCACCACTCGCGAGGTAGCCGACGGCGGGCGAAGCGCCGCGCTGGCCCGTGTCCCACAACCCGATGGCAGGGAGGGCGGCCCAGCCGAGGAGCGCGACCCACAGGAGCGGGCGGAAATCGGTAAGGAGGCCCACGGCGCCGGCGGCGGTGGGGACCAGTCCGGCGACGATGAGCAGCCACCAGACGCGGAGAGCGCCGGCGGTCATGTCGGCCCGCGAGAGCGCTGCGAACGCGACGAGGAGCGCGAACATGACCAAGTGGGCGACGAGGAGCGTTCGCTCGGTGACGAGTGAGCGATGGGCAGCGGCGACGACGCCCCACGCGAGGGGGACGAGAACGACCGGACCAGTTGCGCGGAGGCGATAGAGCATCGGTCGGTGGTGGGGCGGGCAGGTAAAGAATCCCACGCGCGACGGGGAAACGGTATAACTACCGGGGCGGCGAACGCCCGACCATGCCGCTTCGTACTCGGCGCCCTGTCTACTATCTCGGGCTGGTGGTCGCGACGACGCTGCTCTTTACCCTCGTGTACAACACGGGGATGGCGGTCTGGGAGGGGCGCCCCCAACCGCTGTATCGGTCGCTCGAAGTCGTCGTGCAGAGTTTCACGACGACGGGTTACGGCACGGACGCGCCGTGGCGAACCCCGCAGATGAACGTCCTCGCCATCGCGATGCAGCTCACGGGCATCGGCCTCATCCTCACCGCTGTCGACGTGTTCGCGGTGCCGTGGCTTCGGGGGGCGCTCTCGCCGTCGGCGCCCGAGTCGATGCCCGACGCCACCGACCACGTCATCATCTGCGAACACACGCCGCGGACGGACGCGTTCGTGGGCGAACTCGACGCCCGAGAGCGTGAGTACGTCCTCCTCGAAGCGGACGACGAGCGAGCGGGCGAGTTACACGAGGAGGGGTATCGCGTCGTCCACGGCGACCCCGAATCGACCGACGACCTGCGGGCGGCGGGCTTGGAGTCGGCCATCGCCGTCGTCGCCGACGCGGACGACGACACGAACGCCAGCATCGCCCTCGCCGCCCGCGACGCCGACCCCGACGTGCGAATCATCACGCTCGTCGAGGACGCGTCGCTCGCCCGCTATCACCGGGCCGCGGGCGCGACGGACGTGCTCTCGCCCCGCCACCTGCTGGGCGAGAGTCTGGCCAAGCAGGTGCCGACGACGGTCACGACCGACGTCGACGCCGGCGTCGAAGTCGGCGACCACTTCGAACTCGTCGAACTCACCGTCGCGTCGGACAGCGACCTCCACGGCCAGACCTTCGGCGAGGCCGACCTGCACGAGCGCTTCGGCGTGAACGTCATCGGGGCGTGGGTCGACGGCGACTTCCGGACGCCCATCGCCGACGACGACGAGTTGGCGGGGCGGACGCGCCTCCTCGTCGCCGGCGAGTCGGCACAGGTCGAGACGCTCAAGCAGGCGACGGCGTCGACCGTCCGCCGATTCGGCCCCCAGCGCGTCGTCGTCGCGGGCTACGGCGACTCCGGGCAGGCCGCCGCGGACGCACTCTCGTCGACCGGCACCGAGTTGACCGTCCTCGACCAGACGGCGGGCGATGCGGTCGACGTGGTGGGCGACGCGCGCGACCCGGAGACGCTGGAGGAAGCCGGCGTGCCGAGTGCGTCGGGCCTGATCGTCGCCGTCGGCGACGACACGACCGCTATCTTCGCGACGCTCATCGCCCGCGAGTTGAACCCCAACCTCTACGTCGCCGTCCGGGCCAACGAGGAGGCGGACGTCCAGAAACTCTACCGCGCGGGCGGCGACTACGTCCAGTCGCTGGCGACCGTCAGCGGGCGGATGCTCGCCTCCACCGTGTTCGAGGACGAGGAGGTGCTCGCATACGGCGAGCAGGTGAGCGTCGTCCGCCTCCCCGTCGGCGACCTGGCCGGGAGCACCATCGTCGACGAACGCGTGCGAACGGAGACGGGGTGTACCGTCGTCGCCGTCGTCAGGGAGGGCGAGACGGTCGTCGACTTCGACCCGGAGACACTCGTCTTCGAGGTCGACGACGAGGTCATCGTCGCCGGCACCGACGAGGCGACGACGCGTTTCGAACAGGCGTTCGGTATCTGAGCCGATGACGCCGGGGGCGACTACCCGCCGCGAAGGAACCGTTCGCACCGCTCGATCATGCGGTCGGTGAACGCCATCGTGACAGTCCCTTGTGGGTCCGCGATTTCGCGATGTTTGATCGTCCCGATGACCCAGGGCGAACAGTACGACTGCGTGTCGGGATTGCGGCCGGCGACCCAGTCGTCACCGATGCGGTGATTTGCGGGCAGGTCGCTCGTCGTGAGCGCGGCACAGAGATACTCTTCGCCCGGAAACGGAAGTTGCTCGGCAGCGAGGACCAACCAGAGGCGAGGGTTCGAGCCGTCTTTGAACGGGTCGGGCGCCCAGAAGACGTCCCCCTTCTGGTACCGGTCACTCACGGGTCTCTCGGGGGTCGACCGCGTGTGCTTGCCACTCGTCGTAGGCTGGCGGTTCGTCTTCGTAACTCGCAGCGACGTCGCTCGCATGGTTCGTCGCCGCCGTCACACTTCGGGCGTGGTCGCTGATGCGCCAGTAGTTCCCCCGGTGTTCGACGTGGCCTGCGTCCCGCAACCGAACGAGCGTCGGCCCGAGAGAGCCTTTCGTCACACTCGTCGCCGCGGCGAGTTCGCTCTGGGTGAACGCCTGGTCGGGGTTGGATTCGAGAAAAGAGAGGAGTTCGTGTGCGTTCGTCCCCGGCGACGTAGCGCCGTCATCGTCGTCGAGGGCCTCGAACCGCTCGGCGTCGATTGGCATATGTATCACAATGTATTGGATGTACTAAGCCGTTTGGGGGCAGGTGCCGCCGATGTCACCGGGTGGCGCGCACGTCGGCGAACGCCTATACTCGTCGCCCGCCTACGACGGGTCATGACGACAGATAGCCGTCGCGCGGCACGGACCGAAGCGCTCGCACCCGTCGTGGAGGCACAGCGATGACGGGGCCACACCAAGACCAACCGCTCGTGACGGCCGGCACGTCGCTCGACGAGGCGACGGCGGCCGTCGTCCTCGTCCACGGCCGGGGCGCGACGGCCCGGAGCATCGTCCAGATGGCCCAAGGGTTCCACCGCGAGGGCGTCGCCTACCTCGCCCCGCAGGCCCAGCGAAACACGTGGTACCCCAACCCGTTCACGGCGCCCGTCGAGACGAACGAACCCGGGCGCTCGTCGGGGTTACAGGCCGTCGCGGACGCCATCGAGACGGCGGGCGACGCCGGGATTCCCAAAGAGCGAGTCATGCTCCTCGGCTTCTCGCAGGGCGCGTGTCTCGCCAGCGAATTCGTCGCCCGCAACCCCGACCGCTACGGGGGTCTCGCGGCGCTGAGCGGCGGCCTCATCGGCGAACGCATCGACCCCGACGACTACGACGGTGACCTCGAGGACACGCCCGTCTTCGTCGGGTGTAGCGATGTGGACCCACATATCCCCGCCGAACGCGTCCACGAGACGACGCAGGTGCTCGAGCAGTTGCACGCCGACGTGACCGAACGGCTCTACGAAGGGATGGGTCACACCATCAACGCGGACGAACAGCAACACGTCGCGGAGATGGTCGCGGCGCTACTCGACTAGTCTTTCAGGTTTTCGTCGAGGAAGCGCAGCGTCTTCCCCCACGCGTCTCGCGTCGCGTTCGGGCGGAAACTCTCACCGCTCGGGTTGGCGAAGGCGTGGCTCGCACCCTCGTAGACGTACACCTCGTGTTCGGCGCCCACGTCGTCGAGCGTGCGGTCGAACTCGCGGACGTTCTCGATGCCCACGACCTGGTCCTCGGACCCGAAGATGCCGAGGACGGGGTCGTCGATGCGGCGAAGCGTCGACTCGTTCGTCGTGAGCGTCCCGTAGTAGATGACGGTGGCGTTCAGGTCGGCGTCGCTGAGGCTCAGCTGGAGGCTCTGGCCGCCGCCGAAACACCAGCCGAGGCTGGCCACCTTGTCGGTGGTATCGGACCGGTCACGTAGGCCGTCGACGGCGCGACTCATCTTCGACACCGCCACGTCGGGGTTCTCGCGCACCTGTCCCGACAGACTGGCCGCCTCGGAGGAATTGGTCGCCACCTCGCCGTCGTAGAGGTCGACGGCGAAGACGACGTAGCCGTGACCGGCGAGAATCTCCGCCATGTGCTCGACGTTCTCGTTCAGCCCCCACCACTCGTGAATCATGACGACCGAGGGGTAGGTGCCGTTGTCAGCCGGGCGGACGAGATAGCCGGACGTACCGTTGATCGTCGTCCGTTCCGTGGTGACTGCGGAGAGGTTCTCCGCGTCGAAGATATTGGCGTTGCTCCCCGAGGCGACGGGCTGGCAGGTGCCGTTCTGCCGGATGGCCCCCGGCTGACAGCCGGTATGGGGTGTCTGGGTGTACGAAGCGGTGGTCGGTTCGGATGTCGCAGTCGCGGTCGGTGCCTCAGTCGCCGTCGACGTGTCGCCAGCGAGGCCCCCCGAACATCCGCTCAGGAGGACCAACCCGGCGACGAGGACGGTGCAGAGTCGTGACGAAGCCATTCGTCTTCCGAAAGGAACGGGTCGCCAAAACGGTTCCGCCGCTTACCAGTCGGGGTCGCGCTCGCCCGCCGGGACGACGATTTCCAGCCAGTTCTCTTCGGGCGGGAGCGGGCAGGAAAAGGCGTCGCTGAACGCACAGAAGGGGGTGTACGCGAGGTTGAAATCAAGCACCACCTCGTCGCCGTCGGTGAGGTCACGGTCCGGCGTGAGTTCCATGTAGCGCCCGCCGCGGTAGGTCTGCTGACCCGTTGTCTTGTCGCGGAAGGGGACGAAGACATCGTCGTCAGACTCCCGTTGTCGGTAGCCCGCGAGCGTGTGGGTGTCGTCGCGGAGGTCGAACTCGAAGGTGACGACGTAGAGATAGCGCACTGTCCGCCCGTCGCTGGTCTCCATCTCGACCGGGTCGGGGTCGTCGTGGACGGACACCGTCGCCGTGACGCGGTAGTCCAGGTCCGGGTCGAAGTAATCGAGGCCCTCGAAGTCGTCGCGCTCCTCGGGCGGGATGGGCGACCCGCGACGCTCGGCGAACATCCGGTCTTTCTCGGCGCGGTTCTCACGAAGTCGCTCGGCGTACTCCGGCGGCGCGTCAGTCATTACCGCCGGTAGGCGCGGGCCGGGTTTTAGTCCGACGGTCGACGGACGGAAGAATCACGCGTGATAAACGAATCGCGTCGCTTATATGATGGGTTATCGAGGGTGCGGGTGAATGGTGTCGAAGGGGGACTTGGGGGTTGGCTACCTCGTCGCAGTCGGCGTCGTGCTCTGTGGTCTCTTCAGCACCGGCCTCGTCGCGCCGAACGGGAACTCCCGGTCGATTCTCGGGGTCAGCATCGGAATCATGGTCGCCGGGAGTTTCCTCGCGACGGGCGTCGGCCTCGCGCGGAGCACGCTTGACGACGAGCGCGTCTGGCGCGTCGCCGGGTGGTCGACACTCGGCCTCGGCCTCCCGACCTTGCTTGTGATTCTGGTCGTCGCGCTCGCGCCCGAGTGGTTCCGCGCCATCGAGTGGCGAACCGTCGTCATGGTCGACATCGCGGCCGGCGGCATCGTGGGCGTGCTCGTCGGCTCTATCCTCGAACTCCGCGCCGAACACGAGCGGACACGCACGCTCAACCAGCGCAATACCGTCTTCTTGCGGCTGTTCAGACACGACATCCGCACCAGCCTCAACCTGATTCGTGGCCACCTCGACCTCGCGGCCGACGGCGGGCAGACGCCGCTGTCCTCGGGCGACGTGATTCGCGACCAACTCGCCCACATCGAACGGCTGAGCGAGGCCGCGAACCACCTCGACGACCTCGAATCCATGACGCAGACGGAGCCGATAGACCTCACGTCGCTCGTCCGGGACCGCGCCGCGGAAGTCCGGCGCACCGACGACGTGACCGTCGACACGGACGTCGACCCCGAGACGTACGTCCGAGCGAACGAACTGCTCTCACCCGTCGTCGACAACCTACTCCGCAACGCCGTCGACCACGGCTGTGCGAACGAGCGTCCCGACCCGAACATCGAGGTGACCGTCCGCGACGCGACCGGGCGACGCGACGACGTGACCCTCCGCGTCAGGGATTACGGCCCGGGCTTCGGCGACGCGGAACTGGCCGTCCACAACGGGGCGACGGAGACGGCACTCCAACACAGCGACGGCGTCGGCCTCTGGCTGGTGCGCTGGATCGTCGACGCCTACGACGGCACGGTCAGCATCGCGAACGCCGAGCGCGAGGGCGCCGTCGTCACGGTGATGCTTCCCGCGGCGAGTGCGGTGTCGGCGGGCGAGGCGCCGTGAGTGGAGGTCACGGTGAGTTCGGGTCGGCGACGGTACCACGAACGCCGCGGACGACGAACGTCGCGGAGGCGGTGGCGTCCGGACCGCGAATCGAGACGTCGACAGCGACAGCGACGAAGGCCGTCGTGTTCGCGCGCGTCTGCGTGACGACGCCATCGGTGGCGACGCAGGTCCCGAACGTCCGTGCCGGGCCGCGCGGACAGGCGTCGCTGGCCCACTCTCGGGCGGCAGTGGCGTTGCGCTCGACGCTGACCGCGACCCCGCGCTCGGTGCCGCTCTCGCGGAGCGTCGCGGCCGTCTGCTCGAATCGGGTGCCGGCTCGGGTCGCGACGGTACCGTGTGCGTCCGGGCCGGAGCGGTTCGCGAGAGCGAGCGTCGTCTCACTGACAGAGCGTTCGAGCGTCCGGCGGGTGTCTTCGAGCGCCGCACGTTCGTCGGCGGTAGGGTCGACCACGGCGTCGCTGGCGCCGACTTGGGCGTACGCGAGCAACATCGGCACCAGCGCGGTGACGACGACGGCCGCCGCGAGCAAGACGAGTTGGCCGCGACGGCGCGTCATCCGTACCACACCCAGACGGTGACCGACCCGTATCGTGTCGATGCCGTCGCGGAGCCGACGGTGGCCGTCGGGGGGCGCGGCGCACCGAACGACCCGACCGGCGTCTGCACCCGAAAGAGCACGTCCACCGGCAACAGCGCACGGATGCGCTCGCGAGCGGATACCTGCACCCGAGTGAACGAACTCTCGGAACGGGCGAGCGCGACCAGTCGCGCGCGCTGTCCGTCGTCGACCGGGTCCGACCCGAGGACCGTCGTCGTGTCGTGAGCCAGCGCGTCGAGTCGGGGCGTCGCCGACGTGGGCGCGGCCGTGCCGAGGGCAAAGCCGGCGGTGACACCGAGGACGAGAACCACGCCGACGGCCGCCTCGACCAGCGACAGCGAGAGCTGTCCCCTAGACATCGACGGTCACCCGGAGCACTCGTGGCTCGTTCGTCTGGCGGCGATACGTCACGGTGACTCGCCCCGTGGCGTTCTCGGTCGCCTCGACTCGGAGCGGCGTCGACGCGTACCGCGAGAGGTGGACGGTCGCGTTCGTGTCGAGACCCGTGTCGTCGTGGAGGACGACGCGGTCGTTCGCCCGGACGGTGGTAATCGTCCCGTTCGAACCGGGGTCGACGGAGACGGCCACCCGCCCGACGCCCTGCGGGACGCTCACCGTCGACTCGCGAGCCACGTCGACGGCCGCTCGGCTCCGAGCGGACCGATTGACGACGACCACGGAACGGCGGACCGTGACGCCGTTGTCCGGCGACCCACGCTCGACAACAGGGGCACCGTCGAGCGTGATTCGGAAGTCAGCGTCTGCGGCGGGCGGTGCCAACGTCTCGACCAGACTCGCGTCGAGCGTGTCGACCGCCTCGGAGTCGAGTGCGTTCGCCCGAACCGTCACGGGGGCGTCGGCGGCGACGAGGCGGTCGGCGACGGCCGTCGCCGCGTGCCGGTCGCGCGGGTCGCCCGTGGCGTCGGTGAGTGCCGCGTCCGCGACGCTGACGCCGATTACCGTCACGCCCGTGAGGAGGAGCAAGGCGACGACGAGGGCGAACAGGTTGGTCTGCGCTCTCACGCGAGAATCACCCGGATTCGGTCGGGGCGACCACGCACCCGGACGACCGTCCGGTCGTCGCTCCGCCACGTCCCGGTGACGGTGACGTTCGCCGGGAGCGAGAGCGGAATCCGCCCCGAGAGTCTCGACTCGGGGTGGTCGAGAACGAGCGTCCCGTCCACGGCGCGGAGGCGATACGTCGCGCGGTCGATGGTGTCGGGAATCGAGACGGGGCGTGTCACGGTGACGGTGGTCCCCGGCGTCGGGACCGTCGCCTCGATTCGCTCGGCGGTCGTAACCAGGGTGCGGTCGCTCACTTCCGCCGCGGCCGTCGTCCGGTACTCCGGCAGGACGCCGCCGTGGAGGACGGTCACGAGCGAGGAGACGTACAGCAAGACGAGAGCGGCTTCCAGCGTCTTTCCGACGACAGGCACGAATCCGCGGTCGGTCACCGTCCCACCTCCAGGTGCAGGTCGTGGACGAACACGTACGTCGAGCGAACGTTGGGGAATCGCGCGACGACGCTCGGAACGCCGTCGTCGTCGATGTCGCGGCGGGTGGTCGTGGCGTCCGTGCTCTCGAACCACCGCTCCCAGACCGCGGGGGTTCGCGTCTCGATAGCGATTGCGGTGCCACTACCTCTCAACTCTCGACGGTCGTGAGTGACGTTCGTCCGCAGCGTCACCGCCGTCGCGCCGTCGACGGCGACCGAAGTGGTGTCGAGAGTGGCGACGTTCAGGAAGAGCGACCGGTTCCGCGTCGTGATTGGCGGCGGCGTGTAGAAGGCGGCGTTCCCGCCGGTACTGCGAATCGTCGCCCCGGAGAGATACCGGACCTCGCGGTCGGCGGCGGTGAACACGAGGCCGTCGGCGGCGTACTCGAAGGCGACGCTTGGCCCGTCGAGGATTCGAACCGAGCGCTCGACGGTCCGGAGGCGACCGTCGTAGAGTGGGAGGCGGGCGGTGTGGGGACCGCTCCGCTCGGTGTCGAAGGCGTCGTCAATCGACGCCGCGACGTCCTGCGACGCCGCTTCGCTCGCACCCTCGTCGATGACGGAGCCGACGGCGACGGTGAGCGCCGCGATGCTCACGACGGCCACCGCGAGCAAGACGGCCACGCCGACGATGGACGACTGCGCCCGAGCGGTCATATCATCCCCACCCCGGCGAAGACGACGTGACAGACGACGACGAGGGCGCCAGAGTGCAAGAGCGCCTCGTAGCGCCCGCGGCTCGCGGTGCCGGCGAACCACCCCGAGGCCAGCATGGTCGCTTGCGTGACCACGTAGAGCCGGTAGCGGTCGCGTTCGATGTCGATAGCCGACGCTTCGATGACGTGGCCGGTGGTGCCGCGGACGGTCGCAAGCTGTTCGAACCCGTCGAAGACGTGGATGCCGACCGCGGCGGCGATGCCAACGACGAGCAGCGCCGTCGTCCAGCCGACGGCGACGTAGGCGAGTAGATTGGCTCGAAGCTGTCGTTTCTCGTGGTAGAGACGCCCGATCTCGGTCTGGAGCGTGTCGAAGACGGTGCCGGCGTCGCTGCCGGAGTCGAGCGCGCCCGTCACCAGTCCGACGGTCTGTTCGGCCAGTGGCGTGCCGACCGTCTCGACGAAGCGTTCGAGCGCGGCGGTCCGGGCGTTCTCGTCAAGCCCCGTCTCGGGCGACGTGAAGCCGAGGTTGAGGGCGAGGTCGGCCACGTCCGGGTCGAGCGGGCCGAAGTCGACGTCGCGAGCGACGATTTCCACCGCTTGTGGGAAGGGACGACCCAGATTCACGTGCCCCGAGACGGCGTGGACGAAGTCCTTGATTTCGCGGTCTTTGGCGTCGTCGAGGCGGGCACGACGGACGCCGACCAGACCGACTGGGAGGGCGTAGGCGGCGTAGCCGAGGAGCGCGATGTCCGCGGGCGGATAGCCGACGGCGTAGAGCGCCGCGACGGCGAGCAACGCCGGGCCGAGGGCGACGACGGCGGCGCTCGCGGGGTTTATCGTCGCCGAGGCGAGCGTCGCCACGCCAGTCTCGGGCCGGTCGTACGTGACGGTCTGTCCCGGTGGGCGGAGGCCGCTGACGACGATGCTCGCGCCGACGCCCAGACCGAGGACGAACAGCGCGCTCGTGTAGACGATGAGTGCTCGTGAGGTGGTCGTCCCGAACGGCGTCGTGACCGGCGACGAGAGCGAGGGCGCGATGATGGCGAGGACCGTCAACACGATGACGAGCAGCGTCGGCAACACGAGCAACACCATGAATATCTCCGAGAGGAGTTCGAGGAGGCCGGCGGCGCGCTGGCGGGCGCGGTCCTGCTGGTGAGCGAGCATCCGACTCTCCATCTCGAGGTAGTTCGCGAGTTCCGCCTCACCCTGCTGGGCGTGTTCGCTGAACTTCAGCAGGAAAGGTGCGAGCAAGTCACGAGAGGGCGTATCGCGGGCGATACGGCGAAGCCCCTCGTGGAGGCTGCCGGTGAGGGCCGCGGTGTTCAACACCTTCCGAATCGACACCGCCGTCTCGCCGTACGGGTCGGTATCGGCGACTTTCCGAAGCATCGCGCGGTTGCTCTGACTCCCCGACGACAAGACGTGCAGATAGCGGACTGCGCTGGGGAGCGTTCGCTCGATATCGGTCCGTCGAGCGTTCGCCACCCAGCGGAGATACCGTCCGCCGAGACGGACCGTCACCGCCTTCGCGACGCCAGCGAGGACGAGTCCGGCAGCGACGAACAGGGCCGCCGCGGGCGGGACGGGGACGCCGAAGCGCGTGAAAATTGCCGGCAGGCCGACGAGTCGTGCGACCGCAGGCGCGGAATCAGCGAGCGTCACGGCGACGGCGACGGCGGGGAGTGCGACGGCGAATGTGACGAGCCACGACAGGCCGTAGACGCGAGCGAGATACACGTCGAAACTGAGTCGGAGGTCGGTCCCCCGGTATCGCTTCCGGTCGCGGACGTGTCGGCTGTCGTCGGCGTGGCGGGCGAAGAGTGCGTACAGCACGCGGTCGAGCGAGGAGGCGTAGGCAGGGGTCGGCGACGAGACGGCGTCACTGCGCGCCGCGTCAGTCTCGTGACTGTCCGTCGTCACGAGGGCCTCCCGTGACGGTGCCAAACCCCTCGGCGTCGGTGCATGAGGCGAGGTGTCTCCCCATCGCATATAAACGTTCGACGGGCGTTCTCAGAACTGATTTCGGTCGTGGCGTGAGCAGTACGCTCGACGGCCGGTGCATGCAGTGTCGAATCCGTACAGAGAGCGAGGCCAATTGCGCTCACACCGGCATCGGCAAGGGTATATATGGCCGTACGCCGAAACCGTTTGGACGATGGAACGGCTGTCGGCGCGAGTCGTGGGGACCGTCATCGCCGTTGCCGGTCTCTGTCTCGCGGCCGTGCATATGGAATCTGCCGTGCGGCTGCGAGCGCGGCCAGCGCTGGTGCTCGTGGAAGTCGTCCTGCCGCTTATCCTGTCGCTGGTCGTGGTCGGCGGCGGCGTGCTGATTCGACAGGAACGCCTCGTCCCGCCGCAGTTCGCCGGGCGCGTCCTCGCTTGGAGCGGCGTGGGCGTGCTGGCGTTGAGCGGCGCCATCGGCTGGCTCTTCCTCAGCGTGGCGATACGGGGCGAGCTCATCCCGCGTGGCCTGAACCTCGTGGTCGAAGCGGCCACGATGGGCACACTCGTCGGCCTCGTCGTCGGCGTCTACGACGCCCGGAGTGCCGGCCAGCAGGTGCGTGCCGAGCAGTTGACGCGCATCAACGACACGCTCCGCATCGCGACCCGCGAGGTGGTCGACGCCAGCGACCGCGACGAACTCGAAACGGCCGTCTGCGAGCGACTGACGGAATCGGACATCTACGACAGTGCGTGGATCGGGCGCTACACCGCCACCGACCAAATCGTGCGCCCGTCGGCGTGGTCCGGCCACGATGACGAGTACATCGAGTCGCTGACGGTGACCGTCGACCCCGACGACCCGAACGGACAGGGACCGGGTGGGCGGGCGATTCGAACGCGGGAGATTCAGGCCATCCACGACGTGCGCTCGGAACCGCGTCTGGAGCCGTGGTGGGACGCGTTAGAGGAGGCCGGCGTCGAATCGATGGCGGTCGTCCCCCTCCTCGGCATGGACTGCGTCCACGGCTTTCTGAGCATCTACGCCAACCGGGCGAACGTCTTCGACGACCGAGAGCAGGAGGTACTCAGCGACCTCGGAGAGAGCATCGGGCACGCAATCGACGCGATAACGGCGCGGGAGCGCCTCACTCGGCGCGAACAGGAGCTCGCCCGACAGAACCAACGGCTCGACGAGTTCGCGAGCGTCGTCTCCCACGACTTGCGAAACCCGCTGAACGTCGCGCAGGGCAACGTCGACCTGGCACGGAAGACGGGTGACGACCAGCATCTGGATCGCGCGGACGATGCGCTCGACCGAATGGACGACCTGATCGACGACCTGCTGACGCTCGCCCGGTCGGGACGGACGGTGAGCGACGTGGAGCCAGTCGACCTGCGGCGAGTCGTAGAAGACGCGTGGTCGACGACAGACGCGGGCGACGCCCAGCTCGAGTTCGACGGGGAGCTCGGGACGGTGCGCGCCGACGAGAGTCGCCTCGTCCAACTGTTCGAGAATCTGTTTCGGAATAGTGTCGAACATGGTTCGACAAATAATCGGCGCGCGGAACGCGCCGATGATAGCGTGGAGCATGGCTCCACGGATAGCCGGACGGAGTCCGGCGATAGTGTCGAACATGGTTCGACAGATAATCGGACAAAGTCCGATGATAGCGTGGAGCACGGACCCAGTGACGACGACGCGTCGCCTATCACCATCACCGTCGGGTCGCTGTCGGACGGATTCTACGTGGCGGACGACGGGCGAGGTATCCCCGAATCGGAGCGGGAACACGTGTTCGAGACGGGCTACACCACCGTGACATCGGGGACGGGGTTCGGCCTCAACATCGTGCGGACCATCGCGGACGCGCACGGCTGGCGCGTCGCTGTGACCGAGAGCGCCGAGGGCGGGGCGCGCTTCGAGTTCACGACCGACGGCACGGTGCCGGAGCAATAGTCGACGGAACACGTAAACCAGTCTCGGCCGAACGCCGAGTATGGCGGCTCAACCGGTCTTCGAGTTGTACGAGGACAGAGGGTCGGAGTGGCGCTGGCGGCTCGTCGCCGCGAACGGCAACATCGTCGCCGACAGCGCCGAGGGATACGTGTCCAAACAGGGGGCAAAGCGGGGCATCGAGTGCGTCAAGCGCATCGCCCCCGACGCGGACGTCGAGGAACACTAACCAGCCCCCGTGGCGACGTGGCGCGCCACAATCCCTATGCGCGACGCCCGCCCTCATTCTGTATGAACGCCGCCGCGCTGGGCCCGCTCGTCAAGGCCGTCGAGACGCTGAAGGTGTTCGCACGGAGCGCCCCCGCACCGTCGACGATACTCGCCAATCGGCGCCAGCGATTCGACTGCCTGCACGCAATCGTGCCGTCGACGGCAACACCGGGCGAGTCGTGCCAGCTCACGGTGCAGGCGTGGGACCAGTGCGAACGGCTCCACGGGTCGTTCACGGGGACGGCGACGCTGGCGGCGACGGACCCCGACGCGACCCATCCAGAGCGTGTGGCGTTCGCGGACGCGGACGGCGGCGTCGTCCGCGAGACGGTGCAGTTCGACACGCCGGGGACACACTACCTGACCCTGATCGTCGACGGCGAGCGCTTCGTCTCGAATCCGATTCGCGTCGCCCCCGAACACGACACCCGGACCTACTGGGGCGATATCCACCTGCATTCGACGCTCTCCGACGGGTCGGGCCACGCCGAGGCGGGGTATCGCTTCGGGCGCGACGTGATGGACCTCGACGTCGTCGCGTACACCGACCACGACACGATGGGCTTTTTCATCCCGCCGGGGTGGCAGCGCCGCCGGATGCACGACGGGTACTTCGAAGCGTTGTGTGACCTGGCGGCGTCGTTCGACGACGAAGGCGAGTTCGTCACGCTCCCGGCCTACGAGTGGACGAAACAGCCGAACATGGGCGGTCACGTCAACGTCTACTTCGAGGACGAAGCGGACGCGACGCTCATCGACTCGCTCTGGGAGGAGTCGCGCACCTACGAAGACCTGTGGGCGCGTCTGCGCGAGTGGGACGACGCCCACGACTCGCGAGTGGTGACGATTCCCCACCACCCCGCGGAGGCGATGTACCCCTTCGACTTCGCGAGCGTCGACTACGACGACGACCTGGCGCCCCTGGTGGAGGTGTACTCCCAGTGGGGGTCGAGCGAGCGCCCGGGCCGCGAGGGCAACCAGTTCCCGCTGGCGATGGGACAGGGCGAAATCGACGAGCCAGGTCACTACGTGCAGGACGCCCACGAGTTGGGCTACCGCGTCGGAATGCTGGGCGGCGCGGACTTCCACGGGCCGAACCCCGGTCACTCGACCATCCACACCGACCCGCACTTCCCCGCACTGGGCGAGTGGCGTGACGCCGGCCTCGGCTGGGGGAACATCTGGCGCGTGTGGGACGAGCGAAGCTATCCGGGCGGCCTCACCGCCTTCCGGGCGCCGGAACTCACGCGCGAGGCGATTTTCACGGCGCTCCGGTCGCGGTCGGTGTACGCGACGACCCAACCCCACCGCATCCTCGTCGACTTCCGGGTGAACGGCGTCGACGTGGCCGACCAAGAGGACGAGGTCGCCGTCGACGAGCCGACATCACCGCGGACCGTCAGCGTCGACGTGGCGGGGACGGCCCCCATCGAAACCGTCGAAGTGGTGAAGAACAACGCAGTCTGGCGGACCGTCGAGGGGACGAGCGACCCGGACGCGGCCCTCGACACCTACACCGTGGCCGACGAGTGGACGGACGAGGACCCGATTACGGGGATGAAGTGGGACGAGACGCGCGGCACCGACGGCGACGTGTACACGCTCAGGGTGACGCAGGCGAGCGCCGACCGGCATCCCGGGATGGCGTGGGTCGGACCGCTGTGGGTCGTGGCGAAGTAATACCGCGCTGTCGGTCGATATCACTTAGCTAGTTCGGAAGCGTGGGTGTTATTTCTGAGTAATACAACCAGTAGATAATGCGACGGCGTACATATCTCAGTAGTCTCAGCGGTCTCACACTCGCCGGTGCGGCTGGTTGCCTCGGAACATCGACGACTGACAGGGGTCCCGTGGGGTCGTGGGCCGAGGCCGAAATCGAGTTCGGACTTCCCCCCTTCGAGAACGCCGAAGATCTCTTGGAGAGCTACCGACCGACGTTCGATTGGCTCGAATCCGGGTTCGAGGATGTCGATTCGGTCACGGGCGTCACGACGACGAGCTACAGTGCAGTCGTCGAAAGCGTCGTGAACGGGCACACCGAACTCGCGAACCTTTCGCCAGTCACGTACGTCCTTGCGGCCTCAGACGGCATCAACCCACTCGTCCTCAACTGGTCGCACGGGCGTGATTTCTACCGGTCATATATCGCGACGCGTGCCGATACGGAAATCGAGTCACTCGACGATATCGCTGGCAAGACCGTCGCCATGGTCGACCCACTCAGTACCAGCGGCGGGATGTTCCCACGGTATCTGCTCTCGCAGGCGGGACTCGACGTCGGCGATCTGGACACCGAACCAGCGGATTTCGACATCGAGTGGGCGTTCGGACACGACGCATCGCTGCGAGCGCTTCAGGAAGGCCACGTGGACGCCGCGGCGTACGGCGACTTCCAGCATCCTGACAACAGCGATACTATCGTGAAACTCGCCGAAAGCGACCCAATTCCCTTCGACCCTATCGTTGCGCGGCCGGACACACCCGAAGACGTCCGGACAGCGATCACCGAGCGGCTACTCGAGATTCCATCGGAACGTCTCGAAGACCACCGCATCGACAAGTTCGGCCGTGTCGACGACAGCACGTACGACCCCGTCCGCGATGTCGTCGAGGAGATGGGCGTCGACATCGGCGATCTCGACGAGAACTGACGCCGTTCGCACACGACCCCCAGCCACCGTCCCGAACCGATGACACCGACTCTCACCGTCGACGCGCTCACGAAGCGATACGGTCAGACAGTCGCCCTCGATAGTGTCAGCGTCGACCTCGTCCCGGGAGAGGTGACCGTCTTGGTCGGGCGCTCAGGCGCTGGCAAGACGACACTACTTCGGTGCGTGAACGGCCTCGAGACACCCGACGAGGGGACCGTCCAGTACGACGGGACACCGTTGGCACCACCGGATGTCGCACTCGTCTTTCAGGGCGGGGCACTCACGGGGCGGAAGACGGCACTCGAGAACACGCTCGACGGCGGGCTCGCCCGAGAGTCACGATGGCGGGAACTCTTCGGCTGGCACGCACCAGCAGAGAAACGCGCCGCCGTGACGCGTCTCCACGATGTTGGCCTCGCTGGGATGGCCGACCGGCGCGTCCGGACACTCTCCGGCGGCGAACGACAGCGCGTCGGTGTCGCTCGCGCACTCCACCAACGGCCGGTCGTCCTCCTAGCCGACGAACCGGTCGCCTCACTCGACCCGGCGACTGCTCGCGACATCTTGGCGCTACTCGCCGATGCCATCCGCGAGCATGATCTGGTCGGCCTCATCAGCCTCCACCAGCCGACGCTCGCGTCGGACATCGCTGACCGATATCTCGGCCTGACTGACGGTCAGATTACCCTCGACACGTCCGCTACCGACGTCTCAGACGACGACATTGCGATGGTCTACGAGTAGTCCGCTGGCACACCGCTCGCACGAACTCGCCCACCACACCAAGAGACACGATGACCGACGATATCTCCCCGAACCAAGAAGCGGAGATAGACCCGGATATAGACCCTGACGAGGAGTTCGCACATCTCCAGCATGCGTGGCGGCGCCGCTACCTCAATCGCGTTGTCGGGCTTCTCGTCGTCATCGTTGCCGTCGTCGTGGCGGCTGACCAGCTCGGGGTTAATCCCACCTATCTCTACGCACACCGGGAGAACTTCGCGAGTATCTTGCTTGACGAGATGCTTGCCCCCGGCGAACTCTGGAACCAGCTTCGCGGCGATGGCCCGATGCTCGTCTTGGCCGCTGTCGAAACGCTCGCAATTGCCGGTGTCGGCACGGCGTTTGGCCTCCCACTCGCGTTCCTGTTCGGACTTCTCGCGGCCGGGAACGTCACCCCGAGGTGGGTCCACGAACCAACCCGCCTCCTACTGGGGGGCGTGCGTGCCGTCCCGAGTATGGTCTATGCACTCCTCTTCGTCGTGCTCGCCGGTCTCGGCCCGGTCGCCGGTGTGCTGGCGATCACCGTCGGAACCATCGGTGATCTCGGACGGCTGTTTGCCGACGAGATGGAGGAAATCGACCCAAGACCCGTCGAGGCCGTGCAGTCCGCCGGGGCAGCCACGCTGACCGCGACGAGCGCAGCACGGCTCCCCCAAGTGTCGACCGCGTACATCGCGTGGACGCTCTTCTACCTCGAACTCAACGCACGGAAGAGTACGGTCCTTGGAATCGTCGGCGCGGGCGGGATCGGCTACCCGCTCATCATGGCGTTTCGCGCACGCAACTACAGTCGCGTGATGGCCGCAATCGTCGCGATTCTCTGTCTCGTCGTCGCCGTCGAGTTCACCGCGACGCGGCTCCGTGACTACGTCGATACGACGCGACGCACGTGGCGTGAGTGAGACGTACAAACGAGAGACGAATCCAAACGAGTCCCCCACTACTTTCCCTCCCTTTCGGGATAGAACCGACGCATCGGTCGGCGTTTTACGGATTACCGCGTCTCGCTCCGAGCGCGTTCGACCGTCGCCGCCTCGTCGGTGCGGAGGTCGGAGACGAACCCGAACAGGTCGTCGAAATCAGCGATACCCTCTCGCACCAGATACTGAACGTAGCGGTGCTTGCGGTGGAATTCGTCCTCTACGTCCTCGACATCGCGGTCGGTCGCGTCGGCGAGGCGATGGAAGAGGCGGAAGCCGAGGGCGCGGTGGTCGTCGTCGAGATGCGGGTGCGCGTAGTCCAAACTGAACGCGCCCTCGGTGTCGCGGCGGGCGACGACGTTCCAGTAGAGGGTGCGCCCGCCCTTCTCGATGGCGCCCGAGGGGAGCGTCCCGCCGCCGTCGAGGGCGTCGTACTCCGCCTCGCTGAGGAGTTCGACGGCTTCGGCCACGTATCGGTCACCCTCGACGTGATGCGGGAAGACGACGAGGTCGATTTCGCGCAGGAGATACGGCGCGAGGCCCTGTTCGATGACGCGGTTGACGAGCGTTTCGACGCCCTCCGCGTGTGTGGTGCCGATGACGCCGTGGCCGGTGTTGAGCGTCTCGCCGAACGTCTCGAAGGAGGCGGGCGTGTTGATTTCGGCGATGACCTCGATATCGGGGTTCAGGTAGTTGGTCTCGGTCATCAGTCGCGCCATCGACACGCGCTTGTACTCGTTCTCGTGGTCTCGCGTCGTCAGCGAGATGCCCGTCTCGTGGGGGAGCTGGACCTCGCGGCTCCCTTCGTCGATGGAGACGGGGCGGTCGTCGTAGGGGACGAAGGGCATGTGGGCGTTCCACATTCAAGAACTACTAGTAGCCGCTACTGGGTCGAGAATCACTGGCCTGGGCAGGGCTAGCTCTTTGAATCACAAAAATCCAACATAATTGTGCGGATTCACCGAGTATAGGGTGTGAGTAACCTATTAAACCCGGATTTTCGGATATCTAACTGATCTCGTCATCTGTTTCCGGTGACGATTTCATATAAATGGATTTCATTTATGTTACTCCTGACACGAGAGTTTGTCGGGCGATGAGCGACCAACCAACCGACTCACAACTGGACGAACGACCCCGAGGGATCCTAACACCCGATGACAGACAGTATCTCCGCGGCGAAAAAGATCTCTCGGATAGCGCAGAACGCAACGCCCGCCAGCGTATCAGAGACCGCATCCAAGAGAGCCTCGCGGACTTCGAACTGCTCTGGACGTGTCTCCCCGAGCGGGACCTCCATCTGCTGTTCGCCCCCGATGACCAACAGGCCCACCAGAAGCTTCGGTCGTCCGCCCACTATGCAATTGCATTTCTTCGACTTGGGTTGTGGACCAACGAGGATCTGCACCCAGACCGCATCGCAGATGCAATCGAACAGGCCGCGTTCGCCGCTGGGAAGCTAGCCCACGCGGACGTGCAACTCGACACCGAACCCGCACCTGAGGGGGATCTGTTGTTGGCGGCGATGCGGGATAAGAACAACCGCATCGCTGAGATTCGGGACCGCGTCGAGGAGGATGATCTTGAACCGTCACGGGAAGCTGCCCTGCGTCAGGAGGCTCACCGTGAGGCAACTTTCCTCTACCATCTCTTCGAGAAGGGTCTCGTGGACCCATCAGTGGATCCAGAGGCGTTAGCAGCGATTGACCTGTTCGGACAGGAATCAGATATCGCAGCGGATGCCGTTGAAAAAGAGCGAACTCCGGTCGTCGAGAGTCCGATTGTTCGCCAACCACTGCCGATTGTCACTGATGTCTCCTACGATTCGCCGGAGGACAGTGTCGACCAGTCAGCCATACAAACTAGAGACAACGGATGATTCGACCCAAGACTCGACCAAGTGAGTGGCACAGTTTGTCAACGACCACCGAGGCAGAGATGAGGGGTCGCTGATGGCGAGCTCCCCGAGCATTTCGTTTAGAAAACGCGAGGAGGCAGACGAGGTGTACCTGTTCCCCGTGTACCAGGAAAACGCGACCTTGAACACGAAAAATTCTACGGTCATGGTGGAGGACCTCGATGAGGGTCGTGTGCGCGTAATCGCTGGAAATATTCCGGGCATGATTCGCTATTACGTAAATTATCCGGATGAGAGTGATGAGCAAAAGCAACGTGAGCATGCGTTTTCAGAGGAGCTTCTAGAGGAAGCGCTCGAGCGGTTATCCGAGTACGATCCGGAGACCAGCTACTCGGAAGCAAATTCAGGCAACAGGAGTATGAGAGACATCCACGTCGAGGTAGGCGAGGAGAAGCGCGATGAAGTCGTGATGCAGATGTGGAAGGTGCTCAACTGGCTCAAAGACGAGCACATCGAGTTCATGGAGGAGTATCGACCTGATGACGTTCGGGAACTGCCAACTCTTGAGGACGAAGTGCTGCGGATCAGCAAGCGTTTCGATTAATCCGTCCTATAGGAATTCTCGGGTATCGGTATACTCCTTTACAGGATAGTCTTATTTGGGATTGTTGAGCGCTGTACATATGGTCAGCGATTCTGGGTTACGAGTACTGTCGTGGAATGTACAGGGGGCGGTGCCGCCGAATGGGAGTATAGAACGAATCAAGAACCAAATCGAGTTTCTTGAGAAAGAGGTGAATCTCCCTGATGTGGTGATGCTGAATGAGGTGACGACGATTCAACGGGACTGTTGGCGGGAGTACCTGTTCGAAGTTGGGTATACAGATATTGTTGATACTTTGGAGTGGGCCGCTGAACTACGGGAAAGTACGGTACCGCCACACCAAGATTACAACCACGTGAATGGCAATCTTATCGCGTTGCATGAGTTGAGCGATGCGTCCGAACTGACCCGGTTGAGTCCGAGTATTCGGTACGGGCCATGGAAGAACGCTGATCTGAAGGACTGGGATACCAATTTCCCTGAAAAAATTCTCAATGCCACGGTTACTCAGAATGGGAGTGAGATCGAACTATGGAATGTGCGTGCAGTCCCTGGCAGTATGCACGGTGAAGAGAAGATCAAGATTCTTGAGAATACGTACAACCGGATTATGAAGAGGCCTGAATCACCCTGCATTTTAGCGGGAGATTTCAATTCTCCAAAGGAGGAGTTGGCAGATGGGACGACTATTCCTTGGCGGCATGACCAGAAAGATGAGCTTGCTCAACGATGGGAGGAAGCGGAACTGAATATTCTCGTTGGGCTTGAGGAGAAGGGAATGGTCGACATCTTCCGATCACAACACGGCTACGGGGAAATCGATATTCTGGATGTGAGTCATGCCACGCAAACCGAACAGCCGGAATTAGTCGATCCAGTCGAGGTTAAAGGCAAGAGATTCGACCATATGATTGCCTCCGAAGATCTCGATCCCCAAGACTGCTACTACGATCATGCGGGATTCAAATATAGTGATCACGCTCCCCTCATCGCAGAATTCAATGTATAATCGGCCAGATCTACACGCGCGTTGTATTCAATCCGAGCAGTGAGATCTGTCACGGACAGAGAAATGACATCTGGAAGTTGTCGCGGTTGGATTCGCTTTTCTCCTCAATACTTCCTCGTTGGGGGAAGGGACCCGTTGATGTGTCTTCAGTTGAGTAGGGATTGATTCCCGTAGGTCAGCAGTGGACGAAGAACACCGATTTCGCGCCAGCTCTGTCTCGAAATAGCTCCAATGATAGTCCTGTTAGCAGGTGAAATCTGAAAACACCCACCGGAATCTTATACTATTCTTGTGATGAACGGACTATGACCGGTAATGCAGAAGCAGGACACCGAATACTTGAGATATTATATGAAGATCACTTTGGTGATGACGACACAAACCTGCAATCAGATGATATAGCTGGGAAGATTGACGGTGTTGATGAATCACAAGTGAAGCAGATTCTTGGAAATTTACATCAAGCGGATTTAGTAGGGAGGCCTACCCGAACACCCAAGCTCACTTCTGAAGGCATCAAAGTCGTTCTTGACCAGAAAGAGCGAGAGGAACGTCAAAATGAACGAGAGGAGCGAAAATTAGAGAGAGAAGAAAGACAAGAAGACCGAAAGCGCGAGATTCGAATTAACAAGAGCGTAGCTTATCTCACGATTGCACTTGTTCTCGCAGGTGGATTTCAAGGGGTTGCTCGTAATCTTGTGTACTTCTCTCCGAAGCAACGATTAATTTATTCTTTAGTTGGTGCAGTGGCTATATTTGGGGTCACTCTTGTTTTTCTACTATATGTTAATTGGTGGGACAAAGGAGGAGAGACGTAGTCACCCCTATCACGGATTAGTCCCGAGTATCTTCTCAGTTAGTCCATAGCTGCTTCAGAGGAAGCCATTTCTAAGGCGAAAATGCCCGCAAGAAAATCTGTTGAGTACGGAGACTCAAGCATTTGGGTAACGACCAAAGGATCAAGGAGATCAACGAGGAAGTGCTAAACAGTGATCTCGACAATTGATACGCAGCTTGCGTGATGTATGAAACTATGGATGACACTACAGGTCGTAAGAACGTAGATTGGAAGGCTCGTAGAAAGCTGTTCAACAAAGCTCTGGATCACCGAGGTTCGGTCTACTATACATACGAGCGAAACTAGTTTGCGGCCAAATACGTCGGTTGGCTTGGATGGATTCTCGACGGGGTTACCGCGCTATTCGGAGGCATACTCATCTACATCCTCCGAACGAATGCAAACACTCAGACTTCAGTATACCTGGCTATCGGAATTCTCTCGACATCCCTGATTAGCTCGTTCTACGGACCGAAATTGCGTTCCCGCGATTACTATCAGGCGGGACAAGAGCATCAGGAACTATACGACGAGTTTGATCACTTCATCCACTTCGATATCGGCAATCCCAAATTGTCTAACGAGGATATCCGAGGAAGGTTAGAGGATCTGAATAACCGACGACATCGACTTAATCAGTCAACTCCGCAGCTGGGTGGCATCTGGTATTACTCAATGAAAGGAGCAGGGAAGACGAAATGGGCGTACAGCAAACTGGTTCCGTGGAAGGAGGAAAGAGGATGGAGTAGTGAGGCGTACGAGGATGTCATCCCTGACGGGGTATCACTATAGACTACTTGTTTGGCTGTTCCTGATAGTATGGATACAGGAGCGTAATAGGGCAAATAGTACAGCTAGTGGTTAATACCGACAAGTGGAGCAGAAACCAGAACGCACTATCGGATTCCAGACAAATGCGTTAGTTTCGACAATATAACTCTTGATTACGTCAGATTAACTCGACCACCTACTCGGATCTATCTCCCATGCTAGATCCACTCGATTACTTTTGCGAGCTCGAAATTCTCCTAGGCTTCGGTAATCTTGATTTTGACGTTGTCACCAGGACGAGTATTTTCGACTTCAAATAGTGCTACTTTGTAGGCTTACCCTTGCTTCAGTAATCCGACCTCGATTTCTTTTCTGGGATCACTAAGACGTATAAATTGGCTTCTTGCTTTACCCTACTGGTGAATGTACTGAATCCAGAAAATCAATCATCAGACTTTGATCACACCTTAAAACCGAAGAAAACATCGATAGGTTTCAAAATATCTTTTCGGCCGAGCAACCGTATCCATGAGATAGTACGCGCCGTAACTAAATCCAAGCAGAGTGGTTGAAACTGCCTTAGACGAATGGTGGTTAAGAAGAAAGACTCTCGTGAGGCATCGTTGAGGTATGACCAGGATACCACCAGACTACACTCCGTCCACCGACTTTTTTCGATTTGAGTAATCCTCTCTCTTCAAGACTTTCTAAACGAGCCAACATTCCTCGACGCCCCATATTGAGTGCGTCTGAAACTTCTGAAGCGGTTAATATCGGATCATCTGATCGCTTAAACACGTCAAGTATCTCTTCATCGCTCACATCGGGCTTGCGACCCGGCCCATCACTCATCACCAAACGGGCAGTGAGGACATTTGTTAGGAATTCGCTCCTATGAAAGAAATAATTCCTACAAAGGAGTTAATTAGATGGCCATCTATCCTAGCGGCCCATGGTCGCTTGGCCAGCCACCCAGTCAAACTGGATTCAGGACAGTCTCTGTAGGATATTAGCTCCGAACAAGAGAAATGGATGACGGGACTGAGTTTCTCTCGATCCTCTATCATGCTCTCCGAGCTCCGAGACGTAGGCGAACGATCTGGCACGTAGCAACGAGTAAAGAAGCGGTTATTCCGATTCGACAACTGGCTCGTGAGATCGCAGCCGAAGAACTGAGAGTGCGGCCCGAGCTGGCGACAGGAGAACCGTACCGGAACGTGTACAACGCTCTTTCGCAGACACATCTGCCTACTCTTGCCGAGGCAGGCATCCTCATCTATGACCCCAAGCGCCAGACTATCTCTCGCGGAACGAATCTGGCTATCGCAGCCCTTCTAATTGCTACTAACGATGCAGCCGTGGAATCACTCGAACGGAGTAGTACACTTGGTGGTGAGAACATCCCATAGAGGATGCAATCGGCGATTGATGATATACGGTGCGCGCCAGCTAGCGAGTATATGACGGAGTCACCGCTGACAGCCGATGAGAACGATAGCCTGGAGGGCTGTCCTCAGTGTGCTTCTGAAGCGATCTTAGAATCAGAGTTTGGACTCGATCCGGTCTGTGCATCCTGTGGCGTGGTTATCTCCGATGATCTTGATGAATCCACTTCAGATACATCTACCGAGGAGACTACACAGACTACAGAATCGTGGACAGACTATTCGAAGGTCACGAATAGCACCGAGAAGCACGTCGTCGACGCACTCCTCTGTTTGGAGCAAATTGGCGACGAACTTGGAGTCTCGAGTTCCGTTCGACAGGAAGCCGCGAAACTATACGGCGACGTCGCAATCGCAAATGCAACAGACGGTCGGCCGACGCCAGCCGTTATTGGTGCAGTCCTCGTCCTAGCATCACGGGACGGTGGGGTTCCAATTCCAATCCATCCGGTCGCTAAGGCGGCCGAGATTGATACGAAGTCACTCAAGCGACTAGTTCGGATTTTACCAGACGAAATCGGCCACGAGACAGCCACAGCAGTCCCGAGAGATTATCTCACGTTCCTGCGCCAAGAGCTTAATCTCGATGGCGATACCGTCGCCACAGCACACTACGTTTTGGAACAGGTCGTGAATACGGGCCGAGTATCGGGAGCAAACCCAGCTGGTGTAGCGGCTGCAGCAGTCTATTCAGCCTCAAAGAGAGATCTGACTCAACGAGTAGTAGCGGATGCGGCTGGTATCTCAGTGGAGACAGTGCGTGTTCGTCTCTTGGACTGTCGAGCAGCAGTCTCGGATAGATGAGCGAAAAACACGAAGCCTTGCTCAATCCACAGCAAGCGTTACTCAGTGGGGAGACAAAGGGAACTCAAGCAGCAATCTACGCACGAACGTCGTCGACGAGCCAGCGATTTGGATATTCACTCGACGAGCAGGTTCGGCAGTGTGTAAGCCGCTGTAGAATGCTCGAATGGGATATTGTCTACGTCTTCCGAGATGAGGCTAAGAGCGGGAAAGATACAGATCGGCCGATGTTTCAGCAGATGCTGACTCAGGCTGAGAAGGGGGCCTTCGACGTCGTCGTCTTCTGGAAACTCGATCGCTTCTCGAGGAGCATTATGCACGCCGTACAGCTGGAGAAGAAGTTCCGGGACTGGAACGTCGCTCTTCACAGCGTGACCGAGCAGATCGACACGACGACGGCAGCTGGTAGATTCAATTTCCGAAATATCGCGAATGCCGCTGAGTTCGAACGCGAGCTCATCAAACAGCGGACAAAGATGGGGCACACTGCTCTCGCGATGGAACACAAGTGGCCGAACTCTACTCCACCGCTAGGTTATGAAAAGGCCTCTAACGGAAGGTTATCCGTAGTTGGAGGTGAATCAGCACTCGTTCGTTGGATCTTTGAAACATATCTTGAGGAGTGTTCAATGCCGGTTGTAGCTCAGTTGCTGAATCAACGCGGACAAACGACGAAAGACGGTAACAGCTGGAAATCCAACACTGTCGGTACAATACTACGAAATAAGCTCTATGCAGGCACATACAACGTAGGAAAGGTCCGAGAAGAAGTTCCAGAATATCAGATATTATCCCAAGAGAAATTCAATGCTGTGACTAGCACTCGACGACGATTCCAGACAACAAATCCATCTGAGCGCCCCTCTATGTCCCGACCTCGTAAAAGGAGTCGAATCCAGAATGTATTAAACCGCTATTTTGATTTCCAAGATAGACAATGAATATATTACTGCGCAGGAAGATCGAGATCTCTCTAATAGGAGGAGAAGCATAATCTCGGCCTGTAGATAGTCGTAAGAATTATAATAAGATATTTGCATTTTCGCCTATAACCTACTTCTAGAGATGAGCATCTGGCGAACGAAACGGCGATATGAAGAAAATCGCCGTTTCAACGAGCGTGCAGATACTGCGCTCTTAGCCATAGGTATGCTCAGGAATGAGGAAGAAGGTCTTACTGTATCTTGGAGTGAAGAGGAGCTCCGTTCACAGCTTAGAGAGGGAAGAAAACTTCTTGAAGAGGTGAGGAATGCTCTAAGTGACCCGGAATCATCTGAGGACTATATTTACGCACTCTCACAACGACTTTGTGATCATTGGAGAATTACTCCATCGAAAGCAGAGGCTCGATTAGCGGAGAATATCAATATACTTGAGAGAGCATCAGAGGAACTGACGGCTGTTGAGGGGTTATCAGAAGCTGAGAAAACTTTATTCGATATCCACGAAATTGCTGGACAAGCTTCGGAATCAGAGTCCGAGAAATTCAGGGATAAGCTTGTCAATTGAACTATCGCTTGAGCGGAAGGTACGCATTGACGAACAAATTTCTCATCTGGAGGATTGCGTCTCTGAATTAGATCTCAACGGGGAACATCCGATCACACAGCTGGTAGATCAAATAAATGAAGCACAATCCAAAGCAGAGCGCCGGCAATTGGCTCTTGAAGAAACTGTAGAACAATCTCCAACAGAAGAACAGCTTCGTAGGGTTTACACACCGTATCTCAACTATTTAAATAATGTTGAATCCCGAGTAGAAGATCTCCAGCACGCAGTCGTATATTTTGCAGTTAATGAGATGCAGCACCAGGGAGACGGTGCTCGTCTCCGATATACACAGTCTGTATGTGATGAACTAAACAAGCGATTTCAAATTGAGGCAGAATATCTCCCAGTCATTTGGTCAGCATATGCAGCGTTCGATATTGTGCGGAAAGATTTCTATGCAATCCACATTCCCAGAGATAATAGGCCGATATTGGGGGCTCCGATCCTCGGACATGAACTAGGCCACGCAGTCGCAGATCATTTGCAGCGAGAAGATAAGAGAAATTTCCAGAGAAGAGTGGAATCTCTTGCCTCAGAATTTAAACCACGCCAAAGAGAGATCGTTCGTACTGCATGGAGAGAGTGGTTTTACGAGCTTCTATGTGATGCGTGTGGGGCACTCACTTTCGGTCCAGCATATTTGGTTATATTAACTCGACGATTATTGTCCTCTTATCCTCATAATCTTCCGGAAGGGATTGCTGGAACCGAGCATCCTCCTGATGAGTTAAGATATAGATTCGTGAGGCAATTATTAGATCAACGACTGGCCGATTGGGAGATGGATGTATTGGATAGGCATATCTCTAATTTTGACCAACATTTGGAAATCTCTAAAGAATCTAAGCCTACTGAGTACGATGATTGGATTGACCCAGAAATCCTATCAATTATTGAAACAATTTCTCTCGACTATATTAATCTGGACATTAAAGAATTAATGGAGGAAACTCTCGGAGAGAGTGAAATCTCTCCCTGCCGGTCACGACGGATAGAGGTGAATAAGCATATATTGGGCATCAAAACGGCGGATAAGATAGAGGAATACCACTAGAGAGAATATCGTGCATTTGAGACGGGAGTTGGGTCGTTAGGGGATGTTTCATTTTCATCATTGGAGACCCCCAATTGAGGAAGGATAATTTAAACACATCAGAGGCAATTCCTTCTACAGAGATATCTCCGTTATCAACCGAAACTGAACAGTGCAATGGTGATGGAGATCCTTGATGTATCTCCGGCTTCCCATAGGTGCTTACAATAACATTCTGTGAGTCCAATCTCATAGCTGCGCCAGTCTCACAAGTTCGGTTTCCTGTATCCGAATACAACCGGTGACCAGAACTTTCAGATATTTCAATAGCCTGCCAATCAAAGGAACCGTTAATGTGGCCACTATCCTGTAATTCAGAGATACCGTCTCTGATTCCGTCAATTTCTGCATCACCAAACTGTCCGTTCCGGTGGATAATGAGAGACTGAGGGTCTTCGATCAATCCCCGATCAATCGCTTCTGCTATTAATTGCCGTACTATCCTTCGAGAGACCTCGAAATTAGTGACGGTACTCGATCCAGTAGCCAAGTTATTGGTAGTTTGATGGATGAGGTCACCATTTGATCCAGATATCAAAACTGCAGCAGCGCTATTGACCTCATCACCCGTTACACTCATACCGAGATACAGATCGGCCTCCAGTGGAGACGACAATAAGAAAGGTCGAGTCCCAATCTTCGTGGCTAAGCCACAGACGACATTGTATAGTGAGTTGCTAAAGCCGTCAGATCCGAACGACTCACGATATGTTTTAAGTTGAATAGCTTGTGCAGGAAGCCCATCAAGTTCAGCTAGTATATCATGGTACTCCTCAGAATGGCTGTCTAAGAGAACGATAACTCCATCAGAATTAGACCTATGCCGTCGAATCCATTCACGTAATTCTTGATAGTCTTGATGAGATACCGTCCCCGGGCGGTCCTGAATAGTAATGCCGACGTACTCGTTGGCGTATGACTGGAGTTTATCAAACATTTCGAGAGCGGTATCTTCTCGGCCATCCGGATGAAGGAGATCTATTTGTGCGGCTCCACGATGTTTTGAAACGGGGCCGAATTCTTCTAAATAATCTCGTAGGACGTATCGCCAATTTCTCTCATGGATAATCTGATCTGGTTCTATCGCATTATTTTGTCCAGGGACCATCTCATTTCCACCACCGAACTGTAGCGGCGGATAATTAAGCGAAAAACTACCATCCTGGCGAGGACTATCCGATACGGGGCACTTCGTGTTGAAAACTTGAATATAGTTAATATCCTGCGCAAATCTCTCTGTATCTCCCCACCTACTACGAGATGATCGTGACGCATACCCGGTCATCGAAGGTTCGATTTCCTCAGGATGGGGATGGAGTAATGACGGTGCAGAATCAACCGGTTCATCGCTCCAATAAAACTGTATGCGTGCAAGAGGTTCGGAAGGATCGACACGTTCTGCCTGCTCATCTGAGTAATTGTCATTGTTTTGTATATATTCATATACAGATGTATCCTCACCATCAAGAGTCATAGTTTTGTCAGATACAGACAAGTCATCTGCAATCGAAACCAGCTCAACCGTGTGGCGATCATTCGACATCAAAGTACAGTTCCGATCCAATAGGAGGTTCTCAACTTTCTTCGAGCCAAATTTTTTCAAATAGTCATATACTGATAGGTCTGAGATGAACTTAACTGTCGGATCAATCGTCAAGTAGTATCCGTCGTTAAATTCGATAGAAGTACTATACCCGTGATATGTGTCGTATCCATCGACAATATCGGAGGGGTTCCACTCATAGAATCTTTGACTGTTCCCTAATTCCCAGTAATCCAGCTGGGTCGTTACGAACCACCCTAGTGAATCTCGAAGAGATTGTATCACAGCTTCCTGATATTTCCCAGATTCGCCTCCTACAGTCGTATCCCCAATTTTGGTTAATTCTGTTCCATCATTCGTTGTTACACTTGGTTTGGAGTCGTGGGAACCTATGGATAATATGTACCACTTCCCATCCTCATTAATTCGCTGAGCAGATCCACTACACTCTGATTTTATGGCTCGTTCATAGTTGTCCAGCTGTTTCCAGGGATCACTGCTCGAAGGCTGAGGATCAATACTATATTTTGCTGCAGAAAGTTTCGGAACCTCAATCTCGAACGAATTTGCGAATAGAGCCATTATCTGTTAAATAGTATACTACAATTTAAATCCAAGCCTGAATATCGCTTCCTATACTCGTATGTTCAAACACGACAGATATCTTCTGAAATAGTTGTAGAGGAAGGACGAGTGCTCCCCTCTCGATGACACCATTGAGAATCCGACGTCACAACCAGTCGACGTCGTTCGCAGCGTGAGGAAATAGGCACATCTCCTCACTCCTCACGCGGGGCCCAGAAGACGACTGAAATGGATTCACTACGTAACTCAGAGAAGACAGGACGCCCCGTAGACTCCCCAATGAGTTCTGGTTTGACGTCCTGTGTAGGGGTAACCCTACAATTACACTGGAATGGGCATAGTATAAAAAAATCAGTTTGTGAAACCACCTCAAGGAGTGAGCGTCGATAGTATTATTCACCACCGGCCAGCACCACAAAGCGTTCCGTTCTTAGCCAGTCGTGGCAGCCTCTGTCGCTCTTATCGGTCGGTGAAGGTAGCGTGCGTTACACCGATACACTGTCGCGTAGAGTATCTGTCGCGACTGGTGAGACCGGGGACTCAGCAATGACCGAAAACGAAATGCCTCCAATGGCGTCACTGGTACCGCTGATTGATCGTCTTCGTGAAATCGCCGATGAAGAAATTCCGCACCCCCAAACACTCGAAACCAGGGTATGGGAGGATGGGGACTACCAGATCCGCATCTTCCACAACGGACCAGCAAAAGAACAGATTATGTATAAGCCAGAGATGGAAAATCCGGTGTGGCAACGTCTGAAGGGGCGGTCAGAAGGATTCACAGAAGACGCCAGTGAATATGGTGAAATCCTCGAACTCGACTACGAAGAGCGGGAAGAGCGGCAGATAGAGTGGTAAGAGCGCAGGAGTTAGCCCGCAAATAGCAACCTATCTGGTTCGACAGCTACTTGACCGCTACGACGGTTCGATTGATCTCGTCGATTTGATCGCGGAGATATGCGGTGATGCGGTGTGCGACATCCTCGATCATTAGTAGTCTGTCGAGGGAGCCGAATATAGACTTCTCGACAGAGTAAAACAGGGTTATCCACCCCATCCTGAGAAGGATAACTAAGTGATGTCACAACACCAATTTCGCCAGCGGTGATAGTTTTATTATAGATTGTATTCACTCCCAGAACGGGCATCGGGACTCCGTGACGCAGTCCGGAAGCCCATCAGCCAGAGGGAGATTTTGACACCCCTTTCCCCCCTCATTCCTCTCTCCCTCTCTCGCTGATTGAGATATACCTCCGAAGAACGCCCAGCGAGCGTCTCGGTCTAGGGACTATGAAACAGATTCTCGAAGTTGGCTCAGTTCGTTTTCAGTCGGGAATTTTCGCTGTCGACCGCACTCAGTACACTTGTAATTGTGAACAGTACGGTCCGTAAGCGTCCGCTGACCGTTCTTCACGACGTCGCCACCACAGTCCATGCAGTGCAACTGCGCCATCTCACACGAATCGACGACGGGCTCAAGTCCAAACTCGGCCACCACATCTTCGAGACCATCTGGACTATCCGACTCACCGGAATCTGTCGAATACCGTTCCTGGATTACCTCGATTTTCTTTTGAACGCGCTCGAAGAGTTCCTCCTCAACGATCTGCAGATCGCTATCCTCGACGAAGACACGCTCACCCGTTTCGGGATGCTCGGCATCAATTCCAGGCTTGCCGATATATACCCGGTTTTGGAGGAGTCGCTTCAGAGCGTGTGAACTCGAGGGAGAGTAGCCCGCAACACGGGCCTCCGTCGCACTGTACGCGCCCTGGATATCGACCTCAAGAAACGTCTCAAAGAGCCGGAGAACAGTTTCGACCTCGGACGAATCAACTGCCAACCAATCGTCGTCCACGTACTGGTAGCCAAGAGGTGCGGAACTGTAGAACGCAGACCAATTCTTCCGACTGAATTGCTCAATCCGTCCCATCCGAGCGCGTCGTGCGCGGGTTTCGTTCGATCGTTGTGACATCAACGTATCGAGCACTATAGGCACAAGATCCTCGAACTTCGAGACATCCAATTCACCCGATTCGGCTGTGATAACTCGCACACCACACTGGGTCCGCAACTCGTGGAGGTAGTAGGTCGTCTCTGCGGCAGTCCGACCGACCCGATCAATAGCGTCGACGAGCACATATTCAATCTCATCCTGGCACGCAAGGCGTCGTACCTTCCGTATCCCTGGACGGTCGAAGTTCGTCCCCGTTTCCCCCGCATCTTTGATTGGCTTCGCGACGAGGTTGATGTCGCGCTCCTCGGCGATCCGGCGAAGGTTCTCTTCCTGTTCGCGAAGACTGTGCCCGTCTTCTGCCTGCCGCTGGCTACTTACTCGCGCATAGATGACTCCCCGCGGTTGCCCGCCGTCTGTCTCGGTGGCGCTAGAATCAGTATCTGATTCTGTATCCGGGGACGTCGACTCCTCGTCACCGTCGTCGAGGAATGTGGTGAGGTCATTCTGGGCGGCCAGCCCCACAAAGGCCAGCACGCTCGCCAAGACCAGATATGATTGAACTGCCTCAGGCGTGAAGCCGTCTGGTGCGAACGCGATTTTCACCGGATATGATTGAACTGCTTCAATCGTTCTCACGGCGAGATATGATTGAAGGTCACCCACCGACACCACCTCCAGAGGGTCGCGCAACGATGTATGATTGAGGCGCGTCACGCCGATTGCCAAGTAAATATGATTGACGTACGCCTCGCGAGCCCTCCGTCGACGGAGATGACGTGGCTCGCCACTCGGTCAGATATGATTGAATTGCGCCCTTGATGTCCCGCGAATAGCGGTGTACATTGAAGGGGGTACTTGCTCTCTGTACAGAGTAGATATAGCAAGGTATGATGTGGGCAGCCAAGGCTGTCCACATCATAGATCGGTTAAGTACTCTGTACAGAATACTACTCTCGGCCAGCTTGCAATCGGTACGGGAGTTGGGTTCCGTCATGTCCTATCAAGGCTTGGCCCCGCCTTGGTATTTAAAATCTCCAGCGCTGACACGAATGCTGGTAGGGAGGTGTCAGCATGACGGTGTCTGAGGAGAATCTCAGCCCGTCAGAGGACACGCGCCGTGCCGAACTCTCCACCCACGACGACGACACGCTCGGCGCATGCCTCTACCTCACGCCTGAGGACCTCCGCGACCTCGACGTCGACCCCGAGACTGCGGACGCCATCGAGTTCCACGTCGACGATACGGGACGACTCGTCGTCGACGCCATCGACACGGAGGGTGACAGATGAGCCGCCGACACACGCAACCGGCGATTGATTTTGGAACCATCCAGCGACCGGCACCTGCACAGACCAATGCCTGATATCAGCGCAGACAAACAGATGGCAGCGGCGTATCCTCCGGAGGCGCTCTATGAGTCGTGGAGCGACCACGCGGACGAACTCGATATGCCAATCAGCCAGTTCATCATCGAGATGGTCGAGGCAGGGCGCAAGCAGATCGACTTGGAGGAATACGCGGCAGACTCGATTCGGGAACTGCGCGACCAGCGTGACGACCTCCGAAACGAAGTGCGTCGCCAGCGCGCCCGCGTCGAAGAACTGGAACGCCAGCTGGACCGGACGGCGCGCACGGATATCGTCGCGTTCATCGAGGAAAATCCAGGGGCTACGACGCCCGAAATCGTCCAACACGCCGCGGACACAGTTCCCGGCCGAACCATTGGCCTACTCGATGCACTCGATGGGCGCTCGCTGCGAGAACGTGACGGGCAGTACTACGTCCTCGACGAGCCCGAGAGTAGTGATTCGGAGAGTGATACTGACGATTCTGACGCCAACGCCGAAGACGACCCCAAGGCATCGACGAGGACCGACACCACCGAACTCACCGACCAGGAGGCCACCAAATGAGCCGACGCAAGGGCATCCATCCCGAACAGTACGCAGGAGTCTACCAGCGATACGACGAGATTCCCGAACGATATCGACTCGAAACCTACGCCTCGCAGTACGAGGGCGAAGATACGTGGCAGGAGTACGTCGACGACGTCCTCGTGCCCACGCACGAGCCGGTGAGCAATTCGATGCAGAAGAGCATCAGACTCGCTGGTGAGTCGTGGCGCGAACACATGGACAACAGAGAGCGCCATCACGCGCTTGCACGGCCCGTAGACGCGGAGGCGTGGTGTCGTGACCTGTTCGACGGCCGGTCGAAGAAAACGTGCTACGAGCACTACTTCGTCCGTATCTACCAGTTCTACGACCACATGGTGCAGACGAGCGGGCACCCACACGTCTACAATCCGCTACTACTCGCGGCTATCGAGCATGACTACGCCGAACAGGTCTGGCGGTATCGCATCGAGAATCGCCCGGAGGTGGTCGACCGTGAGTAACAATACCGACGACGCGGCCACGCCGCCGCAACGCGCCGAAATCAGGCAGACATTCGCGGATGCGTTCGACCGTTCGGCCGACCCACTCAAGGAGTTCAGCGACGACTCCTACGGGCTGTACGATCCGCTGGAGTACTTCATCGAAACGGCACTACAGAATCGAGAGTCGGTCAGTAGTGAGGAGACAATCAAGGTCTACCGGCTAACCTATCGGCAGTGGCGCGAGCACATGGCGTCGATGGACCGCCACTTCGCCTGTCCGAGTCCCGAACACGTCGCGTCGTTCATCGAGTGGCGTCGCGACGTCCACGGGAACGCCCGGAGTACTATTGCTGGGAAGTTGAATCGGCTCTCGCAGGCCTACCAACTCTGGCAGTCCGACGAGGCGTTCCCCCACCCGCCAGATTACAATCCGTTTGAACTGGCACAGGAGACGACCGACCTCGGAGAAAATCCGGACAAAGAGTTCCCGAATCTCTCCCTCGAGGAGTTACGAGAGGTGTTCAGCGGCATCGAGAACCTGAAGCGCCGAGCCGTAATCGGACTGCAGTTGAAACTCGGCGCTCGCGCTGGGGAGGTCTGTAACATTCGGATAGAGGACCTCGATATCGATCATAGTGAGTTGCAATCGCAGTATGACAAATTGGGGACGCACGCGGCTCTGGGAGAGCATTCGGACGTGCTGTACATCCCGCATGATCGGGATGGGAACAAATCCTCGAACCCGCGGTTGCTTCCGGTCGATGATGAGCTGCGGTGGCTCTTACTCCGATATCTACTGGTCCGACCAAACGTTGGTGAGCCATGGCTATTCCTCTCGGAGCGAACCTACACGCAGCTGCGTTCGAAGGGCGTGAACGACCTCTGGAAGCGCGAGTTCCATCCGGAGTACGCTGAGACTGAGGACACGCAGGCTATTACGAGTCACTTCGGTCGCCACTGGTTCAGTTCACACTGGCGACTGAATGTTGGTCTGGATCGTGAGCACGTGCAGTATATGCGTGGAGATCGAGTTGCGCCGTTAGATGATTTCCCGGATGCAATCGACGACTATCTGCATCCGAATTACGCGCATATTGAGCGGCAGTATCGGGCGTCGATCTTCAAGTTACGTCTGGAGATGCAATACTAATGCTTAGTCGAGATACTCTTCCATTGAAAATTGCTTTCCACCTTGTTTGTCCAAGTATTCCTGAATAGTGGTGTCACGAAGGTGATTTTCCACTTCATAAAGCTCGGAGACGTTTTCTCGGCTAAATGAATACTCGTAAGTGCCAATATCGTCGCACGCACCTCGGTACCGAAGGTATTCCAAAGTATCTCTCACCATATCTAAATCCATCTCTCGGTCGTAGTAATGGGGGACTCTTCGAGGAGTCATCTTCACAGTCTTATGTTGTTTGAATTGCTCTGGGAGGATTACTTGCGCAAGCGATACCGCCAAGCTCTCCGGCTTGATTTCGCCGGTCAGAAGGAATTCCTTGCTTGGAGTTGGAGGTAGATCAATTCCGGCGGAAACAATACTATGGAAGGAATCATCCTGCGCTAATCCTCCCTCGAAACGGAGTTCTCCGCCTCTACTCTGGGAAAGAATACCGCATTTGTCCTTGATGTCGTCGTAGATGTCAGCGCCAGGCCCGCCCGCTCTAACAGAATCTACGGTGTGTTTATCGAAGACAAGATGGTGTTCAAAGTGATTGAGATCACGGGTAGAGAGATTGATTTCGTCTGCTCTGCCTTTCTTCCGGATGAAGTCTTCCACAGCTTCCAAGTTTAGCCGTTCGTAGTCTTCTGCTCGGCGCCGATGTTCTTCAGTAACTCGGTCGTCTGGCTCGACGTTGACGAATATGACAGTATCGCCGCTATAGAAGGTGAATTCCGGTCGTGTGAACACATCATTTCTGTTGTCAGGGACTGGGAGAAATGGGCCGACAAGTTTGTATCCCTGAGATGCGATCCCTTCATTACTCGTGTCACTTTTTATCGCAGAATGAAAGAGATTGAGGGCATCTATTTTCTCCTTTTGTTCCAGCCACCCCATAGTTAGATTGAGATCTTCTCCGAGTGCTTCCTGACTTGGTAGTTAGTGCTGAGTTCGTTGTGGATTATGGAGTAGAAGTCACTGAGGCTGGCCGCAGTTGTGGTGGCCTTGGCGTGAAGGAGGATATTCGTCTCGTTGATGGTGATCTCGAATGGTTCATTCCGTTCTCCATCGAATACGAAAAAGTTGCCTTCCTCCCATTCTGAGAAGTCGTACCGCCGTTTTTTGTCAAGGATATTTTCTCGGAGTCCCTCAACGAGTTGCTCAAATGACGGGGATTCCTGATCTGGATCCGTCTTCTTATTGGGTATGTGTTCAACTAATTCGACTGTGGTGTAGCCTTCAATAGAGAATCCACCGTCAGCTGCTACAGAGTCCGGGGTATCATCATCAACGGGGGTCGGTACATCTTTCGACTCCTCTACATCGAAATCAGAAAGATCTGCAATAGCCTGTTCGTCTGTATATGACAGTTTCCTCGGAGCATATTCAACTTCGAAGTTTTCCTGATCCTTCTGAACGTACTGATTGGTAAGTTCTATCGTGGTGTCGTTTCCGAAACCCGGTTCTGATTGTTGGACACGAGGAATTGATCCGTATCCATCACGGTTAGCTGTTCCTTCTATTCGCGGGCTGTTCGTCTTACTGAACTCAAGTCGTGTAGGTTGAACTCCGTAATCAGCCTCCAAATCCTCTAGATATCGTTCCTCCCCGCCGTGCAGCTGGATGCTCATATCTCGATCGTCAAAGACCGTGTCGTATTTTGCAGTAAAGCCATCTACGTCACCGTCAACTCCGTTAACGATGTCAACGAGATCTTCTGAGGAGAGAAAGATCCTGTCTAATGAGGGGAGGTAACGGATTAGTTTCTCGACCGTCCGTTTTGTCCAGTGTCGTCGTTCGACTGTGAATACCCGGAGGTAGTCGTCTTCGAGATAGAAAATGAAGTCATCGTGACGGTCATATTCTGGTGTGCTAATCCGGACGTAGGATATATTCTCATTTAGTTTTTGTTCCTTGAATAGATGATTTTCAAAGAAATTGTATTCATAGTCATTCAAAGACTCATCTCGAAGCTGAGTTTCAACGATATCCTCCAAGCTTCCGAGTTGGTATGCGTGGCTACGGGCTATAAAGAATTTCAGCTCAGGGGTTTTTGTGGTTTTGTTCCTTTTTTCTTCAGAGATCTCTTCGCCAGTTCGGGTTACGAAGTCCACAAGCTTACCGACGATTGTGTTGATATCTTCCCCAGCTAAGTTATCCAGATTTGGTTTCATAGTGGCAAAGGTTAGCCTGTGGTACGTGTGGTGTTCGAGGGGGGAGAGAGGACTGCCATTAGTGGGGTTCGTTTCGCTAGGAACAAAAAGATGTACGATGGATATGTACGATAGGGTAGGGCAATGTCATGTCCTGATTCTATCTACTTCATCCGAATATTTGGACTCTCTTACAGGCCTTTCGTCAGCAGCTGAGGATAGTTTCAACTCGATGTCTCCGTTAGGAGACTGAATCGTGTATATTGTAAGGTCGATTTCTTTCTGGTTGCCTTTTGCATCTTGATAGCGGAGTTGCGTTGCGATTTCTATTTCGTCAATGCTATTTCCTGAATCAAAGATATCGTTGATAGCATCAGCAATATCAGTAGGTTCGTTTTGACTGCATTTTGTATCGGTGACTTCCACTGGTATATGGAATTCCACTTCGCTTTCTTCTGGAGATAGACTACCACCAGATCCAGAATTCCACCATACGCCGTCCTCTGTTCTTCTGAGTGGACCACTATGATTGGTGTAACGTTGATTATGAGCGTCATAGGTAATTAGAAAGTGAACTTCAAGATCTGTCGCCAATGAATTACCGCGGTTAACTATAGTGAGTTTCAGTGATTCGGTTTCAGAGGTTTTGGGGTTGGTACTGTGGTCTTCGAGGTCCTGTTGTATAACGCCGATAAGAGGAGTATATCCAGCATTCATAATCTGTTTTTGTTGTTCCATCAAGACTCGTTGCCGATCTTGGGAGCGGAATTGAAGGAGGTAGGCGAAGAGCAGGCCTGTAGAAAGGATAACCGAGGCGAGACCATTGTTTTCACTGGCCCAAGTGGTAACGCTGTTTATGAATTTATCTCCGGCATATATCCCGTGATCAATTGCAATTGCGATGAGAAATATAAAACCCAAGAGTTCAACCCAGCGTATACTGATGAATCTCAATATTGATTGTGGGTTATTGGATCCAGAATCGTTCATTTTCATCTAAATTGGTCTTACTGCTTATAGACCTGATCGAAGGTTTACTAGTAGTTATTAGATGTAGGCGTTCATCAGCGTCGTCTTCCCAACACCCGTCGGCCCGGAGAAGAAGACAATCCGATGGGCCTGGAAATATTAACGGGAAGCCATTGCATTAAGAACGCGCTTGGTTCGGTTAGATCGGCTCTTTCGTCTCGCCAACACTAATTCACCAATCTAGTCCGACATAACCTCTGCCTCACCCCCCGTCGACGCGGCGGCCAGTTCGGTCCCCGCATACTCTGAGAGGTCGAATTCCTCCAGCAGTCCCAGCAAAGTATCGGCTTGCTCCGCCAACTCGTCGACCCGGGTCGCCACGGCATCGAGCGAGTCGGTCTGGTCGCGGGCGGCGTCGGCGACGCGGGTGGCGCCCGCGGCCGTCTCCTCGCTCGTCGTCTCGACCCGTTCGATGGTGGAGACAGTCTCCTCGGTCGAGGCGGCCTGCTGGTCGGTCGCATCGGTGATTTCGCGCACGCCCTCGTCGGTCTCGTGGGCGAGTTCCGCGATGGTATCCAGAGAGTCGATGGCGGCCTCGACGGTGTCGACGGCCTCGGACACCTCGTCGGTCGTCCGCTCCATCCCCTCGACGGCCGTCGCGGTCTGTCGCTGGACGCCGTCGATTATCTCTTGCACGTCCGTCGCTTCGGCCTGTGCCTCCTCGGCGAGCGACTTCACCTCGTCGGCGACGACGGCGAAGCCGTCGGCGTCGTCGCCGGAGTGCGCGGCCTCGATGGAGGCGTTGAGTGCGAGGAGGTTCGTCCGCTCGGCGATGTCGGAAATGGTGGCGACGATGTCGCCCATGCGGTCCATCCGGTCGTCGAGTTCGCGGAGTTGAGCCATCGTCTCGGTCGCCTGCGTCTCGATGGCGTCCATCTTCTCGATGGCCTCGACGGCGGCTTGCTGGCCCTCGTCGCCTCGCTCGGCGGTGCGGGTCGCCACCTCGGCGACGCTGTCGGCGGAGGCGGCAATCTCCTCGATGGTCGCCGAGAGGTCGCTCATCTCGGCGACGATTTGCTCGAGTTGGTCGCGCTGGGCTTCGGCGTCGGTGGCGATGTCGTCGGTGGCGTCGCTGATGTCCTCGCTGGCGCGGGCCACCTCGCCGAGGTCGGCGGAGGCGTCGACGGTGCGCTCGGAGACGGTGTCGGCGAAGGCGTACACCTCGCCGACCGTCGATTCTAGGTCGTCGAGCATTCGGTTGAACGACCGGGCGATGGCGGCCATGGCCTCGCTCTCGGGGTCGGGGTCCATCCGCACCGAGAGGTCCTTGTCCGCGGCGGCGGCCATGACCTCGCCGTACTCGTCGGCGGTGCGTTCGAGGCGGTCGGTCAACGCCTCGAGTTCGCGGGTGTTCGCCCGCAGGTTGTCGGTCATGTGGTCGAGGTCGTCGCCGAACGACCCGGGCACGTCCTCGTCGAGGACGGCGGCGTCGAAGTCCGCGCGAGCGAGGGCGTCGGCCTGCGCGGAAATCGTCTGGAGCGACGCGTGCATCTCGTCGAAGGCGTGGACGAGACTCCCGAGTTCGTCGTCTTGCTCGTGGGTCTCGACCGTCGCGGCGTCGAGTTCGCCGGCGGCGATGGTCGTCGCTGCGTCCTCCAAGGCTCGGACGGGTTCGACGAAGTCGTGGCGGGCGATGAGAAGCGTGTTTGCACACGCGACTGCGGCGCCGCCGAGGAGCGCGGCCGTCACCGCGGCGCGCACGACGCCGGTCAGGACAAAGGGGAGGAGTGCGAGGACGACGGCGACACCGAACTGGATGGCCACCGCCGCGATGATTTTCCGCTCTATCGATTCGTCGACGCCGAGGCGGTCCATGGAGTCCCAGAGGGCACGTCGATACAGGTCGGGTACGGAGTCCATGCGTAGATTGACGGACGCCACTCCCACAAACGTGTAGTCGATTATCAGCTCGTAGGAACGGTGACCGGAGACCCGGACGCTTATTCACACCACGCCCGTGGAACCGATATGGACGGCGAAATCAGCCCCGAGGACGTCGAGGCGTCGCTGGAGAGTGAGGACCGCCCGCGAATCATCGACATTCGCTCGCCCGGCGCATTCGCGCAGGGACACATCCCCGGCAGCGAGAACGTGCCCTTCGGCGACCTGCCCGACCGCATCGAGGAGTTCGCGGACGCAGAGCACATCGTCACCGTCTGTCCGCACGGCAAGGCGAGCGTGCAGGCCGCCCGCCTCATCGGGTCGTACGAGGGGACGGCGGACGCGACGGTCAAGAGCATGATCGGTGGCCTCGAGGCGTGGGAGGGCGAGTTGGTGACTGACGGCGAGGCTCCCGAATCACCGTTCTAAAAAAATACGTACCCGACGAGCGGGCGTGGGTCGGCCGAACCGCAGACGCAGGTTAGGTGACGATCACGCGACGTTGAACCCTTTATCGCGGAGGAAGTCCTCCACGCGGCCGAGATGGTTCCCCTGGAGTTCGATGGAGCCGTCTTCGACAGTTCCGCCGCAGGCGAACTTCGACTTGAGGTCCGACGACAGGCTGTCCATGTCGACGTCTTTCGGATCGAACCCTTCGATGATCGTTACCTCCTTCCCGTAACGGCGCTCGTCGATGCGGATGTTGATCTCCTGGGACTCTTTGGCGACGTCTTCGCAGACGCAGAGTTCCTCAGGGAGCCCGCACGTCGAGCAGACTTCCGACATTACAGCCTAAGGCTACTCGATGGGACTATTAAATTGTGTCGGGACGCCCGATTCGGTCCGACCCGGACAGCTGTCAGTCGCGACGCCGAACCGGTCGCAACCGAGCCGGTGAGACGACCGAGCGCACTCGCTCAGCGGTCGCGGAGTCGCCACGGGAGCGCGCGCTCCCGAACCAGCTCGTCGACGGCGTCGAGAGCGTCGTCGGCAGTGTCGCGGTCGACCCCGTCGCCGTAGCGGGCGCGTTCGTACGCCGTCAGAACCCGCCGAGCGCGCGGGTCAGTCGTGAGCGAGCGGACGTACGCCCGCGGCGTCTCGCCGGGACGGCGGGGGCGCTCCCGTTGTTCCAGCAGGTACGCGAGGCGGTCGAAGGCCCGCGTCGCGTCGGTGTCGGGGTCGCGGCGTGGCCCGCGACGGCGAAGCCACACCGCGCGTCGCAGGCGCCGAACCGCTCCCGTGCGTCGCAGCGCCGCGCCGAGGCCAATCAACACGACCCCCCAGAAGGCAAGCGTCGACCGCGACGGGAGCGTCGGGCCGGAGCCAGTCTGTGGACCCGCCCCAGCGCCCGAGTCACCGACGGCGCCGGGCGTGTTCGGGCCGCCCGGGGGCGTCGCGGTAGGCGTCGCGTCGGCGCCGGGTGTCGGCGTCGGTGAGTCGTTCGCCGCGGTGTCGTCCGCGGGGTCGCCCACCCCCGCGTCGGCGAGGCGCGTCTGTTCCGCGGCTTCGCGAGAGACGGTGGGCGTCGGGTCGAAGCGGACCCACCCCTCGTCGGGGAGATACACCTGCACCCACGCGTGCGAGTCGAGGCCGCGGACGACGAACTCGCCGTCGTCGCGTTCGCCCGGCGTGTAGCCGGTGACGAAGCGTGCGGGCACGTCCTCCGCACGGAGCAACACCACCATCGCCGTCGCGAAGTAGGTGCAGTAGCCGGCGTCCATCTCAAAGAGGAAGGCGTCGGCGACGTTGCCCTCGGGCCGGTCGACGGACAGCGAGTAGCGCTTGGTCGACTCCAGATGCGTCTCGACGGCGCGCGCCTTCGCGACGGGTGTCTCGGCGTCGGCCGTCACCGCGTCGGCGCGTGCCCCGACGCGCGAGGGCGTCGACGCGGGCAAGCGCGTGTACGTCTCGCGGAGCCCGTCGGGGTACTCGGGGGTGGCCGTCCCCTCGTCGTCTTTCGGCGTCTCGACGACGCGGCTGGTCACGGTGTACGATTCACCGGGGTCAAGCGTCGTCGTCGGGCGAATCGACCCCTGCGACGTGACGCGGACGCGCGAGTCCGCAATCCCGTCGACGCTGACTGGGCGCCACGCCGCCGGCATCGACCCGAGCTCCGTCGTCGCGGTGACGGTCTGGCGGAGTTCGTCGCCCTCGCCCGGCGGGTCGTCCAACTGACCGGCGTACGGCCGGGTGTCGCCGGAGCGCACCCAGCCAGACCCAGTGTAGCGGTCGTAGGTTCCCGTGGTCATGTAGCTGCGTCGGGGGCTCTCGACGGTGAACTGTTGCTGTGGCGAGAGGCTGATAGCGCCCGAGATGCGAACGCTGTCGCCCGTATCGGCGAAGCTCGCGACGCCCGTCGTCGACGACGAGCGGTCGGGGAGGACGGGGCCGCCACGGGCCGGCGCCGCCACCGAGAGCGTCGTCGCGGCGACGACCATCACCACGAGGAGGACGACCAGCGTGTCGGCCTGCGACGCCATCCCGCCGTGGCGGTCGAGCGTCCCGAAGCCGACGAGGCCCGCGGCGGTGACGACGCCCGCGAGCGTCGTGGCCGTCCCCGCGTCGCCGGTGAGGACGACCAGCGAGAGCGCGGTGCCGCCACAGGCGGCGCTCCAGACGTACCGCCGTCGGACGGCCAGATACCAGGAGAGAAAGACCGGGCCGGGCGCAACCGAGAGCGCCCAGACGTTCGCCTGCGTCAGTCGCAACACGGACAGCCCGGTGAGCAGCGCCACGGTGTCGGAGAGGAGTCGCCCCGGCGAGAGGAGCGCGCGCTGGGTCGCCGGCACTGACAGGAAGTACACCGCTACGCCGCCCGCGAGCAACAGCGCCGTCAGGCCGAGCGCGGTCCGCACGCGGAGGACGCGCCCGACCACGAGCGCGAGCGCCGCGGGCCCGACGAGCGCCGCGAGCATGAGTTCGGAGCCACCCACCACGTCCGTGACGTGATAGAAGACGCTGCCGTACGACAGGGTGAGGAGGCCGAGCGCCGCGAGTGCGACGTGGCGGGCGTCGAGACCGGCCGCCACCCGGAGGCGGTCGGCGACGGCGTCGCTCACGCGACCACCTCCGGCGCGTGGTCGGCGAGCGACCGACGCTCTCCAGGGTCGAACCGCAGCGTCGCGCCCGCGACGCGAACCGTCGTCTCGGCGGCGGCATCGACAGTCACGTCGGCGTCGTGGTCCTCGACCTGTCCGTCGCCGACGCGGGCGAGATGTGCGAGGGCGTCCGCGGCGTCGCCGGGAGCCACCGTCACGTGGCCGTCGGGCGTCGTGAGCGCGACGGTCACGCCCTCGTCGAGGAGGGCCACACAGACGGCAGCCGCCGCCTCCGCCATCCGGTCGGCGTGACCGGGCGCGGCGTTCGCCGTCACCGTCACCGTCGAGGCGTCGTCCTCGTCGGCGAACTCCCGCACCACGAGGTCGTCGCGCTTGGCGCTCGACTTCCAGTGAACGTCGCGGAGCGAGTCGCTCCGGGTGTACTCCCGGAGGTGGTTGAACGTCCCGCGCCCGGCGTGGCCAGCGGGGGCCGCGAGCGCCCGCAATCGCTCGCGAACGGCCGGCGAGAGCGTGCAGACGCGCGGGTAAACGAGGATAGTGTTCTCGGAATCGACGGTGAACGTCCGGCGCACGAGGCCGAGTACGTCCCGCGCGTGGACGACGACGGGGCCGAGCGCGTGGGCGCCGCGCTCGCGGTAGGTCACCTCGTAGGTGAACGGGTCGCCGCCGGTGACGACCGTCGCGCGCGCGTCGCCGTCGAGGCCCGCGGGCAGTCGGTCGCGAACGGTCGCGGTGGCGGGCGTGTCGGTCGTGAGCGCGAGGGAGACGGTGCCGGTCGTGCCCGGGTCGCCCGGCGGGGGGACGGTGCGCTCAACGGCGGGCGGGTCGAGGACGGCGAGTTGGACGCCCGCGGCGACGAGGGCGACGGCGGCGGGGAGAATCACGGCGTCGAGCGACCGCGGGCCGAACCCGACGCTCATCGCGACGGCGACGCCCGTCAGCGCGAGGACCGCGAGACCGCGGCGGGTCGGGCGGAGGCCGAACATCTCACTCGACCGGGACGGTTTCGAGGGCGTCGTCGACGACGGCGGCCCCGTCGCGGTCGGCGTCGATGCGGTGGCTCCAGACGCTCGGCGCCTCGGTCTGTACGTCGTCGGGGACGACGTAGTCGCGGCCGTCGAGGACCGCCCGCGCCTGCGCGGCGCGGACGAGGGCGATGGCGCCCCGCGGGCTGACGCCGAGGGTGGCGTGCTCGCGGGTGTGGGCCGCCAGCCGCGAGACGTACCGCCGGACCGCCTCGCTCAGCGTGACGCCAGCGACGGTTTCGCGGGCGCGGCGCAGGTCGTCGAGCATCGCCACGGCGTCGAGCGAATCGAGGGGGTGCTCGCCGGCGACGCGGCCGAGAAGGACCGTCTCCTCGTCCTCGCTCGGGTAGCCGAGGCGGAGTTTCTTCATGAAGCGGTCGACTTCGGCCATCGGCAGTTCGTAGGTGCGGCCGGGTTCGACGTCGTTCTGCGTCGCGATGACGGTGAACGGCTGGGGAAGGGTGCGCGTCTCGCCGTCGACGGTCACCTGCCCTTCGGCCATCGCCTCCAAGAGGGCGGCTTGGGTCTTCGGCGGCGCGCGGTTGATTTCGTCGCCGAGGACGACGTTCGCGAACAGGGGACCGGGCTGGAAGTCGAACTCGCGGGTCTGCTGGTTGAACACGTTGACGCCCGTCACGTCGGCGGGGAGGAGGTCGGGCGTGAACTGGACGCGCTTGAACGAGCAGTCGACGGAGGTGGCGACGGCGCGCGCGAGGACCGTCTTGCCGACGCCGGGCACGTCTTCGAGGAGGAGGTGGCCGCGGGCGAGCATCGCCACGAGGATGTGTTCGATGGCGTCGCCGTGGCCGACAATGACCGTCTCGACGTTCTCGACGATGCGGTCGGCGAGCGATGCGGCGGCCGTCGTCGACAGCGCGTCCGACTCGGATTTCGGGGAACCTGCGTCCGTCATGGCTAGCGGGCCGACGGGCGGCGATGCCCGGCGGCGAGTGCCGTGTGTTGCCACCGGACTCACCTATACCTTCGGTCGAACGACCCCACCACTATATGGGACGGCGACGACGGGCCGGTATGACGAAGCGTTCGAGACCGGGACGGGAGGACGGATGAGCGACGACGGCGACGAACTGGAGAGCCGGGCGGTATCCGATGCCTCGAGCCGATTCGCCGCGATGACGAATCGGTTCGTCCACGCGGTCGAACTCGTCGCTGCTGCGGTGTTCGCCGCGCTGTTCGCCATCGGCGTCGTCGACCTCGTCATCCAAATCGTGCAGTCGACGCGGGCGGGCCGCATCACCGACCCGCTGGTCGTCATCGGCTTCATCGACACCGGCCTCCTCCTCCTCATCATCGTCGAGGTGTACGAGACGGTCATCGCCTACACCGAGGAGAGCGACACGCGCCGCATCGTCCGACTCGTCATCTACACCGGCGTCATCGCGATGGTCCGGAAGGCCATCATCTTCCGCGTGAGCGAGTACGGCAGCCCGCAGAACGCCCTCTTCGCGTCCGTCGCCTACACCGTCCTCATTCTCGGCCTCGTTGCTCTGCTCATGGTCGAGCGACGGTACGGTGACCCCCTCACCAACTGATTTTGTGCCCGGGGCCACGGGCTACTGTATGGACGCCGCGAACGCATCACCGCCACTTCGCCCGCGGGCCGACGAAGGGTCCTCAACGACCGTCGACGTGGGCGTCGACCTGCACGTCGTCCGCCTCGGGCCGCAAGAGGGAACACCCGTCGTCTTGCTCCACGGATTTCCGGAGTGTTGGTACGGCTGGCTGCCCGTCGCCCGCCGTCTCGCCGACGACGGGTATCGCGTGCTCGTCCCCGACCAGCGAGGGTACAACGCCAGCGAGAAACCGAGCGCCGTGTCGGCGTATCGCCTCCCCACGCTGGCAGAAGATATCGCGACCCTCGTCGACCGCCTCGGACACGACGCGGCCCACGTCGTCGGCCACGACTGGGGCGCGGCGGTGGCGTGGTGGCTGGCGCTCGACCACCCCGAGCGCGTGGCGACGCTGACGGCGGTGAACGTCCCGCATCCGACGGTGATGCGGCGGACGCTCCGGCGGTCGTGGGACCAGCGCCGCCGGAGTTGGTACATGGCGCTGTTTCAGGTGCCCGTCCTCCCCGAACGCCTCGCCCGCGTGGGCGACTACCGACTGTTCGAGCGCACGATGCGGTCGTCGAGTCGGGCGGACGCCTTCGCGGACGCGGACTTCGACCGCTACCGTGCGGCGTGGGCGGCGCCCGGCGCGCTCACGGGCATGGTGAACTGGTATCGCGCCGCGGGGCGACACCCGCCGGCGGTTCGAACCGAGCCAGTCGAGCCACCGACCCTCGTCTGCTGGGGCGTCGACGACGCGTACCTCCGACCGTCGATGGCCCGCGAGAGCGTCGCGTACTGTCGGGACGGGCGGGCCGTCCTCGTCGACGACGCGACCCACTGGCTCCACCGGGAGCGCCCGGGGTGGCTGGCCGACCGACTGGACGAGTGGATGGCGTGAGCGGCCAGTGAAACGGAGCGGCACGCCTTTGCCCCACGAGCCGCGAACGGCGGTATGGCCGACTTGGGAAAGATAGACCGCGACTTCTTCGAGACGCACGTCCGCCCGCGTCTGGGCGCCGAGCGCGACGACGTACGCCTCGGCCCGACGCCCGGCGTCGACTTCGGCCTCCTCGATATCGGCGACCGGGCCGTCGCCATCGCGACCGACCCCGTCTCGATTCTCCCGCCACTCGGCTTCGAACGCGCCGGGCGCTTCGCCCTCGACGTCGTCCTCGCGGACGTGGCGGTGAGCGGCCTCCCACCCTCGCATCTCGCCATCTCCTTCTCGCTCCCGCCGTCGATGACGGACGACGACTTCGCCGCGGTGTGGGAGGGCGTCCACGCCGAGGCGCAGGACCTCGGCGTCAGCGTCGTAACCGGCCACACCGCCCGCTACGAGGGGTGTTCGTTCCCGTGGGTGGGCGGCGCGACGGCGCTCGCCGTCGGCGACGCCGCCGACGTGATTCGCCCCGACGGTGCCCGGCCCGGCGACGACGTACTCGTGACGAACGGTCCCGCCGTCGAGACGACGGGGTTGCTGACGACGCTCTTTCCCGAGCAAATCGACCTCGACGCCGAGACACTCGCGACGGCGCAGGCCCGCCTCGACGAGGCGAGTTGCGTCCGCGACGCCATGACCGCCGCGGCGGCCGGCCCGGTGACGGCGATGCACGACGCGACGGAGGGCGGCCTCCACGGCGCGTTCGTCGAGATGGCGACGAGCGCCGGCGTCGGCTTCGAAATCGACCGCGACCGTGTTCCGATTCGCCCGGGCGTCGAAGCGACGTGTGACGCCCTCGGCATCGACCCGTGGACCGCCACGGCGTCGGGGTCGCTCGTCTTGACGGTCGACCCGGACGGGACCGAGGCGGTACTGTCGGCGCTGGACGAACGAGGGGCGTCGGCGGCGCGAGTCGGGCGCGTCACCGACGGCGAGGGCGTCACCGTCGACGACGAGGCAATAGAGGCGCCGAGCGTCGACGCGGCGTGGGCCGCGTACAGCGACCTGTCCTAATCGACGCGGACCGGAATCTCGGTGAAGCCGTCGCCGGTGAAGCGATAGGCGCGGATGGCGTCGGCGACGGGCGAGACGATGACGTAGACGTAACCAGTCCACGTCGCCCGGGCGCGGTCGGTGGCACTCGGTACGGGGTCGGACTCGGGGTGAGAGTGATAGAAGCCGACCGCCTCCCCGCCCGCGTCTTCGATGCGGTCGATTGTCTCCATCGTCGAGGCGGGGTCGAGTTCGTACTCCGTCCGGGGGTGGGTGGCGACGTTCGGGACCCGTCGTGCGTCGGTCACGTGGTCCGGGGGGCCGCGCGTCCCGCCGAGGACGCCACAGATTTCGGCGGGGCGCTCGCGGTTCGCACCCTCGCGAGCGTGGTCGAGGAGGGCGTCGCGCGTGGTCGCATCGAGGACGAGAGCGTCGTCGGTCACGGCCACGTATAGTGATTATCGGAAGTCAGTTCCAGCGTGTTGCCGTCCCGTTCGGCAACACGCCGGTGAACAGTTCCAATAAACACCATCACTCGTCCCGGCGCATCGCGATTTCGAACCACGGACACAGGCGCAGCTGGCGGTACGACTCCGGACTCTCGCGGAGGTGGTCGTAGTCGACCCAGAGGCGGCCGGCGACCTCTTCCTCGGCAGGGTCGATAGTCACGTCGTCGAGCGTACACTGCAGGACGGCACAGACCTCCCACTCCAGACCGGCGTTCTCGTAGTAGCGCTTGTACTCGAACTTGTCCGTGATTCGGAGGTCGCTGTACTGGTCGGGCGTGATGCCGAGTTCGTCGACCAACCGCTCCCGAGTCGCTTCCTTCTGTCCCTGTCCCGGCCGGGGGTGGGAGGCGACGGTGCCGTCCCAGTGCGTGTCCCAGAGTCGCTTGTTCGGTGCGCGCTGAGCCAAGAGGACGCGCCCCTCGCCGTCGAAGACGAGGGCGGTGAACGCCCGGTGACGGACCCCGTCGCCCGTGTGGGCGTCGAGTCGATTGACCGTACCCTGCTCCGTGTCGTCGGCGTCGACGGCGATGACCTCCTGTTCGGCGTTGGGGTGGCTGCCACCGTCGCCCGCATTCCCGCTCATGTGCCACGTCTCGACGGGGAGGCTAATGGCGTCTTCGATGCCGCTCGGCCGACCTCGAATGACCTAAATGCCGACCGGTCGAACTGCCGCCGATGAGCGACGACCGAGACCGGCGCGTCGCGGTGTCGACCGTCCGTGACCGGGTCGAAGAACGAGACGGCGACGTCGACGAGAACGTCCTGTCGGCCATCGAGGAGTGGGCCGAATCGGGGAGCGTGACCCCCGAGGCGATGGCCGAGTGGCACCGAGAACGTCGGGAGGAACGGGAATCGAGAGCCGGCGCAATCGACGCGGTGGAGGCGGACATCCACGACCTGGTTGCTGACCTCGACCCCGAGGAACAAGCCAACAACCAGGTCCAGTCGCGCGTCGAGGAGTACGAGGCGGAGTTCGACCGCCTGCGCGACGAGCTCGACGCCGCGGCCGACCTGCTAGCGGAGACGCCGCGCGAACCCGCGTCGCCGACGGCCATCTACGACGCGGCCGTCGACCTGCGCCGCTGTGCGGGGACCACCCACGAAGTAGGCCACGCCCTCCATCACCTCTCGGATGAGGTCGACATTTTCGAGACGTGGCTCCACGACCCCGAGCGACGACTCGAGGAGTTCGACGACGAAATCAGCGGGTCGGAGCAGTATCTCGAGAACACGGAGGCGCTCCTCGAACGGGTCGAATCCGGGCAGAGTCCGGAACCGTTCGATGCGTGGCTGGCGGCCTACCACCTCCAGCAGGTGATGGACGTCGTCTTCACCGAGCTCCGAGCGGACGTGTCGGAACTCGAATCGTGGCTCGACGGTCAGGACGGCGACTACGGGGACGACGTGGCGGACCTCAGAGACCGACTGGACGCCCTCGCGACGCGCCACGAGGCGTGTTCACGCCGCCTCGACGAGGCCGCCGACGCCATCGACGACTTCGAGTCGAAGCGGGCGGGGGTCGCGGACTCGCTCGACCAGTTCGAGGGGGCGCTCTCGGGGCTCGAACCGCCGGTCGACTGGGCCACCGTCGAGCAGTTGGTGCAGGCGCAGTTCCAGAAACACGACATCGACGTGCGCTAACCGCCCGTCGCAGCAAGATACTGCGCGCCGAAGAGGACCGTGTTGTAGAGGCCGTGCACCACGGCCGGCACGACGAGATTGCGACTGCGTTCGTAGAGCGCTCCGAGCACCAACCCGAGCACCGCGGCGACGGTGACGTAGGGGAGGCGCGCGCCGGTGCTACCCGAGAGCGCGACCCAGTGGACGAGGCCGAAGAGGACGCTGGCGAGGGCGATGGCGACCGTCGGTCCCCACGTTCGCCGGAGGATGCCCTGCACGCCGCCGCGGAAGACGAGTTCTTCGAAGGGGCCGACGAGGAAGATGGCGACGGGAATCATATAGAGGAAGTACCGCGGGTCCTGTTGGCCCGTGGCGACGACCTGATTCTGGGCGACGGAGACGCCGATGGCGGTCAGGATACGTGCGATAGCGAGTTGGGCGGCGACGAGCGTGCCGACGCCGAACGCGATAAGGACGACGTTGCGGAGCGACGGGCGTTCGACGGGAATCAGGCCCCAGTCGTCGGTGACGTAGAGGTAGCCGGCGACGGCGACGCCGAAGCCGACGAACTGGAGGACGGAGCTGATGACCTGGAATTCGAGCGTATCGCGGGCGACGACGCCCGCTTCGACGAGCGCGGGCGCGACGAGGCTGACGACGACGACGGCACAGAGGAAGGCGCCGACGATGAGAAGCAGGCTCCGGAGGAGGTCACCGAGACGGGCGGAGAGCGGGGCACGGGTGCGCTCGGCGGCGGGCGGCAGGGCGCCGAACCGCTCCCGAGCGAGGTAGTAGCCGGCGGCGAAGACGAGGCCGAGAACGAGCGTCCCGGCCGCGAGCGCCCACGCCCGGTCGCTCCCGCGGAGCGACGCGTCCTGGTAGACGAGCGCCGCGAGCACCAGTCCGGCGAGGACGTGTGCCATCGCGGCGACGACGAGGAGTTCGGTTGCCATTACCGCCGCAAGGCGCGCCGGAAGTAAGTATCGTCCCCTTTGACCTCACTCGACGAGCAACTCTCGCTTCTCGCCCACCGCGTCGGCCTCGGGGAAGTCACCGCCGCCCAGCAGGCCGCGCGCGGCGCGCTTACCCCACTCGACGGCCGGTTGCGTGAACGTCGAGACGTTCGCGAGTTCGCCGTAGAGGACGCAGGCCGCCTCCATGCCGTAGAGGAGTTCGCCGATACCGTGGGCGTCGACCCGGTCGATTTCGACGCGGATATTCGGGCAGTCGGCGGCGGCGAGACTCGCCTCCGTCGCCTCGAACTCCGCATCGAGCAGGCCGCCGAGGCTCTCGCCGCCGAGATACGAGAGGCCGTCGAGGTCGGTTTCGGGAATGGGGACCTCGGGTCGCTCTCGAGGTCGGACGAGCGTCACGAGTTTGTCGCGGGGGCCGGCGCGGTAGAGCTGCAACTGGGAGTGCTGGTCGGTGGCGCCGAGGGCGCGGACGGGCGTCTGCCCCACCGCGTCTTTCCCGAGGCTCTCGGCCCAGAGCTGGGCGAACCACTCCGCAAAGTACTCCAGCGACTCGGCGTAGGGCATCATCGCGTTGACGCCCGCGCCGCGGCGTTCGAGCGCGTAACAGGCGGCGCCGTAGGCGTAGGCCGGCGACTCGAACAGCGACCCGGAGAGGCGGTCGGCCTCGGCGCGCGCGCCGTCGAGCAAGCCCTCGATGTCGGCGCCGGCGAGCGCCGCGACAGGGAGCGCGACCGTCGAGAGCGCCGAGAAGCGACCAGGGACGCCCGCGGGCACGTCGAGGGCGGGCAGATCGTGGCGCTCGGCGAGCGACCGGAGGTTGCCGGCCTCGCCCGTCGTAACCAGCGTGCGCTCGGTCCAGTCGACGCCCGCGTCGGTCATGGCCTCGCGGACGACGAGGAAGTTCGACAGCGTCTCGGCGGTGGTGCCCGACCGCGAGACGACGTGGACGACGGTGTCGGCCAGCGAGAGCGAGTCGAGGAGCGTGCCGACGTGCGCGGGGTCGACGTTGTCGAGGATGTAGTGGTCGACATCGCCGCCGAGCGCTTCGGTGAGGGTCGCGGCGCCGAGGGCGCTCCCGCCGATGCCGACGGTGAGGACCGTCTCGGGGTCGTCGAAGTCGGCGACGGCAGCCCGAACCGCGTCGGCGTCGACGGTGTCGGGGAGGTTCAGCGCCGCGTAGCCGTGGTCAGCGTCGGCGCGGCCGCGGGCGATGCGTTCGTGAGCGTCGGCGACGCGGTCGTCCAGTCGGTCCAGCGCCTCGCGCGTGAGGCGGGGCTGACCGTTGAGCGCGTTCCCGAGGTCGACGTACATGGGCGTAGGCGCGGCGCGGGCGGACTAAACGGTTGTTATGCGGCCGCCAGTCGGAGAGACGGGGAGTACGATGCTGCCGAGTCGAAGCGGCGACAGCCCGAATGCGGAGGCAGTCGGCGGGAGCGAGTCCGAAAAGGCAGGTTTCAAGCGACGCCTGCGTCAACGAGACGGTATGTACGACCGACTCAAGGGGTTCCGCGACTTCTACCCCGAGGAGATGGCCGCCCGGCGGGCCGTGGCCGACGCCTTGGAGGAGACTGCCCGCCAGTACGGCTTCCGCGAGATTGGAACGCCGACGCTGGAGGCCGTCGATCTCTACACGGACAAGAGCGGCGAGGACATCGTCGACGAACTGTACGCCTTCGAGGACAAGGGCGGCCGCCACGTCGCCATGACGCCGGAACTGACGCCGACGGTGGCGCGGATGGTCGTCGCGAAGGGCCAAGAGCTCCAGAAGCCCATCAAGTGGATGTCGACCCGGCCGTTCTGGCGGTACGAGCAGGTCCAGCAGGGTCGCTTCCGCGAGTTCTACCAGACCAACGTGGATATCTTTGGCTCCGCGGAACCCGAGGCCGACGCCGAAATCCTGTCCTACGCCGCCGACGCGTTGACGACGCTCGGCCTCGAAGGGTCGGACTTCGAGTTCCGCGTCTCCCACCGCGACATCCTCGGGGGCCTCCTCCGTGCCTTCGACGCCGACGTGGCCGTCCGCGACGCGATTCGCGCCGTCGACAAGTCGGAGAAAATCGAGCCAGCCGAGTACTACGACCTGCTCAACGACGCCGGCCTCGCCTACGACCAGGCCGAGACGTTCGACGACCTGCTGAGCACCGACGACCTCTCCGAGCTCACGGATTTCGCGGGCACCGACGAAGTCGAGGCGGCGGTCGGCAACCTCCAGAACGTCCTCGACGCCGCGGACGACTTCGGCGTCCGCGACTACTGCACCGTCTCGCTGGAGACGGCGCGCGGCCTCGATTACTACACGGGCACCGTCTTCGAGTGCTTCGACACGCAGGGCGAGGTGTCCCGCGCCGTCTTCGGCGGCGGGCGCTACGACGACCTGATCGAGAGCTACGGCGGCCAGCCCACTCCCGCCGTCGGCGTCGCCCCCGGCCACGCCACCCTCTCTCTGCTCCTCCAGCGAGCGGGCGTCTGGCCCGACGAGGCGCTGTCGACGGACTACTACGTGCTCTCCGTGGGCGACACGCGGGCGACGGCGTCGCGCGTGGCGCGTGACCTGCGCGACCGGGGTCACGTCGTCGAGACGGACCTCGCGGGGCGGAGCTTCGGCGCGCAGATGTCCTACGCCGACGGCGTCAACGCCGAGACGGTCGTCATCGTGGGCGAGCGCGACCTGGAGAACGGCGAAGTGACGGTCAAGGAGATGGGGAGCGGCGACCAGACCACCGCGCCCGTCGACGACTTCCCCGGCGAGCGCGACCGGCCGACCTACGACGACTTCGCCTGACGGATGGCCGCCGACCGGTCGATGCGCGCCTTCCGCGTCGCGTACGACGGCCGCCCGTACTCCGGCTTCCAGCGCCAACCGGACGTTCCCACCGTCGAGGACACGCTCTTCGACTCGCTTCGGAAGTTGGGCGTCCTCGATGGCGACACTCCCACGAACTACGCCGCCGCCGGCCGCACCGACGCGGGCGTGTCGGCGCTCGGCCAGACCGTCGCGTTCGAAGTTCCCGACTGGCTCACGCCCGCCGCGCTGAACGGCCAACTCCCGGGCGCGGTTCGGGCGTGGGCGAGCGCCGACGTGCCCCCCGACTTCCACGCCACCCACGACGCCAGTCGGCGCACCTACCGCTATCACCTGCACGCGCCGACGCTGGACGACGCGCGAGCGAAGGCGGCGCTCGACCGACTGCGCGGCGAGGGCGACTTCCACAACCTGACGACGGACGACGAGGGGACCGTCCGGCGACTCGAAACCGACTGCGTCCGCGACGGCGACTTCCTCGTCCTGACACTCGCGTCTGACGGGTTCGCCCGGCACATGGTCCGGCGCATCGTCTCGCTGGTGCGGGCGGTGGGGAGCGGCGCCAGCGACCTCGACCGAGTCGACCGCGTCTTGGGTCCGGAGCCACTCGACGGCCCGGCGGGCGTCGCCACGGCGCCGGCGACGCCGCTGGTCCTCGTCGACGTGACGTATCCGGGCGTGTCCTTCGACCCCGACCCGGACGCGGTGGCGAGCGCCCGCGAGGTGTTCGCCGAGCGACGAGTCGAGGGACTCGTGACGGCCCGCGTCGCCGGCGAGGTGGCCGAAGGCGTGACCGAGCGCTGACCGGGGGGTACTTCCGGGGGGACGGCGTAGCCGGCGGTATGCCAGAGCGGACTGCGGTCGTGCTCGCGGGCGGGCGGTCGACGCGGTTCGGCGAGGGGGACAAGGCCGTCGCCGACCTCGCGGGGACGCCCATGATTCGGCGCGTAATCGATCGAATCGCACCCGTCGTCGACGCCGTCGTCGTCAACTGCCGGGCGGCGCAGGTACCGGCCATCCGCGAGGCCGTCGACGGCGCCGCCGTCCCCGTGACGTTCGCGGAAGACGAGTACCCTGACGAGGGGCCGATGGCGGGGATGGCGACGGGCCTGCGGGCCGTCGAGAGCGAGTACGCGTTCGTCGTCGCCTGCGACATGCCCCTCGTCGAAGCGGAATTCGTCGACTACCTCTTCGAGCGAGCGGCGGGTCACGACGCCGCCGTCCCCCGCCCCGACCAGTGGTTCGAGACGACACACGCCGTCTACCGAGCGGCGGCGATGGCCGACGCCTGCGAGGCGGCGCTGGAAGCCGGCAAGAACCGCATCGTCGCCCCGCTGTTCGACCTCGATTTCGTCGTCCTCGACGCCGACGAGGTGCACGAACACGGCCACCCCCGGACGTTCGAGAACTGCAACACGAAAACGGACTTCGAGGACGCGGCGCGTCGACTGGAGAGCTGAGCGGCGCTACTCGATGACGTCGACGAGTTCGGCGTCAAGCATCCGCGCGAGGACGACCCGAGACACGTCGGCGCGGGCGTGAATCGCGTCGGCGATGGCCCGCCCCGTCTCGGCCAACTCGTCGTCGTCGACCATGTTGATTAGTGGCACGACCGTCGCGCTCGGCGGGACGCGCTTGCGCCCACCCTCGCGGCTCGCGAGGACGGTGCCCACCGCCTCGGGCGTGATGGTGTCGCCGAGTTCGAGGTCTGTGAGGGCGGCCACGCGCTCGGGGCGGTGGACGTGCTCCTCGGCGAGGGGTTTCCCGACGGCCTGCGCGCTGGCGACGGGGACGACGGTATCGGCCGTCGCCGGAATCTGTGGCTCGCGCTCGTCGGGCGCTTTCAGCAGGCGCGTCCGGGCGCCGTCGGCCTTCGTCAACACCGGGCCGTGGCCGTCCGTGGCGCGGATGGCGGTGACCGTCTCGCGGCCGTAGCCGAGATAGCGGTCGTCGCGCTCCTGTTCGAGGACGAGTCCGAGCGGCCAGTCCGTCGCCTCGCGGAGCGCACCCACGGGGTCGGGCGTGACCTCGACGGCCGCGACTTGGTCGTCGAAGATGGGGATGCGGACCGTCGCGGTCACGACGGCGCGGTCCAGGCGGTTCGCGAGTGTGTACAGCGTCGTCTTCTTGCCGCCGGCGCCGACGACACAGACGAGTGGCGCGTCGGCGGCCAGCGCCTCGACGAGGTTCATAGCGCGGCTTCCACGCCCAGTCACTTCGGCGTATCGGGGCGGCCCGACCACTCGGGGTCGATGCCGCGGACGTGGGTCTGGTCGTGCGGTGGGAACACCGGGTCGACGGCGTCGGGACCGGCGCGGTCGACCAAGAGGTCGCGGAGTTCGGCCTCGTAGTCGGCGCGGGATACGGCCTCGCTCGGCCCGGAAACCACGTCGAGGGCGGCGTCGGCCATCGCGTCGACGGCCTGCCGGCCGAAGCCGGCGAGTGGGGCGAGATACGACACGCCGTGGCGGTCTTCGAGGCTCTGGGCGGCCGGGCGGTCGACGGTGGGCACTCGGTCGTCGCGGCGCGTGCCGTCGGCGACGGCGCGGGCGTCGAGGGCGGCCGCGCGTTCGAGGGCGTGGTCGTGGACGGTCTGAATCGCGTTGCGGGGGTAGCCGTCGGCCTGCAGCTGGTCGACGGCGTCGTCGGCGACGGCGGGGTCAAGGTCGAGTCGTCGGAAGGGGTAGCCGAGGCGGTCCGCGGCCTCGCGGGCGTGGCGCCAGTCGTCCGTGACGCCGAACGTGCCGGTGACGAGGGTCACGTCGTAGAACCGGTCGAGGAGGAGGGCTGCGAGCGTGGAGTCCTTGCCGCCGCTGTAAAGCAGGGCGACGCCCATTCAGCGGTGACGGACGTCGAAGCTCTTGTCGGGGGTTAGTTCTTTCAGGAGCTTTCGCATCTGGTCCTCGTCGATGCGGTCCTGAATGCGGCCGCTACGGGCGAGGGCGACGATCTGTTGTTCGACCTGTTCGGCAACCTCCGGTTTCGACATCTGGACGGCGTTGAGACGCTGTCGGGCGCCGTCAGTGAGGTTCTGTTTCAGGACGGCCTGCTTCTGGGCTTCGGCCTGTTCCCGAGCAGCCTGCTGGTCGGCGCGTCCGCCGGCGCCGTCGCCGCCCTCCTGGGCCTGCTCTTTCAGCTCCTGCATCTTCTGCTGTCGAAGCTCTTCGATGCGTTCGTCGTCGGGGTTGCCACTCATGGGAGTCACTAGCCGTCGAAGCGGTGAAAACGATTTCGGAGGGTTACGCGTACTTCTCGAGTTCGGGGCGGTCGAGGTCGTCGAGAACGTCGGCCGCGACTTCGTCAAGGAGGCTCTGCCCGTCCGGCGTGGCGACGCGACCCTCACCCTGTGCGGTGGAGACGAGACCCTCGTCTTCGAGCTGCTGGAGGATCGTTCGGATGATCTTCTTGCTGCCGGTTTCGGCGTGCGGGGCGGCGACGCGGTAGCGCGTCGAGCCCTCGTTGCGGTCGCCGTAGGCCGTCGAGAGTCGGTCGACGCCGACGGGGCCGTCGACAGCGACTTTCCGCAGGAGGCTGGCCGCGCGAACGAACCAGAAGTCGTCCTGCTGGGGCGGGAGCTCGTTGCTGACGCCGGCCTTGGTGTAGTTGATCCAGTCGGGCTCGTCGATACGGTCCTCGAGTCGGTCGGCGAGCGCCTCGATGAGCGCGTCCGCCGGCACGTCGTAGAGGGTTACCATTGGCGCAAGGTTCCCGCGGACGGCGTTTAAACCCATCGTATTAGACACGTGAGCGGAGGCCGAGCGAGCCCACGACGAGGCCGCCGAGGACCGTCGGCGTCCAGTAGACAGCGCCCCGGAACACGACGACGGCGGCGAGGGCGATGGGTTCGGTGACGGCGGGCAGCGGCGCCGCGACCAGCAGGACGACCAGCACCGTCTCGATGCCGCCGGCGCCGCCGGGCAGGGGCGTCACGCCCGCGATGGCGCCGATGGGGACGACGAAGAGCGCGATGGAGAGCGGGATGGGCGTGCCGATGGCGCGGAAGGCGAGCCACAGGCCGACCATCTGGAAGAACCAGCCGATAGCCGACAGCCCGAGCGCGAGTGCGAGGCCCCGCGGGTTGGTGGCGACGCGTTCGATGGCGCGGAAGAAGCCGTTGATGCGGCGTTCGATACCGCCCACAGTCGGAACAGGCACGCGCGGCAGGCGGGTCGCAATCGCTCGAATGGCCGGCGTTAGGACGCCGACGACGCGGGCTTCGACCTGATAGCGTCGGCGCCAGCCGAGATAGACCAGCGACGGGACGCCGATGGCGAGCACCGCCACCGCGGCGAGGGCGAATTCGAGGCGGCGATTCGCCCCAAAGGCCGTCTCGGTGACGAAGTAGCCGGCGCCGACGAGGGCGATGGTGATGGAGGGGACGAAGTTGAGCGTGTCGACGCTGGCGATGGCGGCGAGGCCCGTCTCGTACTCGGTGTCGGTCACGCGCGAGATGAGGAGGGCAGTGATGGGTTCCCCGCCCGCCTGTCCGAACGGCGTGACGTTGTTGGCGAACATGGCGCCGGTGAAGACCAGGAACGCCTGCGGGACGGAGAGCGAAACGCCGAGGACGTCGAGGACGACGCGGAGCGAGAACGCCCACGCCGCGAGCCACCCGAGGGTGACGAGGACGACCAGCGCCACGAGACGAACGTCGGCGGCGCGGAGCTGCGCGACGAGTTTGTCGACGCCGGCGAAGGTGAAGAGCACCGCGAACACGACGAGTGCGCCGACGAACCCGAGTATCGTCGCACGCGTACGACCGCCGGCCATACGACGGGCGAAGGGGAGCCGAGGCATTAACCCACCGGAAGCGACGTGCTCGGGATTTTTTATGCCGACACCGAGAACGCCGTCCATGGACGAACGGAGCGCGTTGGGGATGCTCGCCGACGCCGTCGGGGCGGCGGGCGACGACGCCGCGGTAGTCGACGGGTTGGTCGTGACGACGGACATGCTCCACGAGCGGACGGACTTCCCCCCGGGGACGACGCGATACACGGCGGGCTGGCGGGCAGTCGGCGCCTCGCTGTCGGACGTGGCGGCCATGGGCGCGGACGCGACGGCGGCCGTCGCCGCCTACGGGGCGCCAACGTTCGACGCCGACGAAGTGCGGGCGTTCGTCGACGGCGCGAACGACGTGTGCGACCTGACCGGCGCCCGCTACGTCGGCGGTGACCTCGACAGTCACGACGAGTTCACCGTCGCCAGCACCGTCGTCGGCCGGACCGACGACCCCGTCCCCCGGTCGGGCGCGTCGCCCGGCGAGGCGGTGTACGTCACCGGAACGCTCGGGCGGACCGGCGCCGCGATTCGCGCGTTCGAGCGCGGCGACGACGAGCAGGGCAACGCCCTCTTTCGGTTCGAACCGCGCGTCGACGCCGGACAAGCACTGGCACCGGTCGCCACCGCGATGATGGACTCCTCGGACGGCCTCGCGCGCTCACTCCACCAGCTCGCCGAGGCGAGCGACTGCGGGTTCGATATCTCGTGGGACCGCCTCCCGGTCGATTCGAGCGTCGAGGACGTGGCTACCGACGCGGCGGACCGCCGCGAGCTCGCGGCCTTCTTCGGCGAGGACTTCGAACTCGTGTTCACCGCGCCGCCATCGGCGCTTGAGTCGGTCGACCTCTCGACGCCAGTCACGCGCATCGGCGACGTGACAGCCGCTGGAGTCGTCGCCGACGGTGACTCGCTCCCGGACCGGGGGTACACCCACTAACCCAGCAGCTGCACGGGAACGAGGAGGAAACAGAGCGCGCCCAAGCCGAAGGTGAGGAGGCCGACGAGCTGGCGCTTCCAGCCGAGCGGTGTCTCGTCGGCGGGGTGGGCCGGGCCGTTGTACGCGATGACGATGGCGAACACGCCCCAGAGCGCCCACAGCCCGACGGACTCGTTGATGGCGAGGTCACGGACGTAGTAGAGATAGCCCGCGAGCGAGAAGAGCGCGAGCGGTACGAACGAGGCCAGCGTCTCCTGTCGCCGGCCGAGCATGGCTCGCACCATGTGGCCGCCGTCGAGTTGGCCGACCGGAAGCAGGTTGAGGACGGTGAAGAACATCCCCACCCAGCCGCCGATGATGACGGGGTGGACGGTCTTGGTCGGGTCGGCGTAGCTCGTCGGCTGGCCGAGCGCCGTCGCGATGAGGTCGAGCAACAGTGGGTCGTTGAAGATGATGACCTGACCGGACGATTCGACGACGCGCTGTGGGAGGGTCATCGGCTCCAGCGAGAGGCCGATGGCGGTCACGACGACAGTCGCAACGAGACCGGTCAGCGGCCCGGCGACGCCGATGTCGAACAGCGCCTTTCGGTCCGGCATCCGCCCGCGCATGCGGATGATGGCCCCGAGCGTCCCGAAGGGGAAGACGAAGGGAATGAGGTAGGGGAGCGAGACGTCGACGCCGTGGTATCGGCCGGCGATGTAGTGGCCGAGTTCGTGCGCGGTCAACACGCCGAGGACGGCGGCGGTAAACGGCCACGCGCGCAGGGCGACCAAGGGATTGGCGGCGATGTCGCTGTAGGGGATGTAGTACCAGACGAGTGCGCCGACGAAGAGTGTCGACAGCATCGTCGCGCCGAAGAGAACGAGGTTCGTCCACGGGATGCCGTGAATCCGGCCGTCGGCCGGGGTGGCGACGACGGTGGTTTCGTAGGGTTCTCGCCCCGCTTCGAGGTCGATGCGGTAGCCGGCGCGGCGGAACGAGTCGCGGAGTTCGTCGGCGAGTTGGCCGCGGGGAACGAGCGGTTCGCCGTAGTATCGAACCCGGTCGCCGTCTCGTTCCACGTCGCGGACGTAAAAGACGGAATTGAGGGCGTCAGACGGCGGTCGGTCGACTCCGTCCATCGATTCTGGGTACGTCGCTCAGCGGTATAAAACCCGTGAAGCAGGCGGCGGCGCGCGTGGCGGGGACCAGTAGCGACCGACTACGCCGTCTCGATTCGCCACGTGGTCGCGCTCGTGTACGACCACTTCTCGACCTCAAGGTCGGACGCGGAGTCGCGGAGCTTGACCATCAGGGCGCCGATTTCTTTGGGGGACAGGCCGACTTCGTCGGCGATGAACTTGCTCTTGAAGTACATCTCGCCGTCCTGTGCCTTCGAGACCAGGAACTGCTTCAGGCGTTCCTCTTTGGACACACTGTCGTCGGCTTCGGTGGAGGGGTCTGCGGTTGCGCTCATTTGTTGTCGCCTCAATTCACCGTACAAGCCGGAGGATTATATAAAGGAGAGAACGTTCGGAGCAGTTCGGGCGGTTTCATCAATTTACCCGGGTTTGTGAAACCTTCAGGACGTTTTACGAAGCCGCGAGATATTTTATACGCGCTTTTGAGAGATTCTTTCGTTTATATTATAGAGAATTAAATACGGCCCGGGCTCCCGGTTCGACGGGTGGATTCGGGGGTCAGGCCTGCTCGTGAATCCAGAATTCCTCGTCGGTCGTCGACTCCTTCTTGAAGATGGGCACCTCGTCTTTGAGGCGGTTGATGCCGTCCTCGACGGTGCTGAACGCCTCCTCGCGGTGGCCGGCGAGGACGACGACGAAGACGATGTCCTCACCCTCGCGAATGACGCCGGTTCGGTGGTGCATGAGCACCTCGAAGACGCCGTCGCGCGCCTCGAGCTCCTCCCGAATCGCCTGCATGCGGTCGGCGGCGACGCCCTCGTACTTCTCGAACTCTAGGTGGGTGGTCCGCGTGTCGTCTGCCGAGTCCTTGACGCGGACGCGCCCGGTGAAGGTGGCGATAGCACCGGAGCGTTCGGCCAGCGGCGAGGCCTTCGCCTCCTGGACGAGCGATTCGAGGGTCACGCGGTCGTCGAGCGACGGAATCGTGTCGAGGACTGGGTCAAGGTCGCTCTCGGCGTCGGAGATGGTGGCGACCACGTCGCCGACGGGGTCGGCGTCGCCGATGGCGACGGTCGGGAGATGCGCGTCGAAGCCGATGGTGAGCGTGATGTCGTAGTCGGGGACGAGCGAGTCAAGGAGGCCGGAGAGCGTCTCGCCGTCGCCCGCACCAATCCACGAGCCGTCGTTCGAGAGGCCGTACGCCGCGCCGGCGTCGGTGTCGCGGGCCGCCGTCTCGGGGAGCGTCTCCACCGTGGCCACGCGCCCGTCGAGACGGGGAACGAGCCGGTCGGCCAGATCGACCGCGTTCGGGCCGACGAGATTGAGCGTCTTCATGGATGTACGACGCGGACGCGAACCCTTAATTGTGTCTCGACGCGCACGCCGCGCGCTGTGAGCGTGCGGTGCTGGCGGCTTAACAACCCTTAAGCGTGCTTCGTGGCTACGCGTCGAGTAATGCGAGTCGTAATCTCTATCGGCGGGAGTGTTCTCGCGCCCGACCTCGACGCCGACCGCGTCGCGGGTCACGCGGCGGCGGTCGAACGCCTCGTCGACGAGGGGTGTGAGGTCGGCGCAGTCGTCGGCGGCGGCGGAGCCGCCCGTGACTACATCGGGGCGGCGCGAAGCCTCGGCGCCAACGAGGTACAGCTGGACCAGATCGGCATCGACGTGACGCGAGTCAACGCGCGCCTGTTGATCGCCGCACTCGACGACCGGGCCGCGCCGTCGCCGGCCCGCGAGTACGAGGAGGCGGGCGAGGCGCTCCGCCGCGGCGACGTGCCCGTGATGGGTGGCGTGATGCCCGGCCAGACGACCGACGCCGTCGCGGCGGCGCTCGCGGAGTACGTCGACGCGGACCTCCTCGTCTACGCTACGAGCGTCGACGGCGTCTTCAGCGCCGACCCCGACGACGACCCCGACGCGGAGCAGTACGGGCGACTCACGGGGGCGGAACTGGTCGACCTAGTCGCGCCGATGAGTCGCGGCGCCGGCGCGTCGGCGCCCGTCGACCTGCTGGCGGCGAAACTCATCGAGCGCTCGACGATGCGGACCATCGTCCTCGACGGCACCGACCCGGACCGAATCGCGCGGGCCGTCCTCGACGGCGACCACACGGGGACCGACGTGGTGCCCGTCGGCTGTGACACGGACCTATGAGCGACAGACACAACGCCTTCTGGGCCGACGACATCGCGGACGAAATCGAGGCACGTGACCCCGAAGACCCCATCGTCATCAAGGGCGGTGTCTCCCCCTCGGGCGTGCCCCACCTCGGCCACTTCAACGAAATCATGCGCGGCTACTTCGTCGCGCGTGTCCTCCGCGACCGCGGCCACGAAGTCCGCCAGGTGTTCACGAGTGACGACCGCGACGCTCTCCGGGGCGTCCCCCAGACACTCGCGGACTCGGACTGGAACCTCGTCGGCCTCGGCGAGGTGGACGCGGGCGCGCTGGGCCGGAATTTGGGCAAGCCGTACACGGACATCCCCGACCCCTTCGGCGAGACGGACTCCTACGGCGCTCACTTCACCGACCTCCTCGCCCGGAGCGCCGAGGCGGTGGGCGTCGATATCGAGCTGGTGTCGAACACCGACCTCTACGAATCGGGCGAGTTCGAGGCGGTCACGCGTGAGGTTCTGGAGAAAACCGACCTCGCACGCGAAGTGCTCGCCGAGTATCAGGCGGGCATCGACGAGTCGTACGTCCCCTTCATGCCCCGGTGCTCGGAGTGTGGCCGCCTCACGCAGGACGTGGGCGAGGTCGACCTCGACTCCGAAACCGTCGACTACCGGTGTTCGGGCCTCGACGCGGGCGGCGACCACATCGACGGCTGTGGCCACGAGGGCACCGCCACGTTCCGCGAGGGGAAGCTCCCGTGGCGCTTCGAGTGGCCCGCGCAGTGGGCGGTCCTCGGTGTCGACTTCGAACCCTTCGGCAAGGACCACGCCGAGGGCTCGTGGCCGAGCGGGCAGGACATCGCGCGGCGTGTCCTCGATATCGAACCGCCCGTCCCCATGACCTACGAGTGGTTCACGCTCAACGGCGAACCCCTCTCGTCGTCGTCGGGTAACGTCGTCACCGTGGACGAAGTGCTCGCACTCCTCGAACCCGAAGTGTTGCGCTACTTCTTCGTCCGCAACCCGAAGCGCGCGAAAGACTTCGACGTGGAGCGAATCGACCTGCTGGTCGACGAGTTCGACCGCTTCGAACGCGTCTACTTCGGCGAGGAGGAAGACGAGGACATCGAACCCATCGCGGAGCGCGCCTACCCGTTCCTCGTCGACGAGGTACAGGAGGCGCGGGTCCGCCTCCCCTACACCTTCGCGGCCGTCCTCGGCATGACGGACGACCGGGACCTGTGGGTGCGGATGGCGCGCAATCAGGGCTTCATCGACGACGACACGCCCGAGTGGGCCGTCGAGGAAGCCTTGGAGCGTGTCGAACGCGCGCGGACGTGGGCCGAGCGCATGGACAACGCCTACAACTACCGCCTGCAGGCGGAGCTTCCGGAGACCGACTTCGACGACGACGTGGTCGCGGCGCTCAACGACCTCGCCGACTTCGTGGCCGAGGGCCACGACGGCGAGGCGATTCAGGGCCAGATGTACGAGACAGCGCGCGACCACGGCGTCGAGGTGGGCGACTTCTTCGCCGCGGGCTACCGGCTCTTCTTCGACGACACCGAAGGCCCACGACTGGGGGAGTTCCTCGGCGAACTCGACGACGCGTTCGTCGTCAAGCGCCTGCGCCGCGAGGATTAGTCGCGCCAGGCGGGGTCGTCGCGGGGCGGGCTGAAGATGTCGACGCCCTCGAAGGGCACGTCGCCCCGGTTCTCGACGCGGTGTGATTCGCCGCCGGGGACGACGTAGGAATCACCGGCGCTGACGACGCGTTCCTCGCCGTCGATGACGAAGACGCCCTCGCCTTGGGTCACGAACCCCGCCTGTTCGTGCGGGTGGCTGTGTTCGGGCACCGCCGCGCCGGGGTCGATGACGAACTGCTGGACGCTCATCTCGTCACCGCTGGCCAGTTGCGACAGGAAGACGTCCGGGACCGCTTCGACTGCCGTCTCGTCCTCGCTCGAACGGATGTCCATACGCTATCCGACGCGGGCACGGACATAAAACTCGTGTCGCCGAGGCGGGGCAGCGAACCACCGGTGCTGACTACAAAACCGCATCAGTCGTCGAGACGAACCACGTCGCCCTCGCTGACGCTGTCGGCGGCGCCGGCGGGGAGTTCGACGACAGTATCGGCCACACCGCGGCCGATGCCGGTCCACGCCGACAGGCGAGCGACGTGTTCGACGCGGTCGTCTCGAATCCAGAGCGCGTCGATGTCGAAGGGAACGGCGACCATGTGGAGCGTCCGCTTCGCAGCGTGGTCGAAGGGAAAGACGAGTGCGGACCCGCCCGGAAACGACGAGCGAAACATCAGCCCGCGAGCCTGCTGGAGAAACGAGTCGGCGACCGTCACGTCGGTGGCGAGGACGGACTCGTTGCCGTCGTGTCGGTGGACGAGGCGCGTCATAGCGGTCCGTCGGGCGCGGGGACCAAGAGCGTGGCCGTCGCAGTCGGCGCTCAGAGCTGTCGGGAGGAACCCGGAGCGACGCGGTCGGTCCGAGAGCCGCCGGGCGTCGTCTCACCGAGCGAGTTGGCGAGCGCGGTGAACGCGACGATGCCGGCGGCCGCGGCGGCGGTGGTGACGAGGACGCCGAGTGCGAGTTCGACCACCGGCGCGACCAGCGCGGTCAGCGTGGCGATGACCGCGAGCGCCAGCGGCACGGCGACGACGGCGAGGCAGACGGCCGCGATGCGGGGGCGAGAGCCGCGGGCGCGCGCCCGCGTCCGTTCGACCGCCTGTAGAATCGAAGTACCGTCGGTGGCGACAGCCACGAACACCAGCGGCAGGTGGACGAGGACGACGAGCCCGGGGACGACGAGGAGCGCGAGGCCGAGGCCGGCGGCGAGCGTGCCGGCGAGGGCGACGACGACGGCACGGCCGTAGGCGAGGGCCGTCTCGAGTGGCGTCTCGCCGGCGCCGAGGGCGTCGACGTCGGGGGCGACCGTCCGCGCCAACGCCGCGAGGAGGACGGCGATAGCGACCGTCGCGGCGAGGAGGCCACCGGCTGCACCGGTCCTCGAGAGCGGCACGACCAGGTCGTAGACGATCTGCATCGACGACGCGATCCCCGTCCGGGCGACGAGGGTGTTGAGCAGGACGTTCCACGTAGCGACGGCGACGAGCAAGGCCGCCACGAGCGCGGCCGCTCGGGACCGAGCGGCGTCAGACGTTCCGAGGAGAGTCATCGTCAGCTGGTGTGTGTCGGTGACGACCTATACCTTTTTATCAGAAGTTTACATGTGTCTGACGCACGTCGCACAGCACCCTCAAAATGGCCATTTCCGGCTCGCTGCCGTCTAACGTACGTCTGACAGTATCGATACGTTTTACCCAATCCACACGTTTGGGGTGGGTATGGATCGCCGCACGTTCCTCGTCGCCCTGACCCCTCTCGCGGCTGGCTGTTTCGGCGGCCAACCGAGCGAGCCGACCCCGACGGCGACGTCGACCGCGACCGAGACGCCCGAACCGACCGCGACCGAGACACCCGAACCGACATCGACGCCGACGCCCGAGGCATCGCCCGAGGCGGCCCAGCACATCGACGAAGCACAGGACCGCTTCACCGAGGCGGTGTACGTCTTCACCGGCGGCGTCAGCGACGACCTCCTCTCGGTGACGGCCGGGACGGAGTCGTTTCAGGCGCGCGACGTACTGCTCAGACTCGACCGCGTCCAGCAGTCCATCCACGCCGCCGAGGCAGCGGCGACGACGGACGAACAGCGCGCGACCGTCGATAACCTCGACACGATGCAGCGGTTCCTCACGCACGCGACCGACGCGCAGTCGTGGCTCATCGACGGGCACGACGCTCTCACCGCCGCGTACAATCGACTGGACGAGTTCGAACTCGACGACGCCGCGAACGAACTCGACGACGTCGAAGCCGCCGTCGACGAGGTATCGACACCGACCACGACCATCGAAGAGGAGCTGAACCCCGAGAGCGCGTCCGTCACCGACGCCGTCAGCAGCGACGAGTACGAGCAGAAGGTGACGCAGCTGAGCGAGGAGACGAGCGTGCTGAGCGACCTCAATAGCGCCGCCAGCGACATCCACGAAGGCTCGAGTCTGATCAGCGACGCCCGTGACCAGCTCGACGACGACCGAACGGACGACGCCGCGAGCACCGCGAATCAGGCGTTCGACCTCCTGCGCGACGTCGAGTACCAGCTCGACAGGCAACTGTCCGACCTCTCGGACGCCGCGGACGCCTTCGAAGACATCGGCGACGATCTGCTCAGCCTCGCGTCGAACCGCGCCAACGAAGCCGAGACCATCTACGAACAGAACGCCTAATCGCGCTGCCGTGTGAACAAATCACACAAACGCGCGTCTCAGCCTTCGGTAACTTTTGGCCGATAGCCCCGGATAGGTCGCGTATGAACGACGACGAACGCGGCTGTCCGAAGTGCGGGCACACCGAGACTGACGTGGGCACGATTTCGACGACTGGTGGCGGCCTGAGCAAGATGTTCGACATCCAGACCAACTCCTTCCAGGTGGTCTCCTGTACCAACTGCGGATATTCGGAGTTCTACCGCGACACGGGGTCGCGGGGGAGCGACATCGTCGACGTGTTCCTCGGATGAGCGGTGCGGGCGTCCTCGTCCTCTTTCTCTGCCTCGGCGTCGGCGCCCCACTCGTCCTCTACTGGCTGGTTCGAGCCGAACATGATCGTCGCGAGGAGATGAGCCGTTCAGAGGCCGAACGCGCCGCTCGTCGCGACGTTCCCGACGACGAGCGCGGCCGGCGCTGACGGATATACGTTTATCACACCCGAACAGGTTCGGGGTTTCGGTCCGTCGTTGCCGGCCGGTGAGAATCAGCGAGGGTGGTTTGCCCTTTCCCCCCAGACGACTAGTTGTTATGACGAAGCAAGTTGGCGCCCCCGGTACGGACCTCTCGCGTCGGCAGTTCATGAAGGCGACCGGGACGGCGGGCGTCCTCGGCCTCGCTGGCTGTACCGCCCCGACCAACACGGACCCGTCACAGGCCGAGGCGGCAACGGCGGCCCAGCAGTCGGCGTCGTCGCTCCCGGCCGCGGCCAAGCCACAGGTCGTCGACGTGCCCGAGCAGAACAATCAGGTGACGCTCCGGGCCGTCAACTCGACGCTGCCCGCCCACCCCGGCGATTCGATGGGGGGTCCCGTCGAGTTGCCCAAGGTCTGGGCGTGGCAGGCCGACGACCGCGAACCCAGCGTCCCCGGCCCCATCATCCGGACGACGGAGGGCGAGGACATCGAGGTGACCCTCGACAACACGAACGCCGACATGCCCCACACCGTCCACTTCCACGGCGTGCGGAAGACGTGGGAGAACGACGGCGTGCCGACGACGACGGGCATCACCGTGATGCCCGGCGAGAAACACACCTACGAAATCCCGGCGAACGTCCCCGGGACCCACCTCTATCACTGTCACTACCAGACCCACCGGCACATCGACATGGGGATGTACGGCATCTTCCGCGTCGACCCGGAGGGGTACGAACAGGCCGACCAGGAACTGTTCATGACGGTGAAAGACTGGGACTCCCGTCTCAACCGGCAGATGGCGGGCGAAGACGTGAGTTACAGCCCCCGTGACCGCAAGCCCGACGTGTTCACCATCAACGGCCGGTCGGCGCCGCGGACGCTCCACCCCGAAGACGGGTCGCCGGTCCTCGTCTCGCAAGGCGACACCGTCCGCGTCCACTTCGCCAACAACGGCTACATGAACCACCCGATTCACACCCACAACCACCGGTTCCGGGTGATCGAGAAGGACGGGGCACAGATTCCCGAGGCGGCGCAGTACGAACAGGACATCCTCGACATGGCGCCCGCGGAGCGCAAGACCATCGAATTCGAGGCGGACGCCGACCCCGGCATCTACCTCATGCACTGTCACAAGGTCAGCCACGCGATGAACGGCGACGCCTACCCCGGCGGGATGGTCGGCGGCATCGTCTACGAGTCGGCGATGGATTCCGACGTGTTCTCGCAGCTGATGCAGTACGCGGGCTACGAGGGGTAGCGCAGTCGGCGAGGGATTCATACCCCCAGACGACCCGAGAGCGGGCATGGAGCGGACGCCGACGGGGACGCCAGTCGGGGTCGACGACCCCTACGAGCACGCGGACCGGTGCGACCACCTGACCGACGACGGCCGGTGTCGGTTCGCCCTCGAACGCGCCGGCGACGACCCGGAGTTCGCGGCCGCACGCCGGGCCGACGACTACGCCTGCGTCGTCGCCGGCGATGCCGACTGGTGTGACTGCCCGCACTATCGCTCGACGACCGACGGCCGGGAGTGTCGGCGATGCGGACTGGAGGAGGTACGAATGGCCCACGAGAACGCCCGCCCACTCCTGGAGGAACACCACCTCTCCTACGGGTCGAGCGGCGACGACGCCGACCACGAAATCACCGTCGCCCTGTGTCGGTGGTGTCACGCGAAGGTCCACGAGGGGTGGGCGCGGGTCGACGACGACGCGAGCCCCGACGCCGAGGCGATGGCGGCGCGAGAGGCCCGCCGGAGCAAGGAGCAGTCGGAGTTCGGATTCCAGACGGCGGCCGAACGCGACGACCGGGAGTGAGACGGGGTATTGTACGTCAGTACCGATGATTCGCCGGGACAGGTCGGCGAACCACCGGAAAACAGGTACAGTACTCCGTATGAGCCACATCCGAGCCGTTTTTAGGCGCAACCTGACAATCACGCCGTAATGACCCGCATCGTCGTCGTCGACAACCACGGTCAGTTCACGCACTTGGAGCAGCGAGCGCTCCGCGACGCGGGCGTGGACACCGACATCGTCGACAACACCACGCCGCCCGAGGACCTCGACGTGGACGGCCTCGTGCTCTCGGGCGGCCCGGACATGGACCGCATCGGCCGCTGTGACGAGTATCTGGAGCTGGACGTGCCCGTTCTCGGCATCTGTCTCGGGATGCAGATCATGGCGACGAAACTGGACGGCACCGTCGACGCCGGCGACTACGGCGGCTACGCCGACGTGGACGTCGAAATCGTCGACGAGGACGACCCGCTCGTCGGGTCGCTCGCCCCCGAGACGCGCGTGTGGGCGAGTCACGCCGACGAGGTGACCGAGCTCCCTACGGGCTTTACCCACACGGCGACGAGCGACGTGTGTGACATCGAGGCGATGAGCGACACGGACCGTGACCTCTACGGCGTCCAGTGGCACCCCGAGGTGGCACACACCGAGGAGGGCGAGGAAGTGTTCGCGAACTTCATCGAGCGCTGTCGGTGAATTCGGGGCGTACCCGCCGGTTCCGGCGGGTGTTGCCGACTGCGAGCCGAAGGGAGAGATTTACGACGCCCCGTGCCGTCGGGGCGACTGAATGACGGCGACCCAGTCCGACCTCGCGGGGCTCTCGCGGTACATCTTCACGGCCCCCAGTTGGTACGCCAGCCTCGGGTTCGCCATCGTCATCGCGGCCATGGCGGGCATCGCGGCCTTCGACTCGGGGAACACGGAACCGACGTGGCGCAACCTGCTCATCCTCGGCCGAGACGCGTGGCAGGGCATCTTCTTCATCGGCCTGCCGACCGTCATCGCGTCTGTCGGGACGACGGGCGTCGACCACTTCGTGGGCGGGAAACTCACGCCCAACCGGTCGTCGCTCTTGGCGCTGCTCTGTGAGGTTATCCTCGTCGTCATCGTGACCATCGCGGGCATCGTCAGCCTGGTGACGCCGCTCGGGCAGACGTTCGTCTACGACGCGCTGGTCATCGCGCTCGCGTCTATCTTCGCCTTCCGCCTGTTGGTCGTCATGGCCGTCTCGCAGTCGTCGCTCCTCATCGCCGCGGTGCCGGCTAGCCTCCAGACGGCCGTCTCCGCGCTCTTCCTGTTCGTCTACAGCGGGACCGTCCGCTACTTCGAACTCGGCGACCCCCTCGTCGACGCCTACCTGATGCCCTACCTCTCTCGGGCGTCGGAGGCGCCGCCCGAACTCTGGGTCATCGACGCCCACCACTTCCAGCTGCTCGCGGTTACCTGCGTCATCTACGCCGGCGCCGTCTACACGTTCGTCCGCGTCATCGACCGACCGTGGCAGCGAAGCCTCGGCGTCTCCGTCCTCGATTTCATCCGCGGGTTCATCGGCCACGTCGCGGAGGGGTCACGAGAACTCGAGACGTTCTTCGAGAAGCTGGGCGAGGAGGCGGTAGTCCCCGTCACGGTCCTCGCCTTCCAGCGCCCGGACGGCACGCAGAAGGCGCGGTTCGTCCTCCCGATGATTCACCCGGGACCGATGGGCGAAATCGGCGGCGGGAACTTCCCCGTCCGGGTCGCCGAACACACCGACGGCCTCGTGTTCCCACCCCACGCCACCGCCGGCCACGACTTCAACCTCGTCACCGAACGCGAGGTGGACCACGTCCTCGACGCCATCGACGCGGCGCAGTCGAAACTCATCTACGACGCCGAGGCGACCCGGAGCGTCCGCACGCAGTCGGGTGAGGCGACGATGCTCGGGCAGGCGTTCGGCGACGACGCACTCCTCGTCGCCAGCTACGCGCCCGGCTTCGCCGACGACGTGGAGTACGGCGTCGGCCTCTCGGCGGCGACGGAGGCGCGAACGACGGGGCTCGACGACGTGCTCCTCGTCGACGCCCACAACTCCAACAACGGACTGCAGGGCGAGGACCTCGGCCACGTCACGCCCGGCAGTCAGCGCGCGTTCGACATGATGGCGGCCGCCAAGCGGACGGGCCAGCAGTTACAGGAGGCACCGAGCGGCCCAATCCGTCTCGGCATCGCTTGGGACCGCACCGAGTGGGAACCCATCGACGGCATCGGTCCCCTCGGGGTCCGCGTCGCCGTCGTCGAAGTCGAGGACCAGCACACGGCGTACGTCCTCGTCGACGGCAACAACATGGTGCCCGGCCTTCGCGACCGGGTCGTCGACGCCGTGACGGCGCGGGACGCCATCGACGCGACGGAGGTGATGACGACGGACACGCACATCGTCAACACGGTCGAGGCGGACAATCAGGTCGGCGCGGCCATCGACCACGCGCAGTTCGTCGCGCTCATCGAGCGACTCGTCGACGAGGCGGTCGACGACCTCGAACCGGTCGAGGCCGGCTTGGCGACCGAGCGAGCGACAGTGACCGTGTTCGGGAACGACCGGACGGAGACGCTGGCCAGTCACGCAAACGCCGTCGTCTCGATGGGCGGCGCGCTCGCCGCAGTCATCATCCTCGTCGCGATGGCGGTCAGCGTCCTCATCTTCTTCCTGACGTAGTCCCCGAAAGCAGAAATAGCCGGCCGGCGTACCGTGACTCGTGCTCCTGGTGCTCTGTGTGGACCTCGACGACGACCTCGGTCGCAAGACCGGCATCGACACGCCGGTCGTGGGCCGAGACGCCGTCAGCGACGCGGCCGTCGCCCTCGCCACCGCGGACCCCGAGGACTCGGACGTGAACGTCATGTTCCAGGGCGTCCACGTCGTCGACGAACTCCGCGCCAGCGAGTCCGAGGAGGTCGAGGTAGCCGCCGTCACCGGCGTGCAGGGGAGCGAGGTGCGGGCGACCCGCGAAGTGGGCGAGGAGGTCGATACGGTGCTCGCGGGACTCTCGACCGGCGAGTCCGTCCGCGCCATCGTCATCACCGACGGCGCACAGGACGAGTCGGTGCTGCCCGTCATCCGCTCTCGCGTCCCCATCGACAGCGTCCGCCGCGTCGTCGTCCGGCAGGCTCAGAACCTCGAATCAATGTACTACACCGTCAAGCAGGTGCTCGACGACCCCGAGACGCGGGGGACGCTTTTGGTGCCGCTCGGCATTCTCCTGCTCATCTATCCCTTCGTCACCATCGCGACGTTCTTCGAGGTGCCGGGCGCGGCGGTCATCGGCCTCATCTCCGCGCTGCTCGGCCTCTACACCCTGTTCCGGGGCCTCGGCTTGGAGTCGACGGTCGACGAGGTGGCCGAACGCGTCCGGAGCGTCCTCTACACCGGCCGAGTGACCATCATCACCTACGTCGTCGCGGCGGCGCTACTCATCGTCGGCGGCGCCGAGGGCGTCGAGACACTGCGTACCGTCGAGTCGGGAGTCTCCGGTCCACCTTCCGCCGTGACGGTGCTCGCGGCGCTGGTCAACGGCTCGATTCGCTGGTTCGCGGCCGCCGGCATCACCAGTAGCCTCGGGCAGGTGACCGACGAGTGTCTCGCCGACGAGTTCAAGTGGCGCTACCTGAACGCGCCGTTCTACGTCGTCGCCATCGCCATCGTCCTCTACGCCGTCTCGGGGTTCCTCCTCCCGCCGGCCACGGGAATAACGTCGTTCACCCTCACCGACCTCGCCGTGGCGCTCACGGCGGGGACGCTCTTGGGCGTGTTGAGCACGCTCGCGTTCGCCATCGCGGAGTCGCGGTATCCCACCGCCGACCCCGCTTAGCGCTCGCGGACGACGACGAACTCCGCGAGGTCTTGCAGATACTCCACGGCGTCGACTTCGCGCGTCTCGGCCGTCGCGAGGGCGTCGAGCGCCCGGTCGGAGGTTGCCTGTGCGCGCTGATTCGCCTCCTCCGGCGACAGCCCCGTCACCTGCACCAGCGATGGGCGGTCCATCTCGGCGTCCTGCCCCGTCGGCTTGCCGAGGTCAGTGGCGTCGGCGGTGGCGTCGAGCACGTCGTCACGAATCTGGAACGCGACGCCGACGCGTTCGGCGTAGTCGCCGAGAGATTCGACGGTGACGGCGTCGGCGCCGCCGGCCACCGCGCCGAGTTCCGCCGCGGCCCGGAAGAGTACGCCCGTCTTGCGCCGCGCGAGCTCCATGTACTCCGCCTCGTTCTCGGGGCGGGCGACGAGTTCCGTCGCCTCGCCCTCGCCGAGTTCCACCATCGCCTCGGCGACGATTCGCATCGCACGCTCGTTCTGCGAGAAGAGGGCGAAGGCCTCACCGAGCAAGCCGTCGCTGGCGAGGATGGCGGGGCCGTAGCCGAACTCGGCCCACGCACTCGGCGTGCCGCGTCGGACCTCGGACCGGTCGATGATGTCGTCGATGACCAGCGACGCGTTGTGGACGAGTTCGATACCGACGGCGAAATCGACTGCATCCTCCGGCGCGCCACCGACCGCCTCGCACGCGAGCACCGTCACCGCCGGGCGGACGCGCTTCCCGCCCGCGAGGGCGACGTGGTCGAGTTCCGCCGCGAGTTCGGGGGGTTCGACCGCCTCGACGATGGACTCCAGCCGGTCGTTCACCAGCCCCACGCGGCGATTCAGATACTCCATCGCCCCACACGAGGGGCGGGCCCGGCAAGTACGTGACGCTCTCCGGTGACGAGACCCACTTACGACTCGTCGTCGGGTAGGGAGATGAGGTTCTCCCGGCCGAGTCGGAGCTTCTCGACCCTGCCCTCGTCGGCCATGGTCGAGAGCAACTGTGACACCTTGGCGTCGGACCAGCCCGTCTCCTTGACGATTTGGGCCTGCTTCATCCGGCCGCCGTTCTGGTCGAGGAGGTGTTCGACGCGCTCCTCGTCCGAGAGCAGTTCGGGGTCGACCCCGGCCGCTTCGTCGCCATCGTCGGCGTCGTCCCCGTCGGCGTCGTCCGTGTCACCGTCTCCGTCGGACGGCGCCGCGTCCGTCTCAGGGTCGACCGGTGTGCTCGGCGGCCGCCCATCGTCGCCAGTCGTGGGCAACGAATCGGCGTCGAATCCGCGGGAGCGGGCGTACGCGGCCGCGATGGCGCCGCCGCCGAGGAGGAGAGCGGCCCCGACGAGGAGTTCCCAGGGGATGGACGACGGGTCGGGCTCTTCCGTCTGCTCGTAGGAGATAGTGAGCGGTTCACGGAAGCGGTGCGGGCCGTCGACGACGACAGAACCGTTGTCGAGGCCGAACCGCGAATCAGTCACTTGGTAGCCGTCCGGCGTCTCCACGACCAGTCGCTGCGAGGGGCCGATAGAGGACAGCCACGTTCGATTGCCAGGCATCAACACCGCCTCCCGAATCACGAAGCCGCGGTCGGTGTCGGTGACGAAGTTCGTCCACGTAAACGAGAGGCGAAGCACGCCCGTCCCGTTCTGGACGGTCGCGTTGCGGGTCGGGTTCTGGATGGCCATCTCGCGGTCGGTCGTCCCGCTGGCCTCGCTGGCGAGCATCCGGAAGAAGTCGATTCCGGGACCGGCCTCGGCGTCGCCGGCTTCGAACGACCGGCCGTACTCGCGGAAGGCGTCGCGGTCGGACGACGATTCGAGCGCGTAGCGGACGGAGACGGTCCAGCGAGCGTCGCCGCTCGGGTCGGGCACGATGTAGAGTTCGGTAAGCGTCGGCGCATCGATGCGAGCGGGCGTCGATTCCGAGAGCGCTGGCTGGTCGGCGCCGGACGACGGCGAGGAGCCGGCGTCGGCGAGTGCCACCGCGGGGGCCGTCCCGGCGAGGAGGACGAGGAGGGCGAGGAAGGACGCGGCGATCCGCATTATTTCGAGGGTCGCAATGAGACGGGAAAATGCTTTCCATCGGCACAGCGGCCCTCTCACGGAGGGTGCGTCTGTCAGACGTGAGACGGAAAGCAGGTGTTTTAGTAGCAGGCGGCTGTACCATCGCGCGATGAGAGCCCTCCCCGTCCTCGCGGTCGCCCTTCTCGTCTGCTCTGCCGTGGTCGGGGCGACGGGCAGCCTCGCCGGCGTCTCTTCGACGACCGACGCGCCCCGAGCCGTCGACGGGTCGACCGTCTCCCAAACCGACAACGAATCCCTCCAGCAGGTCAACGTACTCGATATCCCGCCCACGTCGGTCGAACGGTGGGACGTGAATCGGCAGTACGTCGACCTCGGTCCCGCAGTCGCGCTGTCGACGAACGCGACCACCGACCGCCTGCGAACCATCGAGATGGCCGAGCGTATCGAGGCATCGAACACGAGCGACCAACGCGCGGAGCGCATTCAGACGGCGCTCCAAAACCTCGAATCCCGGACCAACGAACTCGACCAGCAACAGACCGACGCGGTGGCGGCCTACGGTCGCGGCGAACTCAGCTCACAGGACTTGCTCGTGGAACTCGTCCGAGTCAGCATCGTCGCGGAGGAACTGAGCGACCGCCGGAGCCGCCTCGAAACGCTGGCCGACGAGACGCCCGGGTTCACCATCGACCGCGGGCGCATGGCCTCCATCGGCAACCGCCTCTCGGCGTTCACCGGTCCGGTACGCGCCCACGCCGAGCAGGTGATTCGAGGCGACGCCGCGCCACACCGATACTACCTGGCGACTGGAGCACAGAGCGTGACCGTCTCCACCATCGTCGACGACACCTACTACCGCGAGGCGTACCGCGGCGACCTGCGGAACGGTGAGGGGGACGCCATCGAACTCGAAGTCGCCCTCGACATCGTGGCCACGAGCTACCCCGTCATCTGGAACACCACGCGCGAGCAGACACAGGTGTTCGGCGGTGGCGAGACCTACCCCGTCCGCATCGCCCACAGTCGCGGCGACCTGACGGCCTTCGTCGACAGCGACGCCCGAGTGGTCTACGCCGAACACCAGCGCCGCCCGCTCTCCTCGCTCGTCGCCGACCGGCGCGCGGACCAGACTGCCGAGGGACTCCGCCTCCACGTCAACCACACGTATCCGGGTGGCCCGGTCGAAGTGACCGTTGTCGACGCCCAGACCGGAAGTCCCGTCGACGCGAACGTCTCGATGACCATCGAGACGGGAGCCGAGCGCCCGCTCGACCCAACCGGCGACGACGGCACGCTCTGGACGCTCTCGCCGTACCGCCCCTACACCATCACGGCAGAACGACAGGGCGACACGGTCGAGGCGACCATCGAACCCGGCGCGCCGCCGCGAGTGCAGCCGACGACGAGAGACGACAACGAGACGGAAGACAACGAGACGACGGCGACCCCGACGCCGACTCCGACCCCCGCGGTGTTCGAATAAGGACGAGACGGGGCAGGTTTCGAGTGCCCAACCCGAACTCGAACCGAGACTGTAACTTATCACCGATAGCGACGCCAGCGGCCACATGGCGACGCGCGCGGTCACCACCGGGTCGGCGCTCGGCCTCGTCGTCGCCGTCGTCCTCGGGGTCAGCGTCGCGGCGGTGTGTCTCACCGCCACGCCCGCTTCGTCACCTACGGTCGCCGCGACGCTGACCGTCAACGGGGACCGACTGGTTCTGACCCACCGCGCGGGCGAGGACGTCGACGTGCGCCGACTCGACGTGACGGTTCGAGTCGACGGCACGCCGCTCCGACACCAGCCACCGGTTCCGTTCTTCGCCGCACGCGGTTTCCGGGGCGGGCCGACGGGGCCGTTCAACCCGGCGACCGATCCGACGTGGAGCGTGGGTGAGACGGCGACGGTGCGCGTGGCGGCGACGAACCGGCCACAGCTCAACCCCGGCGCTCGCGTGACTGTCGTCCTCAAGTACGACGGGCACCGCCTGACGACGGCGTCGGCGACGGCGTGACTACGCGTCGGGGACGCGAGCCAGCGTCGTGATGGCGATTTCCGGGTTGTACGACGGGCCCATCGTCACGTGTTGGACGTCGTCGAAGCCCGCCTCGGCGAACATCCGGTCGGCCTCCGCCTCGTCGTAGAAGAGCATGATGGCGTCCGCGAGCCGCTGGAACAGCGAGCTGCTGGGGTAGTTCGGGCCGACGACGAGCACCGAGCCGCCGGGTTTGACGACGCGGCGGAACTCGGCGAGGGCGTCGACGGGGTTAGGCCAGTATTCGATGGACCCGGACGACCAGACGGCGTCGAAGCTGTCGTCGGCGAAGGGGAGTCGCTCCGCGTCGCCGCGGTAGAAGTTCACCTCGTCAGTCTTGCCGAACTTCTCGAACGCCTTCTCCATCTGGTGGATGCTCTGGTCGAGTCCGTGGACGTCGTCGCTGTACTGGAGGAGTCCCTCGGTGCCGAACCCGGTGCCACAACCCACGTCAAGCACCCGGTCGTCCGGGTCGAGTGCGAGGAGTTCGAGCGCCTCGGCTCGCATCTCCTCGTTCCAGATGAAGGGGTTGACCTGGTCGTACACCTTCGAGAGGTACTTGTAGAACAGCCGCGCCCGCGACTTGTCTTCGAGGATGCCCATTTAAACCCGGATTAGGATTCGACGGGCATAACGATGGGGATTCCTAGGCGCCGGCGCGCTGGAGGGCGTCCTCGATGTCGGGACGCTGAGTGACGCCGACGAACTGCTCGACGACGCCGTCGTCGTTCTCAACGACGACTGTCGGCAGCGACTGCACCTGGTAGGCGTTGGCGGTGTCCTGGTCCTGTTCGACGTCGATTTTCTCGAACTCGACACTCCCGTAGTCATCGAGAATTTCTTCGAGAATCGGCTCCTGTGCGTCGCACGGTCCACACCAGTCGGCGTAGAAATCGAGCAGTCGAACGGTCATGATTCGTCAACTCGATACCGGAGCGGCGTGCATAAGGGTTTGCCAATCGGCGAGCCGAAACGTTTAGGCGCGCGAGGCGACCACGTACGCCTATGAGTGGCAGTCAAAGCGGCGGTCTGATGTCGAGTGCGGGGCTGGTTCGCTACTTCGACGCTGAGGACCGCAACGCCATCCGCATCGACCCCAAGACCGTGGTCGCGTTCGGCGTGCTCTTCGGCGTGCTGGTGCAGATTCTGAACGTCGTCTCGCTGTAATGTCGGCCGTTCGGATCGGCGTCGTCGCCGTCCAGGGCAACGTGAGCGAGCACGTGACGGCAATCGAACGCGCAGCGGCGGCGACAGGCTACGACGCCGACGTCGTCGAAATTCGCGAATCCGGCACCGTCCCCGAGTGCGACGCCCTCGCGCTTCCCGGCGGCGAGTCGACGACCATCTCCCAGCTGCTGGCACGGGAGGGCATCGACGAGGAAATCGTCGCCCACGCCGAGGCGGGCAAGCCGATTCTCGCGACGTGTGCGGGCCTGATAGTCGCGTCCCGTGACGCCCAAGACGACCGAGTGGAGACCCTCGACATCCTCGACGTAGCCGTCGACCGCAACGCCTTCGGCCGACAGGTTGACAGTTTCGAGGCAGGCCTCGACGTTCGCGGCCTGGATGATCCCTTCCACGCAGTGTTCATCCGCGCCCCCGCCGTCGACGACGTGGGCGACGGCGTCGAGGTGCTGGCGTCGTGGGACGACCGCCCCGTCGCGGTGCGGGACGGCCCCGTCCTCGCCACGGCGTTCCACCCTGAACTCACCGACGACTACCGACTCCACCGCCTCGCGCTGTTCGACCGCCTCCCGGTCGAAGCGTAACGACAGGCCCTTTGTCCCGCCGGCCGTCGACTCGGCCATGACCGACGACGACACGGACGCCGTTCTCGACTCCCTCTTTGCCACCATCGAGGACCGGCGGGACCGACTCCCCGACGACTCCTACACGGCCTCGCTGTTCACCCACGAGAAAGGCGAGAACGCGGCGCTGGAGAAGGTCGGCGAGGAGGCGACGGAAGTGATTCTCGCGGCGAAAGACGACGACCGAGAGGAACTGCTCGCGGAGTCGGGCGACTTGGTCTATCACTTGCTCGTCGTCCTCGCGATGAACGACGCGACGGTCGAGGACCTGCGCGACGAGCTCGAAGACCGCTTCTAGTCGAACCGGACGCCGAGGTCGTGGAGGCCGTCGTTGTGCATGGCGACGTTGACGAGCAGCGGCGTCAACGCCTCGATTTCGGGCGCGTTGGCGAGGCCGCCGGCGTCGAGGGGCCGCAGGCCGTCGATGCCGTCGGCGAGGAGGCGCACGATGTCCTTGGCGTCGTCGTCGTCGGCGACGAGGAGGGTGTCGATGCCGAGGTCGGCGTCCAAGTCGGCCAACCGGCCGGCCGCGAGGTTGTGGAACGCGCCGACGACGGGCACGTTCTCGGGGGCAGCGTCGGCGACGAGTTGGGTGACGCTGCCGGCGCCGGGGCGGTGGTAGTGGAAGCCGTCGTCGTCGCGTTGCATCCCCGTCGCGGGCGTGACGAGAATATCGTCGTCGTCGAGGGAGTCGGCGATGGCCTCGACCGTGTCGCTGGCGTGATAGGCCGGCACGGCGAGGACGATGATGCGCGCTCGGTCGGCCGCCATCTCGTTTTCGAAGCCGTTGATCTTGCAGTCGACGCCGCGACTCGACAGTTCCGTCTCGTACTCCTCGGCTTTCGTGCGGGCCTTGTCGGGGTCGCGAGAGCCGATCACGACTTCGTGGTCGGTGTGATACGCCCACCGGAGCGCGAGGCCTTCGCCGACGTCGCCAGTCCCGCCGAGTAGCGCGATTCGCATGGTCGGACTGTGGCCCGACCCGAAGTAAGACTGTCGGGAGTGGCCCTATTCTCCGCCGCCGAGGGCGACCAAGAGGGCGACGAGAAGCGCCGCGGCGGCGCCCGGAAGCAGGCCGCGAAGCTGCGTGTACGGGTCCGGTGGCGACACCACGGCGACGACCAGCGACACGACGACGAGGAGGACGACGGCGACGGTGGCGAAGCGCGACCAGTCGACCGCCATCACTCCAGCAGGGCCGGCAGGTCGTTCACGCTGTCGACGACGGCGGCGGCGCCCGCGTCCTCGAAGGCACGCCGGCCGGATTCGCCGGACAGGCCGCCGGTGAGGACGCCGATGCCGTGGAAGGTGCGGTCGTCGGCCTCGGCGGCGTTGACGGCGGTGCGAACGTCGTCGAGGGTGTCGCCCGCGAAGGCGACCCGGTCGGCGTCGAGGCGGTCCGCCAGCGTCACCAACGCGCGCGGATGGGGCTTGCCCTCCGCCCAGTCGTCCATCGTGAACCGGTGGGCGTCGGGGACCGACAGCTCGACTCGCGAGAGGGCGATGGTCGCCTCGGCGGCGGGTCGCCCCGTCAACACGCCGACAGCGAAGCGGTCGGTCAGGTCGGCTATCGTCTCCCGGTCGGCGAGGACGGGTTCGTCGTGGATGTACCCCTGCGTCTCGACGGGCGGGTCGCCGCCCTCCAACTCCCGGTAGAGGTCGGAGCCGAGATAGAGCGCCTGAAACACGTCGCGCAGGCGGTCGGTGTCCCAGCGGTCGAAGACGGCGTCGTAGCCTGCGTCGCGAACGACGGTTTCCGCGGCGTCGAGGCCGCCGCCGCGAGTCGCGATGTCGTCGGTGAAGGCCGTCACGTCGGCGTCGTAGCCCGCGTCGCGCGCGAGGACGAACAGCGCCGCCGCGTACGTGAGTTCCCAGTCGTTGTTGAAGCCGCCGGCGTTCTTGAACTGCTGGACCGCCGCGTCGTCGACGGTCTGCCCGTACACCCGGTCGACGGACTCGACGATGGCGCGGCGGTAGGAGTCCGCCACGTCGACGAGTACGCCGTCGATGTCGAGAACGACCGCGTCTACGTCCATGTTCGGTGGGGGATGCGTCCGGGCAAGTGCCTTTCTATAAGTCCTCGATGACGTGGACCGTGTAGCCGTCGGGGTCGGTGAGGATGGCGAGTCGACGGTTTACCCGCTCCAGCGTTCGGGGTTCCTGCTGAACGGGCACGCCGCGGTCAGCGGCGTCTTCCACCGTCGTGTCCACGTCGTCGGCGGCGACGGCGATGTGTTCGATGCCCGTCGGGTCGGGGGCGTCGTCGACGACGCGGAACTGGAGTTCGCCCGGCCCGGCGCCCGTGACGTAGTAGTTCGTCACGCCGTTTAGCTCGTACTGCCGCGAGCGGTCGAGGCCCAGCAAGTCCTCGTAGAACACACGGGTTTCGTCGAGGTCCGACACTTCGATGGCTGTGTGGAGCACGTCCATACACCGGGATGCGCGGGCAGGACCATATAATTGGGAGTATCCGAGCAAATAGCGAAGTACTGTGCAGTACTGACCGACTCCGGGCGGAGGTATCGTTTCGGTCACTCAGCAGCGTGCCCGAGACGAATCACCGGGTACGTCGACGACGGGCCCGTGAGTATTCCAGACGGGGGCGTGCCACCCACCACAAGCGCGAAAATGAGACTGTCACTGGTCACAACAGGTCGTCGATAGCGTCGAGGAACTCCTGAAAGTCGTCAGCCCCGGCCTGCTCGGCGATGCTCTTCAGCGTCCCTGTCGCGAGTTCGTCGTGTAGCGGGACTGTGACGGTCCGCTTCTCGCCCGTGTTCGGATCTTGGTAGCGAAGTTTGACGTGGCTTCCGGTCTGGTCAACTCTTCGGAAACGCCACTTGCCGAGCGCTTTCACTATCTCCTCGCCGGAGTAAGTGCGCCGGGCCACTACTGCACGACTCTCTGCGGGATAGTAAAATCCCCCCGATGCGGCTTTAAGTCATAACCACGGAGCCGACGACGGGTCGTCGACGTCCTCGCCCTCGGGGACTGGTTGCTCGTGGAGTTCGAGTGCCTCCGCGAGATTCGCCAAGGCCTCAGCCCGCGTCTCCCCTTGGCTCGCGATTCCCGTCTCCTCGTCACGGGCGACGTACCACTCTCCGTCCACCGAGAGCGTTACGTCACTTGTGTCGTCGGAGTCGCGAGCCCGGCTCATACCCTATCGTATCCATCCGAGGGTCATAGAACTTCGGGAGCACGGGCGTCCGGCGACCCGATTTGCCGCTTTCGGGTGCTGACGGCTATCTGGACCGCGCGACGTAGAGCGTCTCGCGCCCGACGGACTCGCGTTCGACGGGGACGACGGGTTCCTCGAAGCCGAGCGTCGTAAAGAGGAAGTCGGCGCCGACGGCGCGAGCCACGTCGAGAACGGGGCGCTGGAGTTCGGCGGGCAGGTTCAGGCCGTAGACGGCGTCGACTCGGTAGTGTTCGGGCGGGGACGCGCCGCCTTCGATGGCGTCGCGTCGCGCGACGACGTCGTCGCGGACGAACTCGACGCCGTCGGGGACGGTGGCGTCGACGACGTCGATTGCGGTGACCGTCGCGCCGGCGTCGGCGAGCGCTGCGGCGACTTCGGGGCGGTGCCCGACGCCGACTTCGAGGAGGCGGTCGTAGGCGGCGAGGCGGTCGGCGAGGTCCGTACGTGGGGCCGTCACGTCGGGATATTTATAGCGGGGCCGCGCTTAACTGCTCGCATGCTCGTCGACATCGTGCCGATAGGGGACGTTCCGGCACAGGTGAAACGCGAGGCTTCTGCCGGGCTCCGCTCCGTCTACGACTGCGACGTGACGGTGCAGGACGCACAGCCAATCCCCGAGGGTGCGTTCGACCGCAATCGGAGTCAGTACCGCGCCGAGGAGTTCATCGAACTCACGAGCCGGGTCGGGACTGGCGAGAAGAACATCGGCATCACCGGCGAGGACCTCTACTACCGGCGCCGAAACTACGTCTTCGGACTCGCCTATCTCAACGGCAACGGCTCCGTCGTCTCGACGTATCGCCTCCAGACTTCCTCCGACGGCGGCATCACCTCTAAGCCACAGACCGAGGTGTTCGCCGACCGGGTGCGCAAGGAAATCGTCCACGAAATCGGGCACACCTTCGGCCTCGAACACTGCGACAACGAGCGCTGCGTGATGAGCTTCTCCCCCACCGTGCGCGAAGTCGACAAGAAAGAAGAGACGCTGTGTGGTTCCTGTAATCGGACGCTGTTTTAACGACTTACAATAAACCGTATCACGGCGCGTACGTCCCCTCCAGAACCGCTTCCGCGACGACATGACCCGCCATCGCCTGCTCCAGTCGGTCGAGTGAACTGCCCTCGGGCACGTCCAGCGTGTCGTCGAGTGCGAACAGCCGGAAGCGGTAGGTGTGTTCGCGGTCCGGGGGGTTGGGGCCGCCGTAGCCGACCTCCTCGTAGTCGTTCTCGCCCTCGGTCGCAGTGGCGGAGTCGGTCGACCAGTCCTCGGGGATGCGCTTGCGCGTGGGATTCACGTTCCACACCAGCCAGTGAATCCACACCTTCCCCGCGGGTTCGACGGCGTCAGGGTCGTCGACGACGAGAGCGAGTGTCTCGGCGTCGTCGGGGACGCCCGCGAGTTCGAGCGGCGGGTTGACGTTTCGCTCGGTGTAGCCGTACGCCACGGGAATCGGGCCACCGTCGTCGAACGCCGGACTGGAGAGTTCCATACCACTCGATAGGGGTGCGCCGGGTTAGGTTTGGGGGGCAACATAACGCTTAGGCACCGGGGCCGCGACGGGTCGGGCATGACCGACGATTCGGACGCGGCGGACGCGGACGACCTGATACAGCGCGTCCGCGACGGCAACCTCCGACTCCACGAACTCGAAGACCATGCGGACGCCGACACGGCGGCGACGGCCCGACGACGACTCGTCGAGCGCGAGACGGGCGTCGCTCTCGACGCCATCGCCGACTACGGCTTCCCGGCTGAGCGCGCCGACGCCAACATCGAGAACATGATCGGCGCGGCCCAGATTCCGCTCGGCGTCGCCGGCCCCGTGACCGTCGACGGCAGCGCCCTCGACGGCGACCACTACCTCCCGATGGCGACGACGGAGGGAGCCTTGCTAGCAAGCGTCAACCGCGGCTGTTCGGTCATCGACGCCGCCGGCGGCGCGACGGCTCGCGTCACCAAGTCGGGGATGACGCGCGCGCCGGCCTTCAGCGTTACCGACGTGGCCGAAGCCGAGGCACTCGTCGATTGGGTCCGGGACAACGAATCGCTTCTCAAGGAAGCTGCGGAGTCGACGACGAACCACGGCGAACTCCTCGGCGTGACGCCCTACGTCGTCGGCGACACCGTCTTCCTGCGCTTCCGCTACGACACCAAGGACGCGATGGGGATGAACATGGCCACCATCGCCACCCGCGCCGCCGCCGAGGTAATCGAAGAGGAGACGACGGCGTCGCTGGTCGCACTCTCGGGCAACCTGTGTACGGACAAAAAGCCCGCCGCCATCAACGCCGTCGAGGGGCGGGGCCGGAGCGTCAGCGCCGACGTGCTGATTCCGCGCGAGGTGGTCGAAGAGCGCCTCCACACGACGCCCGAGGACGTGGCCGAACTGAACACACGGAAGAACCTCGTCGGGAGCGCGAAGGCGGGGAGTCTCGGCTTCAACGCCCACGTCGCCAACGTCGTCGCCGCCATGTTCCTCGCGACGGGACAGGACGCGGCACAGGTCGTGGAGGGCTCGAACGCCATCACCACCGCCGAAGCGCGAGACGAGGGGCTCTACCTGAGCGTCTCGCTCGCCAGCCTCGAAGTCGGTACCGTCGGCGGCGGGACGCGCCTGCCGACACAGCACGAAGGGTTGGAACTCCTCGGCGTCGCGGGCGGGGGCGACCCCGCGGGCGCGAACGCGGACGCCCTCGCGGAGTGCATCGCCGTCGGCGCCCTCGCCGGCGAACTCTCCTTGCTCGCGGCGCTCGGGTCGCGCCACCTCTCCTCGGCCCACGAGTCGCTGGGGCGGTAGCCTACAGCAGTCGGTAGGCGTCGCCGCTGTTCGTCGCCTCGCCGCGTCGAACTAGACGGTCCAGTAGGTCGCTCGCGGCGTCGGCCGGGACGCCGCGGTCAGTGGCGTACGCCACCACGTCCGCCTCCGCGGGCGCGTCGAGTTCTCGAAGCGCGTCGCGAACGATTTCCGGACGGCTCCGCGACTCCGACCCGGTCGAGCGCTCGCCCGCGGCGGCGACGTCGTCGGGGTCGATTCCCGCCGCATCGAGGTACTCGCGGTCGTCGACGACGGCCGTCTCCGTCTCGGCGTCCATCTCGGCGACGGAAGGCGTCGACTCGTAGGCCTCGGTGGCGTCGGCGGCGTCGGCGAGCATGGCGGCGCGCGCTTCGCGGGCCGCCTCGCGGTCCTCGGTGGTGACGAAGCGTTTCAGCGCCGAGGTCTGGTGGCGACGCCCACAGCGGGGACAGGTGGCCGTCGCAGCTGTCTCCGGGTCGGAGAGCAACCAGAGGGCGTGACAGTCCGTGCAACCGACGACCGCGTACATGGGCGTCCGTTGCTCGCGTTCGGTAATGAACGCGGGGGTTACGGAGTGAACGGGTCGGCGAGTTCGAGATAGCGGTCGAGTCGGCGGTCGACCCACGAGACCAGCGGGGGCGTCTCCCCCTCCAGCAGCGCGTGGGGCATCCCGTTGGCGTCGGCGGCGCCGACGAAGGCGTGGCCGTCGGCGACGCCGAAGCCGAACGGCGGGCCGTCGGGGTAGATGTGCACGTCGATGCTCGGCGCCGTCGCCAGCGCCTCGAAGCGCTCGCGATACGCGTCAGCGGCGTCGGGTGGTGTCGCCCGCTGGAGGACGAGCGTCGCGTCGAGTGGGGAGTCGCCGGCGACGCGCTCGGTGAGTTGCTCGACGGAGTCGACGAGGAGGAAGGGCGCGTACTGTCGGAGGCGAGTCGCCTCGTTTCTGAGTTCGACGACGCGGTCGACTGGTGCCGTCGGGTCAGTCTCCGAGTCGACGACGGTGGCGTCGGACAGCGCGTCGATACCGGCGTCGAACTGGTCGGCGGGCGTGTGTTCGAGGAAGGTCCGACAGCGATTGACGACGCGCTCCCGTGCCCGAAATCCTTCGTAGGCCGAGAGAATAGCATCACCGAGGGCGGTGAACTCGTAGGCGCCGTCGTTGACTCGGACCCACCCGCGGTCGGCCATCGTCGAGAGCGTCCGCTTCAGCGTGCGCCGGGAGACGGAGAGTCGGTCGTCGAGGTCACGGACCGAGAGCGGGCCGTGCTCCCGGAGCGCCGTCAATATCTCTGGGCGGACGGCGGAGTTGGCCAGAAAGGCGAGTGCGTCCTCCCCCATACGTCGTACACCCTACGCAGACACGGGGTTAAATCCCACGCGTGGTTCACCAAGCAGGGCCGGCCAAGGGTTATGTGGATCCGTGACCGCGCACATATACGGTGACTGACGAGACGGAGAGTCTCAGCCCGAACGACGCCTTCACGCTCCTGGCCAATCAGACCCGCATCAAGATAATCAGAGCGCTCGGCGACGCGTCGGAACCGGGGGTGCCCGGGACGCTCGCGTTTTCGGAGCTGCGACGCCACGCGGACGTTTCGGGCAGCGGTCGGTTCAACTACCACCTCGGGAAACTGGTCGGTCAGTTCGTCGAGGAGACGGAGTCGGGCTACCAGCTCAACTACTCGGGGATTCGGGTGTATCAGGCCATCAAGGCGGGGACGTTCACCGACCGCGTCCAGCGTGACCCCTTCGAACTCGACGCGACGTGCCACGTCTGTGGCGCGCCACAGGAGGCCGCCTACCTCGACGGCACCTTCCGTGCCCGGTGTGCCGGTGACGACTGTGAGGCGACGTTCTATCGCTACTTCTGCCCGCCGAGCAGTCTGAGCGACCGCGACCCCGAGGGCGTTCTCCGCGCGGCCAACGAACGCCTCCAGCGGGAAATCGCGTCGATGGCGAAAGGCGTCTGTCCGTGGTGTAGCGGCCGGATGTCCGCCCGCATCCTGCCCAGAGACGAGGAGATGCCTCTCCGAGACAATCCAGCCATCCAACACCGGGTGTTGCACACCTGCGAGACGTGTGACGGCGCGGTCTACACGCGCCTCGGGGGGTTGCTCGTCACGCATCCCGCGGTGGTCGCCTTCTATCACGACCACGGCATCGACGTGACGCGCCAGCACATCTGGGGGCTGGCCTTCGCCGCCTCGGACGAACGGACGACGGTCACCGACACGGACCCGTGGCGGGCGACGGTCCGCGTCGGCTGTCGGGGTGACACGCTCCGCGTGCGCCTCAACGACGAACCGTCGGTGGTCGAGACGGCGCGCGTGTGAGCGGCGACGCGGCTATCAATCCGGTGGGCGTAGGACGACGCATGACCGTCGTTGCACTGCTGAGCGTCGCACCGGTCCGCGAGGGAAGCATGGCCGAGGACGTCGCCGACGCGGTGGCCGCCCTCGACGACTTCGACGTGACGTACGAGACGAACCCGATGGGAACGGTCATCGAAGCCGACGACGTGGGCACGCTCTTTGCGGCCTGCGAGGCGGCCCACCGAGCTGTGGACGCCGACCGCGTGAGCACGGTGCTGAAAATCGACGACAAGCGAGCGAGCGACGCGTCTGCGGCCGCGAAAGTCGAGGGCGTCGAAGACGCGCTGGGGCGGCCGGCGCGGAGCGACGGCAGCTAGTGGGCGAGAAAGCCCGCCTGCCCCGTAAACGCGAGATACAGCGAGAACAGCGTCACGAGGATAGCGAGCACCATCTCGCCGTAGAGGACGACCTTCCCCCACCGGTACCAGTCGTCGTGGTCGGCGGCACCCATCAGTCGTCACCTCCCGGTGAGGCGGTCGTCTCACTGCCGAGCCACCGGCGAGCCGACCCGAACCCGTGGTCGCGGGGGGTCTCCTCGTAGCGCATCGCCCAGACGTAGAAGCACATGATGGGGACGAAGACGACGAGGGCGACGACGGCGTAGCCCGTGTGGATGTTCGGCACGTAGCCGTAGACGAGCGGATAGACGATGCCGCCGCTGGTGGAGACGCCGCCGATAAAGCCCGAGGCGGTGCCGGGGCGGTCCTCGAAGATGACGGGCACGATGGCGAAAACGCCCCCGGTGCCGAAACTCACCGTGACGCCGAAGACGGCGAGGACGACGACGGAGACGGGAAGCAACCCGGCGAGGCCGGCGAGCGTCAGGCCGACCATCGCGAGGGTGATGAGGACGAGCGCGGTCATCAGCCAGTGGACGCGCGGCGAGTACGACTGATTCGTCGCGAGAACGGGGTAGGGCGTCCACCCCTTGCGCTGCCAGAGGTCGGACATGTACCCCGAGAAAGGACGGAACAGCGAGGCGTTGAACGACTGGACGGCTGCGAACGTCCCCGCGGCGGTCTGAATCGCCGCCGTGCCGGTGAAGCCGAGGTCCGCGATGGCGCCGTCGAAGCCCTGCGCGTAGTAGCTCGGGAGCCACGAGTTCATCGCGATTTCGAGGCCGAACGACATCGCGTACGCGAGCATGAGCGCGATGGCGGCAAAGCGCGTCCAGACGAACAGCGTGTCGCCGAGCGACGTGTTCTCGCGGGCTGCCTCGGCGGTAGCGAGGTCTTTCGCGGGCTGGCCGCGCCACTTGTAGACGGCGGCGATAATCAGCGCGACGACGCCGAGATGCAGGAAGGCCTCGGAGAAGTTGGTGCCGTAGATGCGCGGGAGGAGGAGGGCACCGACACCGGCGCCGACATTCCCGGTGCCGGCGTACAGCCCCTCCGCGGTCCCGATTTCGTGCTCGTCGAACCACTGGGCGACGTGCTGGATGCCGACGACGAAGCTGACGCCCGCGCTGGCGACGACCATGCGCTCGATGAACAGCACCTGAAAGTCGGTGAGGAAGGCGACGCCGGAGGCGTACGCGGAGGCGATGCTGACGAGGCCCGAGTACGCGAGAATGATGGTGAAGACGTTGTGCGCGCCGAGGCGGTCGGCCGCCCACCCGGCGAGGACACGGCCCGGCGGCGCGAGCCAGATGGCGGAACTCGCGAGGAGCGCGAGTTGGCCCGTCGTGAGGCCGTAGAACGCGCCGATGCTCGGGCTGAACGCCGCCGTCGAGAACCAGAGCAGGAACGCCCAGAAGAAGGCGACGGTGGCGAGAACCAGTTGCTCGATTTTGTTCGTCATGGGTGTTGCGGGGGTCGTTCGCGCTCCGACGGCGGCGTCACCGCGTCGGCGTCGGGATGTGCGAGGCTGACCGCACACTGCTTGAAGTTCGGTTCGTCCGACCGCGGGTCGGTCGCGGGATGGGTGAGGTCGTTCGTCGACGGATGGTGGATGGGGAGCCACAGCATGCCCTCGGGCACGGCGTCGTCGGGCGTGACGCGGGCAAGAGCATCACCGCGACGGGAGACGACGCGGGCGTGGAGTTCGTCGGCCTCGTTGGGTTCGACGGCGTCGCGGTGCGCTTCGAGGGTGTCGGGGTGGACGCGGGCGACGAGCGGCCCCGGTTCCTCGGGCGAGTCGCGCGAGCGGACGCCGGTGTTGTAGCCGTCCGCCTCGCGGGCGGTGGTGAGGAGGAGCGGGTAGTCGTCGTCCGTCGCCTCGGGGAGCGGACGCCCCTCGCCGTCGCTGAAGCGAGCGCGGCCCGAGGGCGTGGGGAACGACCATCGGTCGGCGATGTCCGTCGCCTCGCTGTCGTAGTAGCGATAACCCGCGCTCGTGTCGGCGTCGGGTGCGGGCCACCGCACGGCGAGTTCCTCGTCCAGTCGCTCGTGGCTGATGCCCGAGCAGTCGGCGTCGGTGCCGGCGGTGAGCGCCGCAAACTCGTCGAAGACGCTCGCGGGGTCGGTCGGCCGGTCGAACAGGTCGTCGACGAGGACGTTCCCCAGCGTCGCGATGATGTTGAGGTCGGTGCGGACGCCGCGAGGCAGGTCACTCGCCGGACGGACGCGCGAGACGGTGCGCTCCATGTTGATGGCGGTGCCGTTCGACTCGCCCCACGTCGCCGCGGGGAGGACGACGTCGGCGTGTTCGACCGTCTCGGTCCGGAAGGCGTCCTGCACGACGAGGAAGGTGTCGTCGAGGGCGTCGGCGACGTTCGTCGCGTCGGGCATCCCCGCGACGGGGTTGGTGGCGACGGCGTACACCGCCTCGACGGGGCCGTCGGCGACGGCGTCGACGATGCCGACCGGCCCCGGACCGGTGTCGTCGGGCAGTCGGTCGACGGGCACGTCCCACGCGTCGGCGACGACGGCGCGTTCCTCGGGGTCGTCGAAGTCGCGGTGGCCGGGCCACGTCCCCTTCGAAGAGCAGACGCGCGTCCCCATCGAGTTGGCCTGCCCCGTGAGCGAGAACGGGCCGGTGCCGGGGCCGAGGTTCCCCGTCGCGAGACAGAGGTCGACGAGTGCGCCCGCGGTGGCGGTGCCCTGCACGCTCTGGTTGACGCCCATCCCCCAGTAGACGAGGGTGTCGCGGTCGAAGGCGTCGGCGAGGCGGTCGACGGCGTCCATCGAGACGCCGGCGCGTTCGGCCGCCGTCTCGGCGTCGGGGAGCGATTCGCGCAGGTCGTCGAATCCGGTCGTCACCTCGGCGACGAACGCCTCGTCGACGCCGCCACGGCCCACGACGCGAGCGAGGACCGCGCGTGCGAGGTCGAGGTCGCCCCCGGGGTCGACGGCGACGTGGCGGTCGGCGGCGTTCGCCGTCTTCGTTCGCACCGGGTCGACGACGATCAGGTCGTCGGCGTTCTGCGTAATCCAGCGACACATCACGGGGTGGGCGACGGCGGGGTTGGCCCCCCAGACGACGTGTGACTCCGCATCGTCGATGTCCTCGTAGGTCGGCGGCGGGGCGTCGCTGCCGAAGGCGTCGTAGTAGGCCGTCACCGCACTCGCCATACACAGCGTCGTGTTGGCGTCGTAGTATCGAGTGCCGACGCCGCCGCGGGCGAGTTTGCCGAGGGCGTACGCCGCCTCGTTGGTCTGCTGGCCGCTCCCGAGGATGGCCATGGCGTCGGGGTGCTGGTCCATCGCTTCGCCGAGGCCGCGTTGGGCTTCGAACAGCGCCGTATCCCACGTCGTCTTCACGAGTTCGCCGTCGCGGCGGACCATCGGGCGCGTGAGCCACTCCCCGTCGGGGTCGGCCGTCTCGCTGATGCCGCGAGAACAGGCCATCCCGCGGTTGACCGGGTCGTTCGCGTTGCCGCGCACGGTGTCGATGCCGTAGCCGATGTCGACCCCCTGCTGAATCAGGCCACACCCCACTGCACACCGCATACACGTCGTCGGAACCGGGTCGGTCATCGTCCCCCTCGAACCGCAGCCCAGAACCAATTTCGTCCACGATAATCCAGGTTTGGCGTACGAACGTTTTCTATATTTTCTGTATCCGTTCCGTTGGCCATACGAATTCGATAAAGACTGAACGTCTACTTAACAAAAAGATTGTGAGACATTCGTCCGCCAAATTACGAATAAGGTGGATAATATTACTCTCCTTTGTGAGATTATATTGTTTGTATACGTCCAATTCTATCCCGGTTTCGTGCTCGTTCCGTGACGAACGTCGAGTCGGAGCGTCCCGCCACACTGGCAACCCCTTTAAGCGAAAGCGCCCAACCGGGGCGCATGGAGAGTCTCAATCGGATGGCCGTCGAACTCGTCGACGAGGCAATCGACTTCGCGGGCGAACTCAACGTCGACGTACTCGAACTCGACTCGGGGGCGACGGTGCTCGATTTCGGCGTCACGGCGGCGGGTGGTCTGGAAGCGGGGCTGTTGCTCGCGGAGATTCAGACGGCAGGGCTGGCGACGATTCAGACCCGGATGGACGAGGTGGCGGGGACGCCGTTCCCGCACGTCGAGCTCACGACGGACAAGCCAGCGCTCTCGCTGCTCTGCTCGCAGAAGGCGGGCTGGGAGCTCGTCAGCGAGAGCGTTGACGGCCTCGGGTCGGGACCGGCGCGCGCACTCGTCGGCGAGGAACACGAGTTCGAAGTCGTGGGCTACTACGACGAGTTCGACCTGACGGTGCTGACCATCGAGGCGTCGACGCTCCCGGGCGAGGACGCCGCCGAACAGGTGGCCGACCGCGCGGGCGTCTCGCCGAGCGGCGTCTTCCTGCCCACGTATCCCACGGGGTCGATGGCAGGAAGCGTCAGCGCCGCGGCCCGTGCCCCCGAACTCGCGCTGTTCCGGCTGTTCGAACTCGGCTACGACCCGACGGACGTGGTGTCGGCCGCCGGGAGCGCCCCGGTCGCCCCGGTGAGCCACGACGAGGGCGTCGCGATGGGGCGGACGAACGACGCGCTGGCCTACGGCGGGCAGGTGTATCTGCAGGTGCGCGAGGACTTCGACCGGTTCGACGAGGTGCCCTCCACCGCGGCCGACGAGTACGATACGCCCTTCGAACAGGTGTTCGAGGACGCCGACTGGGACTTCTACGAGGTGCCCGAATCCGTGTTTGCCCCCGCGCAGGTGACTATCGACGTCATCAACGGGCCGACCTACGCGCTGGGTGAGACGAACCACGACCTGCTGGCCGAGTCGTTCGGGCTGTGAAGTTCAAGCCCGTTCCCCCCGCGCCCGACGAGTTCGAGTTCGTCGCCCGCGCCCAGGGAGCGGTGCCGCGCGTGCCGGACAGCGAGGCCGACTGCTGTGCCCGCCTCGTGGACCGACTCGACCTGTCCACGCGCGACGACGCCCGGACGTGGCTCACCTTCCTCCGGGCGCTCGAACTGGTGACCGAGACGCCGACCGGCTACCGCCGGACCGAGACGGAGCCGACGGTGCCGGACTGTCGCGCGGCGTTTCTCGACCGGGTGTTCGTCGCGAGTGCGGTCCACGACGCGCTGGCCGCAGAACCGCAGACGCCCGAGTCGGCGTTCGCGGCGGTTCGGGAACGGGTGCCGACGTGGGAGCGCCACCGCGACCCGTCGTGGGAGGCCACGTGGCGGGAACGCATCGCGCGACTCCTGGATTGGCTCGTCCTGTTCGAGGCCGCAGAGCGCGTCGACGACGGATTCCGGGTCCGTTAACTCGCCCGGCCGTCTATCGCCGGCAATGGCCGACGACTACGGCGGCGTCATCGGCGCGTTCCCCTACGCCTTCCGCGCGAGCGACTCGTGGCTGTTCCGGTCGTACGTCGTCCTCGGCGGGCTAGTGACCGTCGCGGTGGGGCTCCTGTTCGTCACGGCGGTCATCGGCGTCATCGCCGGGACGACGGGCGGCCGCGGCGGGAACCTGACGCTCTCGCGCTCGTTTTTCGCCGTGGTGGGCCTGTTCGTCGTGGTGCCGCTGGTGGCGCCCGTGCTGTTCGTGGCGCGACGACACCGACGACGCGAGGGCGTCGCCGACCGGTACGACGCTGCCCTCGGACTGACGGGCTACTTGTTCGTCGCGTCGCTCTACGTCGGCCTCGTGATTTCGGTGCCGCCCGGCCAGCAGACGGCGACGACGGGTGCCCTCGCCCCCGTCGTCGAGACGCTGTACGGACTCCCCCAGTTCGCGGGCGTCGTGCCGCCGCTTGCCGTCAGCGCGCTGATTCTCCTCTGTCACCGTCGGTTGCGGTGAGGGTGCGAAGGCCGTGGACGCAGTTTCCGGAGCGGGGTCGCGTGAGCCGCCAGAGAGGCACCATCGCCTCGGACCCGAGCGACGGGACGCGTGACGAAACCCCGAAACGGCTCGGCCGCCTACGGGGTCGCATGACCGACGAGACGGAGAAGACGGGGACGTTCCTCGTGACTGCGGCCGACGAGGGGAGCGCGGTCCTCACCGACGTGGACGACGGACAGGTACACACGCTGGCGGACAACCCCGGCGTCGACGCCGGCGAGGCCATCGAGGGGACGGTGGCCGCCGAACCGCCGCTGGAGGTGGCGTGGCGACTCGTCGACGTGGACGACCGCTGGACCATCAGCGTCGAGGAGAGCGACGAGTCGCCGACGACACACGAGCGTGACTTGGCGGCCGAGCAGGGCATCGGCGAGATGACGCGCCGGGAGCGGGCAGGCATAGGCGAGATTCACGTGCTGACGGTGACGGAGGAGGAGACCGACGCCGCCGTCGCGGACGTGCTCGACGACGACGAGGGGCTCCGGTCGCGAGCGGCCCGGCTGGGCGTCGAGCGGGTCGTGGTGCGCTCGGAACCGGGCGTGGTGAGCGTCCGTTACCTGCCGTGAGCGACGGGCGAGTCCGCTAGACATAAGAAGGCTTAGTAGGCGTCGGGCTGGACCGGCGGGCATGGTAGCGTTCGAAGTACCGGAGATCGATTACACCCGGTACACGAATCGTCAGCTCGCGGCAGTCCCGCTCGCCATCCTCGCTGTCGCCCTCCTGATCATCGCAGGATGGTACGTCGTGACCGGCGCCCCGGTCTCTCCCGGGCTCGACTTCACGGGCGGCGCGGAGCTTCGCGTCGCCGTCGACGCGCCGAGCGACCAAGCACGCGCACAGATTCAAGAGACGTTCGACCCGGCGCCCGCAACGATTCGGAGCGTCCCGAACGACAACACGTACATCCTGACGTTCCAGACCGATTCGGCGGACATCTCGTCGTTAGAGGAGCAAGCGAGAGCCGCCGGCTTCGAGGTGGAGTCGAGTTACACCGTCTCGCCCTCGTTCGGTTCGCGGACGCAGATGCTCGCGCTCGGCGGCGTCGCCTTCGCGTTCGTCGGGATGAGCGTGCTCGTCTTCCTCATGTTCCGGACGTTCGTCCCGTCCATCGCCGTCGTCCTCTCGGCGTTCTCGGACATCGTCGTGCCCGTGGCGCTGATGAACGTCCTCGGCATCGACCTCACGCTGGGGACCGTCGCCGCACTCCTGATGATTATTGGGTACAGCGTCGACTCCGACATCCTACTCAACAACCACATCCTGCGGCGGTCGGGCGGGTTCTACGAATCCACGCACCGCGCGATGCGGACTGGCGTGACGATGACGCTCACGTCGCTCGCGGCGATGGTCGTCATGACCATCGTGGCGACGCTGTTCGGCATCCAACTGCTCGCCGCCATCGGGACCGTGCTCGTGTTCGGTCTCACCACTGACCTGATGAACACCTACATGCTCAATCTCAGCCTCCTCCGCTGGTACAAGTACGAGGGGGTGTCGAACTGATGGGGACGTTCCGAGACAACTGGCGAATCTTCGTCCTCGTGTTCGTCCTCATGGCCAGCCTGTTCGCCCTGTTCTCGCCGACGATGGCACAGGGTGGGACGGAGACGTCCGGCCTCGCGAACGACGGCCCGACCAACCTCCAGTACGGTCTGCAGCTCTCCGGCGGGACGCGAATTCGCGCGCCGCTGGTCGGCGTGACCGCGACCGAGGTCGAGTACGGGTCCGAGGAGGCCCCGGAGGTCGAGCGAGCAGTCGCGAACGAACTCGACAACACGACGGTCGCGGACGTGATTGCACGGCCCGGGACGGACGGAGCGGGCACCGTCGAGGTGACTACCGAAGGCGTCACGCCGGCGGAACTCGGCACCGCCCTCGACGCGGCGGGCTACTCCTACGGTGAGACGCGAGACGGCGTCACCGAGGAGACGCGCAGTCAGACGGTCGACATCCTCTCGAACAAAATCAACGAAGCGGGTCTCTCCGGTGGGACCGTCCAGCAGATTACCAGCGGGAACGACCACTTCATCCTCATCGAGGTGCCCGACGAGAACCGGCAGAACGTCGAGGAGCTGGTGAACCAGCGCGGGAGCGTGCGCGTCGACGTCTACTACCCGACGAACGGCGAGTACCAGCAAGAGACCGTGCTCGAACGCGACGACTTCCAGAGCATCGGTAACGCCCGACAGGGCGGCGAGGGGCAACTCCCCAACGTCCCCGTCGTGGTGCGCGAGAGCGCCGCACCCCCGTTCCAGCAGCGGATGGTGGAGACGGGCGTCGCGGCCCAAGGTGGCTCCACCTGTCGATACGGGACGGCCCCGAACAGCACCGACGCGTGTATGCTCCTCGTCGTCGACGGCGAAGTCGTCAACGCCTTCGGGATGAGTCCCGGCCTCGCCGGCGACATGCGCACCGGCGACTGGGCGGACGACCCGCGATTCATCCTGCAGACGCAGAACTTCAGCGGCGCCCGCGAGGTGGCTATCAACCTGCGCGCCGGTGCGCTGCCCGCCCCCCTCGACATCGGCCCGGACGGTGAAGGTACGTCCTCGTACATCTCGCCGAGCCAGGGGACGCAGTTCCGTGTCGACTCGCTGCTGACCGGCCTCATCGCCGTCCTCGCCGTCGCAGGGGTCGTCTTCCTGCGCTACGGCGAGGCTGAAGTGGCCCTGCCGATGATCGTCACCGCGCTCTCCGAGGTGATCATCCTCCTCGGGTTCGCGGCCGGCATCGGCTACCCACTCGACCTGTCGGTCATCGCCGGGTTCATCGCCGTCATCGGGACGGGGGTGGACGACCTCATCATCATCGCCGACGAGGTGATGTCGGAGGGCGACGTGAACAGTCGTCGCGTGTTCCAGTCGCGCTTCCGCAAGGCGTTCTGGGTCATCGGCGCCGCCGCCGCGACGACCATCATCGCCATGAGTCCGCTGGCCGTCCTCTCGCTGGGCGACCTGCAGGGCTTCGCCATCTTCACCATCCTCGGCGTCGTCGTGGGCGTCCTCCTCACGCGTCCGGCGTACGGGGACATCCTCCGGGCGCTCATGACGCGCTGAGGCCGTCGGAAAGTTTCTTCTTCAGAAATCCGCGAGCGATGACTGCGCGTCCGCGTCGAGGACGTCGTCACAGGTCGACCACGACGCCCGCGCACACGCCGGCAACTCGCCCTCGTCGCGGACGTACTCGGCCAGAAAGGTTCGCGTTCGCTCGTCGCTTGGGTAGCCACTTCCCACGTCGCCGTAGCGGTCGGTCAACGCCTCGATTCGAGCGTCACGCTCCACCTTCGCGACGATACTCGCGGCCGCGACGTGGGCGTGGTGCTCGTCGGCCCGATGCTCCGCCTGCACCGTCACCTCGGCGTCGACGCCCGCCGTCACGCGCCGGCCGAATCGCTCGGCGTCCACGTCGCCGGCGTCGACGACGACGGCGTCCCCGTCGGCCGCGACGCTCGCGATGGCCTCCGCTTGTCCCGCGACGGTCAACCCGTTCATGTCCGTCTCGGGGTCGTCGATGCGGGCTGGCGTAATCACTGCGACACCGACGTCGACGGCGTCGGCATCGCGGAGTCGGTCGGCAAGTTCGCGGCGCCGGGCGGGCGCGAGGCGCTTCGAGTCGTCGACTCTCGCCGGGATAGCGTCGGCGGGCGCCCGCACCGCCGCCGCGACCATCGGTCCGAGCACCGGCCCCTTGCCTGCCTCGTCGGCCCCGAGCTGCATACCGGCAGGTCGACGGTCGGCGACAAAACCGTTCGGTTAGTCGTCCGCCGGCGGCGTCAGCGTCGGCGTCGCGGCCTCCGTGTCGCCCTCGTCCTCGTCGCTCTCGGCGTACCGCTCCGCGATCAGGTCGATCGGCTTGTGATGGTGGCACATGATTCGATCCTCACACTAGTTGTCACTGCAGCGGAAAAAGCGTTTGGGCGGGCCAGCCACCCGCGTAGCCACGCGAATTCCGCCCTTTCAAGTATGCAGTATGGTAACATATGGATATGACACGCATCGAGGTTGCCGACGGCGTCGAACTACACGTCCACGACATCGGGACGGGCGACCCGATAGTGTTCGTTCACGGCTGGCCGCTCGACCACCGGATGTTCGAGTCACAGTACCCGCACCTGCTCGACGAGGGGATGCGCTGTATCGGCATCGACCTCCGTGGGTTCGGTGAGTCCGACAAGCCCTACGGGGAGTACGGGTACGACACGTTCGCCGACGACGTGAAGGCCGTCCTCGAAGCGATGGACCTCGACGACGTGACGCTCGTCGGGTTCTCGATGGGCGGCGGCGTCGTCACACGCTACATGGGACGCCACGACGAGGCACACGTCGGCAGACTCGCCCTTCTCGGCGCCGCGAGTCCGTGTCTCATCGAGCGATCCGACTACCCGCAGGGGCTTCCAGAGGGTGCACTCGACGACTTCATCGCGGGCGCTCGCGCCGCCCGGCCGGAACTGATGACACAGATTACCGAACTGCTCTTCCACCAAGAGCAGAGCGAGGAACTGAAACGCTACCTCTGGACGCTGGGCATGCAGGCCTCCCAGCAGGCGACTGTCGCGGCGGCGGAGACGTTCCGCGACGCCGACCTGCGGCCCGATATGGAATCCATCACGGTGCCGACGCTCGTCTGTCACGGCACCCACGACGAAATCGTGCCGTTCGACGTCGCCGCGCCGGTGCTCGACGACGGCATCGAAAGCGCCGACCTCGTCCGATTCGAGGAGAGCGGCCACGGACTCACCGCGGACGAGCCAGAGAAACTGAATCGCACGCTGACCGACTTCGTTCGGGAGGCGTAGAAGGACTCGGTGAAAGGTCGTGTCGGCCGACTACTGCTCGGCCACGCGCTCGGCGAACTTCTCGCGGACCTTCTGTAACTTCGGCCGAATCTGCATCTGGCAGTACGCTCGCTCGGGGTTGTTCGCGTAGTAGTCCTGGTGGTAGTCCTCGGCCTCGTAGAACGTCTCCAGCGGTTCGACTTCGGTGACGATGGGGTCGTCGTAGGCGTCAGCGAGGCGGTCGATGGTCGCTTCGGCGAGTTCTCGCTGTTCGTCGTCGTGATAGAAGATGGCAGAGCGGTACTGCGACCCCACGTCCGGCCCCTGCCGGTTCTCAGTCGTCGGGTTGTGGAGCGCGAAGAACACCTCCAGCAGGTCGCCGTAGGAGAGTCGGTCGGTGTCGTAGGCTATCTGGACGGCCTCGGCGTGGCCGGTCGACCCGGAGCACACCTCGTCGTAGGTGGGGTCAGATACGTCGCCGCCGCAGTAGCCCGAGGTGACGCTGTGGACGCCGTCGAGTTCCTGAAACGGGGCTTCGAGACACCAGAAACACCCGCCCGCGAGCGTCGCTGTGGCGTGGTCGTCTGTCATGGGCGCGTGTAGGCACCGGACGCCTATGTACCCCGCGCTACGCGAAGTAGTCCTCGTCCGCGAAGGGTTCGTCCTCGCCTTCGACAGCGAGTACGTCGAGAGCGGTGACGCGCGCGCCGACGCCGAGGAGGTCGGCGAGGCTCGGCTCCGTCCGGCCGTCGTCGCCCGAGATGAGTTCCTTGATGTAGAGGCCGCCGGCGCCGTGAATCTCGACGGTGGCGTGCTGGTCGTCGTCGAGTTCGCCCGAGGCGGCGTACACCTCGCGAGTGCGGGTCAGGTTCGCGCGCCGGTGGTCGACGCGCTGGGGTGTGTACTGCTCTATCGTCGCACCGTCGAGTTTAGCGAGGGCGTCGTCGAGGGCGTCGGCGTCGATTGGGTCGTCGAACTCGACGACGGCGCGGTAGGTCTTGCTCGCGTCCAAGCGCTTGACGCGTTCGACCATGTCGTAGGCGGCGCGGCGGAGGCCTTCGACTTCGACGGCGCCGTCGGCGAAGGCGTTGATGTCGTCTTCGAGGCGGTCGGTGTCGATAGCGCGGCGCCGCGGTTCCTTCACCTCAACGACGAAGGGGCGGCCGGTGCCGAGCATCAGGGCGTCGACGTCCTCACGGCCCGCGCCGTGGAAGACGGCGTCGACGCCGTCCATCACGTCCTCGACGAGGGGGGCGACGAAGCCCTCGACGCTGTCGTCGTAGAGGTAGCCCGACCCGCCGCAGTGGTCGCAGGGCTGGCTCCCCTGTCGTCCGCTGCCGTCGCACTCGCGGCAGGGCCACTCGGTCTGGGGGATGTCGCGTTCGAGTTTGCGGTAGCGACCGTAGACGAAGGCGGAGTTTATCTCCGTCTCGACGCGGTCGGCGTCGAAGTCGATGAGAAACTGTACGTCCGGGCGCTGGAAGTCGACTTCGGTGTCGGTGAGGCGGCCGACGAGTTTGCCGACCTCGCGGTTGAATTCGGACTTGAACAGTTCGCCGGCGTCCGCGTCGGCGCCGATTTCCTCGCGGAGCATGCGTTCGTTCTCCTCGACGAGCGGAGGCGTCCGCGTCCCGACCTGATAGGTGTCGAACTCGATGTCGGTGACGGACTCGGCGGCGCGTTCGGCCCAGTCGTCGAAGGCGGCACACCGACCCTCACACACCCAGCAGTCTTCGGTGTCGACGGGGTCGAACGGCTCGTCGTCGTCGAGGGCGGCGGCGACGCGGAGCGAGCGACCACGCTCGGCGTTGGTCAGTCCGAAGCTCCGGTCGGCGAAGACGCGCCCGAGACACGCGTCACACACCGGTCCGGTCGCGGCGAGCTGGCGCGCGTCGTCGAGGAGGCTCATACAGAGACAGGACGCGGCACCCGTAACTGTCTTGCCATCTTCGACGGCCCACCACGGTCAGCGAGCGGTATACGAAGGTTCTTGCCGGCGGCGACTGCGTTGCTAACCATGACGAGCGTCAAGGAGTTCCGCGTCGAACGGGAACCGACGGCGACGACGACCGGACGCGGACGCTTTGCCTTCACCGACGACTACTCCGTCTTCGACTGGGGGCAGATGCCCGACCAGATTCCGGACAAGGGGCGGAGCCTCTGTACGATGGGCGCGTTCAACTTCGAACTGCTGGAAGACGAAGGCGTCCCCACCCACTACCGCGGCGTGGGACCGGACGCCGTCCCGCTTGCGGAGGCCGACGACGCGCCGCGCGAACTCGCCATCGACCTCGTGCAGGTGCCGGACCTCCCCTTCGAGGACGGTACCTACGACTACGACGCCTACCACGCGGCGGCGGGGGACAACTACCTGATTCCGCTCGAAATCGTCTTCCGAAACACGGTCCCGGTCGGGTCGAGTCTCCGGTCCCGGGGCGACCCGTCCGACTACGGCGTGGACTACGACTCGTGGCCCGACGAGACCGTTCAGCTTCCCGAACCGGTCGTCGAGTTCTCGACGAAGTACGAGGAGCAGGACCGCTATCTCGACCGCGCGGCGGCCGACCGTATCGCCGGCGCCGCCGATATCGACGCGCTTGACGACCTGGCGCGGACGGTGAACCGCGTCGTCACCGAACAGGCGAGTAGAACGGGCTTCGTCCACGAGGACGGCAAGATAGAGTGCCTGTACGACGACGGAACGATAGCCGTCGCGGACGTGGTCGGCACCTTCGACGAGAACCGCTTCGCCTACGACCGGCAGGAGGTGTCCAAGGAAGTGGTGCGCCAGTACTACAAGCGCGCCCACCCCGAGTGGGTGGAGGCGGTGAGCGAGGCGAAAGCGGAAGCGGACGAGCGAGGCGTGGCCGACTGGCGCGAGCTGTGTTCGGTGTCGCCCGACCCCCTCCCGTCGTCGGTCGTCGACGCCGTCGCGGAGATGTACGCGGCGGGCGCGAACGCCTACACCGCCGAGGCGTGGTTCGACGCGCCGCGCATCGACGACGCCGTGGACGCGGTCCGGAATCTGTAACGGACGCCACGGCGACTCCAAAACGGCTTTTGCGGACGGCCACCCACCAGCGACCGATGACGGCATACACCGCGACGGTGACGGTGCGACTCAAGCGGGGCGTCCTCGACCCGGAAGCGGAGACGACCCAACGCTCGCTCGAACGACTCGGGTTCGACCTCGAGGACCTGCGGTCGGCGGACCGCTTCGAAATCGACGTCGACGCGGAATCCGCCGACGACGCGGCCGAACGCGCCGACGAGATGGCGGAACGACTGCTCGCGAACCCGACTATTCACGACTACGAGGTCGAGGTCACGGAGCGATGACCGTCGCGGTGCTTCAGTTCGGCGGGAGCAACTGCGACCGCGATTCGGTGCGCGCGCTCTCGCATCTCGGCATCGACGCCGAACGCGTCTGGTACGAGGACGGCCTGCCCGCCGACACGACGGGCGTGATGCTCCCCGGCGGCTTCTCCTACGGCGACTATCTCCGTGCGGGTGCGATGGCGGCGCAGGCGCCCGTCCTCGACGACGTCCGCGAGGCGGCCGCCGACGGCGTGCCCGTCCTCGGCGTCTGCAACGGCGCCCAGATCGGCTGTGAGGCGGGACTCACGCCCGGCGCCTTCACCACCAACCAGAGCGCGCGCTTCCAGTGTGAGCGCGTCCACGTCCGCGTCGAGAACGCCGACACGCCGTGGACGCGGGCCTACGACGAGGGCGACATCCTCGAACTCCCCATCGCCCACGGCGAGGGTCGGTTCGAGGCCGGCGACGACACCTACGACCGACTGGTCGACGAGGACCGAATCTTCCTCCGCTACTGCGACGGCGACGGCGCGGTGACCGACGCCGCGAACCCCAACGGCTCGCGGGGGAACGTCGCGGGCGTCCTCGGCGACCACGAGACGGTCGCGGTGATGATGCCCCACCCGGAGCGAGCGACGCTCCCGGACCTCGACGGGACGGACGGCGCGGGACTGCTCCGCGGGTTCGACGCCGTGGCGGCGACGCAGTAGGGCGCCGGACGCATACGGATTATTGTGACTGTTTTCCGGTGGTTCGTCGAGACGGGTCGGCGAACCTCCGGTGATGACTTACGACAAACCGTATCAGAGCTTCTCCGACGCGATGGCCTGATTGGTTCGCTGTTGTGCCTGCTGGAAGCGACGGCCCGCAGCCTCGGCTTCGTCGTCGGGCAGCGTGTCGCTGAGTCCGTCGAAGCGCTCGACGGCACGCTGGAGGTTGGAGGCGAGTGCCTGCAGGGCTTGGTCGGAGCCGCGTCGGTCACCGCCTTCGGCGCGTTCGGCCGCGCGTCCGGCCGCTCCGCTGACCGCCTCCATCGCCCGAAGCAACCCGCCAAGCGTGCTCGTCTTCCCCGATTCGACGACATCGACGGAGACGTTGTCCGTCGAGTCGTCGGAGTCGGTCGCCGTGGGCGTCGACCGGCCCGACTCCGTCTCGGTCGAGTCGTCGTCGCCGTCGTCACCGCTCCCGATGGAGGCGAGACGCGCCGCCGTCTCGTCCGTGATGGACGCCACGAACGAGGCGAGCGAGGCCGTCCCCGTCCGCGGGCGGTCGATGCGCGTCGGCGCGGTGTCGTCGGGGTTGACGCGGAAGGCGCCGACGGCGTCGTCGGCGTCGCGGACCTCCGTCGTGTACGCGCCGTCGCGGTGGACGTAGACGGCGTCGGAACCGTCGAACGGTGCCGCGTACAGCCGACCCCCGAAGTCGTCGTCGACGGCGAGGTCGGTCAGCGTCGCATCAACGCCGTCGGCGTTCACCTCGAGTTTCGTCGCGTCCTCGGCGGCGACGAGCGGAATCTCGCCTTCGACGCCCGCGACGGTCGTAGTTCGGGTGGCGTCGGTGCCCTCGGTGGTCGTCTCCGTGGCCGTCACCGTCTCGGTCGTCGTCGCCGTCTCGGTCGCCCCGTCGTCATCGCCGTCGCCGACCGACACGGGTTCCTCGTGGGGCGCAAGGCCCGCAGCGTTGACGGTGAGGCGGTGGTCGCCGGCCTCGACGCCGCGGAGCATGGCGACGCCGCGGAAGGTGGGGACGGCGGCGGGGTCGCTACGGAGGAGGGCGATGCCCTCGACGGAGATGTCGTCGGTCGTCACGCCGGCGCCGTCGGGTGCGTCGGCCGACTGGACGACCTCGCTTATCGTCGCGAGGACGTCGTTGACGGGGCCGGGCGGTGAGATGGCGTCGTAGCGGTCGGCGAGGGCCGCGCGGTGGACCGGTTCCGTGATGTCGGCGGCGGGGTCGGTGTAGCGTTCCTGCTTCCACGGCGTCCCGGCCGTCGTGATGTGGCTCGCGACGGCGTCCTCGGCGAACTCGGGGACAGAGAACTCGAAGCTCAGCTGCGGGCCGGTGAACTCGGCGATGTGGTCGAGTTCGGTCGTCGGGACGAGGTCGTAGTCGACGTCGGCCTCGGCGTCCGAGCGACCGCCGAAGGCGAAGGTGACGCCCGTCTCCCGCCCCGGCAAGTCGTCGGGAGGCGCGGTGAGCGCGTCGAAGGACCGAATCGTCAGGTTCGTCGGGACGAGTGCGTCGCTGTCGACCGACGGCAGGCGCTCGTGGTCGTAGATGGGCGCGCCGTCGAGTTCGGGCACGACGTAGGGGAGTCGAAGCCCCTCGTCGCGCGGCAGGCCGTAGGCCGCCGGGAGTTCGGCGAGTGCCTCGATGACGCCGATGACGCGGTTGGTGATGTCGGCCGAGAGGTCGCCGAGAGGCAGGCGCTGGAAGCTGGTGGGCCGGTCGTTCAGCGACAGCGCGCTGGAGTGTGAGCCGAGTTCGGTGAGGATTCGCGGGACTCGGTCCGGGTCGGGGTCGAGAAATTCGTTGTTGGGGACGCGCCCGGAGTGCGAACTCGCGACGAACAACTGCGGGTCGCCCGAATCGGTGTCGACGAAGACGTGCAACACCTCCCAGTCGTGCCAGTGGAAGTTGGTGGCGAACTGGTCGAACGCGGAGTAGTACCAGAACTGGACGACTGCGAGGGGAGAGTCGTCGTATTCGACGGCGTGATAGAAGACGGTCGGCGCGGGCGGCGCGTCTGCCTCGGCGGCGTCAGCGGTGTAGCCCTCGAAGGCGTCGAAGCCGTCGACCACCGTCCGGTCGTCCTGCTCGCTCGCGTACGCTCGCGGGTCGGTCGGGAACCAGCGCTCGGCGCTGTCGAAGGTGAGCGTCGGCGCGAAGCGCTCGGCCAGTTCTCGGGCGCGGTCGGGGTCGGCTGTCGACGGAGACGTGGCTGTGGTGTCGCCACCGCCGTTACTCGCAGGACACCCGGCCAACGCCGCCGTCCCGGTTCCGGCGAGGGCGCCGAGAAGCGGGCGGCGACGAACGGGCCAGTCGTCAGACTCGTCCATCGGCGGCACCTCGGCGGGCGGGTCTCGACGACGCGACTCGTGACATACCCGCTACTGCGGGTGACGAACGAAATGCTTTGGGGCAGATTACCGCGCGAGCGGCATCGCGTAGCCAGTCTCCGTCTCGACCACCGTCTCCCACGTCGCCTCGCAGTCACAGGACACCTGCTCGAAGACCGAGGGGTCCTGTCGGAGGCTGAAGTCCTTGATGGCGCGTTCGACCTGCTCGTCGCACTCGCCGCAGTTGTGCGGGCCGCGTTCGCTCCCGCCGCCGACGGGGTCGGAGACGACGATGGCGTCGGCGTCGGCGGTGCGGTCCAGCACCTCGGCGACCGACCAGAGCCACGGCGGCCGGTAGCCGCCTTGGAAGTAGAGTTCGTCGACCATCGTGTACCGCTGGACGTTACAGGGGTTCATTGAGACGGTGTGACAGTACTCCGCACAGCGGCGAACCGACTCTACCATGTCCTCGATGGCCTCGGCTTCGGTGAGGAAGGGCGGCTTCATGAGGAGATATGCCTTGACGCCGGCGCCCGCGGCCTCGGCTTCTGCCGTCGCGTCGACGAAGTCCTCGAAGTCGAAGTACTTGTTCACGCAGTCGTGGCGCACGCGGTCGGTCGCCGTCTCGAGGCCGACGGCCACGTCGGTGTCGAGGCCGCGCTCGGTGAAGTCGGCGAGTTTCTCGCGGTCGACGAAGTCGGGGAGGGACTCGACGACGATGCGCTCGCGGTCGGCGAAGGCGTCAGCGATGGCGGCCCGCGTCTCCGCGCCGACTTCGCGTTCGTCGAGGAAAGAACCGGAGGTGTAGATTTTGATGAGTTCGGCCGGCTCGTCGGCGTTCTCGCGCTCGTGGGCGAGACAGGCGTCTATCTGGTCCATCAGCGCGTCGTGGGAGACGGAGCCGCCCTCGACGGATTCGGCGACGTAGCCACACATGGTACAGCCGCCGGCGCGCGCCCAGCGACAGCCGCCGGTGTTGAGGATGATGGTCAGCGACTGGTAGACGCCGCCGGGCGTGTTGTCCTCGTCGAGCCACACCCGCGTCGGCTCGTGGGGGTCGTACGTCTCGTCCTTGCGCGACCGGATATCGCGCATCACCTGATTGTGGGCGTCCATGCCCTTCCCCTGCTCGTAGACGTCGGGGCTCGGTTCGCTCATTGGCGGCGGTAGCCGGGCGACGCGTAAAGCGGCTTCGGGGTCGGCCGCCGTGACGGCGGGAGTGGTTCGACACCTGACACCGTCGTCAGCGCGGCGTGCGGCAGTTTTCGTCGGCGTAACCACTTTCGATTACATATCCGAAGCAACGACTAACAGCTTGGAGGTATAATAAACGACCGTACGTTACCATGACTGACTTAGGCGGTTTCAAAGATCACGTAGCGCACGTGGACCTCAGCGAGGGCGATGTCACATATCAGGGCATCGACGACGAGGACGCGAAGAAGTACATCGGGGGACGCGGCCTCGGTGTGAAGTACGTCTTCGACGCTGGTCCGGATGTCGACCCGCTGGGTCCCGACAACCGACTCGTGTTCATGAACGGTCCGCTCACCGGCTCGCAGGCCGTCATGAGCGGTCGAATCGCGATTTGTACGAAGTCCCCGCTCACGGGGACGGTGACGGACTCCCACCACGGTGGCTGGTCCGGCGCCCGACTCAAGTGGTCCGGCTTCGACGGCCTCGTCTTCGATGGCCAGGCGGACGACCCCGTCTACGCCGTCGTCGAAGACGGCGAGGTCGAGCTCCGTGACGCCTCCCACATCTGGGGCAAGGGCGTCCACGAGACCCGCGAAATCCTCGAGGAAGAGGTCGACGGGTCCTACGGCAAGAACCTCTCGCACATGGCCATCGGTCCGGCCGGCGAGAACGAAGTTCGTTACTCCTGTGTCGTCAACGAGGACGACCGCGTGTCGGGCCGCGGTGGCACCGGCTGCGTGATGGGCAACAAGGGCCTGAAGGCCGTCGTCGTGAAATCGGGGACGAAGATGCCCAAGCCCGCTGACTCCGACACGTTCGGCGAGGGCGCCCGCGAGGCCATGCAGGTCATCCAAGAGTCCGACGTCACCGCGCCCAACGAGGGCGCGCTGTCGATGTACGGTACGAACGTGCTCATGAACATCACGGAGGAGATGGACGCACACCCGACCAAGAACGGTCAGTACACGTCCTCCTTCGCGATGAACGAGGCAGAGGGCACGGACATCGAGGCAGAGCGCATCAGCGGCGAGAACGTTCGCGAGAACATCCTCGTCGACGAGCCGACCTGTCACTCCTGCCCCGTCGCTTGTAAGAAAGAGGTCGAAGTCGACTACAAGCACAAGGGCCAGGACATGAACGTCCAGATGGAGTCCTACGAGTACGAGAGTGCGTGGGCTCTGGGCACCAACTCGGCGAACGACGACCGAGACGCCATCGCGGTCATGATCGACCGCTGTAACGACATGGGCATCGACACCATCGACATGGGGAACATCTTCGCCATGGCGATGGAGATGACCGAGAAAGGCAAACTCGACGACCTGGACGACGGCATCGACTGGGGCGACGAGGAGCACATGATCGACCTCATCGAAGAGGTCGGTCACCGCGACGGCGAACTCGCTGACCTGCTCGCCGAAGGTGTCGAGAGCATCGCCGAATCGCAGGATGCTCACGACTGCCGTCTCGACGTCAAGGGCCAGACCATCGCCGCTTACGACCCCCGCGCGATGAAGGGGATGGGCATCGGCTACGCGACTTCGAACCGCGGTGCCTGCCACCTGCGCGGCTACACGCCGGCTGCCGAGGTTCTCGGCATCCCGGAGAAGGTCGACCCCTACGAGTGGGAGGGCAAGGGCGAGCTTTGCGCCACCTTCCAGGACCTGCACGCCATCTCGGACTCGTTCGACATCTGCAAGTTCAACGCGTTCGCAGAGGGCATCGAGGAGTACATCAAGCAGTACAACGGCATGACCGGCCGCGACCTCACCGAGGAAGAGCTCATGACGGCTGGTGAGCGCGTGTACAACCTCGAACGCTACTTCAACAACCTCGCCGGCTTCGACGGCTCGGACGACTCGCTCCCGGGTCGCTTCGTCGAGGGCGACGAGGAAGCCATCCCGGGCCAGCGCGGCTCCGAGGGTGAACTCTGCGAGCTCGCAGAGATGAAAGACGAGTACTACAGCCACCGTGGCTGGGAAGACGGCGTCGTCACCGACGACACGCTCGAACGCCTCGACATCGACATCGGTCCGGGCACGGGCGTCTCCGGCTCTGGCGGTCAGGCGCCGGCAGACGACTAATAGGGTTCCCGGAAGTCGCCATCGAGTCTCGCCGGCACGGTCCGGCGAGACTCGATTGACAGTTACGAGAATCCCTACAACGCCGCACTCGCAACCGATTTCTTTCTTCTTTCGTCACCGCGTAGCCGACGGCTCGACGCCAGCCGCCCGGCGGAGTTCGAACTGTGAGAGCGCGAGCACCGCCCGCCCGTCGCGCAAGTCGCCGTCGACGGCAGCGGCGAGAAGAGTGTCGTAGTCGGCGGTGTCGACGCGGATGCTTTCGTTGAAATCGAGGTCCGTCTCGGCGGTGGGCGTGCAGTTCCGCGCGACGAAGTGATGGTGGACGGAGTTGGCGATGCCGTTCGTCGGTTCGACGGTGCAGAGGTGGGCGAGTTCGCCGGCTTCGTAGCCCGTCTCCTCGCGGAGTTCGCGCCGCGCGGCGACGGTCAGGTCGGCGTCGTCGGCTTCGACGGAGCCAGCGGGGAGGCCGCGATTGACGCGCCCGACGGCCTGTCGCCACTCCTCGATGACGACCACGTCGCCGTCAGGGGTGAAGGGGAGAATGACGACGGCGGGTGTCTCGTCGACGTAGTGGTAGTCGGTGTCGGTGCCGTCGGGTAGGGTCACCTCGTCGCGACGGACGTCGAAACCGGGACAGGTGTAGTCGATGGCCGAGTCGGTCGTCTCCCACGACAGGTCGTCCATACCGGCGGTGCGGTGAGCGCGGTGAAAAGGATGGGGGCCGAGTTACTCGCGCCACCGGACGACGAGCCCCGACCCGACGAAGGCGATGGAGACGAGCGTCAGGAAGAGGTGAATCTCACCGACCCAGAGAGGGAGGCGGACAGCGGCGCTGAGGAGGCGAAGGAGCGGCGTGAGCACGGGTATCTGACTGCCCGCGGCGGTCATCGTCCCGGCGTCACCGTAGGTAGGTGCGCCGACGGGTTCGCCGGTCGGCAGGCGGTCGGCCTCGTAGGGCAGGGTCCGGTAGTCGAACTGGTGTTCCCAGACGACGGTGCCAGAGGCGTTGATTTCGACGAGGCGGGCGTTGCGCGTGTCGGTGATGAGCGTGTTGCCGTTGGGAAGGCGGTCGGCGTCGCGCGGCCAGTCGAATCGCTGGCCTGCGGCGCCCCGAAGCACCCAGACGGGTTCCCAACTGCCGTCGTCGGTGCGGTGGAGTTCGACCACGCGGTGGTTCTCGCTGTCGGCGACGAGGACGGCGCCGTCACCGAGCCACTGCGGGTTGTGCTGGTGGTAGAGGACGTTCGGGTCGCCGACGAGGCCGTCGTCGTCCGAGGCGTCGTCGTGGTCGGCGTTGATTACCTCGACGACCCCCTCGCCGCGCTGGAGGACGAGCAACTGGTTCGCGTTGCGGACGGAGACGAGGAAGCGCCCGTCACCGATGCGGTCAACGTCGTTGATGTGGAGCCAGTCGGTTGTCGTCGGGTCCGCCGGCGGGTCATAGCGCGTGCTGGCGTTCCACTGCCACGTCACCTCGCCGTCCTCGACGACGACGATTCGCTCGTGTTCCATGTCCGCGACGACGAACCCACCGTCGGGGAGGGGCTCGACGTCGTGGACTTCGCTCGCGACGCGGTTCCGGACCGGGAACGACCACTCGTAAGTCACTTCGGGCGAGGGGTCGGGGTCGATGATTCGGAAGCCGGTCCGGAAACAGGGGGAGGAGTAGGGACCGCAGTTCTGGTAGCCGTCGGCCATGAAGCCCGCGAGGACCGAGCCGTTGTCGAGGCGGGTCACGTCGAAGTAGACGCCGTCGGTCGAGGTGCGCCACTGTTCCTCGCCGCCGTCGAGGAGGCGAACGGAGCCGCCGTCGTGGTAGCTGCCGACGCCCTGGACGCCGACGAGAGTGGTTCGTGCCTCGTCGGACGCCGTGGCGCCGGCCGGAGCGGTCGGGGACAGGGCCGCGCCGGCGACGGCGGTAGTGAGAAAGCAGAGACAGCCGAGGACGACGAGCGCGTCGCCGGTTCCGAGCCGGGAGGACATCGTTGCGCCCGTCGTCCGGTTTCGAGCATAAGCCTTCGGATACCGTGTCGGGTGCGCCCAGACGGCGTCAGACCCGCGTCAGACGGGGCGCCAACAGTCTTGTGGGATGAGCCTGTAGGTCTACGCGATGACCGACGGCACCCCTGATAACGTCCTCTTCGAGTGGTACGAACGGTACATCGGCGACCCGGAGACGGAGACGGACGTCTATCTCGGCTTCGCCCTCTTTTTCGGCGGTATCGCGCTCGGTGCGGTGGGTATCGCCGTGTTCCTGCTGTCGGCGGCCGTGAGCGGCGGCGGTGCGCCGGCGTGGGGAATCCGCGAGGTGGCGATGGTCGCCGCGAGCGCCGGGTTCCCGATTCTGTTGCTCGGGATGGTCGTCCTCCTGCCCGGCGACCGACGAATGACGTACGTCTCGGTGGGCGGACTGGCTATCTGTCTCGTCGCCATCGCCCTGTTCGTCGCCACCTACCCGCGGCACTGGAACGTGGCGCGAACCCCCGATTACAGCGCGCAGGGCGTCGCCATCTACGCCGTCGGGTTGGTGGCCGTCGTCGGCGCGACAGGGGCCGCGCTCGTCGGCCATCAGGTCGAACGCGCCACGCCGGGCGAGCGCGCGGCCGACGTGCGCGCCACGGCCGAGACTGCAGACGAGACGAGCGGCACCCCGGGCGAGAGCGTCTCGGAGGAGCAGGTTCGCCGCGATATCGACGAGGCGATGGAGGATGCCGACCTGTCGTGGGGTGGCGTCAACCGGAAGAACACCAAGCGCCTCGAACTCAACACCGACACCGACGTGGAAGTGGACCGGGAGGCGTTCGAGAACGCCGAGGCGACCACCGTGCGCTCGTCCGGGAACGACGTCGACGACGCGCTCTCGAACCTCCGAAAGCTGCAGGGTCGCGAACAGGAGACGGACTCCTCGTCGGGCGTCGACAACCAGACGGCGGCGCTGACCGAACTCCGCCAGCAACAGGAGGCAGAGGACATCGCGACCGACGACGAGGAGTCATTTGTCGACCGGGCGAAGGGACTGTTTTCGCGATAATTCCCGTCGGGGCATGCCGTCCTCGACGTTCTGAACCACCGATTTCGGGTGTCTGACGCCTGTCAGACCTAGGTAAGCGGTCGGACACTTTGGCGAACGTTTATGATGGCTACGGAGTATCACACGCGTATGGCAAAAGGCCTAGACGTCGGCACCATGAACCTCATCTCGGCACAGCAGGAGGGCGCAGAGACGGTATTCGTCCAGCAGCGCAACTCCTTCGTCGAAATCGAGTACTCCGACATGGCAGAGCAGATGCTGTCGCGGAGTGACGTCCTCCACATTCGGAAAGACGACAAGGTGTACGTCGTCGGCGACGACGCCCTCAACTTCGCGAACATCTTCAACGAGGAGACGCGCCGCCCGATGCAACACGGCATCCTCTCCTCCGAGGAGTCGTCCGCGATTCCGATGATCAAGCTCATCACGGAGCAGGTGGTCGGCCAGCCGAACCACCCCGGAGAACGCCTGTACTTCTCCAGTCCGGCGGACCCCATCGACTCCGACCTCTCGACGCTGTATCACGAGAAGACGCTGGAGTCGATGCTCGGTGACATGGGCTACGAGACCGAACCCATCAACGAGGGGATGGCGGTCATCTACTCCGAACTCGCCAACCACAACTTCACGGGACTCGGCGTCTCCTTCGGCGCGGGCATGACCAACGTCTGCCTGTCGTACTACGCCGTCCCCGTCATGAAGTTCTCCATCGCCCGCGGTGGCGACTGGATCGACGAACAGGCCGCGCAGGCGACGGGCACGCCCGTCGACAAGGTCACCTCCATCAAGGAGGACGACTTCGAACTCGACTTCCGCACCGACGTGGGCGGCGTCGAGGGTGCGCTGGCCATCTACTACGAGAACCTGCTTGACTACGTCATCGAGAACATCGCCCGCGAAGTCGACGAGGAGGACGTGGAGGAGGACCTGGACGTGCCCGTCGTCGTCACCGGCGGCACCTCCAGCCCCCGCGGCTTCGAGAAACTGTTCGAGGACCACCTCCGCGACGCCTCGATTCCGTTCTCCATCAGCGAGGTCCAGAGCGTCGACGAACCGCTCTACAGCGTCGCCCGCGGTGCGCTGGTCGCGGCCCGCTCCGACGAAGAACAGGAAGAGCAAGACGGCGAGGGCCGTCAGGCGCAGGAATCGAGCGCGGAGAACTGACGCCTACTGGCTCGCGTCGGCTTCCGTCTCGACGCTGTCGTCCGACGCTGCCTCGTCGTCAGTTTCCTCGGTGCCGGTGTCGTCGGCCACCTCGTCGGTGTCCCCGCTTTTTTCGGACGCGTCCCCGTCCGCCTGTCGCGCGTAGAACCGTCGGAGGGCGTCGTCCCACGATTCGGAGGGCTCGTTCGTCGGGCGAGAGAGCGGCGGGTGGAGGTCGACGCTCGGCGCACCGTCGCGGCCGTGTGCGCGATAGAATCGGCGGAGGGCGTCGTCCCAGGACTCGACCGCGCGGGGGTCGCCGCGGTGCTCTGCCGCGATGCCGACGTAGCCGCAGTCCTCACAGACGGACGCCTCGCTATCACTCAGGGCGTAGGTGTCGAGCGTGCCGCCACACTGCGGACAGTCCATACCCCCGGATTGCTGCGACGCCTATTCAGCCTTCCCCACCGTTTCTGTGCGTTCACAGTGTCGAACGCAGCAGTCGCGTACCCTGGCCTCAAGCGCAGCGGGTCGACTCGAGATGTAACTTTATATAGTCTCTCGAATGATATATTCGCAGTGACACACATTTCGAACTCGACAGCACTCGTCGCCGTCGCCCTCCTCCTCCTCGTCGGCGCAGTCGCCCTCCCCGTGGGTGCGGTGAGCGAACCGCGCGACCGACCGGCCGAGACGAGAGCACCAGTCCAGGTGTACGTCAGCGAGACGCTGAACATTTCGATGGTGCGCCTCTCCGGCGGCGAGCGAATCGGCACCGACCCGATAACGCTCCGAGCCGTGAGCAGCGGTGAGCGAGTCACCATCAACGACCCGACGAATGCCGACTTCGACGGATGGAAAGCCGGCGCCTACGCCGCCGTCAACGACAGCGACATCCGCGCGGACCTGAGTGTCACCCGGCCCGAAGTGTCGACGGTCACGCTCCGCGACGAACGGTCGCTCCGCGTCAACGGCGAATCCATCGCCCCCGAGCGACTGAATCGGCTGACGATTCTGGCCCAGTACGACTTCGCGTCGGTGGACCGCCTCGACGTCACCGTCACAGGGCCGTCGGGGTCGGAAGTGGCCACCGGTCGTATCACCGAGAGCGGGGGGCAAATTACGGTCGACCTCGGTGAACCCCAACCGGGCACCTACCGCGTCATGGTGGCTGGGAGCAACGTCGACGCAGGAAACAGAACGGAGACGGTTCGCGTGAAGGGCGTGACGGCGACGCCGACGGCCGAACCGACGGCGACATCGACAGCGACGCCGACGGCCACGGCCACCGCGACGGCCACAGCCACCGCGACACCGACGCCAGAACCGACCGCCACCGCAACGGCAACGTCGACGGCCACGGCGACGCCGACTACGACGACGGGAGACGGGACTGGATTCGGCGTCGTCGCGGCGCTGCTCGCACTCGTGAGCCTCCTCGCGGGGCTGGTCCGGCGACACTAATCCACGGACTGCGTCCGTTCGAACCGATACGGCGGGAGGCGAAGGTCGTCGAGCTCCGGCATGTGCTTGACGTTGTAGACGACGCGCATCTCGGCAGTCGAGGGCGCGCCGAGACAGGACAGGTGGATGCCGCGCTCGGTCAGCTCGCGGGAGAGGACGTGGTCGATTTGAACCGTCATCTCGCCCTCGACGACGGCGACGGCGCAGTTCGCGCACGCCCCACCGCGACACGCGTAGGGCCACGCGAATCCACGATTTTCCGCGGCTTCGAGGAGCGTCTCGCCCGGTTCGACCAGAAACGCACCGTAGTCGGTGGGGTCGAGGTCGGCCGCCGCCGCACGGTCGAAGAGGCCGTCATCGGTGAGCGACCACCCGCGGTCGTCGACCACCTCGTAGTTCAGATACTCGACGCGGGACTGGGCGTAGTGTGTGTCGTCGGTACCGGCGTCCGGAGCGTCCGTCTCGCCGTCGCGCATGGCCTGAATCGTCTCGTAGGCCCGCTTGACTCGCTGGAACGCGCGGGTCGAGCCACCCTGGTCGGGGTGGGTCTCCATCACACGACGGCGGTACGCCTGGTCGACCGCCGCGTCGTCCGCGTCCGGCGCCACTCCCAACACCTCGAACGGGGCGTCCACGGGCGTGAGTAGGGGGGATGGCGCATTAAGGCTGTCCGGGGACTCACCTGTCAGGCCACGAGGCACGAGCTATTTATTACGGCCGGCCGGACTGTCAAGACGATTGGATGATTCTGTGTGTAGACCCGGACGAACGGGCGCGGACGGCGACCGTCGACGCGTTCGACGAGGCGGGTTTCGAGACGCGTGCAGCGTCGTCGTCAGCGACTGCCCGGCGGGTTCTCGACGAGACGGACACCGTCGATGCCCTCGTCACCGAGTACGAGCTGCCCGACGGGACCGGTCTCGAACTGGTGCGTGACGCTCGTGAACTGTCGCCGGACACCGCGTGCGTGCTGTTCACGGCGGTCGGCCTCGACGACATCGACACGAGCGAGTTCGGCGGTGTCGTGGCCGAATTCGTCTCGAAAGACGACCCCGACGCACGGGCGGAGGTCGTCGCCCGCGTCGAGCAGAGCGTCGCGCTCCAGACGCAGACGGCGTATCCGCTCCCGGAGGACGAGGGCGCACGCGTGGCCGCGCTCGAACGCTACGCCGCGAACCCCGCGGAACTCGGCGACTCTATCGACCGACTGGCGGAGCTGGCGACCGCGCTGTTCGACGTCGACTCGTCCGCTATCGGCCTCATCGACGCCCACGAGCAGCGCTTCCTCGCGTGTCACGGCATCTCCTTCGACCCAGTCGACCGCGAGGACACGGTGTGTACCTACGCGATTCTCGACGACGACGTGACCGTGTTCGAGGACACGCAGGACGACCCCCGCTTCAGCGGGAACGAGGGCCTCGCGGCCGCGAACATCCGCTTCTACGCGAGTGCGTCGCTCACCACGCCCGACGGCCACCACATCGGGACGTTCTGCGTGTACGACGACACGCCCCGGACGTTCTCCGAGCGTGACCGTCACCACCTCCAGTTGCTCGCCGACGAGGCGATGGAACAGTTGGAGTTGCGCCGACAGCTCAAAGGGGGTGAGCGCGATGTCTGAGGGCTACAGTTTCGCGTCGCTCCCACTCGCGGACATCCGCCCGGGGACGACGGTGCTCGTGGCCGGGCCGATTCACGGCGGCGCGCGCGAACTCGGTCTGCGGATGCTCGCCGGCGAATCGGACGAAGGCGCTATCATCGTCTCGACGAACGAGCGGTCGAGCCGCATCGTCGAGGAGTGCAAACGCGTCGGCCTCGACGTGCGGGCCGACAGCACGGCCATCCTCGACTGCGTGGGCGACGAGGACCAGAGCGTGCCCGCTCGCGTCCTGCCGCTCTCCGGACCCTCGGATCTCACGGGCATCGGGATGCGCTTCTCGGACGTGTATCGGGACTTCCAGCGCGCCGGCATCGACCGCGTGCGGACCGGCCTCTACACCACGTCGACGCTGCTCACGTTCAACGACCTGCAGACCGTCTCGCGGTTCGTCCACACGCTCGTCGGCCGCATCGACAGCGTGGACGGCCTCGGCATCCTGCTCATCGACCCCTCGAATCACGACGAGCGAGCGGTCGGCACGCTGGCGCAGTTCTGTAACGGCCGGATCGACGTGCGCGACGCAGACGACGGCCCCGAATTGCGCGCCCGTGGACTGGCAGACCAGCCTCGCGACTGGACGCCGTTCGACCCGACCGAGTGATTCGAGGCTGTCGCTGACGAATTGAAAGTGGGGAAAATGGGCCGGCACGAATCGTGAATCACGGTCGCAAATCTTCGATTTGCTCCCTGATTCAAATTCGTCCAGTATTCCACACCCACTACAGACGCCTCGCTAACGCTCGTCGTTGTGAAGTGGGGTGAAAATGGGCCGGCACGAATTTGAATCGTGGTTACGGCCACCCGAAGGCCGAAGGATACCAAGCTACCCCACCGGCCCGCAGTGAGAAAAACACCTGCGGCGAGTTTAACAGTTGTGATTCAGCGGCCGGCCAGAGGTCAATACGACTCGAAGCCGTCGGTGTCCAGGTAGTTGTGCGCGACGGTGATGGCGTGGTCGGCGTGGAGCGCCGTCGGCCCGAGTCGAACCCGCAGGTCCGCCCGGTCAGAGAGGAGCGACGCCTCAGCGTCGGTGAAGTCGTGGTGGTCCGAGAGGACGAACACGGGGTCGGTGGGCGGTTCGGCGTCGACGACGGGGGTGCCGTCCTCGTGGAGGTGGACGAGCGAGCCATCGAGGGCGTCGAGGGTCGCCGCGAACCCGCGGCGGCGGATGGCGACGCCGGGACTCGATTCGACCGGCTGGTGGCCGATGGCGTCCTCGCGACGGTCGAGGGCGTTGCGAATCAGGGCGGCCGTGCTCCGCTCGTCGGGGTTGAGTCGGCGGAGGTCGGCGCCGTCGAAGGTGACGGTGAACTCGTCGCCGAGGACGAGGTGGACGCGAACGTCCTCCCGGAGCGCGTGCGAGAGGAAGAAAGCGGAGTTGACACACCGACAGAGCACGTCGAGGCGTCCGGCGGCGCCCGCGAGGTCGTCGAGCGCGAAGTCGGGGGTCGTGGGGGCGTCGTGACCGATGACGACGAACTGGCGCATGGCCGCTCTGCGTGGCCGGCGGCCTTGGCTCTGGCTATTCGGTCAGGCCGTAGCCACGCTTGAAGAGCAGGTAGTCGACGAGGAGGACGACCACCGTCGTCGCCGAGAGGACGACGAGGGAGACGTTCGGGTCGATTTCGGTGACGCCGATCATGCCGTAGCGGACGCCGTTGACCATGTAGACCATCGGGTTCAGCAGGGAAATCTGGCGCCAGAGCGGCGGCAACACGTCGAGCGAGTAGAAGACGGCGCCGAAGAACACCAGCGGGCGGAGGATGAACTGGTTCATGACCGTCAGGTAGTCGAAGTCGTCGGCCCAGAGGCCACCGATGATGCCGAGGCCGCCGAACAGCGTCGTGATGACCAGTAGGAAGCTGACCAGATAGAGGGGATGAGAGATGGGCACAGCGGTAAACACGAGTCCGACAGCGACGATGAGGACGGCGGTGAGGACGCCACGGGTGGCGCTCGCGATGACGTACGCCGAGACCATGCTGAGATTCGACAGCGGAGTCACGATGACGGCGTCGATGTAATCGTTCCACCGGCCGTGGAAAATCGAGAACGAGGCGTTCTCGAAGGCGTCGGAGATGGCGCCCAAGACGACCAGGCCCGGCAACACGAACTGGATGTAGCTCACGCCCGCGATGGCGCCGATGCGACTGCCGAGGATGACGCCGAACACGGAGAAGTAGAGCGCGTTCGTGATGATGGGGGGGAGGAACGTGTTGTAGGGACGCCTGACGAAGCGGAGAATCTCCCGGCGGGTCAGCGTCTTCAGGCCGACGAGGCTCACGCTTGCCCCTCCGGAACGGCGGTGTCCTGTCGCGTCATCTCGACGAACACCTCTTCGAGCGAGGTGCGGGACACGTCAAGGTCGACGATTTCGTAGCCGGCGTCGTCGAGTTCGCGGACCAGGTCGGGGGCGACCACGCCGCCGCGGGACGCGGCGACGACGAGGCGACCGTCTTCGACGTCGACGGCCTCGATGTGGCCGTCGCCGACGGTGATGTCGGGGACGGACTGAATCGGGTCGCGGAAGGTGACGGTGATGCGGTCGGTGCCGCTGTCCATGAGTTCGTCGGGGGTGCTCACGGTCACGACCCGTCCGCTGTCGAGGATGGCCACCTCGTCACAGAGGCGTTCGGCTTCCTCGATGTAGTGGGTGGTGAGAAGGATGGTCGTCCCTCCCTCGTTGAGGTCGGTGATGAGGTCCCAGAGGTCGTGTCGGAGCTGGACGTCGACGCCGGCGGTCGGTTCGTCGAGGATGAGGAGGTCCGGCTGGGTGACGAGCGCACGGGCGATGAGGAAGCGGCGCTTCATGCCGCCCGAGAGCCAGTCGAAGCGGGTGTCGCGTTTCTCGTAGATGCCGACCTGTTTCAGCACCTCGTCGGCGCGCTCCCGCGCCTCGCTCGCGGGGATACCGTGGTATCCAGCCTTGTGCTCTAGTACCTCTCGAATCGGGAAGAAGCGGTCGACGTTGAACTCTTGGGGCGCGACGCCGATGTGGTTCCGGGCCTCGCGGTAGTCCGCCTCGATGTCGTGTCCGAACACGCGCGCCTCGCCGCCGCTCTTGCGAACGAGGCCGACGAGGATGTTGATGAACGTCGTCTTGCCCGCGCCGTTCGGACCGAGGAGGCCGAAGAAACTCCCCTCGGGCACCGTCAGCGAAACGCCGTCGAGTGCCGTCACGTCGCCGTATTCCTTCCTGAGATCGTCGATCTCTATCGCAGCCACCATCTACCGGGAATCGGCGCTGGACGGAATTAAGCCCCGTGGAGTCGGGGTCCGCAAGCGTGAGGTTGTATCACACCATGTGATTAAATGACATTAACAAATATTATCATTAAAAATCATTATGTTTATTTACCTCCCAATCCTGGGTCCGGTTGCAATGCACGTACGCTCTCTCGCGGAGACGGCCCGCACCGCCCGACGACCGACGACCGACCCGACACTCACACCATGGAACCCACGACCCGACCCGACGACGAACTAGCACAGCAAGCTCCCCTCGTCCCCGACATCGGCCGAGGCGACACCACGAGAACCGACGGCGGACGACGGGACGAGCGACGCCCCGCGGCCCGCCGGCCGCCGACGGACCGCGCGACGCTGCGAGGGTACGACGACGAACAGACACAGGAAGCGCCACTCGTTCCCGATATTCGGTATCGAACCGAGAAGCGACGATGACGCCGGAGGACCTCGACACCGACACCGTCACGCGCGACATCGACAACCCGGCGGCGGTCCAGTTCCGGGAGCAACTGGCAGACCAACAGTTCGTCTTCGCGCCCGGCCTCTATCACGCCCTCGACGCGCGCCTAGCGGAGATGACCGGCCACGACGCCGTCTACATGAGCGGTTACTCGACGGTTCTCGGCCAGTTCGGCTTCCCCGACCTGGAGATGGTGACGATGACCGAGATGGTCGAGAACGCAAAGCGCATCGCGGAGGCGACGACCCTGCCCGTCATCGCCGACTGTGACACCGGCTACGGCGGGATTCACAACGTCCGCCGCGCGGTCCGCGAGTACGAGAAGGCGGGCGTCGCGGCGATTCACATCGAGGACCAGACGACGCCCAAGCGCTGTGGTCACATCGCGGGCAAGCAAATCGTCTCCCGCGAGGAGGCGGAGGCCCGCTTCCGCGCCGCCGTCGACGCCAAGCAGTGCGAGGACACCGTCATCATCGCCCGCACGGACGCCTACGGCTCCGCCAACGGCGACTGGGAGGAACACCTCGAACGCGGGCGCATCTACGCCGACGCGGGCGTCGACCTCGTCTGGCCGGAGATGCCCGACCCCTCCCGCGAGGACGCAGTCGAGTACGCCGAGACCATCCACGAGACCCACCCGGACCTCGATCTGGCGTTCAACTACTCGTCGTCGTTCGCGTGGTCCGAGGAAGACGACCCGCTGACGTTCTCGGAACTCGGCGACCTCGGCTACAAGTACATCTTCATCACCCTGTTCGGGCTCCACTCGGGCGCCCACGCCGTCTACGAGGACTTCAAGGCCCTCGCGGAGACGGACGAACGAGCGCAGTTCGACCTCGAAGAGCGGTATCTCGGCCACCCGACGGAGAGCCACCACGAACTCTCCTTCGTCAGCAAGTACCAAGACATCGAAGCGGAGTTCGACCCCGAGGCGCGACGACGGATGGAGTCCTCGGCGGGGTTCAGCGAGGAGGAACGCGACCCCATCTCCACGGAGGAGGAGACGCCGCCGGCGAACGACGACTGACCGCGGGCGCTCGGGGCGTCGGTGCCGTTACGTCCCGACGACGACGGCTTCGCGGATTTCGAGCGCCGTCTCGAACTCGTCGTTCCGGCCGGTGTCGGAGCCGATGCTGCGGAGCTGTTCGGCGTGCGCGCGAGCGACGGCCTTCCGCTCTCGCTCGCCGAAGTCGAGTCGGTCGGCAATCTGTTCCCAGTGACCGGTCGGGACGAGAAACACCTCGCGGTCGTCCTGCTGGGCGACGCGCTCGAAGTCGCGACGGTAGACGTCGAGCCGGCCCCCGACGTCGGCCTGCACCCGAGACAGCAGGTCAGATAGCTTGCTGGGTGCGACACTCGCCTTCGCGGCGGCGAGCATGAACACTTGCCCGTCGATGGGCGATTCCGGCGCGCCCGACACGCTCACCCACCGGCGCGCATCGCCTTCTGGGCGAACCGCTCGATGAGCGGGTCCAACGCCTCGGGGTCGCCCTCGAAATCCAGGTCGACCTGCGTCAGCGTCGTCGACGGGCCGATGCTGACGGTCTGTGTCGACAGGTCGGCGGCCCAGTCCTCGGCCTCGACTCGGTCGTCGCTGACCTGCTCGGCGCCGAGGTTTCCGAGATACTTGATCGCCAGTCGCTTCGAGATGCCCCGGAAGGAGCGCTCTCGGGTGACCCAGTCGTCGTCGGTCATGCTCCTCCTGCCACCGGCGGGAATATCGACAGCGTGTCGTCGTCTTCCATCAGCGTCTCGGTGCCCTCCATGTGCAGGACCTCGCGACCGTTTTTCAGGATGTTGAGGTTCGGCTGCAGGTCGCCGTCCTCGGTCAGGATTTGGCCCTCGAGTCCCTCATACTCGGATTCGAGCGTCGAAAGGACGTTTCCGACCGTCGCGCCATCCTCGAACTCGTGTTCGAGCGTCTTCTGGCCGACGGCTTCGCGGAACGTCGCGAAAAATCGCAAGTTCAGATGCATACCTATTCTTGAGGAAGCCGAGAGTGAAAAGTGACGCGGCACGACCCGGTGTTACCGGTCGCTCAGGCGAATTCCGTCTTCGACAGTCTGGTAGTTGCGCTCCTGGTCGATGCGCTCTGCGACCCAGCCGACATCCTGAATCTGCATGATGAGGTCCGCCTGCAGGTTGCGCCACGCGATGGCGTAGATGGGCGACTGCCCCCACGCGCGGAGTTCGGGGACGAACTCGTCGTACTGTTCGAGCTGGTCTTCGAGACGTTCGAGAGCGCTGACGACGTTCTGGGCTGCCTCGCGCTGGTCCTCAGCCGCCTCGACGGCCTCGTTGAGTCTGGCCTCGAGTCCGGCGACAGCCCGCTGCATGTCCTGTCGGGCCTCGTCGTCGTCGGGGAGCGATTCGAGAATCTGTTTCGGGACGCCAAGGTCGAATTCGTCCATACGATTGGGTGGCCCGCGAGCGGTAAAAGGCTCTCGCACTCGGCCACTCCTCACTCCAAGAAGTCACGTAGCGCCGCCGAACAGGACCGACAGAGCAGCACCCGAAGCTCGCCTTCGGCGTCGAGCAAGTCGAGTGCGCCGTAGACGTGTCCGGGGTCGATGGTCTGCCCGCACCGATGACAGTCGTGCGGGCGAGCGGGGTTCGACCCGGTGGTGGTGTCGTCGGTCACGGCTCGTCAGCGTCCGTGGTCGTGGCGGCGGTCACGCTCCCTGGCACCCGACTCGTCGGTGACGGCGGGGGCCGCACCGAGCGGTGTCTCGTCGTCGATGACGCTGTGGAGGCCCAATCGCTCGACGGTCACGGCGGTGGGGAGGCCGTCGGGCGACCACCCGCGGGCGTCGTAGTAGGCGTCGAGCATCGCCTCGAAGGCCTCGCGGTCGACGGTCCGGCCCGCCGCCGGGCCGTCGGGCATCGGCTCCTCGAACACCTCGGGCAGGGAGTCGTCGTCGCGGTCGAACCCCTCGCGGGCGTTGAACAGGCGCACGAGCGTCCAGACGCGCTCGCCGAGCGTCGCCAGCGAGTCTCGGTCGTGGTCGATGTCGACGGCCTGGAGCCACTCGGCGCCGAGGTCCTGCCACATCGTCTCCCCGGCGAAGTCGTCGACGACGAGGCTCCAGAGCGTCGAGCGGACGTTCTGGGCGCCGACGACGGTGGCGACGCGGTCGGCGGTCGACCACTCGTCGCGGGCGAACGCTTCGCGCTCGACGGGGCGGGCGCGGCGGTGACAGCCGCCGCGGTCGCTCGTGGCGTAGGCGAGTGCCATCCCCGCCGCGCCCCGCGGGTCGTACGCCGGCAGCTCCATCGACTTCACCGTCGGCACCGCGTTCGCGCCGGACCGGTCGCGGGCGGCCTCCACGCCGTCGGCGAGGGTGTCGCCGAGGGCCGTCGACCGCGCCGCAATCTCGGCGAGCAGTCGCTCCGCAGCGTCGGCGTCGCCGAAGTCGAGGTCGGTGTCGAGGGCGTCGGCGTCCGTGGCGCGCATGGCCCACGCGACGGCGTTGCCCGCGCTGATGACGTCCATCCCCAATCGGTCACAGGTCGCGCCGAGACGGGCCACGTCGTCGAAGTCGTCGATGCCGAGGCCGGCGCCGAGCGACATGAGCGTGCCGCCGCGGGGGACCGCCTCGCCCTCGTCCGTGTCGACGCGGAAGCCACCGGGGACGGCGTCGCTCTCGTTCTCACGCCCGGTCGACGCCTCGCGGACGGCCTCGACGCCGATGTCGGCGGCGTCGTCGAAGGTGCCGCCCTGCCAGCCACGCGTCGAGAGGACGCCCACCTCGTTGGCGAAGTCGACGCTCTCGACAGTCTCGCCAGCGGCCTGCCAGCGACCGGTGTCGTCGTCGCGGTAGGCGTCGGTGTACCGGGCTTGGAGGTCCGCGAGTTCGCCCGTCGGTTCCGGTGGCGTGCCGTGGACGGCGACGGCCTTCAGTCGCTTGGCACCCATGACGGCGCCGGCGCCGCCGCGGCCCGCGTGGTGGTCGCCGCCGTCGGAGGCGATGGTGGCGTACGCAACCTCGCGTTCGCCCGCAGGGCCGACGCAGGCGACGGCGCCGTCGAGGGCGTCGTCGACGGCGGCGGTGTCGGCGCCCCAGAGGTCGCCGGCGGGCGAGAGCGACGCCTCGCCGTCGCGGACGGTGAGTACGACCGGGTCGTCGGCGGTGCCCTGAATCACCAACCCCATCGCGTCGGGGAGGGCGCCAGCGAGGGCGTCGGCGAACGAGCCGCCGCTGTAGGAGTCGAGGAAGGCGCCGGTCAGCGGCGATTTGGTGACGGCGGCGAAGCGCGACTCGCCGGGGAGATAGCCCGAGAGCGGACCGAGGAGGAGCGCAAGGCGGTTGTCCGGGCCGAGCGGGTCGGCCCCGGCGTCGAGTTCGTCGTAGAGATAGCGGGCGCCGAGTCCCTTGCCCCCGAGGAAGTCGCGGCGCCAGTCGGCGGGGATTCGTTCTCGCGAGACGCGACCGGCCGAGAGGTCGACCCGAATCACGTCGCGCCGGACGGGCGTTGACATCGACACACGTAGTCGGGAAACCGTGTTAAGCGTTGTCCTCCACGTGTCGCACCTGTACGGCGACGCCGCGGGAACTTTCGCTCATCTCCGGGCCGTTCATCTCGGCCCGGCCGACACCGAACGCGACCGGTCCCTCGACGACGACTTCATCGCCGACGCGGATGTCGTCGCTCGCGTCGACGACGCCCGGCGCCAACACGCTCCCGTGGGGGACGAAGGAGTCGATTTCGACGCGCTTGGTCGGCGCGTCGCTTGCCGCCCAGTGGCGAGCGCCTTCGAGCGTAAAGGAGAGCACGCCGTACTGCGGGACCTGCGCCGCGAGTTGGGTGCCGTCGCCGTCGCGGACCTGCAGTTTGGGGTGGCGACTCGTCGTCTGCAGGTCCGGGAACAGGTCGTCGCCCGCGCCGGCGCCGAACTGGTAGTCAGCGATGGCGCGAACCGTGTTGTGCTGGCGCTCTCGCTTCGAGAACTTGAGTTCGCCAGCGAGGGCGGCCGAAAGGTTCGACAGCGACTCCGAGGTGGTCGGGTGGTCCTCGACGGTGTACTCAAAGGGCACGTCCACCTCGGCGGCCACGCGTTCGCAGATGTCACGGTAGCCCTCGCCGGGGACGTGGGCGATGACCCGCGGGTAGTCGTTGCGTTCGAGATAGCGCCGGAGCACCTCGGCGACGAACGTCTTCTCGCCCTCCGTCCAGTCGCCGGTGACGACGGCGTCGTAGTGCTGGGCCGGGTACGTACACTCCAGCTCTTGGGGGACGACGCCGATGGGTGAGGTCATCGACGCGAGGTGGCCGCGGTAGTTGATGGCGCGGTGGAACTGGGCGTGGCTCTGGGAGTCGCTGTAGGGCTTGCGCGCCGAACACGGGACGAGAACGAGGGGGTTGGCGAACCGGTTCCGGTAGCGGGTCGTCACCCGGTCGGCGAAGCGCTGAATCTCGACGCGGTTGAGGGTGTCCTCGCTCGCCGCGCTAATCTCGGCGTCGCGAATCACGGGCGTCCGCCGTTCGAGGTAGCGGTACTCCTGGTCGAACTCGCGGAAGGTGGCGGTCAGCCAGTTCTCGTGGCGGGCTTGGCCCTCCAGATAGTCGCGGAGTCGCCCCCGTCGAATCCGGGTGCGGGCCGTCGCGAGCGCCGACTCCAGCGCCGCGACGTTGTGTTCGACGCAGTCCTCGCGGGTGAACTCGTCGCGCGGCGGGTCGGAGGGGAAGGCGCCGGGGAGTTCGGCGAGTTCGTCGAGGTGGTATTCGCCCTCGGTGGTGAGATAGCGGCCCTGTCGGCCCTTCACGCGGGCGAGTTTGGTGTCGACGAGGTCGACGCCCGCGGCGACGAGGGAGGCGACGTTCGCGGGCGTCGCGACGCCGGAGAGATAGAGTGCGGTGTCGGCGGGAATCGCCTCGCGGACGGCGATGATCTCGTCCCGGAACGATTCGCCGTGGCCGACGACGCCCGACGCCGTCGAGAGGACGTACGCGTCACAGCCGAACTCGCCTGCGGTGTCGCCGGTGACGACGGCGGCGGACGGGTAGTCTACGTCCGGAATGTCGGCGTCGAAGGAGTCCTGTACGGTCGGGTCCGTCCCCGCCGGGAACGAGCGGTGGGGGAGGACCGTCAACTCGTCGTCGCTTCCCTCGGGCACGTCGCGGTCGGCGGCCCACAGGCTCCCGCCGTCGACGACACTGTCGTCGGCGAGGGCGGGCGTCGTCACGGACTCGCGCAGGCGGAGTTCGCCAAGGCGGGCGGCCCCGTCGCGCGCGTGAATCTCGAAGTACTCGGTCATGGGGTGTCGTGGCGGGCGGCGCGGAACTACGTTTCGTTCCCGCCTCACATCGACCGGGTGCCCACCTCGTCGCGCACGACGTAGTAGAGCACCCAGACGACGAGACTGCCGAGGAAGGCGCCCACGGCCCACGCGAGGGCGTGACGACTCCCCCGACCCTTCGCGTCTCGATAGACGAGGACGGAGACGGCGAGGGGGACGACGAACGACAGGCCGAACACGAGGAGCAGCACCAGAATCTCGATAGCGCCGGGGACGGCGAACTGGAGGGGCAACATCGTGCGAGCGAATTGTCAGCGCCACAGTAAAAGCGTTCGGCGGCGCGCACCGTCCAGTTTCACTTTCACCACGGTCGGCGACGGTATATGTATCTCCGGGTGCTACGGGGAAGTGGAGCGCGGTGCTCCCACACGCTCAGTTTCCCCATGCCGTCTCAATCACCGACACTCGGCGACTGCCCGAACTGCCATACGGACATCTCTCGGCATTCGCTCCTCATCGAGTACGACACCACCGACGGCCCGGCGGCGTACGCGGAGTGTCCCGACTGTCGGGACGTGGTTCATCCAACCTGAGCCGGGCCGCGGATTTTAGCCGTTCGCGTCCCAACGCGCCCCATGCCCGAGTACACCGGCGAGTGGGACCGCGCGGGCGTGGCGGCGTACTTGGCTGACGCGCGGGTCCCCATCAGACTCGCCTGTCGGACGCCCGCAGGCGGCCTCTGGATGCTCTCGCTCTGGTATCGCTTCGACGCCGACGCCGAGCGACTGGTCTGTGCCACCTCGGCAAACGCGAACGTGGTCGAGTATCTCCGCGCCGACGACGGCGTCGCGTTCGAGGTGTCGGACAACGACCCGCCGTACCGCGGCGTCCGGGGGAACGGCCGCGCGACCATCGGGCCCGACGAGGAGAAGGCGGTGCTCCGGAGCCTGCTGGAGCGATATCTCGGCGGGACGGACTCGTCGCTGGCCGACCGCCTCCTCGCGCCCGACCGCGAGGAAGTCGTCGTCGAACTCGACCCGAAGCGGGTGTACTCGTGGGACTTCAGCGAGCGAATGCGTGGCGTGAACGAGTGAGCGGACGGTCCAGTCGGTCGTGGATGGAGTCAGTCCGGAAAACGCGTCGTGTCGACGCCGAATCGGCGTCGGTGATTACTGCGAGTTAGTTTCGCACGAGGTTCGTCGCGCGGGGACCCTTGGGGGAGTCCTCAATATCGAAATCGACGTCCTGGCCCTCTTCGAGGTCCGGACCGCCAACGTCCTCCATGTGGAAGAACACGTCGTCGTCTGCGTCGTCAGTCTCGATAAATCCGTAGCCGCCTGTGTCGTTGAAGAAATCAACCTTACCGTTTGCCATTGCAAACAATTGTACACCCGGTAGAGGGATAACGGTTCCGAGAGTCGTGGTACCACGGCGGTCGGGGATGGCTCATACTGTTGGCTGTCACTGCTGCAAGACAGTCGGCACTCCGGGGTGCCGACTGTCTGTATTGAGTTACAGCCGACAGGATCACTCGACGCGGTCCGGGCGCGCGCCCAGTGGTTCGACGGTCACCGAGGCGGGCAACATCCCGAGCGCCGACGCCGGCCAGTCGTCGTGGGAGACGGTCACGTCCGTCTCGGGGTTGGCGGCGACGAGTTCGGCGACGCCGCGCGCGGCCGCCTCGCAGGCCGCGTCGTCCGTTCGGTCGGGGAGTTCGGCGGTGAATGGATACGTCTCCGAGAGCGCCCGCGGCACGGGGCCAAAGGGTGGGAGGAGGCGCCACGCGGCGTCGAACCGGTCGCCGGAGGGCGCGTTCCCCTCGGTCAACAGGAGGCTGTCGGGGGTGTCGAGTCGGGCGAGTCGGTCGTGGTGGCGGACTACCTCGGGCCGGCGCGCGCTCTCGGCGGAGCAGTAGAAGAAGGACCCCTTCGAGGCCGGGTCGTGGCGTTCGATCTGTCGGGCGTGGTCGAGGAGCGCGCGGTAGCCGTCGAGCATCGACGGGTGGCCGCGGGCGCGCGTCTCGACGAGTTCGAGGAGGGAACCGTCGCGGATGGCCTGCTTGATGCGACGGAGTTCGCCGTAGGAGACGTGGAGGTTGTGTTCGGCGAGGAGGCGTTCGCGCTCTCCGTCGTCCGCGGCGCGAATCTCGGCCGGCGAGTGCGCGGAACAGACCGGGCACTCGCAGGGGAAGTACTCGATGTCTTCGAGGTGTTTCGTGCCGCGGACGGTGAGATAGCGGTCGTCGCGGGCGTAGATGGCGTAGGCGGCGGAGTCGAAGAGGTCACACCCCATGGCGACGGCGAGGGCGAACATCATGGGGTGACCGGCGCCGAAGAGGTGGACGGGCGCGTCGGCGCCGAGGCCGCGTTTCGACGCCGCGACCACGTCCACCACGTCGTCGTATCGGTAGTCGTTCATCAGGGGGACGACGGCGCCGACGGGGAACACGTCGAGGTCGGTGGCGTCGGCGTGGCGGGCGGCCGCCTCGCGCAGGTCGAGGTGTGTCGACCCCTGCACCGGGGCGTTGACCAGCATCTCGCCGGTGTCGACGGCGGCGGCGTCGGCGAGGGCCTGTTCCGTGGTTTCGAGGTCGGCTTCGGCCTGTTCGCGGGAGACATCGGGCGGCGTCGGCACGTCGACGGGCGTGGCCACGTCCGAGCCGATGTCGTGTTGGAACTCCAGAATCTCGCGGGTCGTCACGTCGATGTCGCCGTACTCGGCGAGTTGGAACGACCCGGAGTCGGTGACGATGGCGCCCGAGAAGTCGAGCATATCGTGCAGTCCCTCGTCGAGGGCGCGTTCGCGCAGGTCGTCGGTGCTGCGGATGATGTAGGAGTTGGTGATGAGAATCTCGGCGCCGAACTCGGCTTCGAGGCGAGCAGGCGCCACCGTCTCGAGATTTGGGTTGATCACGGGGAGCAGCGCCGGCGTCTCGACGGTCCGACCGGCGCGCGGCACGGTCAATGCCCCGATTCGGCCGAGGGCGTCGCCGTGTCGCACTTCGAAGTGCTCGCGCATACCACCGGCTTTCGCGGGCGCCGCGGTAAGGGTTCCGTTCCGCCTACAGCAAGGCGAGGAGGGCCTGTGACGCCTCGGTGCCGCTGGGCGCCATCCCCGATTCCGAGAGGCGAATGGCGACGTACGCGAGGGCGAAGAGCGTCGCGTTGTAGGCGCCGTGGACCAGCGACGGGACGACGAGGTTCTCGGACAGTTCGTAGACGGTCCCGAAGACGAGCGCCGGGAAGAAGAGGATGGTAATCGTCACGAGACGCCCGCCTGCGCCGCCGGTGAGCGCGAGGTAGTGGATGGCGGCGAAGAGGGCGCTCGCGAGGACGACGCCCGGCACCCGGTCGAACGTCTCGCGCAGGCGACCCTGAACGATGCCCCGGAAGAGCAGTTCCTCGCCGGGGCCGATGAGCAGAAACGAGGCGGGGACGAGCCAGAGCAGGACCGAGGGGTCGGAACTGGCGAACTGCGACACTTGGTTCTCGCCGGCGGGCGCACCGGTGATGCTGATGACGATAGCCCCGGAGATGGCGGCGACGAACGCCGCCACGTACCCGCCGACGGCGAACAGGAGGTCACGGAGCGACGGGAGTCGGAGCCCGACGCTCCCGAGTGAACGGCCCCGGAAACGGAGATATAGGAGGGCGACACCGCCGAACGCGACCCCCTGAATCGAGACGAGGGAGACGACGAGGAGGACGAACGGTGAGGGGTCGACGCCGAGGAGGGCGAGAGCTACCGAGAGACCGAAGACGAGGACGAGGCCGGTAGCGAGGCCGATGCCAGCCACGAGGAGGGCGACCACGACGGCCCGGACGCGGGCGACCGTGCGGTCGGAGATATCGGGCATACCCCCTCCTGAGTGCGGGAGCGTCGAAAAGCTTCTCACCGACCGTCACTCGTCGTCGGTGGGCGATTCGACGCGGTCCCGGAACGCCCGCGCAGGGCGTCGGTCCCGCGAGGGCGACCCGAACAGTCGCTCCCAGACCGAGCGCCGGGAGGGACGTTCGGCCAACAGCACCGAGCAGTCCACGTCGTTGATGACGTCCAAGTGGAGCGAGTTCTGGACCAAGCGCGAGAGCAGACCCTGTTCGGTCGCCCCGAGCATGAGCATCGTGCTGTCGGTGGCTGCGCGGGCGATTGCCGGTTCCACGTCGCCCGAGTCGACGGTGACAGTCACGTCCGTCAGGTCGTGCGTGTCTGCCCAGTTCCGGAGGAAGGCCTCGCCCGCCCGGTGATCGGCCTCGTCGGCGACGACGTGGAGTAACTCGACCTCCGCGCTCGCGACCTGCTGGAGGGCGCGAGCGACCGCGGCGTTCAGGTCGGAGTCGGGGCCGCCCGCGGTCGGCAGCAGAATCTTCGACGTGTCGAGTCCGCGGTCGTTGACGACGAGGAAGTCACAGGGGAGTCGGTTGGTCAACTCGTCGAGGGGGCGCTCCGCGCGGGCCGAACTCCACAGGCCCTCGCGGTCCCAGTCCATCACGACCAGATTGGGATTGGTCCGGCGGGCGAGCGAGAACACTTCCTCGAAGGACCGCGGCGTGACGACCGTCGACGTCTCGAAGGACACGTCGTAGGTGGTGCCGATCTGTCGGGTGTCCTCGAGGAGGCGTTCGGACTCGTTTCGGATTCGGTCCCGCTGGGCCGCGTCGGCGTCCGGCGCCCACCGGCGCGGCGCCTGCACGACGTGGACGACGTGGACTGTCCCTTTCTCATGGCTACTGGCCAGTTGGCAGGCCAGCTTGACCACGCCGGTCTCGGTCCGGGGGTTGGCGATGGGGATCAGGATGCGGTAGGCCTCGGGGTCGCGGACGATGTCCTCGACGGTGTCGATGACGGGGACGTACGACCGCCCGGCGAGCGACCCCAGCAACCACTCCCGAATGGAGAGGCGGCGGACGTTCTGGAAGCGGTCTATCTCCAACCGGCGGTCGGAGGTTTGGTAGTAGTTGACGACCGTCACCAACAGGATGCCGCCGAGGGTGTTGCCGACCAGGACGGGCAACACGAATTCGAGCAGTGCGGGGCCGGGATTGACGCCCGACACCAGCGCCAGATAGACCACCTCGGTGAAGGAGACGACGACGTGGAACAGGTTCCCCATCGGGATGGCGAGGAAGGCGAGATAGACGACGGCCAGTCGGGAGACGGTGTCGCGGGCGGCGAAGTTGATCCAGACGACGCCGGCGACGATGAGGCCCGCGAAGGCAGCCTTGACGAACAGGTCAGTCGCGGGTGTGGCGATGCCCTTCTGTGCGAACTCGGCCGCGACCGTCGCGGTGGTGTCGTCGAACACGCCGCCGTACGCGAGAGCGACGGCGCCGAGGCCGCCACCGAGGAAATTGCCGGCGAGGACGACCAGCCAGTGCCGGACGAGCGTGGGAATCGACACCAGTCGCTCCAGCGTCAGCGCCACCGGTGGGAGCGTGTTCTCCGTATACAGCTGGTAGCCGCCGATGATGATGTAGATGAATCCAAGGGGGTAGAGCAGGACGCCGACGAACTTGGAGTCGGTCGTCGCCGTGACGGAGGCGTACAGCAGGAAGGTGACGGTGATTGCAAAACCCGCGGCCAGCGCGCTGAAGAACAGCTCGCGCGTCCCCGAGGTGATTTCATGGTCGGCATCGGCGACCACGCGCTGATACACCTCGTCGGTGGATAGCTTGTCGGCAAGCACGTCGTCGTCGTGACTCCCGTCCGGAGCCGCGGAGTTCGAATCGGCCATCGCCGTAGGTAGGGCCTTCAAAGGGAGCGACAAGTAGCTTTGTGGTCGGGCGGCCCCGACGTGCGGCGAGTACTAACCCTTACGGCACCGCCCGTCCAAAGTCCGCCGATGAGTTCGGTTCCCGAACGCAGTGAGATAGACGCCGAGGACAAGTGGGCGCTGGAGAGCATCTTCGAGAGCGACGAGGACTGGGAGGACGCCTTCGAAGACGTCCGCGAGCGAGTCGACGACCTCGCCGCGTACGAGGGCCGAGTGACGGAGAGCCCCGAGGTGCTCCTCGAACTGCTGAACCTTCACGAGGACCTGTTGCGCGACGTGTCCGTCGTCTCGACGTACGCCAGCCTGCGGAGCAGCGAGGACACTCGCAACCAGGAGTATCAGGCCATGTCGGCGCGGGCGGAGTCGCTCGCGGCCGACGCGCGCAGCGCGGCGAGTTACATCGAACCCGAACTACAGGAACTCGACGAGGCGGAGCTCAAGGCGTTCGTCGAGGAGGAACCCGCTCTCGCCGAGTACGAACACTACTTCGACGACGTGCTCCGGCAGAAACCGCACACGCGCTCGAAGGAAATCGAGGAGCTGCTGGCCGACCTCTCGGAGGTGACCGACGCCGCGAGCGACGTGTACAGCATGCTCTCGAACGCGGACATGGAGTTCCCGACGGTGGAGGACCCCGACGGCGACGATATCGAAATCTCGCTGGGCAACTTCACGAAACTCCAGAAACACCCGAACCGCGAGTTCCGACAGGAGGTCCACGAGGCCTTCTACGATCGGTGGGCAGACGTGCGAAACAGCGTGGGCACGTCGCTCAAAAAGAGCGTCACGTCGGACGTGAAACTCGCCCGAGCGCGCAACTACGAGACGGCGCGGGAGGCGGCGCTCGACGGCCCGAACGTCCCGAGCTCGGTGTACGACAACCTCCTCGAAACGGTGCGGGACAACCTCGACTATCTCCACCGACACGCGGAACTGAAAGCGGACGCACTCGGCGTCGACGACCTGCAGATGTGGGACCTCTACGCGTCGATGGCCGAGGGCGAACCGCCCGAAATCCCCTACGAGCAGGCGGTGGAGTACGTCACCGAGGCGGTCGCACCGCTCGGCGACGCCTATCAGGAGCGCATGGCCGAGGGCCTCGACTCGCGGTGGGTCGACGTCTACGAGAACCGAGGCAAGCGGTCGGGGGCGTTCTCGGCGGGGACCTACGACACCCAACCGTTCATCCTGCTGAACTACCAAGACGACGTGGCCTCGATGTTCACGCTGGCGCACGAACTCGGGCACTCGATGCACTCGGAGCTGACCAACGAGGCCCAGCCGTGGCAGTACAGCAGTTACGACATCTTCGTCGCGGAGGTGGCGAGCACGGTCAACGAGACGCTGTTGACCCACCATCTGCTGGAGACGGTCGAGGACGAACGCCTCCGCCGGCACGTCCTCGACGAGTATCTGGAGCGGTTCCGGTCGACGCTCTTTCGCCAGACCATGTTCGCCGACTTCGAGCTGCAGATTCACGAAATCGTCGAGGACGGCGGTGCGCTCACGCCCGACCGCTTCGACGACATCTACGGCGAACTGAAGGAGACGTACTACGAGCCAGCGGTGGTCGACGACCGAATCCCCCGCGAGTGGATGCGGATTCCCCACTTCTACATGGGCTACTACGTCTACCAGTACAGCACGGGCATCAGCGCGGCGACGGCCATCGTCGACCGCATTCTCGACGAGGGCGACGCGGCCGCGGCGGACTACCGCGATGCGCTGGAGATGGGCGGCAGCGCCTACCCAGTCGACGTGTTGCAGACGGCGGGCGTCGACATGACGACGGCCGGACCCATCGAGGACGCCCTCGCCGTCTACGGGACGTATCTCGACGAGATGGAAACGCTGCTCTGAGCGGACGCTCGCGGCGAATCTCGCCGGTGATTGGCCGGGTGCGAACGGCACACGACCCAAAGGCACATTTACGCCCGCCCCCTAGCGAAGCCAACCAATGTCACGGAGTCCGTCGCTGCCGGACCGTCCGCGGTTGGATCTCGATCCGGAGATGTCCGACGCGGAACGTCTCGACGCCATCCGACAGCACTACGAGCGGATGGTTCGGGTCAACGAAGAACTCGCGGAGCGTCTCGACGAGACCGACGACCGCCGCGAAGAACTCATGGAGGAAGTCGACCACCTCAAGCGGCGCAACGAGGTGCTGAAGACCTCGTCGCTGTACATCGCCACCGTCGAAGAGGTCACCGACGACGGGACGATAATCAAACAGCACGGCAACAACCAGGAGGTCCTGACGGAGCCCTCGCCGCGCATCCGAAAGGAGCTGTCGGCGGGCGACCGCGTCGCCGTCAACGACTCCTTCGGCGTCCAGACCATCCTCGACGACGAGACTGACTCGCGGGCACAAGCCATGGAAGTCGAGGAGTCGCCGACCGTCACCTACGACGACATCGGCGGCATCGACGAGCAGATACGCGAGGTCCGCGAGGCCGTCGAGGACCCCCTCCTGACGCCGGAACTGTTCGAGGAAGTCGGCGTCGACCCGCCGTCCGGCGTCCTCCTTCACGGGCCGCCGGGAACGGGGAAGACGATGCTCGCGAAGGCCGTCGCCAACGAAACCGACGCCACCTTCATCAAGATGGCCGGCTCCGAGCTCGTCCGCAAGTTCATCGGCGAGGGGTCGCGGCTGGTCCGTGACCTCTTCGAACTCGCCGAGGAGCGCCAGCCGGCGGTCATCTTCA